>CAYQVW010000034.1:0-7812 GCA_964421245.1 uncultured bacterium | reverse complement strand
CGGATCATATCTTAATTTAGGCTAAAAGTGGTCCAAAGATTGGGGTCAAGCTCAACCTAACAGATTTATTCTCTCCCTTTTCAAACAAGATCTCTACTTCAACACCATCAACAATCGAATCTAATATATCAACTCTTTCAACTCTTCCATCTGTATGCTTAATACGAGCAGCTGTAGCATAAGGCCCAACTTTTTCAGAGTGAATTTTATAAGCAACGTCTAACCAACTCCCCTTTCTTGGAACATCAATAATTCTTCCTCTTGGAGTAAAAACCATGGCACGAGATCCAAGCTGCCCCATAACATCTCTGATAGAACGAGGACTCTCTTCCTCACCATCAATGAATCGCCGAAATACTTGCATATGTGTTGTATCTCTATACCATTCTTTTCTTTTGGGATGAGCATGATGAAGACTAGCCGGTCCCTCTCTTGCCCACTCAAACATCTTTCTAGTCTGAATTACAACATCCAACTTTCCCTGCCCTGGAACATCCAATTCAACTTCCAAAGCTTGGTAGCGATTGATCGTTCTTGTATCCATTTTATTTCTAACCTTTACCGCTGCGGCCCCATATTCTCTTGACCATGCTCTTATTAAATAACCAACCGCATCGTAACACTGTTGCTCATTGTCTAAAATAACTACAAGCCTATTAACTCCGAATAAGGTTCTTGGAAGATCATCAACTCTTCCAAGTGTTCGTAAGGTTTCCGCAATGTTCTTTGGATAGTATTCTATTTTCGCCCCGTTTATTCCTCTCTGTCTCAAAATTCGAAGAAGATGTTCTCTAACCGGATGAAGAATTTCTGCTCCTTCAATAATGGACCTCGCAATCATTCTCTCTAATTCATCTACCCTATCTTGATCTGACTCAAGCCATCTTAAGGCAGAATCAGCTAAAATTCTCTCCGCTTTTTCAACGGACAAGGAAAGAGCTAAACTTGCGTACGCAGCTGCTTCTTGGGCATGACTTATCTGTTTATCTCTCCTAAAAACCTCTTGATCAAGCATATTAACAATATTATCCGCTAATTTAATATAACCAACAGCAACATTACCCACACAATGACTCAACAGTCTCTTAAGATATAAAGTATAGTGATCCCTCCCCATTCTATCCGCGGTATCATGCGTAAATTTAGTAACTCCAAGAACCATCTCTGCAACATCTTTGCCAAATTCATCACATAATTCATCATAAAAGAATTTTTCATCCAAGAATTTCTCTTGCTCCATCATATCTTCAATATAATCATGCAAATAAGCTGCAGCAATTATTTTGGCTGATTTTATTCCAAAGAAAGTTCTAACCACCCAGGCAACTTTTTCAAAATGAGAGAAGGCAGATTCTCCTGATTTACGTACCTTACTTATAGAATAAAGCTTGGATTTTTTTCTGGCGCGTTGAACTAAATCAATATCCTCATCAGACATTCCTTCTATTGTTTCTTTATAAAGAGGACGAGTTGGATCTAGGAGAGGAGTAAAATCAATTGAATCATCTTGAATTCCCAACTCTTTTGCAGCACGCCCCCTAGTAGATTCATCTTGCCTTTCACAAGCCGCAATTTCATGATGATATCTGCTGTGAACATAATCTTGATGATGAACACTTGCTCTTCTTGCTGCACTAGCAGAAGGTATATTAGAAGCAAGCCTTAAATGTGTGCCATGCATACGCTTTTTTTGCCTCTTTTATGGTATAATTGAGTATCTGCTTGAGCTCCAAACATGCAAGTTTTACCCTTAAAAACTCGATTAATATAGTAGGATATGATGAAAAAACTGAAAATAAAAATGTTGCATATTATTGTGTGCACAATAATACTCCTCCTTGACTGGGGAAGCCTCAATATTCCAAGGATGGTTGACCATCTCAACCCCGCTTCGTATATGTATAACATTCTACCTATTACGTCGCGGAATGTCTATGATTTTGTGAGAGAAAACAGAGACAAGGAAGTTCTCATAGTAGACAAAGAGAATCACCTTCTCTACTATTTACGTCATGGACAATTAGTAAGAAACGATTATTGGAATGGAAGATACTACAGCTTCCCTCTTCCAATTGCGATTGGTATGGGTGGATTCTACAAAACACCTGAAGGAACATATAAAATTAACGGAAAGAATCCCTACAGCAGATATACAAAATTCCTAAGATTAAACATTCCATACAGCATTGCCCCATATGGCATTCATGCTGGACCAACCTATCTTGCTAAAAAATACGAAAAACTAGAACTTCAAAATCCGGGAGGACGATTCGTGACTAAGAAAGACGATACTCGCGGCTGTGTAGCTGTTGAAACATTAGTTATGAAATATCTTTTCGAAAAAATTGGAATTGAAACACCAGTTTTAATCTACTAGTCTATTTACAACAACTATCCTTTTTCTCCGATATTGCAACCCCCTTAGTAACTACCCACATTGCAAAGAGAAAACTCATAATCGCGATCAATAAAATTGTTCCACATATAATCAGGGTCATCTGAATCGCTAAACTCATAAAACACCCCCACTACTTATAGTATATCTGAATCTTTGGACGCTTGGTATCATCAGCTGTATCATCTTCACTAACTATGGTAACAGCTCCAGTATCTGTAATATCCTCATAAATTGCAATACCATTATTAGTGGTTAACCACTGGATCACTTCATTCTGGAACTCAATCGAACTCAAGCCAACACTAAAGGTATTTGTTTTTATCAAATTAGAAATAGTCGGCTTACTAGTATTCCAGGTTATAGTTCCGATAGTTCCCGCTACCCACCAGTTGGCGCTCAAGGCCGAAATTCTACCAATATTTACCGTTCCACTAGCAGAAGTTGCATATAGTTTTAGTGTTGCTGCCTCAACCGAAGCAATTGCAGGAGTTACACCGGAAATATCAAAATGCAAATAAGCCTCATAAGTTGCGCTTGAAGTTTTCGCAGCAATTAACGACGTGCTGGTAGAATAATTAGCCGCCGGACTTGACGAATCAACATAAGTATCTACCTCAGCCGTAATTTCCACAAAATACCCCTCTACCGTCACAATAGCGGTAGCAATTGCCTCAAGAGAAGCACAGTTTACATATGCCTCACCAGTGGCAGTTGCAGCAAGGGTGGTAACTGATCCATTTGAAGTAAGTGTTCCAACCGCGTCACCAGTTAATGTCCAAGTTGGAAGAATCGATACCGCGTCTCCCGAAGAGTTGGTACCACTTCCGGTAAATGTCTGGGATTGCCCTACTCTTAAAGCAGCATAAGCTGGAGTAACCTCAACCGTCGAAACCTCCTTGGTTGCTATAACTGTCATAGCAGCAATAGAGAAAAATCCAGCAGAAGTAGACATAACCGTTCCTGTCCCTTCTTGCGTTGCAGTAAAGAGACCATTTAGACCAATTGACTCAATAGTACCAACCTCACCAGTTATAGTCCAAGTCGGAATAATCGCCCCAGTTGAATTATCTGTATAGGTTGCGACACATGAAAAGACTTGTGTTGCCCCAACCTCAATTGAAGCAGTAGTTGGGGAGATAGCAATACTAGAAATTGTCTTAGACGAAGAAGAAGTATTATTTTCACCACAACCTATAAGAGTTGCAGCCAAAAACACCACCGATAATATTAATAGATGATACTTCTTCATAATGGAAGAAGAAACATTTTTATTCAGCCTTTTTTTCTACTTCAACAGTACACTTAGTAACCAAAGCAGCGATCGCTGCAACAGCCGCTAGAACTGGAGCTACTACCGCACCTACCACCCCAATTGTTAGAGGAAACTCAACTAAAACCTTTCCTTCATTTTTAATGATGACCCGACGAACATTTCCTTCATGTACTATCTGTTTTACCTTTTCAACCAACTCTTTTCCTTTTACCTCAAATTCTTCTTTATTAAATTCTGCCATAACAAGACCTCCTGGTTTAAGATGAAACAATTATACCCTTATGACAAAGGAGAATCAATAACCTGTCTATTCCATCATTATTCCCATAGCTTTTCCAAACGCAGGAAGGACTGCTTGATAAATTGCGGGACTCGTCGGTCGATGAAGTCCTGGTGATAAATCTATTTCTTTCTTTAACACTAAATCGGCCAGAACCGCTGCTGGCAATGCAACTGTCTCTGCCATAGCTGTATCTCCTCCCACTTTACCAAAGTGGACAAAAGTATCAGTAACATGAGTAGTTTTTTCCGGAACACTACCCGGAATTTCTCCTTTAATTATGTGCTGCATAACAATAATGTCTCTTTGATCTGGTTTTACTAGCATCCAATCGTTAAGAAGAGCGAGTGTTATCCCAAAAGGAGAACTATATTTTAATTCAGGAATAGGCTTTTTATCAAAAAAACCAACCTTTCTTAAAGCTGCATAAACTCCTTGATGACCAAACAAATGTCTTAAACCTGCTTCATTAACCCCCTGATATCGTTGCATAAAATCACTAAATGTATCTCCACGATGAAGAGAAACTGCTTCCCGTGATAACATTTCAGTTTGAAGAAGTTTTTTTGCTATCGGCATCCATTTCTCATACCTCAAAGTCCCTCTTATTATTTTTTTGAGATGTTCCCTATCCAATCCATGCTGATCAATATATCTTATTGAATCACGATTAGGATATCCTAATAATCTCATCAATTCTCCATCAACCTCAATCGTATGCTCAGATAAATTATCAAAAAGCTGACTATTTGGTATCCTAACAACCTCCCCATCTTCTAAATACATTGCATCATTGGTCATTGCACTTAATCCAGCTTCGGGAGCCCAAGCAGAGGCCTGACCTAGAGGATGCGCCTCAAAAAGACTCGGGTCTAGTAATCCACCACAATAAGAAGTAAAGTGTGTTATCTTGTATCCTCTGGAATGCAAATCATCTATAATCTTTTGGGCAGACATAAGATCAAAGCCTGGATCAACCCCCATCTCTGGAACAACAATAGACCCAAATTCTGCTGCCAAACTACCACATGATTCTAAGAATTCTGAAGGATAAGAAGCCGTAATAAAATGTGTTCCTGCTGCAATTGCTAAAACAGCTGCCTCGTCGTGAAGAAAGGCAGGGAGAAAACTAATAACTAGGTCTGATGCATTGATCGCGGCTTTAAAAGCTGGATCCTCTTTATCTGCATTAACCTCTTTAGCAAAGCCGTTTGGGTGACTCCCTACCACCCCTCGTGCTGCTTCAAGATTGATATCTCCAAGAGTTACATTGTGTCCCTTACCTAATAGATATCGAACACAAGGCGCTCCAACATTACCTGCACCACCAAGAACTAAAACATTTGCCATAGAATTATCTCCTTATATTTTGATGTATTTATTTCCCCTTAAAAAACAAAGAATTTCACTCAATTTTAAAATACCACCCTTACCTGCTATAATAGTATATATGAACATCAACTCCCTACTTCCAGAAGAAATTAAACAAATCCTTGAAAAAAATAATATCAAGGGTTATCGGGCTAATCAGATCTTTAACTGGCTACACAAACAGCTAGTAACTGATTTTTTTCTAATGACTAACATCTCAAAAGAAGAGAGGGTAAAACTATCTCAAATATTTGAAATTGTTGTGCCAGAAATAAAGAAAGTTCAAAAAGCAAGTGACGGAACAAAGAAATATCTTGTTGACTTTGAGGGGCAAGGGTCAAGTGCCAAGGGTCAAGTGGAAACCGTATTAATAAAAAACACTTCTAAACGAAAAACGGTTTGTGTCTCAACTCAAGTTGGCTGTCCCCTATCCTGTAAGTTTTGCGCAACCGGAAGGATGGGATTTAAGAGGAATCTATCTGCCGATGAAATTATTGCTCAAATTGAATTAGTTTATAAACAAAATCATGGAATAGAAAATGTCGTTTTTATGGGCATGGGAGAACCTCTGCTTAATTTAGACAATGTACTCAAAGCAATAGATATAATCAATCATCAAAAAGGATTAAACATCGGCGCAAGAAAGATAACGATTTCAACCGCCGGAATCCCACAAAAAATAGAAAAGCTAATCGAATATCCAAAACAGGTTCGTCTAGCTGTATCATTAAATTCTGCCATACAGAAAAAACGCAAAGATATTATGCCGATTGCAAAAAAATATCCGCTTCACCAGTTAATACCGGCAATCAAGGAATATATTGATCAAACCGGTCGCAGGGTCACCTTTGAATACATATTAATAAAAGACTTTAACGATCTTGATGAAGATGTAGGAGCACTCTGGGAACTATGTCGGGGATTAAATGTAAACGTCAACCTAATCCCTCTAAATCCAGCACCAAAATCGCGATATGAGCCTTCGTCCAAGAAAATTCAAGAATGGTTTCAACAACAATTGCAGGGAAATGATATTAATACATTATATAGAAAAAGCAGAGGCGGTCAGATAAACGCCGCTTGCGGACAACTCGCCGGCAATGATTAAACTGGTAGTCTTTGATGTAGATGACACCCTAACCGTTGGAAAATCAATCTGGGAACAATTCTATATAGAAATCGGGACTTGGGATAAGATTGGCAAAAAGTATCTCGATATGTTCCGCAAAAAAGAGATCACCTTTAACCAATTTATGGAATTAGACGTCGGCGAATTTGCTGGCAATCATGAAAATATAATTTACCAGGCAATTAAAAAACTGAAATTTATCGATGGAATAAAAGAGACAATTAGGGAAATAAAAAATAAGGGAGCAAAAACAGCAATAGTCTCTGGAACTATGGGCCAATTTGCAACTTATCTTAAAGACAAACATGGCTTTGACTTCTGCTATGCCAATCCGGTTGAAACAGATAAAAATGGAATTCTAACCGGAAAAATTGATATAAAAGTCCCTCCAATGCAAAAAGATATTACCATGTGCAAGTTAAAAAATAATCTCGGAATAAAAAAAGAAGACGTTTTAGCGGTTGGCGACTCTGAACTAGACTTTAAAATGTTTGATGAAGCCGGCACTAGTGTTTGTGTAGAACATGCACCAGAAAGCGTAAAAAAGCGGGTTGATTTTATATTACCGGACAAGGACCTACGACATCTTCTCCCATATCTTGCGAGCATGGCGCTTAAATCTGTTTAGTTCATCTCCTTTAAGTGCTTTTTTCTTCGGTTGATTAAAGCGTAGTGGATTTAAAACTGCATTATTTATGCGAACTTCATAATGACAATGCGGACCGGTTGAACGACCAGTACTACCTACTCCAGCAATAACTTCACCTTGAGAAACTCGCTGCCCTGGCCTAACATATATTTTTGTACAATGACCGTAGCGCGTTTTATAGCCATTGGTATGTCGAACCTCAACCATTCTGCCATAAGCACCCCGCCATCCAGCAAAGGTCACACTCCCTTTAGAGGTTGCAACAATCGGTGCTCCATAATATGCAGCAAAATCAACTCCACGATGACTTCCATGACGAGATGTAAAAGGATCCCGTCTACCACCAAAATAAGAAGTGATTCTTCCAGTAAACTTAAGTGGTGATTTCAAAAACATCTTAGCGACCGGGTTTCCATCCATAGAAAAATAACCTTTTTGAGGAGAAGAATAAACAGCTTTATAGGTTTTTGTCCCTTTATATTGTGCCGCTAAAATTCTTCCATACTTTACAAACCTGCCCTTAGGCAAATAATACTTCTCATAATATATCTTTATTACATCCCCTACTCTTGGGTCTAGGTTAAAGTCGACATCCCAAGCAAAGATATCTACTATCGAAAAAACCAGAGAATCTTCCTCATCTTGATTATTAATCGCATTTGATCTTCCCCCCAAAAAGTGGACACCGAATTATGAAGCCACAGATACCTTC
>CAYQVW010000033.1:0-8207 GCA_964421245.1 uncultured bacterium | reverse complement strand
TTATCATGATTTTCATATCTTAATGGGTGGTCCAGTTTTTGGGGTTAATTATAGTTGGCACACAGCAAGACCTCTTTGTCGCGGATAAGGTTTGTTACATCAATATTAAAACTGAGTTCGTATTTTGAAACTAAACCATCAACAGTAAAGAGATATATTTTTTCCATGAGACGCCCTTTAAGTTGGAACATTGAAGAATAGGTGGGTTCGTTTTCCGGCTTTTTACAAATTCGAGCGCCCTTAAACTTTTTAATATCTAAAACCTCTGCATACTCTGGATTTATTGAGATCCTTTTTATATATCCATTTTCTTTTTCAACTACCATTACAACGGGGCGTCCATCAATGTTTGAGGAAAAGGCCCCCAACAGATTAATTTGTTTATTGGTGAAAATAACCGAAAATAATCCATTTGGACTGACCTGTTCTTCTTCTTGAAGGATTAATTCTCTTGCTTCTCTTATCTCCGCGACCTCTCTTTCCCACAAAGCCTTCTTTTCTTCACACTCAATTACTTCAGGATTGCCCAAAAACCTTTCAATTAAAGAAAAAATACTTTTAAGAACCTC
This sequence comes from uncultured bacterium, assembly GCA_964421245.1. Lineage (GTDB taxonomy): Bacteria > Margulisbacteria > WOR-1 > XYC2-FULL-46-14 > XYC2-FULL-46-14 > CAYQVW01. The sequence goes on along the minus strand of CAYQVW010000033.1, from coordinate 7,638 downwards.
TCTTTGGTCGCTTCTTGTTTCAAAGGAGGGGCCAGTATGGGTTGCTTTTTTAATTGCTAAGGCAAGCTTAGCTTCCGCCATGTGAGGGCTTCTCAACAAAGAGAATAGAGGTTGTGCTAATCTTATGAGGACCTCTTTTTTGTTCCGCACAAGATCACAAGAGTGTTTTCTTATTACCAGGGCCGCGACAATAGAGTCAATATCGTTTAAGTTAACTTCTAGCTCAACTGCTCTTCCACCGAAGGTTTTTTCAATTTCTGGAAGTCGATCGAAAACCAACTCGGTTGTAGTTTTTCCTAAGCCACAATCAGCGGATAATGATAAGGGAGAAGAGAGATCACTTACTTGAAGCGTTGCAGCTTTACTTGATGAACCAAAGCTATGGCTAGTAAAGATAAATCCAGGGGGCCTTTGGTATCTTTCAATGGATCTTGTTCCACCCGGGACTGTAGGATAATTACCTGAAACTGGTTTTCCCATTATGCATATATATCGTCAAATATCTTGGGAAATTTCAGTTCAATTGAAAAATTGTTGTTAGGGGCGGGAAAAACTAACATTATCGATAATATAATGTACAGTGCCTATTTTACTGTTTGCCAGAGAAATCAACTGCATTTGTATCAATCCCCCCGATTTTCCGATTTTTTGGGGGTTCCAAATGTTATCCCCAACATTTGGGTTGGTATCAACAAAATCAGAAAAAGGGATTTTTACTTTTTTCCAGCCCTTCCAGTCAATATTTAATTCATAGGAGTAACGATCGTCAGATACTGGGGAATAGCCCTTTTTAGGATCCTGTTCGATTTGCCAGTTACCATTGTCGTCATCGTAAACTTCGACCTTCACCTTTCCACTCCCTGGTCCATATCCGTAAATATCCATCGTAAGGGAGCTATATTGGGAGAGATCTTGTTCTTGTTTTGCGATATAGGTTCCAATTCCCCCGACGTACCAATCCTTAGTCTTTCCTTTTACAACTAAAGAGAGCGATCCCTTGGCAGGATTTCGAGAAGTTGAGAGTTTTACCTGGTCAAAGGTCCACCATTCTGGATCGGCTGAGATATTATTATCTTCAAAATTGTCGATTATTATAGAAATTGAGTTGTTGGCAAATGAAGAGAGGGCAAGTGAGACGATGACTAATAATATAGTAAACCCTAGTCTCATAGTAATATACAGTATAACATGTATTTATTGTTATTTTTTGTTTTCTTGCTCCACTCCCTTTTTTCTTATAAATCTTGAACTATAGTGTAGGGAACGACCAAGGTGTTTTTGTCAAGAGAATATGCCTTCTTGGCTGTTGATATCACGAGGCTTTTTCCAAGTATTGCCTTTGTTTTTGCGAGGCTTTTTATTCCTTTTATTTTTTGTGCGGTTATTCTTGATGCTAGTTTTATTTCAATCGGATAAAGCTTCCCGTCTTTTTCTATAACAATATCAACTTCATCCTTTTCTTTTGTTCGGAAATACCACAAAGAGACTTCTTGGCCGTGATTCCAATAGCTCCGGATTATTTCCCCAACAACAAAAGTTTCGAACAATGCTCCAGCCATGGCGCCCTTGGCGGCGGTTTCTGCCGTTTTCCATCCAGTTAAATAGCAAACTAGCCCAGTATCTAGAAAGTACATCTTAGGAGTTTTAATCAGTCGCTTGCTGATATTTTTATAATAAGGTCTTAAAAAAAATATTTGCCCGCTTGCTTCTAATAAGCTTAGCCATTCTTTGGCAGTATTTACGCTTATGTTGCTATCGCGAGCCAGATCAGAAAGATTTAGCATTTGTCCTGTCCGGGCTGCGCACAGACGTAGAAATATTTCAAAGCTTGAAATAGATGCCTGTCTAACCATGTCTCTTAGGTCCCGGTCTATGTAGGTTTGAATGTACGAACCATAAAATGTTTCAAGGGGAGGAGCATTTTTTTGAAAAAGCCTTGGGAAGCTACCTTTTATAATTCGCTGAAACAACAGTTTTAGGTTTGTTCCCGAGTATTTTTGAGCCAATTTAATGGAGTCAATATCCCAAGGGGATCTGGATAGGGGCTTGTTCTTTTCTTCCCCACGAGAAAACCCCAGCAGTTTTAGTATTCCGATTCTCCCAGCCAAAGACTCCGAAACGCCCCTCATCAAATAGAAATGCTGAGAACCAGTAATCCAATAGGAGCAGCTCCCTTCTTTTTTGTCAGCTTCGGCTTTTATATACGGGAGCAATTGAGGGGCATATTGAATTTCGTCAATGATAAGGGGGGGAGGGTTTTGCTGCAGAAACAATGCAGGGTCATTCTTGGCCAAAGAGCGAATTTCAAATTCATCCAGTGAGACATAGGAGTGCTTTATTTTTTTTCGCAGATGCTTAAGTAGGGTTGTTTTGCCAACCTGCCTTGGCCCTGTCAATAAAATGACAGGGAAACTTTTTGATAGCTTCAGAATCAGGGACCCTAGGTGACGCTTCTTGTACATGTGTCTATTTTATAGTAATACTGCAAATTAGTCAAGGTGTTTTTGAGGGACTAGCTTATTCAGCTAATCCCTCCGATCCCTGTATCACTTCGATGACTATTGCCTTCTGAGAAGTGGCAATACCGCCACTAAGGCCCTTAATGCGCGATGCATTAACAAGTGTTTTCTTACCTTCGTTAAGAGAAAGAGCTCACTTTTTTCTTGCTCCTTCAAAGATTTACTTAGCATAGATAGCATAGCCCCTTTTTGAAAAAAAATTTCAGGTTATTTATGTTATAATGTCTATTAAGCTAAAACTTTAAGGAGGAACACCATGTTTAAAAAATTAGTAGTTTGTTTATGCTTAGTCTCTCTTTTGGGGTTACAGGCGGCTGCTGCCACATCAAGCATTGGATATATCGAAGTCCAAAAGGTTTTTAAACAATATAAAGGAACAGAGAAAGCACAAAAAGAATTAGACAAGAAACAAAAGGCTTTTCAAAAAGAATTTGAAGAGAGCCAAAAGAAATTACTCAAAGCCGAAAAAGACGGAAAAGATAAGTCTGATCTAGAAAAAATGAGAAAAGACTTGGAGAAAAAACTAGAGCCAAAAAGAAAAGAATTGCTCAAACTAAACCAAGAGCTTACTACTAAGCTTCAAGGTAAAATTCTCGCTGCCTCAAATAAGGTTATTAAGAAACTAGGGCTTGAAATGATTGTTGATAAGCAAGTTGTTATTGTCGGTGGAATGGACGTTACCGACATGGTTATTTCCGAACTAAATAAATAGCCGTGAAACTGTCCGAAATAGCAAAAATTGTTTCTGGGGTTCTAAGGGAAGAAAAACCGACAGAAATTAATAAGCTTTCTTTGATTGAAGCTGCGCAAAATGGAGATTTAGTTTTTGTTTTAGAGAAGAAGTTCCTTGAAGCAGCCGAGCAGAGTAATGCTTCTGCGATAGTCGCAGCCTTAGGGAGTGAGGGTTCAAAGCCCGCAGTCTTAGTTAAAAACCCACGCTTAGCCATGGCACAATTGCTCCCCCTTTTTTCTAACCGACCTAAAGTTAAACCGGGAATTCATAAAACCGCAATCGTAGAAAAAAATGCCAAGATTGGAAAGAACGTTTCAATTGGTCCTTTTGTTTATATTGGAGAAAATTCTAAAATCGGTGACAACTCAATAATCTATCCTAACGTTTCAGTTTATGACAATGTTGAGATTGGCAGAAATGTAATTGTGCATTCTGGGGCAGTCTTGGGAGTAGATGGATATGGCTTTATTCCGACCAAAGAGGCAGCCACCAAAATCCCTCAAATCGGAAAGCTTATTATAGAAGACGATGTAGAAATTTATGCTGGGGTTTGCATTGCTCGTGGCGCGCTTGGAGAGACAGTAATAGGGCAAGGAACCAAAATCGACAATCTTACCCATATTGCCCATAACTGTAAAATCGGAAAACACTGTCTAATTACTGCGCAAGTTGGCTTTGCCGGATCGGTTACTTTTGGAGACCACGTTATGGTGGCAGGGCAGTGTGCCTTCAATGGACATATTACAGTTGGTGACAATTGTGTTGTATTAGGTAAGTCTGGCGTAACAAAGAGCATCCCAAAGAATTCTATTGTATCTGGCTTTCCTGCTCAAGAACATAAAAAAGAGCTGCGTGAGCAAGCAAAACTACGCCGACTACTAGAAGAAAAGTGAAAATCGCTTTTTTTGCCGATTCCTATAAGCCCTATCTTAGCGGGGTTACTAATTCTACCGAAAATTTAGTTAATGAATTGCGGGAATGTGGGCATAAAGTTTATATTTTTGCACCACACTATCCAAACCACCTAGATACCGATCCAGATATTATCCGCTTTCCATCCATTGCAACTAGTTATCCCAAATTTCGTTTGGCAATTCCATATATTAATAGAATTCCTGATATTGATATTATTCATTCTCAAACCCCATTTCAGGTCGGAATGTTAGCTCGCTATCAGGCCAGAAAAAGAAAGGTCCCATTAGTATATTCTTTCCACACCCTTTTTACAAAATATGTTCACTATGCCCGCTATATTCCGGAACCGTTATCAAAAATGGGAATAGCGGCATATCTGCGTTCTTATTGTCGCGGGGCCGACGCAATTATAACTCCATCCAAACTCTCTAAAAGAGTTCTTAAATCTTGGGGGGTTGATAAGAGAATAGAGGTAATTCCTTCGGGCGTTCGTCTAGACATGGTTGATCCAGCCGAGATGAAAGAAACATTAAGGGATAGTTATAATATTCCCAAAGATGCCAAGGTCTTGCTTTATGTCGGTAGGATTTCAGAAGAAAAAAATATTGACTTTCTCCTAAAAGCTTTTCAAAAAATCAAAAAGAAAGAAAAAAATATTCGTTTGGTTTTGGTTGGAGGAGGACCCCTAATTGAAAAAATTAGCAAGCAAAGACATGAAGATGTAATTATGACGGGAGAGCTGCCTTATCCAGAAGCAATGGGCCATTATTACTTAGGAGACATTTTTGTCTTCTCTTCCCTAACCGAGACACAGGGACTGGTTGTTGCAGAGGCCAAGGCAGCGGGCCTTCCGGTCGTCGCTTTATTTGCCGGAGCATTGGTTGGAACCATTCGTTCCGGGTTTGACGGTTATTTAGTTAACCGAAACATGAGTTCTTTTTGTGAACATGTTTTACGGTTACTTAAAGATGATTGGCTCCGACGCGAGATGGGAGGGGCGGCATTAGAAGATGCGCTGGATCGATTTTGTTCTCGTAAGGTTGCAAAACAAGTCGAGCAGGTATATAATTCCCTATTATGCTAAAAAATATTTTTGTCTTAGCCTTATTCTGTTTTATTCTTATTAGCAGTGCCTTTGCCTATTCATTTCCAGTACCGTCGGTAAATGGAGCCTCTGGTTTAGTTCGTATTCCAGATGCTACAGTTATTCCTTATAAGAATTGGAACATTGGAATTGATTACGGCTCAACCATAAATGGAAACAACTCAGTCCCTGCGATGCTTTATAAAGCTAACCTTGGAACCTTCCACAATTTTGAATTAGGTTTTGTTGGGGGCTATGATAATACTGGCTTAGTGGTTCGTGAAGGTGTTTTTATCAATATGAAATATTCTCCAGCAATTGGAGATGGATCAGATCCATTGCTTCTTGCAATTGGTGTCGAGAATTTGGCTTCCCATACTCAGGCCGGAGTATATATGGTAGCGACCAAACCGCTAAAACAAGGACCAAAACTTACTTTTGGTTTTATGGCTGATTTCCCGGCTGGCAAGTTCCGTCCACTAGGTATGGCCGGGCTTGATCTCCCAATTGGATCTTCTCTTTCTATTTTGACAGACATGTTTGCCGGAGAGACTATTTTTCAGGTTAATGCTGGGGTCCGTTATTTTATAATTCCGTCCTTTGCGATTGATGGAAGAGCAATCAACGTTCTTAAGGGAGCTCAGACTAAAGATTCTCAGCAATATTTAGTTGGTTTCTCTTGGGCGAATCCCTTCTAAAATCCCTGGATAGGAACAAAATAAGGTTTCCCGGATGTACCCCTCTATATCGGATGAAATTTTCCTCCAAATTTGACGATATATATATATAGATATCAATATATTCCCATGGAGGAAAAGGATAAATGGCAGGATCGGTTGAACGAACTGGGGTTCCCTCTCCTTTTAGAGATGGCGGTGGAAGTCCTATCACAGGAACCTCACTAAAAAGAACCATTCAATCACATATTGGAAACGGAGCTTTTAGCGCTGCTGCTACGATTGCGCTTACAGGTTATGGCGATGCAGTTGTTGCGCGATTTGAAATGCTAACAGAATTAGAACCCAAGGAACTCGGAACTCTCCTTGAACATGCTCACCCAGACGATCGAACCAGCGCCTTAGTAAATCTTAATGCGGCTCTTGATGAAACGAAACACCTCGAAGCTTTGTCAGGCTACCTAAACAGGGGAATGGACCTTAATTCATATTTGCAACCAAGAGAAAAGGTTAGGCTTCGATTATTTTTAAAACAAACAATTGAGGAATTATCATGATATTAAGAACTGGAAGAGCTGAATTTCATTCTGCGTTTAGAAGTGGAGGGGAGGAAGGTTCTCTTCCGGATGTTCCCGTAAAAACAGCAATTCTAACCCATCTGCGAGATAATCGTTATGCTGCGGCGGCCAGAGCAGCTTTTACTGATTATGATGATGATGTTCTGGGACGATATTTTATGTTATCTTCGCTTGGTGAGCGGAAACTTAGGACCCTTATTGAATCAGCGATTCCAGCAGACTTGTCGGCCGCTTTAAGGGATTTTACCAATCCTTCACTTAATGCTAATAGGGCCATAGGATTTCACTTTGCTCGAGCCTTTTCGTCTTCGTATAGAGCTGTAGAAATATACAAAGAGCTTATTCTGGCTGGAGATGATTCAGACTATGCGGCAAGAAAACTGATTTTTTTGGGATCAAGGACTAAACCGGAAGAATATAGAAAAATATACAAACAATTAAGAGCAGAACTTCCCGAATCAAATAGGCGCAATGATTGGCATGAATTTCTTGCAAGAGATGGTGTGATTATTAACCACACCAGACCGGTAGGAGAAAGACAAGCATTATTAGATCAGTGGGCCAAAGTGTTTAGGAATAAACGAGAGACAGATGAGAGAAGAGCGGAAGCAGCAGTTATTTTGGGGAGATGGGGAGCTACCGAATACTTTGACGCCTTATACCATGAGGCGCAGGAGCGCCCGGTGCGACCAACAGAATTAGATAGAGCCATTGCCGGGGCAATTGCGAACATCTTTGGCTTCCTTAGATATACTCCAACAATAGTTGGATCTCCCTGGCTGATTTCTAGCTTGAGTCAAAAGGAAACAGAGTTAGGAGTTACAGCTTATAAACTTATGGCACATTTAATTGATAACCATAAAGAGGATTGTGCACTCCTGATTTCAAAACTCGCAGAGATTGAACATCCAGATAGAATGGATCTTTTGTTGGAAATTATTGATGGAAGAAGTAGGACTGCTGATGATACAAGGAGACAGGCTGAACACCGTGATAATGTTTTATCCGCAATTTATACTTTAGGCAATATTGGAGACGAGAGAGCGATTCCAAGTTTAATTTCTATCATAGAGGATGTCTGAGCTTGACCCCAATCTTTGGACCACTTTTAGCCTAAATTAAGATATGATCC
>CAYQVW010000032.1:0-11930 GCA_964421245.1 uncultured bacterium | reverse complement strand
TCTACCCCTCCCCAAAACTCATCACGTCACTTTAGAACAAGCCCAAATTTTTCAAAAACCTGCACGAAGAAAAGCCAGCAAAATCATAGGGGGTATTTATATGGCAATGACATCTCCGGCAAAATTAGTTTTCCGTTTTGGTGGTGGTTTATCAGAAGGATATTCTCTTGGTTCTGCTACAAAAATGACCGAGGTTTTAGGTGGTAAGGGAAAGAGTTTACAAGATTATGCTGAGCAAGGATTAAATGTCCCTCCTGGTTTTACAATTACTGCAGATGTTGGAGCGAATTGGCTTAAAGAGGGAAAAGTTCCACCAGAACTTGCCGCTCAAATATTGGAGGGGATGGGCCACACAGAAAATATTACAGGTAGAAACTTTGGCTCATCAGAAGACCCTCTCTTAGTCTCTGTTCGATCAGGAGGCAGGGTCTCGATGCCTGGGATGATGGATACAGTTTTAAATCTTGGATTGAATGAAGATACAGTAGAGGGGCTGGCTCGAATGTTTGAAGATCGCCAGTTTGCCTTTGATTCTTATCGTCGTTTTGTAGAATCATACGGCAAGGTTGTTTTAGAAATTGATGGAAAACTTTTTAGAGCTCAATTAGATTTAGTTAAAAGGGATGAAAGAATAATAGTTCATCCAGATACAGATGGAAGTTTAAGGCCAGAGGCAATTGAAGGACAATTATTACCGGCTTTTTTTGAATTAGTTACAGGACAAGGACATCCGTTTCCTCAAACCCCTCAGGAACAACTAGATCAGGCTATTGAGGCTGTTTTTAGATCATGGATGTCCGAGAAAGCAGTTGCATATCGTGCATCCCGTCCTGAAATAAAAGATGATTGGGGAACAGCGGTAAATGTTCAAGCCATGGTTTATGGAAATCTACCTAATTCTGGAACAGGCGTTATGATGACTAGAAATGATACCACCGGGGCAAAGACTCCTGTGGTTTCTTTTAGAGAAGGAGGACAAGGAGAAGAAGTTGTTTCTGGTTCTCATTCAACACTGTATTTATCTCAATTTAGAGGAAGAATGCCAGACGCTGCAGCTGAAGTCGTGAAGGTTGGAAGAGAACAAGAAACTCTTGGGGAAGATATGCAGGATATGGAGTTTACTGTTGAGAAGGGTGTTGTATGGTGGCTCCAGAAGAGGGTAGGAAAACGTACCGCTCGTGCAGCTCTCAACATTGCAGTTGCTATGGTAAAAGAGGGTTTAATTACAAAGGAAGAGGCGGTATTAAGAATTACTTATGAACAAATTTTACAGTTGTTAGCGGCCCAGGTTGATCCCGATGCCGAAGTTGAAATTATTGGTAAAGCGGCTGCGTCATCACTTGGAGCAGTATCTGGACAATTAGTTTTTAATTCTAAGGATTCTATAGCTTTAGCTGCTCAAGGAGGGAAACCAATTCTAACTCGTGTAGAAACTTCTACCGATGATTATCCTGGTATGGCACCAGCATCTGGAATTTTAACCCAAGAAGGATCAGAAGGCTGCCATGCTGCGATTGTTTGTAAGTCAGAAGGGAAAGTTGGTCTCTTTTCTATCAATGGAACAGTTGATGAAGCAAATGAGCAGGTAATACTTGATGATGGAACTGTGTTGAAAAAAGGAGATTGGGTTACTCTTGATGCAAACAATAAAGTTTTGATAAATGGGGAAGCTCCTCTAGTTCCGCCAAAGGGATTAACACCAGCTGCGAATACGTTGCTTAGCTGGGCCGACAAGTTTGCAAAATTAAAAGTTAGAACAAATGCGGATACACCTGCACAAATGGAATATGCAAGAAAATTAGGAGCGAAGGGAGTTGGTCTAAAACGGATTGAACATTGGATTCAAGAAGATGCAGAACTTCGCCAACTATTTAAGGAATATATCTTGCTTAAACCTCCTCAGGCAAAAGAAAGAAGGCTATTGGCTATTCGCAGAAAACTAAAGAGGAATATTAAAGATGAATTAAGGATAATGAAAGGGCATCCTGTAGTTATTCGTCTGCTTGATCCACCGATACATGAGTTTTTACCAAGGACGGAGGCTATTTATGAACAGTTATTGTCAGGTCGTCGTACAAAGCGAGATCTTCTTGATAGGGTAAAGCATTTTGCAGAATCAAACGCTATGCTAGGTCATCGCGGAGTAAGATTGGGGGTAACCAATCCGGAACTTACTAGAATGCAGGCAGCAGCTATTTATGAAGCTGCGGCAGAATTGATTAAGGAAGAAAATATTAGGGTAAAACCAGAAATAATGATTCCGGTTGTCTCCTTGAGGAGTGAAATAGATGACCAACAGCCGCTAATTGAGGAAGAGTATAGAAAAGTTCTAGATCAATTTGGTATTACTCCAAGGAGATTGAAAGGAATTGTAGGGACGATGATAGAATTACCCGCTGCAGCACTAGCTGCGGATCAGTTGGCGGAAGTTGCCAGATTTTTCTCTTTTGGAACTAACGATTTAACTCAAACAACTTATGGCCTAAGTCGTGATGATGTTGCGAAGTTATTAGCATTGTATAGGGAAAGGGGTATGATTGATCGTGATCCATTTGAATCACTAATGCCAGAAGTTGTAACCTTAATGGAAATGGCTATAAAGCTGGGACGAGGGGTTAATCCAGATCTTGAAATTGGGATTTGTGGAGAACATGGTAGAGATCCAGAATCAATTAAGATTGCGCACCGAATTGGGCTTGATTATGTCAGTCCTTCTCGTGAAGGGGTTGCAGTTGCAAGATTAGTAGCCGGACAGGCTGCTTTAGAGGATATGTTAGCAGCAGAAGGATAATCTATAAGTTTTCTAATTTATAAACATCATACGCCACTTCTTCATAAGGGTGGTTGCTTTTCATAGCAGCGAGTACTTTTTTAAGATCTTTTTCTAGAACTATCGTTTCGAGCCGGGCTTCGCCGACTCGTTCGAGTTTTCCAACCTCGCCAATAGAAGGATTTGCTCCTTTAAGTGGGCGGAAGGTTCCGATTCCAGAACTCATAAAAGTACAATTATCGTAATTCCCAATTTTCCCAGCTCCAGCATCACAAATTGCCAATCGAACTTTTTCAAGATGAGTTTGTGGGACAAATATTACTAATTTATACTTTTGCACCATGTTTGCAGTATATCAGGTTATCAGTGTATCAGGGTAAGGAAATCAGGCGATCAGAATATCAGAGAAACAGAAGAAAAACAAAAAAACATACTATCTAATGCTCTTTCTGGTATCCTGTTTCTCAGTTTTTCTGATACCCTCACTCTGATGAGCTGGTGTCCTGGTACTCTTTAATCAGTTTTTTTGTAATTGGTCCAGCTTTTTTATTAATTGGAATAATTCCAGGACCAGACGATGTAATAAAAGATTCGTCAGCATTTTTTAACTCTTTTTTCTTAAAATTCTTTTCAATAACTTTTATTTTCAGTTTTTTTGCCAGTTTAATTATATGATTTCTTGTTACTCCAGCAAGGATTGGCATTGAGAGCGGGGGTGTAATTAAGATTCCATTTTTAACAATAAAAACATTACTGACGGTTCCCTCTAGTATATTTCCATTTTTGTTTTGAAAAAGGGCCTCATTAACGCCAGCTTTATCCGCTTCTATCTTTGCAAAGATGTTTTCTAAATAGTTTAGGGATTTGATTCTGCTGCCAATCCAGCTTGTGCGTGGTTTATTATAAACAATTGTTTTCCAAGTCGTATTTTTAGGCAGATCTTTTATTTTTTCACAAATAATTATTAGGGTTGGTTTGCCTTTTGCTTTTTTTATGCTCAAACCGTGCTCTTTTGACTCCCCTCGCGTTACTATGATTTTTATATAAGCTTCTTTTAATTTATTTTTCTTCATCAATTTATTAATTATTTTTTTAATTTTGAAATTTTTAATTTTTAATTTAATTTTTAGCAATTTACATGTACTTTGCAATCTTTTAATGTGTTCTTCTAAAAGAAAAGGGATACCATGGTATGTACGCAGTGACTCGAAAGCCCCATCTCCATATAGAAAGCCTCGATCAAAAATAGAAATTTCTGTCTTATTAGTTATTTTGCCATTGATGTAGATAAACATTGTTTTTTCCCTAAAGCCTCAAATAAAGCTTGTGCCTTTTGAAGTGTTTCTTCGTATTCTTTTTCTGGGTCAGAATCAGCGACAATTCCTGCGCCAACCTGGATATAAATAGTATTATTTTTTATCACCATAGTTCGAATGGCAATGTTTAGATCTATTTTGTTGTGCATGATATATCCAATTGATCCAGTGTAGGGGCCGCGCTTTACCGGTTCAAGCTCTTCTATTATTTCCATAGATCTTATTTTTGGACAGCCAGTAATAGTTCCGCCGGGAAACATGGCTTTGATTAGATCAAATTTGTCTTTGTCGCTACTTAATTTACCAATAACATTTGAAACAATATGAATTACATGAGAGTATTTTTCAACTACCATCTTTTCATTAACTTTTACAGATCCAAAGTCCGAGACCCGTCCCAGGTCATTTCTTTCAAGATCAACCAGCATTATGTGTTCAGCCCGCTCTTTGGGATCTAGCAGTAGCAGTTTGGGAGGTGAATTGGCCGGCTTTGTTCCAGCAATTGGTCTAGCTTCGACAGTATCTTTTTCAAGTCTTACCAATCTTTCGGGAGAACAACTTACCAGATGCATTGATCCGCAATCAAGATAGGCTGCAAAGGGTGAGGGGTTTATCTTTCTTAAACGTTTATATATTGTAAACGGATGTTCGGCAAGTGGAGTGGAAAATCTTTGAGATAGGTTTGCCTGGTAAATATCTCCGGCTGCTATGTATTCTTTGGTCTTAGTCACCATTTCTAAAAAGTCGCTTTTATGCATATAGGGAATTAATCGGTCGTGTAAGGCTCTCTTTGGAAGATGACCCTTCTCCCATTTTTTAAATAGTGGGTTTTTTTGCCTGTCTAATAATTGATTTTTGATTTCTTCTTTTTTGGGAGACTTTATAATAATTTTATTTTTTCTATGATCAAAAATAATCAATGTTTCTGGGATTACAAACCAGAGGTGAGGTATTTTTAAATCATCTTCGGCTTTATTTGGAAGTTCTTCAATCTCCCAGCCAAAATCATAAGAAAAGAATCCAAAAGCCCCGTAATTTAGGTGAGCATGAGTTAGTTCTTCAAGGTTATGTAGTACCTTTTTAGGATTTATCCCAATAAATGAGAATTTTTCTAATTTTCCGGAAGCATTAGGGCTTTCAAGCAGAAATGATCCATAACCGTTATATAGTTTTTCAAAGATATCAACTGGAGTTAAGTTATTTGCTGGGATAGTAAGCATAACCTATTATAGCAGGGGTTAGGGTATAGGGGATAGCTCTCTGTTCCCGTTCGATTCCTACACAAACTTGGTATTTAGAATTTATTTGGGATTTAGGATTTTGAGATTGGGATTTGCGAACGAAGTGAGATTGGCTCGTGTTGAATCCTTCCAAACCTTATTCCCGGGAAAGGTCGCAATATCCCTATATAGTATTATGTAACTTTTTCTTGGATTTCTTCTGCTATAATCGGGCGCACATTAAACCCGCTCCATTCAGCATCATATTCCCAATGATTTATTAGCGTTGATGTGTCAACCTCAACTTTAACAACTCGGTTATTATTCACGTCCAACAGATAGAGCCATTTCTCATCGGCTGATAATCTGGCATCTTGCAACCAGCTATAATCGCCTCTAAATGTTTTTATGACCCCAAACTTTGGGTCTAGAAGTAAAGCCTGGTTATTATTTGTGTCGCACATGGTGTGTCCGAATGAGGATGGATATATGGAATGGGGACGGTTTAGTCCCCCAAGTAAAATAGTCGGGATCCCTGTGCTGGAGTCAATCTGGATCAATGCATTTTGGTGAAATAATGTTGCTAAGATAGATCCGTCAGTATGTATGCGGGCACTATTAATATGAGTTGCCTCCTCCCCGGTTGAAGGTAAATATTTGCGCAGGTCTGAGCTTCTGTCCAATCTGATTGGGGTACCGTTATCAGCCTGATTCGGATAGCCGTGGTCCGTTGCCCACCAAACATAGGAAGTCTTATTATTTTGCGGGGAAAAAATCATAATATTATCTGTTCCACTGTTGGTAACGATTAGTTGGCCATCTGGCGTAGTTTCCACGGAGTGCAAATCGTTGAACCAGGGGTGTGTTCTTACATGTATGTTTTCTCCTTTAATGGTAAATATCTTAGTGTATGAGGCAATATGCAAACCGTTTTGATCTATGGTAAACCCAGCAGACAACGGGGACATAAAGCGCCATAAAATCCTTCCGGAATTGAAATCAAACAAAATAATTTGTCCTTTTCTTTGGGGGCTAAATTTGCTTAGTGGATCGTCCCACTGGTATTGCCCTGCTTTTTTGTCAACATATCTTTTTTTGTCTGCTACCAATCCATGGGTGCAAGTAAAAGAAACTAACAACAATTCTTCTGTCCCTTTTAGGCGGTCGATAGCGCTGCCTAGAGTCCCGTCTGGTTGAAGGTTAGCTGTCCTGTTGGCAGGTAGTTTTCGACAGTTTAATTTTGGTGCTCTATAAACCCCGGTCATACGAAACCTCCTGTAGAGAGCTGACCCCTCAGGCTCTCCATTTATATATCGTTAAAATGAAAGAAAAATTTCATTTTTTCTAAAAATTTCTGTTGGTTTATCTTTTTGAATTTGGGATTTTGAGATTTGGATTTGCGAGGCCCGCCTCTGGCGGGACGAGATATGGCTCGTCCTGGCACTATTCACGGTGTTTTTTCGCTTCCCCACACCCCAGCGAAGAGCGGTTTTTAAATACTATTGACAAATACCCCTCAATGTCCTATTATGTGCATATGCACATATCGGAAGGAGATAATTATGACACCAAGAGGTAGAAAATGGAGATTTTGCCGTCCGTTTGACGGCGTAGAATTTTATAAACCGCAAGGGGTTCCGATGGCGGGTTTGGAAATAGTTGAGTTGGGACAGGATGAGTTTGAAGCGATGCGTCTTTGTGATCATGATGATATGGATCAAGAAGAGGCTGCAAAAAAGATGAATATTTCAAGAGGAACAGTTCAACGCCTGCTTTATTCCGGGAGAAAAAAGATAATTGAGGCTTTTTCAAACGGTAAAGCTATAAAAATAATTGGCGGGGAACATATTCTACCTCCGCCAAGTCCGCCCGCCTTGCAGAGCCAGCGGCGAGGCAGGTTTGGACCAAGAAGATTTAAATGTAGAAGTGGAGAGCCAGAGTGAAACATAAAATCATATTATTAATATTTTTTCTTACTTTTACAATTACTAGTAATGTTTATGCGGCAACAGATGCTTCCACTTCTCTGCCTCAACCCAAGTTTGCCAAGGCCAGGATTTTACGAGTAGACAATTTGCAATCAAAGGATTCTTCCCAAAGGGTAACTTTGCGAATTTTATCGGGAGAATATAAGGCTAAGCTTATAAGTGTAGATCATCTGACTTCCAGCATGATGGGGGGAGGAATGATCCTAAAAGCTGGAGATAAAGTAATTCTTTATGTGGACGAAAATCCAAGTTTTGCGGAGAGTCCGGATGGCAGCACTATTTTTCATATTGCTGATTATGTAAGAGATGCTACCATTTTTTGGCTGGCCTTCTTCTATGCACTGCTTTTAGTAATTGTAGGAGGTATGAAGGGGGTTAAATCGCTCATAAGCCTGCTTGTTACGATCGGACTTATTTTTCTGGTTCTTTTTCCTTTAACCCTTAAAGGATTTAATCCTCTGCTGGTTGCAATCCTTGTATCAACGGCAGTCTCTTTTATTGTTTTTAGAATTATTGGTGGCAAGAGTATAAAAAGTTTAAGTGCTGCGATTGGGACTGTTTTTGGTGTTGCTATTGCGGGAATAATTGCCTTTGTGATTGGTAATATGATTCATTTAACCGGGTTGAGCTCAGAAGAATCACGCATTCTGCTTTATTCTATGGATCTAAAAATAAACTTTCAGGGGCTTCTTTTTGCAGGTATTTTAATCGGTGCCCTAGGAGCGGTTATGGATATTGGAATGTCAATTGCATCAGCCATTGATGAAATACGCAAGATCCATCCGGAAGCCAATTTTAAAAATTTGTTTAATGCCGGAATGAATGTTGGGCGCGATGTGATGGGGACAATGTCAAACACCTTAATATTGGCTTATACTGGATCAGCTTTGCCTTTGTTGCTTTTGCTGATAGCCAATAATATGTCTCTTTCCAAAATTATTAACATGGAAATGATTGCGGTTGAAATAATACGCGCACTTGCTGGCAGCATTGGCCTGGTGCTTTGTATTCCGATTACGGCCCTGGTTTCAGCTATAATGTATTCGAAAAAATAAAACGGAGGTTTTGTTGTGATGAAAAAAATAATTATTATATTAGTTTCCGTTATAATTGTTACGGTTGTTTTGTCGCTCTATATGAAATGGGATTCTTTCGGTGTTAAAAGAGAGCTATCTTTTTCGAGCGAAATGACTTTAAAAGAATTAGCTATTAAAAATGATGTCCCCCTGAAGGAAATCCTGCATATTTTAAGTCATGACAATCTTGCCGTGTGGAATTTATCCAGAGAGAAACCGATAAAAGATCTTCCGCTTAGCTCTGATGATATTGAACATGCCTTAGGCCACATTGCAGAAGAAGATAGGCCGTTTAGGGATGTAGCAAAATATATTTTGTGGGCAGTTTGGCTTTCATTTGTTTTGGTTGTGGTACTTTCTAAAAAGAAGATACAAAATCTGCGAAAAATCATTCTGCTCTTTACTATATTGATTTTTGGAGTAATATTGGGAGCAACTCCAAATCCGATGGAATCTATAGTTAAACTTTTTAAAATGCTCAACGGTATGGAAGGTGATCCAAAAGGGCTTATTACAGGCTTTATACTTTTTAGTATCTTTTCACTTCTTGGTAGCAAATTAATATGTAGCTGGGGTTGTCAGCTAGGTGCTTTGCAGGAGAGTGTTTTTAATATCCCTCTTTTTAAGAAAAAATATGCATTCCAGATTCCGTTTGTAATTTCCTTGTCTGTCAGGGTTATTATTTTTATTGTATTTTTTATGCTTTTATTTGGTCTGGGGAGAGGGGTAATAATGGGGGTAAGGGACTTTGTTATTTATCACCAGGTTAATTATTTTAAAATATTTAATTTTCACGATTTGGCGGTGTTTGCTTTATTAACCCTACCCATTTTTGTTATAGCAAGTTTTTTTATTTTTCGGCCGTTTTGTCAGTTTATATGTCCTTTTGGATTATATTCTTGGTTGTTAGAAAATGTGGCTGTTAATAAAATAAAGATAATCGATGATAAATGTACGGAGTGTAAAAAATGCGTTAAAGCTTGTCCAACCCAGGCGATGAAGGGTATTTATGAAGGAAAGAGGAGATACTTTTTACCTGATTGCTGGTCCTGCGGTCTATGTATAGAAGAATGTCCTACCAATGCGGTTGTTTATGGAGATATTAAAAAATGATAGAATATAAAAATGGCAGAAAAAGCGAAAAATCAAAAACGGGCAAGATTTTCACATGTTCTTAGGAATAGAAACTTTTTATTTCTCTGGCTTGATCAGCTCATGTCCCAGATGGCAGACCGGTTCCTGCTCTATATCTTATTAATACTTGCTTATAAACTAACAAAAAGTAACCTGGGCGTTAGTATTCCTATGCTGGCCTTCGGTTTTTCCGCGGTTATTTTTGGTCCCAGCGCCGGAGTTTTTGTGGACCGCTGGAACAAAAAACATGTTATGATTTTTTCTAATATTTTTCGGGGAGCGCTTATTCTTCTTATAATTCCTTTTGTAAATCATTCTCTGGCAGTTGTTTTTATGATAAGTTTTTTGATATTTACTATTTCCCAGTTTTTTGCTCCTGCAGAGACCTCAAGTATCCCTATTTTGGTAGAAAAGCGTGACCTGATTGCGGCAAATTCTCTTTTTATGATGACTTTGATGGCAGCTTCCATTATTGGGATTGGTATGGCGGCTCCCTTAACTAATTTCTTTGGAATTACATTTGTGCTTATTGTTGCGGCTTCCCTTCATCTTTTATCAACCCTGGCAACCCTAATGATTTCCTTAAAACATAAAGAAAGGCAGGTGCGTACTGGACTGTTTGATTTATTTAAAGACCTGTTGATGGGTTTTGAGTTTATCAAAAGAAAAACATCTATAAAAGGCGCTTTAATAAAATTGTTTTTTTCAACATCGGTGCTTGCTGTGGTCTGTATGTTGTCGGTCGGTTTTTCGGAAAAGGTTCTTGGAATCGGGGCAGCCAACTTTGGCTATTTAATATTTTTTGCCGGAACAGGAATGGTGGTTGGAGGATTGTTTCTAGGCCGGTTTGGCCATCGTTTTAAAAAGAACCGACTTACACATTTTGGTTTTCTTTTTGCCGGATCGGCTTTGCTTATACTTAGTCGAGTTGAAAATATCTGGATTGTTTTTATATCGATATTCTTTTTGGGTGCGGGCAATGCTTTTATTGTTGCTCCCCTGCAAACCATTTTGCATGAAAAAGTTCCAAGGGTAATTCGCGGGAGGGTTTTTGGTGTTCAAAATATGTTTATTAATTCAGCCTTTACTTTTCCGGTAGTTATTTTGGGTGAAATGGCAGATTTAATCGGTTTACAGACCATAATGCTTTCGCTTGGAGTGCTGGTTTTAATAAGCGGAGTTTTTGATCTATTTGCTTCAATGTTTCGAGGAGACTAACCACGAAAATCAAATGGCTCGTGTTGAATCCCACCAAACTGTCTCTCTGATTATACCTAACACTATTCACGGCTGCAAGAAGAAGGACTTACATAGATTGTAGGGTGGTTACAAAAACCACTCTTCGCTTCCCCACACCCCGCGAAGAGCGGTTTTTATTGAAATTTTCATTAAAATTTAACGATATATATATAGAAATGATTAGATTTGTTAATGGGACAAGAATAGGACCGCGAAACAATACCAGATATGAGATTGTTAAATCTCATGGTGGTAAAATTGATGAAAAAACACATCAAGCTACTTCATATGTGATTGAGGCAATCGACCATGATGCAGATGGTCGAAGAGTAATGTTAAAGCTTCTCGATCTTAATGTTATAGGTGAGAGGAGATCGTATGAAGGAGAACATGCCTTTTTATCTGCAACACAAAGTCCAACTTTTCCTAGTTTACATGATGTAGGCGAGATAGATGGATTACACTATCTTGCTATTGAGATTGTTGGTGGAAGACAATTTGGTGAAATGGTTGCTGTTGGCACACTTGGGGCAACAATTGCGATAAGAAACATAATTCAAATATGCAAAGGTCTTTCCGAAATGCATGCAGACGATGTTTTTCATGGAGATGTGCGACCGATGCACTTTTTTGTACAAGAGGACGGAAGCGTTCGAGTAATAGATTTTGGCCAAAGTCGCAAATTTCCCTATAATAATCAATTTGGTAACATTGGAAATGTAGAATACATGGCTCCAGAGCGTTTTTATCATGCTCAAAACTTTTATTGGAGTCAACATATTGATCATAAAATAGACATTTATGCAGTTGCTTTAATGTTATATAGATTGATTGGGGGTTCTAATCCTATGTGGAAGAGCAATAGATTTGAAACTATTAAAAATCATGTGTGCTTGGATCTCCCAGAAATAAGTGTACGAGATAAGGTATGGAAAAAAGAAGATGAGATGCTGCGTGATCCTGAAAAAGTCGCAATATTAAATGGTATTGTTCAGCGTGGAGCTGATAAGATGCCAGAACTTCGATCTGATAATATTAGTACTATGGCAAGCGAACTCTCTGTTCTTTTGTAATTTTAATGACTTTGTGAAATATTTCACAAAGTCTTGATTCTTCAAGATAAAACTTAATATGATCTTCCCCCCAAAAAGTGGACACCGAATTATGAAGCCACAGATACCTTCTCA
>CAYQVW010000031.1:0-12685 GCA_964421245.1 uncultured bacterium | reverse complement strand
ATATACCTGATTTGAACAATCTCGGGGGGTCCACCATGTCTCCGTACTTTCCTACCTCAGAATAAAATAAAGTGAAATTTTTTGTTGAAATGGCAGATAATAATATAGATTCAAACAAGGAGAAAACATAATGAGGTCTAGTTTTCGAAACACAATGCAAGCCAATTTACCACCTAGAGCTGGATTGAGGCGGCGAGCAATAACATTAAGATTAATGATCAAAAGAATTGAAATGGGACCCGGAATGAGATTGCCAGACACTAGAGCAAGACTAGTTTTAAGTTTAGCGCAAGCTATTGACATAAGGAGATTGGCTGAAGCGGTACTTCCACTCCATGTAAAGGTTTTTCCTAGATTAGGAGAGATTCATTTTTTAATCCCTAGAAATGAGTTTCCTTCTTTTGAGCCTGCAGAGATAATTACTTTGGGGGAATTAATAGGAAGATTTCCTCGATTAGGATAATTAAAACAACCCCATCTGTGCTTTGTTAAGAAATCATGTTAATGGGAATAATATCATTCATTTTGTCGATTGGTAGGGAGTTTGGAGATAAACAGATGATGCTTCCTTTTCCAAAATTGGAAACCTTATTCCTTAAGTATTCTATTTGATCTAAATCATTTTTTCCTGCCTTGCTTGATAACTTGATTTCTGCCGGATAGAGTTTTCCTTCTTTCTCGATTAATAAATCGATCTCGTGCTTTTCTTTGTCTCTATAATAATAAATAGGGGCTTGCTGGCCCCTAAACCAGTAGCTTTTTATAATTTCTCCTACAACGAATGTTTCAAAAAAAGCTCCAGCCATTGCACCATTTGCTACTGTTTCAGGGGTTTTCCATTTGGTTAAATATGCGGCTAGTCCGGTATCCAAAAAATACAATTTAGGTGATTTAATCATTCTTTTACTCAGATTTTTAAAATATGGTTGCAATAGAAAAATTTGAGAGCTAGCAACTAAAATATTTATCCATTCTCTTGCTGCGTGAACAGAAATATCTGCATCTCGAGCCAGCTCGGAATAATTTAGTATTTGACCAGTTCTGGCTGCACAGAGCTGTAAAAATTTATGGAAAGTCTCGATTTTTGAAACTTGAAAAATATCCCGAAGGTCTCTGTCTATATATGTTTGAAGATAAGAATTATAAAAAACATCTAGGGGGGGAGCGTTTTTATGAGTCAAAACAGGAAAGGATCCCCTTAATATTATTTTAAAAATATCTGTAATATTTAATTTTCTTTCTTTAGCTTTTTTTCTGCCCGGCCAAAAAGGATTTTGTTGTCTAGAAAAATCTAAATCTTCTGCCATAGAAAAGCCTAATAAGTTTAGTATTCCAACTCTTCCTGCAAGAGATTCTTTCACATTTTTCATAATCGAAAACTGTTGAGAACCAGTTAGCCAATATTGGCCGTTTTTTTGATTCTTATCTACCCGGATTTTTATATAAGGAAATAATTGAGGAGCGTATTGAACCTCGTCAACAAACAAGGGTGCAGGAAATTTCTGTAAGAATAAATCCGGATCTTCTTGTGCAAGTTTTCTGGTAGAAATATCATCAAGAGAGACATAGTTAATATTAAATCTTGCTGATAAGTGTTTGAGTAAAGTTGTTTTTCCTACCTGTCTGGGGCCGGATAGGTAAAGAACCTTAAAGCTCTTAGTCAGCTCAATTATTATGTCTTCTAAGTAGCGGGCCTTGTACATATGGCCATTTTACTTTGTCAGATTAAATTAGTCAAGGGCGGATTTTTAAAACAATCCCATTTGCGCTTTGCTTGGTCTTTTAATCTCTAAATGTTCATAGGCTTTTAGAGTAGCAGATCTTCCTCTTGGAGTTCTTTCAAGAAAACCTAATTGTAAAAGATAGGGCTCATAAACATCTTCAATTGTATCTGTCTCTTCAGAAATTGAAGCGGCCAAGGTTCCAAGTCCAACCGGACCACCACCAAACTTTCTAATAATAGTATTTAAAATTCTTCGATCAATATCGTCTAGTCCCAAGAAATCAATTCCCAATTTAACTAATGCATCATGGGCAACTTCTTTAGTGATTTTTCCACCAGCCCTAATCTGAGCAAAGTCGCGCGCCCTGCGGAGCATTCTATGAGCAATCCTGGGTGTTCCCCTGGCGCGCTTAGCAATCTCGTGTGCTCCATCCTTTGTTACTTCTATTTTTAACACCTCTGCCCCCTGAATAATAATTTGCTCAAGCTCTTTTGTCTTGTAAAATTCTAAACGACTGATCATTCCAAAACGATCACGAAGAGGGGAAGTTAAAAGACCGGCACGAGTGGTTGCACCAATCAAGGTAAATTTTGGAAGATCAATTCTAATCGATCGAGCAGAAGGACCTTTTCCTATTACAATATCTAATCCAAAATCTTCCATAGCAGGGTAGAGGACCTCTTCGATAATGCGGTTTAGGCGATGAATTTCGTCAATAAACAAAACATCAAACTCTTTTAGATTGGTTAAGATTGCCGCAAGATCTCCCGGCCGCTCAATTGCTGGACCAGAGGTAATTTTAATATTTACATTCATCTCGTTGGCAATAATATTAGCCAGAGTTGTTTTTCCGAGTCCAGGAGGTCCGTAGAAAAGCAAATGTTCGACCGGTTCTTTTCTTTTTGCTGCTGCAGAGAGGGCGATTTTTAGATTGTCTTTTATTTTTTCTTGTCCGAGGAAATTGGCAAGCTTTTTCGGGCGAATTCCCAAAAATTCTTCATCAGTCATAAATTCTTTTGTATTGATAATAATTTCCTAACACCTTCTCCGTATATTGTCTGGTTTCCTTGATAGGAATGTTTATGACGAAATCATCAAGATCGATGTCTTTGGCGTTCCCATTATACCACTCCTTGACCCACCTTTTAACTCTAACCGGGCCACCATTGTATCCGGCCAAGGCTAGGGCTGCATTTCCACCAAAACGATCCATTAGGGTTGATAAATAATATGTCCCCATAGTAATGTTTGTTTCCGGTTTATAGAGCTTGGTATAAGAATATGGTATCTTAAGTGCGCGTGCAATATTTCTGGCAGTTGACGGGATTATTTGCATCAACCCTCTTGCATTTGAGCGGGAACGAGCCTTTGGATTGAACATGCTTTCCTGCCGGATTACCGCAAGAATAAGATAAGGGCTGACACCGTACTTTTTGGAGGCGTTTTGTGCGTAAGTCCAGTAACCCCTTGGGTAAGCTAATTGCCAAGTTGATTTTGTAAGATTGCTTGCCTCTCCCTTTAAAATTGCCCCATATACTTTTTTGTTTGCAAAAACCATGGGGGCGCGATATTCTCCATAACGGTGCAAAACTAAACCAAGACTAGATTGATAACTATTTTTAGAATTTATTCCTGCTTCGTATTTTGCATATTCTTTAAGTCCTGCTTCAAGCAGTAGTTTTGCTTTTTCTGAGAGCTCTTCTTTTTCTTTTATGGCACTTCTTTTTATTACATCTTGATCTAGTGGAGAGAGATAGCCAAACTTTTTAAGTTTTTGATCAGCTCGATAAGAGTAATAAGTATGATCAAAGTTCTCTATAACATAATTATATATTCCAGCTGCTTCGGATTTGCTCTTTTCCTCGGTTAGCTTTCCCCACCAATAGACACACTTGGGGGTAAATGTTCCAACCGGATGTTTGGTGGCTTGTGCAAAATATCTTCTAGCATAATCTTTGTTTCCTGACCTATAATAAATTCTTCCAATCCGCCAAAGTGCCACATCACATAGGGCACTGTTTGGGTATTTTTCAACTAAATTTGCATACGAAGCAACCGATGCGTCAAACTCTTTTTCGATTTCATGATAGTAACCTATGTAATAGTAGGCATTATCGGCAAGGGGGCTCTTTGGATAGAGAGAGATAAAATACTGCAAAGTGTTAATTGCCTTACTATATCTTCCTCTTCTTCCATAAGCGCGGCCAAGGTAATAATAACTGTTTTGCCGATGGGGGCCGCGGGCCTGGATATTTCTTTCCAAGGTGCTAATTGCTGCAACATAGTCTTTTGTTTCATACTCTGCCAGCCCGGTCATATATAAGGCAGATTTTACATAGTTACTTTTTGGATGTTGCTTCATCAGCTTTGTAAACATTGCGGTTGCTTCTTTGTAGCGATAAGCCTTCCAATATTCTTTCCCTTTTTGATAAAGATCTTTTGCCGAAGCTTTCGGGGCTTTATACCCGCGTTTTTTTTCAAGCTTGCGCATATTGATTCTTGATTTTTTAGCATAGGCAGAAAGAGGATAGTAGGTGTCAATACGATAATAAAGTTTGTATGCCTTCCTATAAAACTTTTGCCGCTTATAAGCTTCAGCCAAAAGATAGTAAGACAAAGCGGCTAAACGATTGGTTGGGTGCTTTTTATTTAAATAGGCAAAGGTATCGGCCGCTAATTTATTTTTATTTGAATCGAGCCTGCATTTACCAATTAGAATATATGCGTCAGGAAGAAGGATCGATTTTTTATTTTGAACAACCTGTTTTGCCAATGCCTCGGCTGAGGCAAATTCAAATTGGTGGTAATGGCTTTTGGCCATAAAAAAGCTGGCGTATTCTGGCAAGATAAAATCGGGGTTCTCTAAGCAGTATTTAAATTTTTCAATGGCACTTTCATATTTTTTGTCTTCAAAATCTTTATAGGCTTGGACAAAATCACCATTGGCAAGCGCTATAGTTTGCACAAAGAAAAAAAGAATGAGAAATAGGAAGAATTTTTTCATTTGGAATAGTAATTCTACCACAATCCAATATGGTGTGCTACAATTACGCCTTAGTATGGCAACAACAGAATTAATTTTTCTTTTTCTTGGGGTTGTTTTGGGTGCGGTCGTTGTATATTTTCTAATCCAAGTTTTTCTTAGAAAAAGTAGGTTAGACAAAGAAGCCGAACCTACGGAAGCCGAAAAAGAATCTGAAGATCTCCTCCAAAAGCGTGGATTTAAAATTTTAAAGAGAGGGCTACAAGCCCCACTTTTAACCAATGTAGATGGCAAGACCTATTCATCTGTTTCAGCTGCCGACTTTCTTGTCGAAAAAGAGAAAAATACCTTTATTGTCCGAGTGCATGGGGGATCTATCTCCGCTGATCCGACCGACCCATCATTGATTAGAAAATTTATAGAGAGCGAAGCGGTTTATCAACCAGACGGGCTTTTGTTATTAGATCTGGTAGACAAATCAATACAAGAGCTTTCTTTTACCTATCCTAAATCAAGCGCCACCGTTTTTGAGGGAATTTTTCGCATTACACAGATACTATTTATTATGGGGGCTATACTTGGTATAATTTGGTTAATGGTTTATTTGAAGCTATTCTAGGGTCAAGTGCCAAGTAGCAAGGGTCAAGAAAATTTTCTTGGCACCTGACCCTTGACCCTTGGGACTAACATAATAATGAAAAAAATAGGGATTTTATATAAGAAAGAAGACGAATTAATTGCGAATACAGCAAAGAAGGTTGCCAAAGATATTTCTTCTGACTACAAAGCGGTCTTTGATGAAAAGAAGTTTAAGAAAATAGACTTTATAATAACCTTTGGTGGAGATGGGACAATTTTACGTGCCTCCAAATTTGCAGCCGAATTAAATATCCCAATTTTACCGATTCATCTTGGTGGACTTGGAATAATGTCAGAAATTTATCTTGAGCAGGTATCTGAGTCGATAAGAAAGATAAAAAGAAAGAAGTTTATTATTGATACTAGAGCGATGATTGAGGTGGGGGTGGCTACCAGGACCAAAAAGGGAAAGAGGGGGGTTAAAAAAGGATTAGCTCTAAACGATGTTGTTATTGGTAAAAACGAAATTGCCAGAACTATTAAGCTTGACGCTTTTTTGGGAGAGAGATTATTAGCAAACTATGTTGGTGATGGGTTGATTATTTCTACTCCGACCGGGTCGACTGCGTATAACTATGCGGTTATGGGGCCGATTCTTCCGCCGAATGCCAAATCATTTGTATTGTCTCCGATCTGTCCTCACCGGGCAGCCAATCGCTCGATTGTTTTGAACGAACCGGTCTTGGTTAGGCTGATTAAGGGGAGAGATATTTTATTAACTATCGATGGACAGAAAAAAATCTTGCTTCACGAAGGAGATTTTGTCTCGGTTAAACCTTCAAAGATGGTTACAAAGCTAATCCGATTTCAAGAATACGATTTGTGGAATTTACTGCGTGTTAGGATGGGTTGGGCTTAGTTCAAATTCTCTTTCTTTGCCACAATATTTATTAAAGGCTTTACATCTTGTACTAATACAATCTCTTTCTTCTCGGACCAGTTTGGAGCGCCGGTAATTGGGAAGGTGGTATGAAGGGTTATTTTTTGGACTTTTGAATTAATTAATGTTTGTAAATAGCTCAAAAGGCCAAATTTACTGATAACTTTTATAACTTTCTGATTGTTGCTCATGGCATTCACTCCCTTCCATATATATATCGTCAATTTTGGGGGGAAATTTCACATTATTTTTTAAGAGGAAATATATGCCTCAAGCCCTACTCTTCTTGTGGAGCCTGTTGCTGGTTTTTCTAATGCGAGAATAGCACTTGCAGCTCGTTTTTTTCTGTCTCTCCATTCTGTCTTTTCGTGTTCTATTGATATATCTCTTTCTAATATTCTTTCCAATATTGCAATCACGTCTATTTTTAATTCGTCTATTTGACCGAGCCTTCCAAAATAGCCAATGGCCCATTTGTGAGGTTGTCTGGCTAACATAAGTTTGCTTAGTGCTGGATAAGCTGCTGGTCCCATATAGCTTGCCTCTTTCCATCTTCGAAATCCGGCACGAGAATATGCATAATATTGTTTGTAGTATCTATCACCATCTTTTAATTTTAAAATATCAATAAGGTGCATTGCGGCAATGCCGCGTACACGGGAAGATCTATGTTTTAGTGCCCTTTTAAGCCTTTTGACATCCTTCATTTCTGCTAAAAAGTTTATTGCTTTTGATGCAATTGATGGGCGAAAAAGCTTTGCCCCTTTTCCTATGGCCTTCAGTGTAGTTCTGTCCCCAATTTTTCCTAATCTATCTATCGCATCTTCCTTATTGTGGTAGCTACGCTTGCTATCCATTAATGTTTCCTTGTTTCTTTCTAAGATATCAAGATAGGTTTGGCGTGCCGCAGCAAAATCCCCTCTATCCATTGATGTTCCAATACTAATTAATTGCCCAGAATGGAGTTTTGGTTCAAGTCCTGCTTTTATGCGTTCTACAGCATTTCCTCGAATTTCGTCCAGTTGTGTGGGGAACCCTCCTGGTTTTGAAACATCTAGATCTACAATTCCCAACATTCTCATTCTTCTTTTTAATATCTGAATATCTAACCAGAGAGCTTTGGTAAATTCTAAGCGCAAGTGCTCTGGAATATCTTGTGCCATCTCCGAAAAAGCGGAAAATTTTTCAAATTGGGCAATGCCAGCGTGTCCGGCGCGAGCATAGAATTCTAATAATAAAAGAGTGTTTCCATCAGGAATGTCAATTTCGGTTTGTGATTGTGAGGCAATTATTCCTTTATCAATTGCATTTACCAAAACCGAGCTTTCTGGTGCCGTGCTTCTTTGAAGGTGCCAGTAAAGACTCTTTTTAAAAGCCACTGCAGTTTCGTTTGGATCTGTTTCGCCAAAAGCGTCAACCCAGCAGACAAAAACATCTTGCATATAATTTTGTGAATCTAATGCTAGTAGTGCTCGGGCTGTGTCTGTTGTAACTGTTCGAGCCTCAATCATCTGGTTCAATGCGAGAGCAGAAAAAGCAGAATAGGCCTGTTTGGCCGATTTTAGTGGTCCACGAAGAATTGCTGGTGTTTCTATAGGTCTCTGTTTTCCTCTTCCTGCCGGGAGAGTATAGTTAATTGCTAATGACATATTGATATTTTCTCGTAAGGATTATTAATAAATTTCACATTATTTCAATTCGTGTGAAATTTATCTTTTTCTTATCAGATATAAATTGAGGAGACATTAATGCAAACACTTTTTTGTAAAACGGTTTCAGCAAAGGTAGATCGAGTAAGGCTGGCAGTGGAGCCAGCAAGAGACGTTAAAATTAATCCTTTTTCTACTGATATCCAATCCGATGTGGATGGGCTACGTAGTTTTATGGGAGATGGGGTTCTTGTTTATCCAAGAGAGTTAATGCCAAGGGATCTTTATTCAATGATGCAGGTAGTTGATGCAATTGAGGCTCCATGCCAGAGTGGTTCGGCGGAGATTGAAGAATATGGGGCCCGTGGAAGGCATCTTGAGCTTGTCGAGGATTTTGAAAAATATTGTTTCTATGTTGGGTTTTCTTCTTTTTTAGGATTTAATGCATTAGGTAAGACCCATCCGGTTCCAAGCATCACAATCTCTACTAGAGAAAAAGCTCTAATGGAATATGAGTTTTTAAATGATGATTCTAGATTTCAACAAATATTTAGAGAGAATTTTCAGCATGTGGACTCAAAAACTGTAATATTAAACCTTAACTATCCAAGCAAAGCAGCGATGTCCTCATTGGGTGTTTTTATGGCGCTGATAGAAGGGGTTGCCCAATTAAAATTGTTTAATAGTATTGACCCAGATAAATTAGAATTCAAGTTAAGCACAGCGGCAGTTGAGTTTTATCGTGCTGCTTATGCTTGTGAGGCTTTTAGAGCATTTGTTATTGGATATGAATTATTAGACAGCCCCTTAATGCCTTGTTTCCTTGCCCAATTTTACTATAAGATGCAACATGCATTTCTGCGTTTGGATTATAGGGAGAGAGGTGTTTTTAGGGCATTAGGATGGCAGTTTATGGCGCATCGGATTGAGAGATATCTCCCTAGCACCGTTTCGCAACATGTTTCCTCTTTAACAGAAGAAGGATATATAGAAGATAGTCCGGAAGGAAAAATTTTTACCAGCAAGTTTTTTACAGAAATACCCCTGCCAAGGTTACTAGGTCCAGAATTTAGTGTTTTTCACACCGCTGCTGTAAAATGTGCCAAAGATAACCTTCTTTCCCGTACAATTGTTGAGATAAGACCAGAATACCAACATATGATATAATATTTATATATGGCAACAATAGTACATAAATATGGTGGAACTTCGGTTGGTACAGTTGAGAAGATAAAGAATGTAGCCAAGAAGGTTAAGGCTGTAAGGCAGAAAGGTAATAAGGTAGTGGTTATTGTCTCTGCAATGGGACATACGACCGATGAGCTTATTGATTTAATGGATCAGATTACCAAAGAGCCTCATCCTCGTGAATACGATATGCTGGTTTCAACTGGTGAGCAGGTTTCGGCCGCACTTCTCTCATTAGCATTACAAGAAATTAATTGTCCTGCCATTTCACTAACTGGTGGACAGGCTGGGGTTGAGACGGAAGACATTTACAGAAAAGGGAGAATTAAAAATATCAAATTAAAAAGAATGGAAAAGGAACTTAAAGAAGGCAAAGTGGTTGTTGTTACTGGGTTTCAGGGAATTGATAGTAGGGGAGATATTATTACTATTGGTCGTGGTGGATCAGATACTTCCGCGGTTGCAATTGCCGCCGCTCTAAAAGCTGATGTTTGTGATATTTATACAGATGTAGATGGCGTTTATACTACCGATCCTCGTATTGTTCCAGACGCAAAGAAATTAAAAACTATATCATATGAGGAGATGTTAGAACTTGCTAGTTTAGGTGCACAGGTTCTTCATCCTAGGTCTGTTGAGTGTGCAATGGCCTATGGAATCAAAATTCATTTACGCTCAAGCACTAAAGATATTGTGGGAACCTACATCAAGGAGGGAAACAAGATGGAAGTTAAGAAAGCCGTAAGGGGAATAGCGCTAGATAAGGATATTGCAAAAGTTGGAATCCTAAAGGTTCCAGACAAGCCCGGCACTGCAGCAAAACTTTTTAAGGCTCTAGCAGATGCAAAAATAAACGTTGATATGATTATTCAGAGTGTTCATTCTCAAGGTTCGGAGGCAGATATGGCCTTTACCGTTTCAAGATCAGACGCCAACAAAGCTCTAGAAATTACCAAGAAGGTTGCAAAGGTGGTAAATGCCGAGGGAGCAGTTTGTGATCCGGATGTTGCCAAGGTTTCAATTGTTGGAACGGGGATGATCAGCCAACCGGGGGTTGCATCAAAGATGTTTAGTGCTTTATCTACCGAAAAAATAAATATTGAGATGATCAGCACTTCAGAAATTAAAATTTCTTGTGTTGTATCCGCTGCACAAGGGAAAAAAGCGGTTCAAGTTCTACATAAAGCATTTAATTTGGCAAAATGAATCTCCTTTTGTTAGCTTTAGCTTCATATCTTTTAGGCTCAATTCCCTTTAGTCTGCTTATTGCCAAAGCCCGTGGGGTAGATCTTGCTAATAGTGGAACAAAAAACCTTGGTGGATCGAATGTTGCCCTAACCTCTGGAATTAAGTTTGGTCTTATTGTCATAATTCTCGATCTGCTTAAGGGATTTATTCCGGTAATTTTAGCCAGAAGCTTAATTGGCTCTGATTTGTCTGTAGTATTAGTTGCCTTGGCTGCAGTATTGGGACATGATTTTTCAATTTATCTAAAATTTAGGGGAGGGAAGGGATTGGCGACTACCGGAGGCGTTTTTCTCGCAATTAATCCGTATCTGCTTTTTCTTTGTATTCCTCTTTATTGGTTGCTTTATTATTTTATAAGAAAATTTATTCCAACTACTTTGTTATTGTTAACTCTTGTTCCGATTTTGGTCTGGATTTTTAATTTAGGGCATATTTATATAATTTTGGCTATTTGTTTTGCCATACTGGCGTATTATACTCATCGCAATAACATAAAAGACATTTTCCCCTTACCTAAAAAATAACTGAAATTTTTTCACAAGGATAGCGAAGTAAACTTATAATGCTACTATCAAAAATCATAAGTGTGCCGGCTAGATATGGACAGGCTGTTTTTTCAAGAAAGAGTGAAACCGTCTCCGTTTGCACATTACAGGAAATACAACCTACAAGGTTGAGCTATATGCAAAGAATCCTCTCCCAGCATGAAGAAGATACTCTTTTCTTGCTAAAAAGAGAAGAATGTCCCTCTGCCTTCGTTAAATTTTTAAGGTTATCTGACGCTTTTGAAAAAAAGCTTGATGGAGAAAAATACGAATTTTTAGGAGACTGGAATAATTATTGTGAGCAGATTATTTTAACAAGATTCTTTGGAATAGATATTAATGGAGAAATAAAATATGTACCCGCGGCATTGAGACCTTCTGTGGAGGGCAGGGCTCCCTCTTCTTCATTTCACACCATATTGGAATTAAAGGAACTATTTGGTTATGCTGGCAGAGAAATGGGGAGTTTTATCCTTTTGTCGACTCACAACGAGGAAGGAGCCGAGCTTGATCAGTGGTTACTAATTTCTCGTTTCATCTATTCACTTGCAAACCTTATTTTTATGCAAAAAAGTATGGGGAATACAATTACTGCTAAAGACAGCTTCTTTTCCTATGCCTATTGTGCTGAGGCTTTCCGTGCTTTTTCCTGTCGTGTTGATTCCCGATTGTTTGTACAGAACCTATTAAGGTTTAATGTTTTACAATTCTATTTTTTGATGCAAAAAGCATTTTTGGAGTTGAGTGAAGATGAAAAAAAGTTGTTTTATTGGCAGGGGCGTGACCCTTTACAATATACGGTTGATTGTTATGATCGAGGTAAGATTGAACCGTTTAGAGATATTTTGTTAGAGAGAGGATATGTTGTCGAGGTAGGCTCGAATCTATTGTTTTGTCCAGATATTGTTCATATAAAAAATCCTGACGATGTTCCTGGCGAGGCTTCGGTCTTTGAGAAGAAGAATGTTTTTCAGATTGTACAAAGATACATGGCTCATGTTATGAGATCTAGAACAATAGTAAATTTGGTGACTTAAACTTCACCTGAAATTTATTTTTATTTCTTCGATAATTATTAAGAGGAGATTTTTATGCAAAAACCTGGAAGTGCTCGTTTTGATGCCAGAATTGGGAAGCTCATGTTTTCGACTGCGCCCAAAGTTCGTGCTTATAATGCCATTAAAAATAGATTTTTGAACAACAGGGTATTGGATTGCCAGGGCTTGCAGGATACGCTCTACATGCCTGAAGCAGATGCCCTAATATTGCTCAACCGGGGTGCGATTCCATGTGAGCTTCGAGGTTGGTTGAATCTTGCTGATAATAATGAGGCAGCTTGTGCCCAAGACCTGGGCCCCTCTGGTGCGCGATATTCTTTTGGAGTTGATTGGAAGGATCTTTGTAAACATGTTGTTCTTGCATCTTTTATGGGAGCAGACAATGGTGGCGAACTCAACTTTTTAAACGGTCATTATTATTCAGGAAGAGCCGAGACATTGTTAGGGAATATTGTTATCAGCGATCTTGGTAGGGCCTTGGAGACTTATTTTGGAGAACTTGATATTCAGGAGAAGGATGGGGTTGTCTGTGTAAATTTTCTTTCTCCAGAACGGGCAATGCATCTTAATCATATGATTTTTGCGGAGCTAATGATGAACCTTGGAATGCTGGTTTTTATTGATCGTGCTTTTGAGTTAGGTATTCAAGAACAGGTTTCCATGACTCAAGCTATGTTTTTTTCTGCTACCTATGCGGCAGAGGCACTTCGGGTATGTATACTTAAACCGAAATGATTTTCGGTAAAACCCTAAAAAGGCGAAGTTCTTACA
>CAYQVW010000030.1:0-12956 GCA_964421245.1 uncultured bacterium | reverse complement strand
AATATACCTGATTTGAACAATCTCGGGGGGTCCACCATGTCTCCGTACTTTCCTAGGGGCAACTCTCATTACTATGCTTATAGACAAGATGACTTTACTCACGAGGAGTATCGAGTTCTAACAGCAGCAGCTCCATTATCTGATGGACAAATTATCCCCCCAATTGCCCTTTGTGAAATTGAGAGCAGACTTGGAATGGGACATGTTTATTCTCAGCCATTTTTAGCAGATCATACAGAGGTAAATCCCTTTGTTACTCCAACAGGAATTCTATTCATGTGGAATGATCTTTCTCTCCCTTATGGGGATCAATATTTTATTACCCACCAACAAACCAGCAACATTATTAGTCAAGTAGTAAGATTAGTAACTTCTATTTACATAAGATCCGGCAAGAAACTTCTTTTCTCCCCCTCTCTCCCGGCAGGCGACATTCTGGCGGATGAGCAACACACAATAAAATGTGTCGGAATACTGAACATGTTAGACGCTCATAAATTTGCTGAAACTTATTCCTCAATGGGTCCAAGCAGGGAAGAAAGTGACTTAAAATGGTTTTGCTTTATTCTTAATAAATTTGTGGCTCAGGGAGGACTAAACATTGGGCCTCCACTTACAAAAATTGGATTCCAAAAAGCATTTACCAGTGGAATTGTAGCTGCATATGATACCATTTATGGACAAGATCACACTTTAACCCAAAGAAGAGTTTTAGAATTAGTCGAATAACGAACTTATAGACTTGTTCTCGTAATTCCTCCGAATTGCTTCACCAAGAAGATCGGCAGTGCCTAGAATTTTTAGTCCAGGGAATTGTTTCTCTTTTGAAATAGGAAGAGTATCTGTAACAACCACTTCTTTTAACTTTGCCTTCTTAAATCTCTCAACAGCTGGATCAGATAACAATCCGTGAGTTGCTATCATATAAATATCTGGATTACAGCCCGCCTTCCTAAGTGTTTCAACGCCAGAGGTTGCAGTTCCTGCGGTATCAATCATATCATCAGTAATTATTACGGTCTTCCCTTCTACATCACCAACTAAGTGAGAAACTTCTGCCTTGTGGTGACCCGATCGAACTTTATGTAAAATAGCAAGCTCAGCTCCTATCCTATCTGCTAACTTCTTTGCAACCTTAGCTCGGCCAGTATCTGGTGCAACGACAATCGGATTTGGAAGTTTTTTTGCTTTTAAATAATCTTCAAATATCGACATTGCTGTTAAGTGATCAAACGGAATATTAAAGAAACCCTGAATTTGATCTGAATGCAAATCAATTGTAATAACCCTCTCAGCGCCTGCGGTAGTAATAAGGTCTGCTATTAAGCGAGACGAGATCGGCTCACGAGAGGCGGCTTTTCTATCTTGTCTGGCATAACCAAAATGAGGAATAGCAACAGTGATTGATTTTGCAGAGGCCCTCTTCATAGCATCAATTATCAAAAAGAGCTCCATTAAATCATTATTTACTTCTTGGGTACAGGTTTGAAGAACAACACAGTGCTGACCACGAATATTTTCTAAAATACGGGTGTAGAATTCTCCACCGGCAAAACGAGAAAGCTTTATTTTACCAGCCTCAAAACCCAAATATTTTGATATCTTTTCTCCTAAATCGGGATGGGAACTTCCGTAAAAGACTTTCAGGTATTCACTTCCTGGTGTCATTAATTAGATCCCCCTTTAAAATAAAGCTGCGGGCAGATTTAATTGTAACATTGACTAGTTTGCCTATCAAGGACCGATTACTACGTAAGGACAGCTCGCGAGCTGTCCTTACCTTAACGATCTTATTGGTGCGAGTCCTCCCCATATACTCAGAATTCATAAAGTCTTCTACTAAAATTTCCTGAACAGTTCCAACAAGTTTCTCATTTATTGAGAGCGCGATTTCGTCAACTACCTTCATTATCTTTTGTAAACGTTCCTTCTTGATTTTTTCTGGAACTTGGGTTTCCATTTTGGCAGCAGCGGTTTTTGAACGAGGGGAATAGATGGTTGTAATAACCGAATCAAAGGCGAATTCACGAATTCGCCCTACACTATTATTAAATTGTTTCTCTGTCTCTCCTGGAAAACCGATGATCATATCAGAGGTTATAGCCACCCCTGGAATTTTATCTCTTATTTTATTTATTATTTTTCTATAGTCATCAACTGCATACTTTCTATTCATCGCTTTAAGTATTTCATCGTCTCCGTGTTGGATTGGAAGGTGGATATGTTCACAGACATTTGGAAGTTCGGCAACCGCATCAATAATCTCATCAGACATGTCTTTTGGATGCGACGTTAGAAAGCGAATCCTCTCTACTCCTTTTATTTTTCTTAATAAACCAGCAAACCCATATTTGTATGAGTTTACATTTTGTCCAAGAAGAGTAACGTCTTTTATATTAGGAGGCAGAGACCTAATTTCGGCCAAGATCTCTTCTGGTTTTCTACTTTTCTCCCGTCCGCGAACGTAAGGAACAATGCAATAAGAACAATAGTTGTCACAGCCAGTCATAATATTAACAAAAGCGACTACCCCACCTTTAGTCATTCCCCGCATCTTTCTGCTACCACCCTTTAATAGTTCTTCTAATTTTTCGGGTTTATTAGGGGGGATAAAGAAATCAACATGTGGCAGAAGTTTTTCAATTTCGTCTTTTTTATCTTCCGCAACACAGCCACAAAAGACGATTTTAGTTTTTGGTTTGTTCTTTTTATAGTGTTGTATCGATTTTGCAAACCAGAAAGCTTTATTCTCTGCATTTTGGCGAACTGTGCATGAGTTGATTAAAATTATATTAGCTTTTCCTATTGTTGATGGTTGATACCCCCTACTCTCCAAAATTTCTATCATTTTGTTAGAGTCATTGATATTCATCTGACAACCGTAGGTTTTAATGAAATAATGGCGCAATTTTTCCTTCATAATCTAATTATAACACCAACCCCAAAACACCCCTAGTGGAAGTAGAAAAATGAGCGACACCGAGCGAACGTAGTGAGTCGAGGTGACAGCGAAAAGCGAAAAAATGCTAAACTGGAAAAGCTGGGAGTAATTACAGCGTTAAATAAAAACCTTTCGCAACAGGCAAGTCAAAAGGCAACGAGGAATTTTATTACCTCGGCATGGAATCTCCAAAGTCAATTTCCTCTGGAGAAACTTCAATACCAAGCGCAACTTCAAGTTCGTGAAGAACATCCTTAAGTACAAATCCCAGTGGATCAGTTACATATCCTTCTCCCTTACTTCTGCTTAGGTCTAAAAGGCTACGATCTGGATGATTTGATGCTAAACGAAATAGATATTCTACCAAGGCTTTTGCCTGCACATTACCCCACTCACGTTTTACCTCAGAAGGGGTCTTTGCCAGAACAACCTTTAGAGCATTATAAACCTCTGCAGGGGTACTAAATATGGGTGGGGCACTGGGTTTAAAAAGAGGTAATGCCATTCCTTGCTCGCCATATATATCAACTAGAGTAGTATGACGGAGTTCCCCATAAAGCTTCCCGTTAGGACTAGCTGATTGCTGTCCTGCCAGGCCTTCAGATTGGCTGGCAGTAGTAATGGCCCCACGAAGAGTTTCTTCAATAGCCCTAATAGATTCTATAACTTTCCTTATATTCAGATGCGGGTCAGGATGAAAAGCTCCAATGCGACTAAGCTGAGAAATAACAACTGGAAACAAGTGCAGTAAAGAAGAAACAAAAGGACAGGGCTCGATTCTGTCTGGGAGTATGCCTCCCAATGTATAAATGCGGGGAAAAGTAAATGGTTTTAATCTTCCAATACGATACAGGGCAGGATCAATAGCTGCAAAGTTGTTAGTAGTACAAATTAAAACAGTGTTAACTAATGGTTGTGTTGCGCCAGCTAAAATCTTTTCTAATAGAGAAGCCATTCTTATAGCGACATCATCACCAGGCGACACCGTGCGCTCAGAAATAGAGGTTGTGCTTTTTGAACTCATCCTAGTGCGCTCGACAGCTTGCATAACCTGATATTTATGCGACATGAGGACCTCTGGATTATCCCAAAGCAGTATTGATCTTTTGCCGGTTCTTCTCGCAGCTTCTTCTGCTTCCCAGAAAAGTTGTCTTAGACGTATAACTGGGGAAGCTCCCTCCTCAAAATAATCTTCGGTGATATAAAACAAATTTACCTCCGTGCCAGCGTCTGCCAGCCGGCTCACTAGATCATAAACAAACTCTGTTTTACCTGTTCCATGGGAACCATGCAGAAGGAAACCACGGTTGCTCCATTCATGAACCGGAAGATCACCTGAAAGAGCGTCACCAAGTTCCTGATGCAGCATTTTAAGGGCAGGATCAAACAAGGCATAATGACCTTCCGGAGCTCTGCGGTCACTTAAGCAGCGGCTTATTCTTAAATCTCCCAAGACCTTATCAGTTTCAGCTATAGCTTGTAATCTGCTTGCCAGTTCTAACTCAACTCTAGTAACCACACCTCCAGCCAGTCCTGTAACTAGAGAGAGGGCTTCTCTTCCCCTCTGAAGACGTTCAACTTGTGCTACAACTCTTGGGGGCAAACGCTCTCGTAAAAATCCTTTTAAAGTAATTCTTCCTGCCATTTTATATCCCTCTTCTTCGCTGGTTATTTATCGGCACCCTTTTGGTAAAATTTCACTTTATTTTAAATACTATCATGAAATTTATATTCATTATATCAACATAATTTGTACGGGGCGGGGATTTTAAAAACCAAATCCTCTTTTCTTTAAAAAAGGGTAGCAGCAGCGGCAATAATAAAGAAGGGATTAGATAATTTTGTAAATTAAATTCAGGGCAGTTTTTATTTGATGGTATATTGTCGTCCAAGTGTCAGCCGTAAGTTTTAATATAATAAGAGGGCATGATTAATTATAACTTAAGTTACGAGAGGTTACGAGAGATTACGGGAGGTTACGAAATGTTGCGCAAGCGAAAAAATGCTAAGATCTCCCTGAACTCGATTTTTGCAAGCTTTAATATCTCGCAAAGAAAGATATAAATTCTAGCCTATTCAGCATCAAACCAGGCAACACGAAAACCAAAATCTTTGGCACGTCTGCTTGGTTTATAGTCGCCTAGGCGATATCCCCCACTTAGATAGCCAGACATTACTGAGGACTGATAGCTTCCACCACGAAGACCTACTTCTATATCCCATTCCCATACAGTTCCTACGAGATCATGTACTCCTTCAGAACTTACTCCCAAAGGTTTAGACTTTACAGGTAGCGATCCCGACTTAGCATAAACAGCTCGAGTAGAATCAATCTCTTCATTTCCCCACGGGTACCTTAATCCATCATTACCGGTTGCAGCCCTTACATTTTCAATACCATAAGGAAGACGACATTGTGGAGCTAACAATCTAGAAATTTGAGCTGATTCTGTTTGATTCACAAACACTATTGGACAGTCATCTCTTTTTTCCTGAGGAACACTCGGATCTACAGCTTCCAATGATTTTGCTATAACAGTATCAATATCCCAATCAGGTTGATTAAAAATTTTCTCAACTTCAGCTCTCTCTACTTCAGTTAGTTCCTTCATATGCCTAATGGTAGTGGGAGTTTCAGCTAAACCATAACTCCACATTGGGGTTTTCTTTTCTCCACCCATATAACCTTGCTTTATTCCTTTAAAAACAATCCCAATCCTTTGTACAAGCGTATTTCTCATCATTCTTGTTTCCTCCTTTATCGTAATATATATCGCAAATATATATCGCATGCACTTTGGAAAAATTTCACTTTATTTTTAGAAATTTAAAATTTCTGTCTTTTTTCAGAGGGGATGGTAATTTTAAAAACAAAATCCTCTTTTAAAAGGGCAGCAGCAGCGGCAATAATAAAGAAGGGATTAGATGTTTTTGAAAATTAAATTCAGAGCAGTTTTAAATTTATGGTATATTGTCGTCCAAGTGTCAACCGTAAGTTTTTATGAAGTAATGCACGAGTTATTTTGAAGATTTCTTGCGGTTTTTTATTTTCGTAACAACCTTCCCGTTGGGCATTAGATAGGCTAATTTACCCTTTTGCATAAATACAGCTGGCACCCCAATTTGCTGGTGATGCTTAAGTGCCTTTTTAACAGCTTCCTTCATTGCCTTAACAGCCATTGACCCTAATTTGTCAGTTTTATTTCGAGGAACCATTATTTGTCTCCTCCAATAGTATTAATTATACCAAAAGTTGGGAAAAAGTAATTTACAAAAGTGGTTTTGCCAGCACCATTGGGGCCAGCGACTATATGAAGTTCTTTTTTATATGACATAAAACAATTATAACATTCCCCAACCCCAAAACTCCCCTAATGGATGTAGAATATGCCAAATACACTATATGCTGGGGCTAGCATCGCTGCCTCCGGCAGAATGACAAATTAAAAGTGATAAATGCCAAATTGTTATTCATTTTCTAATAATTTATTGTTGCGTTCGGGTAAATAATTTTCTCTGGACGAAACTTTTTTCTTTGTTTCTTTTTCCAGCTTCTTTCTTGCGTCTCCAGCTATCTTACCACCCTTGTGAGCCACTTTTTTATTTTGAGGGAACCCCTGCGCATCATGATTTCTGGTTATCTCTGTAGTAGCCGCTTCACCCAACATTGAAAATATTAACTCAAGATCATTCATATGATCTCGTAAGTTCTCACGCTTTAGATCCTTGAACTTTTTGTATTCAGATGGAGTCATTCCAAAAGTGGCCTTGGAAATCTCGGCAGTTAAAATAGCATATTCTCTTTGTTCTTTCACCCCCCTTTTGTTCCATTCGTCGGTAAGCTCTTCACGAATGGCAATCCCTCGCATTCTCTTTTCTATCCATGAATCAGAATATCCTTTGGCCTCATATAGCGCTCTTGTTCTCTTGGTAGCTAGTTCCGGGTTTTCAATTTCCTGTATTCTTTCATAACCGACTTTTGCTAGCCACCGCTTAAAGGGTTCGGCTTTGGGGGATGGAATCGATTGAATAATACGGAAGATGCCCTGGGTATTGGCACAGTTAACATTCCTTTTTTTGCCATCATTTGCAGTAATTTTAAGGGGGGTACAAATTGTACCCCAGTAGGAATCTAACTCAGCGTCTCTTTTTCTCATCTTTTTAATGTATTGCTTAGTATCAGAACTATCTGTTAGGGCCTCCACAATATCAGCAATGCAAAACCACCATTCATTATTATGAATAGTTTTTCTGATTTTTTTACCCTTAAAAATTGCTATCCTAGTCTCTTTCATAATTAACCTCCTTTTCTCATTTTCTGGATCTCAAATGAGTACGTCTTGTCCTATCTTCTCTTTCAGAACTCTTGGTTCCACCATAACATATGCCAAAATTTGTTCCTTCCATACTATACGTCGCATTTTTACAAAACTTAGACTTTTCACAATTATCTGAATCTTCTTCGGATTTATAATCACGACAAAGAGGCGGCATTTTTTTATCCTTTTTTATTCGCTTTCTCCTAAAACTAAATCCCAATCTTTCTTTTGACATTTCCTTAATCTCCTTTTTCTATATTTAAAAAAAATTATTCATATTGCAGAAATTTAATCAGGGCAGAACTAAAGATTAGATATGCACGCAAGCTGGTTTTTCATCTCCTAAACACCCCCTCCTCCCCGTTACATTCCAAAATATTCTAACACAGAAACTTAATATCCTCAAGATTAAAAAACAAGCGAAAAAATGCTAAACTGGGAAAGCTGGGAGCAGGCTAAGTTAGTAGGGTTTCGCGTGAAATTTTTATAAAAACCTTATGATAAACAGACATGCCAATTCGCGTTACGACTTTAACTTTTGAAGTGACCAAGCGCTGTAATAAACAGTGCACTTTCTGCTCTGCCCGCTGCACTCCAAGTAGAGAGCAACCTGAACTAACTCTAGCACAATTTGATGGATATCTTAGACAAGCAAGTGATTTAGAAATCACCAAAATTGGTCAGACTGGTGGAAATATTTTTTTACATCCCAATTTTCGTGCTTTATCAAAAAGAGTTCACACCTTAGGTTTTGACCAAAATAGTCTCTCAATAAACAGTTGGACACAAGGAGAAAAAGGAAAGAGAGTAACCACCTTAAGAAAAATTTATCATCTCCTTTCTAAGCGCACTCATATAAGCCCACAAGTCGCAGTAGAAACTAGGGGTGGTCATCATACTGAAATAGAATTTTTTCTTACCTTATCACCACTCATGCTAGGTGGTGACGAAGCAAAGGTTCTTAGATCCTGGCATGCCACATTTGACGGTCTAACTGAACTAGCCCCACTTATAGGCCAAAAAAAGATCAGGTGTACATATCGAGATGACGGTACAGCAATGCGCAAATACATAAGAACAAGACAACTCCCCTCTCTTCTAACCAGTGTAGTTAAAAATCGTGATCCAGAAGTAGCTTGGCTTGGTCAAACAGAAGCTTTATTGTCCTTACGCGATGAATTGCACTTCGAATTAGACTTTCAAGGTTTTAGCTTATTAGGAAGAGCAGCAGACTCAGGGTTGCAACCACTAGAACCAATAAGAACTTCTCGTTGTCCTCTTGAAATTTTCCGACGCAAGACCCCCGGAGTTTTTGATCCCCTAATTACAGCAACAGGTCATTTACACCCCTGTTGTGTTGCAGCAATCGATGCCAAACCACCAGAAGAAATCGCACTAAGAGTTGTTCCTGATGAACCAGGATCCTTGCTTCGGGCCTTTGAATGGTATCAACAAAATGAGCCTCATTATTTTGCCCAAGCACGTGAGATATATGAAAGTATGGAAGAAAATGCTGATTTTTGCCAGGCTTGTATTCAAGCGCGATTACCAATGATCAGAGACGGACAACCAATAGCTTCTTAATTAAGATATCTTCAGTATCTTATATTTGACCATCCCTTTTGGAGCCTGAAACTCAATAACACTATTTACCTTTTCTCCAAACAAGGCATCTCCTAAGGGTGAATCAGTAGAAATCTTATTCTCAAAAATATCAGCCTCGAGCTCAGATACTAATGTGTACTCAACTATCCTATCATTATCCAAATTCTTTAATTTTACTTTTGATCCAAAATCTACCGTATCTTTAGGTGTTTTTCGCTCTACCACTTCTGCACCAGCTAAGCTTGCTTCTAATTCTCTAATCCTCATTTCATTTAGCCCCTGTTCTTTCTTGGCTTCATGATAGGCAGAATTTTCCCTAAGATCACCATGTTCTCTGGCTTCTCCTACCGCTTTGGACAATTCTTTACGCCTAACAATCTTCATGTGTTGAAGTTTTTCATTTAACTCTTTATAAGCCTTTGGACTAAGTTGTGCATTCATAAATATTTATTCCTTTCCTTTTAAATTTTATCTCTAGCTATAATTATAACATAAAGGGAGATTGTACCATCGGGAGCGATGGTTTGTTTTGTGTTTAAATCCTTTTTGCCAACGATTTTAATATCTAGGGTATCGTTGGGGACTAAGATGTATTCACCCGCATTTGCTGGAAATAAGGAAATGGAAACTAGGAAAGGTTATTAGTAACAAACATATGGATTTTTTCATGGCTAGGCCTCCTAATCAGGAATGTAATAATTATAGCAGGTTAAAAAGATAATTAGCTAAAATTACTCTTCTGTATCAGGAGATTGTAACAATAACCTTGATTCCTGATCATAGTCTTCTTTCATGCCTAAAATTGCATAGATGCGAGTATGTAGATTAGTGATAATAGAATCCTCAGGATAATTCTCATCTAGGATCGGGGAAGAATGCCTATAAATCTGCATAACAAGTTTTAGTTGTCCCTCTGACAATCTCCAATCGACACCAATATCTTTTAACTCTGGTATATAGTAAGAAGTATTTCGTCTTTTTCTTCCAAAGATTCTCGGATATTTATGATTATCTAGCGATCTTTTATCTCTTTCTAGTTGTTGATCAATAGTTGTTACTCTTTTTACATAAAAAATTGTTCCATGATTTCTTATTTGTTCTGTCCTTTTAATCGGTCTCCTAGATCTTTGATACATAACCTCGTACGCTTTTCTGCGGACTTCTATTGCTTGTGATAAAGGTAGTCCTGCTTCATACATTAAAATAGAAATTTCTGCGAGGTCAAACGAATTGTCTTTTGCTATATCAAGCGCCTTTTCAAAAACACTTCTTACCTCTCCAGCTGGAAAATCTAAGTCAGACATCAAACAAGCTACTTCAGATAAAGATTCCCCAGAAAAATCGTTAGTGTTTTCTATCAATTTTCTAATATGGGCTGGTCCACAAAAAAAGTATCTTAGCGATAGAGTTTCCCTATCATAACTCAAAGATATACCAGTGTGTTCACCTTGCAATCCTAGCTTAATAACATTATAAACGCTTCTTAAACTTTCTCTTTTTGTTTCTTCATCAAATAATGATAGCACTTGCTGCAAAACTGCTATTATATCCTGCCTTGGGAATTGACATCTAATCATGACGGAACAAATTTTTAACATTGTTCTAATTTTATTATAAGTATTAGTTTTTCTTTTTCTCTCTTTTGCTAGATATTTACTAACAATAGATATAATTTCTTCCTTATTACCAACTTTTGCTAAAGATAATCTCTTTGCTTTTATACCCTGGGAGGTCCGACTAAAACCTTTCGTTACTAATGTTCTATACCCAGTTTCAATATTCGCTAAGAAAAAAGCAATGATTATATTCCTTGTTCTCCTGAGATATCTCGCTGCCTTTCTATACATCCTTTGATGATCGCTTTTTCCCAAATCTAATTCTTCACAAATATCTAAATATAATTTAACCACAATCATTGTTAATTCATCATATTTTTTTGCCTTAAGGGCAGGACTAATAACTTTTCGGCGCAAATCATCCAAATACTCGACAGCCCCCATATAACCAAGCATTTTCGCAGAGGCAATTCTTACTCTATCTGACTGACTTTCATCTATAAGCACACCAAAATAATGTTTAACTT
Organism: uncultured bacterium; assembly: GCA_964421245.1. GTDB lineage: Bacteria > Margulisbacteria > WOR-1 > XYC2-FULL-46-14 > XYC2-FULL-46-14 > CAYQVW01. The sequence goes on along the minus strand of CAYQVW010000030.1, from coordinate 2,008 downwards.
GAACTGATCGAGCTCCAACAACATAAACATCCTTAGCAGCATTAATAACCCCATCACTTTCAATAAAACGACGATGATTATTAACATAAACTTCCGGATATGCTTCCTCTAGTCGGTCATAAACGTCCCCATAATCTGCCACTGCTTGAAAAGAAAATCGACCAGATGAACCTATATAAAGCAGTTTTCTTGCGGCAAATCTCTCATCGAGTACCAAATCATGATAAAATTCTGCCGCTCTGGCTAAATCCTTCTCCCCTCCCAAGAATAAAGCAGCTAAAGCAACTTCTTCTCCCAATTCAACCTGTTTATCATTGTCGAGATCCAGGGCAAATGCAATATTTCTCAAAGCTTTAGTCCTGGTTTCTCTTTCAGCTGCCCACATAATTCTTCCCAACCTAATAAAACCAAGACTAGCTAATGTCTCAAATCGAACAATAATATCCCTGTATCCAAGAAAAGCCACGTAAGCAGCAATATCATCTTCATAATTATCAAGCATTTCCTCCAATGTTCTAACTAAATGTAAATCAGGAGATAATTCCAAATACAACCTTTCTCCATAAGCCGCGGACATACCCTGTAAAAGATTTTCTATCTTGACAAGATCACTATAAATAGTTGCACCGTTATAATCTTCTGCTGCCACAAAGCATTCACCGCTGACCCGATGAAGTTCCTCAAGGGTTGACTGAAAACGATTATTAAAAAGAGCCTGATCTTCTGACAAAGCCAAAACAAAAGCCTGGTTTACTATATTAAAAGAAGACCTCTTGCCAAGAGATAAAAAACCCAAAACAGCCTGGGCCCGATATTCAGCTCTTTCCATGACAGCTAAAATCGAAACCATACGATCAACATTTGTAATCAAGCCAAAACCAGAAGTTATGGCCGAAGACAAAACCTTACCAGCTAAAAGAGGAGCTTGGTCTGCATAACGGCCAAGCAAAAAACCGAGCAATAAAATCTCATTACTGACTGCTGTTTCATCATAGTGAACATCATGAAGATCACCTTGAAATTTTTGTACTCCAAGCAAATCCTCATAAGCACCAAAAACATCTTCTAATTGGCTAATATCTTTTACCAAAGAAAGTTTTTGGCTAATAGATCTCTCGGGATCAGAAAACAAAACAGTTGCAGCTTGTTCTGGTCGACCCAATCTTAACAGTTCTATAACCTGCTCTTTTAATTCCTGCCTGGCTTCTTCTCTGGCTTTCAATTGAGGTGTAAATCTAACTCCAATTCTAACAAGTGCTGAAGAAGAAGATCTATTTTCTATGGGCTGATCATCAGAAATAACAGGGGATAAATCAGCCTGTCTTTGAGCAGCTATACGCTGAAAAGAAAACACGTTCGTTTGTAGGCCTTGTTTAATCTCAGTCTGCGTACCAATAACTAGTCTATGACCAGAATAGATTAAATCACACTTTAACATTCTTAAGAAATATCTTGCATGACCGGCATATTCAACATGATCTCGATCCATAAGATTAGAATCTAATTCTTTTACATCAAGTTGTGATCTGAAGTATGAAGGACGTCTTACATTAAGGCGTTCCAATGAATCAAAAAAATCTTGCAGAACAGCTATTGTTTCCGGCGGAGCTGTCATTATGGTTGTAGACGAAAAAAATCTTTGCGCTCCCGGCAAAACGCAATCACGAGGAATAAATTGATGTAGAGATTGGCACATCCTAACTCGGAGTTGATTAAAATTAGAATTAGCAACTCCTCCGCTAGATCCAACACGAACTAAGGCTCTGGTCATCGTCATATAAACTTCCCTCTGTATATATATCGTTATTTTTGAGTGAGAATTTCAGCTATTCGAGTCTGGGACAGGAATTCTAAAAACCAAAGGTCTTTATGCAATAGTGTTTTGGGAGAGTAAATTAATTATAACACAAAGGGAGATTGTGAAACTTTTCACAATCTCCCTATAATTTTACAGTGACCCTCCCCCTTTTTAGTAGACAGTGAAAGTTCGTAATATTAGAATAATAAG
>CAYQVW010000029.1:0-13194 GCA_964421245.1 uncultured bacterium | reverse complement strand
GGGGCATCATGGCAGTGGATTGATCAAAATCACGTCACTTTGAAATAAGGTGAAACTTTTCACAATCCGGCCTTTTTCATTGAAATTTACTATTAAATAGTCCGATATGTAAGTATGATATTAGGGAAAGTTGGAGCTGCAAGATTTAGGGAGATTACTCAAACAGAACATGTCCAAAAAAGAATTGAGCTTGCTCGAGATATTTTAAGCAGGGGAAGGGGATTTCGGGATTTTTGGTGTGGAAATATTTATGGAGCAAGGCAAATTGCAGAGCATTTTGCAGAACAAACTAGATCAAGTCCGGCGGCGTACCTTGGTTTCGGTGGAGATGTTGCTGGAATGACACACTTGATGGATTCAAGAACATATTTTTGTTTTGATAGGCTACCTTTCGTTAACGAGACAACAACCGCAAAGCTCTCTTTAATGCGTAGAATATTGGTATCTTCAGCAAGACAAAGAAACCGGTGCGGGTATTTTCATGTTTACTTCTATACGAAATACAAAGAAACAGCACTTACCACAATATTTGATGTGGTGGGTTTGGGGGGAGAACCAAAAGTTTGGGAAGCAGAGGGTTATCAAGGCCTGTATAAAATAGAGTTCAATTTGGCTGAAGAAAGTTATAATGTTTTTATTGTGCAACAAAATTTTGCTTCGAGTAATTCTCCAGATCTGTTAACTGGTGTTCCTCTTGGCTCTGTTTTAATAAAATCAGCTACTCGTGATTCTGGGGCATATGCAACATTGGGATCTTATGTTCCGTCTCTTCCTAGTGGGGCACTAATTGTTAGTGATAAAGAAATTAATAGTCCTTTCCTTATCAGAATCGAAGTAGCATCTAATGAAAGAGATCTAGTAGAGCTGAGCTGTACAAGAGTGTCTCCCAGAATAACTCCGTTTGGATATAGTGGAAATGAGGTTTTTTTATATAAACGATTGTGAAACTTTTTCCCGCCTCCACTATATAATACAATTGTAGCGGGATCCCGCAGAACGGGACACAATCCGGCCTTTTTTCTGCTATCATTGTATATATGACCAAGAAAACCAAAGGACAAATCGAAGCCGAGATTAGTAAGGCTATCATAAAATTTGAACGTGAATATATGGGTAGAGGACCTAAGGATGTTAAAACCTACCTTATACAAGATATGGTCTTTGTTCGCCTAAAAGGGGTGCTTACTCCGGCCGAGACACAATTAGCCAAAACCCATGAGGGCAAAATGTTAACCAAGCAAATTAGGGTTAAGCTTCTTGAGGATGCAAAAGTATTGCTCGAACAAATAATTTTAGATTGTACCGGTGCCCAAACTCTTAGTTTGCATACCGACATTAGTACAACAACCGGCGAAAGAGTTATTATCTTTACTGTTTCAGAAAATGTTGAGCAAAAGTTCAGTTGACAGTACACTTAAAAGACAGTTATACTTAATTATTAGGCTGACAAGGCAAAGGATTGTTGATCAGTTGTGATGTAGGCCAACACAAAATTATCTAATGTGTTGGCTCTTTTTGTATATAGGGGGGGATTATTAATGGGACTTAAAGAAAAATGTGGAGATCAGTATAAAAAAATAGAGGTTTTAAATAACCCAAAATTAATGGCTTTTGTTGAGAAATATGTTGGGCATTGTAATCCAGATTCTGTTTTTGTTCGAACTGACTCTCAAGAAGACTCTGATTATATTAGAAATATTGCCATAAAAAATGCTGAAGAGCATAAGCTTTCTATGGAAGGACACACCTATCATTTTGACAGTATAAAGGATCAAGCCAGAGATAAAGCCCAAACAAAATATTTACTTCCAAAAGGGGTTGATCTTGGTCCAAATATTAATTCAACGGAAAAAGAGGCTGGATTAGCAGAAGTTCACGGATTTCTAAAAGATAGCATGAAAGGGAAACAGATGATCGTTGCCTTTTTCTGTTTAGGTCCGGTGGGGTCTGATTTTTCAATTTCTGCAGTTCAGATAACTGATTCAAGCTATGTTGCTCACTCAGAAGGTATTCTATATCGTACCGGATACGAACAATTTAAGAAGGCTAAAGATTTCTTCAGATTTGTTCACACAGCAGGTGAACTAGAGGGGGGAGTTAGTAAAAACGTTGATAGGCGTAGGGTTTATATTGACTTAGGAGATAATATTGTTTTTAGTACCAATACCCAATATGCTGGTAACACAGTTGGTCTCAAAAAACTATCTCTTCGATTAGCAATTCAAAAAGCAATGAGGGAAGAGTGGTTAGCAGAGCATATGTTGGTTATGGGAGTACATGGTCCAAAAAATCGCGTAACTTATTTTACCGGAGCATTCCCAAGTGCTTGCGGAAAAACTTCTACTTCTATGATTCAGGGAGAGACAATTGTAGGTGATGATATTGCATATCTTAGAAATAAGGATGGGAATTGTATTGCAGCAAACGTAGAAGCAGGCATCTTTGGAATTATTCGTGATGTTAATGCTAAGGGAGATCCACAAATATTTAGTGCCTTAACTTCTCCTGGAGAAGTTATTTTCTCAAACGTTCTTATTACCGATGGTGTACCTCATTGGCTGGGAGATGGAAGAGAGATGCCAAAAGCCGGAATTAACTATTCTGGTGAATGGAAAGAGGGAAGCGAACACAAACCTTCTCATATGAATGCTCGTTATACTATTAGAATCAGTGCACTTGAGAATCGTGATCCTAAGGCTGATGCGGCAGAGGGAGTAGAAGTTGGCGGGATAATTTATGGTGGACGTGATTCTGATACCTGGGTTCCGGTTAAACAGGCTTTTGACTGGAATCATGGTGTTATTACTATGGGGGCGTCGATTGAATCAGAAACCACTGCCGCAACATTGGGTAAATCTGGAGTTAGAAAGTTTAATATCATGTCTAATATGGATTTTGTCTCTGTTCCATTAGCCGAATATATTAATAAATATCTTGAGTTTGGTAAAAAACTTAAGAAACAGCCATCAATTTTTGCAGTTAATTACTTCTTAAAAGATAAAGATGGCAATTATATTAGTGGAATAAAAGATAAGGCGGTTTGGGTAAAGTGGATGGAGCTTCGTGTCAACGGTGATGTTGATGCAATTAAAACCGCAACCGGATATATTCCAAAATACGAAGATCTTAAGAAATTATTTAAACAAGTATTAAACAAAGATTATACTGAAACATCATATAAAGAGATGTTTACTTTGAGAGTTAAGGGTAACCTTGATAAGATCGAGAGAATCAGAGAGGTCTACAAAAAGGTTCCGAATGCTCCAAAGGTTATCTTTGATGCTCTTGATGCGCAAAAAGATAGATTGTCAAAATAATTAATCCGGCCTTTTTCATTGAAATTTATTATATATATTTCAGATAAATATGTATGCAATCTGGAAGTGTTTCTGTATTAAGAAAAATAGCGCCTCCATCAATCCCTGTTTATAGATCTTCTGATTTACCTAAAGGGCAAGAATGGAGTGCGATAAGGGCCTTTGGTGATATTGGGATAACTGGAAAACTTAGTAGCCGGGGTTGTCTTGATTTTGATCCATCCGTAAGATTCCGTAATAATGGTGGGCAGAATTATTTAGTTGAAAGTAAAGATGGTTTACCTCAAATAAGCACCTTTTCTGATGGTTCCTCGCTTGAGCTTTTTCCAATAATAGATAATCCAATAGATCAAATGGTTGGTCTTCACGTAGGGACCGTTCATAGAAAAAAGTTTGTTGGTTTACAAGATGCGACGGTTTATACTCGTATTCCTGCTTCTGGGAACTTGAATATCGGCGGCGGAAGACCCTTGGTGACTGGTGAGAGAGAAAAAAACAGGGCTTGGACTGTGTTTCCCAATAATTGCGGAGAAAGAGTTAAGTTGAGGATAAAAACCGGACTTGTTTTTGGGTGTAATTCCCTTGAGTCTGATTTAGATGTTTCTTTTGCCTTGGTTTGGAAAAAAAGTGAAGCAAGGTATACTTCTTCATTTTGTGGTGCATTATTGCCTAGGGAATTTAATATGCTAGACGATGATTATGAAATTTATAATTTTACACTTCCTAGGAGTGGTTTTTTAAGTTTAGGTGGAAGGGAAGCTTGGATGCGTTTAGCCAAAGATTTTAGAGGGGATTTGGTACGAGTTGATATTACTGATATTCGCAATCCAACAGGAGGAGAAGCATTTATTGTAGGAGCGGAAGTTGTCCATGATGGGAGAATTGTTGACGGTAAGAAACTTTCTCGAATTTATGAAGTTGCTCCCGATAGTCCACCAGATTCTTTTGAAAGAGGGAGGCTAGTTAATGTTTTTGACAATCTTACCGATAATAAAATACAAAGATCAGATGGAAAGGCTTTGGGCAATTGTATAATTTCTGGACAGAAGACAGATGTCTGGGGAGCATTGGATATGGGTGGGTATTGGGGGACTTTCTCAGATTATCCCGATGCTTCTTTGGAGGCCAGGGTTCTTGGTGGTCAGCCGGGTTATGTGCATTTTGTTAGAGATCGTTTTGGTCAGGAAGTCTGGGATTATCGGGGAAATCCACTGGTAATTGATTTAACTGGAGAAAGTGGGTTGATAAAGAAACAGATGAACCGATTGACCGATAGATTTGTTCTGCTTAGTTATGGGAGAATATTAAGGTCGCTTGTGTGCATTCCAAAGATAATTGAGTCAGGAAGCATTGGGCTGGCGCGTAAAATGTGTTTGGCAAGACAAAAAAAACTTGATCAATTGCCAGCAATTGGGAGACAAAAAAGAGAGATAGAAGAGGCAATTTTAGAGATGATGGACGAAGTAGAAGGGATAGAGCGCAAAAGGAGAGCAGAGGAAGAATGGAAAAAGAGTGCAAGAGAGGGGCCGACTAGATTTCGCTTAACTGGATACTTTAATGAGGCTGACCATATGACAATTTTCGAACAGGTTGATCTTTTGCAAAAAATTTCGCAAGGGGATCAAGCTGCGAGGACCGAATTGATCGAGAGAAACATTTGGTTGGTTAAAGAAATAGTGGGGATTATGACTGCTTCAAGATGGGATTATTATGATGAGATGGTTCAAGCTGGGATTGTCAGGCTTTGTGAAATGGTTGATGAATACGTCTCTTCTTTTTCTGGAGATTTCCAAAACCAGAATTTTGAGAATTATGTCAGAGGCGAGTTAGTACCATTTTTCCAGGAATTTAAGGAGGCTAGTAGCGCATGGGTTTATAGAAGAATGCGCATTGGTAAAAAAACTAAAATTGTTTGAAATTTTTGTCTTTTTAGTTTGATATATATGTACAATGATACTAGGTAAGGATTGTAGGGGAGGAAAAAAGTAATGACTGCAGTTAATGGGATAACAGTTAAGATTGATTCGAAGACTTGGATTACAGTAGGGCATGTTTCTAAGAAAAAGAGGGGGATTCAAGTCACTCAACATCATAAAACAAAAAAACGTACAACTTACGGTATTTATAAGGATAGCAATAGAAGTTTTCGAACAAAATGTGATGTTTTTCAACCTCGATATGGAAAAATAGCTTGTAAAACACTATACAGAACGCCAGAAGCAAAACAATGGGCAGAGACCGCTGCTAGTTTATGTTATAAAGCTGTTAAAGTTAAGAATAAACAAGACAAGAAGAGACCGATGGATGCCAAAACAGCTCAGCGATTGAAAGAAACAGCAAGGCTTACACGATTTTGTGTGGATCTGCAGCAAAATTTGGTAGCCCTAAGGGGAATCGAACCCCTATTTGTACCTTGAGAGGGTACCGTCCTAAACCGTTAGACGATAGGGCCGTGTCAGAGTATCAGTTTATCAGTATATCAGGACATCAGGAAAAAGTTAAGCTGCGAGTTCGATTTTTCTAGGTTCAACTGGCAATCTTCTAATAATTTCTTCAACAAAAGGCTGGAATCTTGCTTGAGCTTTTTTTGCTTCTGCTTCAACCTCTGGGTGAGCAAGTGGTGTTTTACTGATACCAGCAGCTAAGTTAGTTATTAATGTTATTCCCAGGATGCCAACAGGATGCATAATAAAATGTTTGGCAGCTATTACTTCTGGAACAGTAGACATTCCAACTGCACCGACCCCTTGTTTTAATAATTTTTGTATTTGGTGTCTGGTTTCATATTCTGGACCATATTTCTGAAAGTAAACTCCCTTTCTTAAACGGTCAAGAATTCCTTGTTCTTCCGCAATTTCGAAAGCGAGCTCTATTAGATCTAAACTATAAGGATCAGTCATATCTGGGAATCTATCTCCCAATTTATCAATATTTGGACCGACCAAAGGACTATATGGGGCTGCACTGTCGTGATTGTGTATAACCATAAAATCCCCAGGGGAATAGGATGGATTAATCCCACCAGCAGCATTACTAACAACAAAATATCTTGCTCCGTTGTATAAGAGAGCCCTTAGTGCTCGTACTGCTTCTCTTGGTGTAACACCTTGATATAGATGTTCCCTTCCTTGTATAGCGGCAACAGTTTTGATTCCAATATCTCCAACTACAATATTTCCAGCATGTCCTGAAACCTTATTTCTTGGATGAACTAATCCAGGAATTCTATCTTTTGGTATTACTTGACGGTTTGTCATAAGCTCGGTAAATTCACCAAGTCCTGAACCAAGACCTAAGACTACATCGATTGACCGGTCTCCAGTCATCCTACGAATATTGTCAGCTGCAACTTCGATTTTTCCGAGTTCAATGTATGGATCTTCTATTCCGAGCGCTTCTTTAACCAATCCCTTAACCGTCCTGTCGGGGCTTCTTCCATACGCATCTACAATCCCTTTTGCATTTCTTGCTGTTATTAATGCTGAGCTTACTCTAGATATTAATCCCATTTGTTTTCTCCTTTTGTTTCTTAATTTATTCTTTTACTTTATCATCCTTAATTTAGAAAAATTTCAGGTAATTTGTGTTATAATTCGTATCATGAAAAAAATAATATTTTACCTTGCCTTTCTGCCTTTTTGCCTTTTTGCCTTTCTGCCTTTGCCTGCTCAAAGCTTCGCCGGCCCTCCACCAGATAGAGGTCTGATGCTTAATATGCCAGATGATAAAGATAATCCGGTTGTTGTTTCGATAGAGGATATTAAAAATGTCGCGGAGTTAGAAGGGCAGACGGTTATACTGAAAGGACATTTCGCAGGATGGGAAGGTATTGGAGAACCGAAACCATTTTCTATGCATGATTGGGCTTTAAGAAATGAGACTGGAGCAATATATGTTCATGGTCAATATCCGGAAGGGTGTGATCCGCTCGACCATGCAACTTATGGAAAACATATTGAGATCGTTGGTAAGGTTGAATCAAAACTTGTTACGAATTTGGGTAATGTAACTCGTGTCGTTTTCATAGATTATATTCCGTAAATATGTTATTCTAAAATAGTAATGTCTTTAAAGATTGATCTAACCCCCATTTTGCAAGAAGTGGGAAGGACTGCGCATTTTGACTTTGAAGAGCGATTATCCTGGCCTGAAGATGGTTTGGATATTCGGGATCCGCTTATAATTGAGGCAGATTTAATGAATACCGGAGAGCTTGTTGTTATAAATGCAAAGATCTTTGGCAAAGTTAAAATAAAATGTGCCCGATGCGCAGAAGATTTTGTTTACCCTATAAAATTCGAGTTTGAGGAAGAATATTCTAGTAATATTCCAGCCCCAGCGAAAAAAAAGGGTGAAGTTGAATTGACTAAAAAAGATTTTATCTTTAAAATAGAGAAGGACAATACAATTGATTTGGGTGAGGCGGTTCGTCAAAATATTTTGACCGAGTTGCCAATAAAACCGTTGTGTAAAAAGTGTCCGGAAAAGGAGGAAGGAAATTAAATGGTACAACCGAAAAAAAGACATTCGCCGTCGAGACAGGGAAAGAGAAGGGCCAACTGGCTAAAATTAAAAGCTAGAAGTTTACAGGGCTGTCCTCAATGCGGGGCCAAAATTCTTCCACATCGTGCTTGCACAAAATGTGGAACCTACAAAGGCCGCCAGGTCATCAAGAAAAAAACTCCCAAGAAGAAAACAAAGGAGTAAGAACTAGATGATTAAGATTGCGCTTGACGCAATGGGTGGGGATCATGCTCCAGAGGCGCCGGTTGTTGGTGCCTGTCTTGCAGCAGCTGAATACGAGGATATAAAGATTGTCCTTGTAGGCAATGAAGATCTTCTCTCAAAGCTTCTGGCGAAACAAAAGAATGTATCTTCAAGAATAACTATTATGCATGCCAGTCAGTCAATTGGTATGGAAGAATCTCCCGTTCAAGCGGTTAAAGAGAAGAAAAATTCCTCAATAAATGTTTCACTAGATTTAGTAAAAGCAAAAATGGTTGATGCGGTTGTCTCAGCTGGTAATACTGGTGCTTTTATGACTTCGGCGCTTTTTCGTTTAGGTAGAATAAAAGGGGTAGAACGTCCTGCTATTGCAACAGTTTTTCCTTCAAGAAATGGTCCGGTTACCCTTCTTGATATGGGAGCAAATGTTGATAATACCCCGAGTCAGTTAAAACAGTTTGGAGAAATGGGAAGTCTCTATGCCGAACATATCTTACATGTTAACAGTCCTAGTGTTGGTCTTCTAAATATTGGCGAAGAAAAAGAAAAGGGGAATTCTCTAACCAAGGCAGCCTGGGAACTTCTGAAAAAATCAAAGATTAATTTTGTTGGAAATATTGAAAGTAAAGAGATAATGAATGGCAAGGTCAATGTGGTTGTTTGTGATGGCTTTATGGGAAATTTGATTTTGAAGTTTGCAGAGAGCCTGAGTAGAAAAATCATTGACTTACTCAGGGATGAAATTAAAAAGAGCTTTTTGGCAAAAATGGGAGCAATGCTTCTGCTACCTGCTTTTAAAGCACTTAAGAAAATGGTTGATTATGATGAGTTTGGTGGGGCTCCACTTTTAGGTCTAAATGGTGTATGCATTAAGGCACACGGAAGATCCAATCCCAAGGCGCTTAAAAATGCAATAAGGGTAGCCAGAGAGGCGGTACAAGCAGATTTGGTCTCTTGTATTAGGAAGTTTGAGGAATAATGGCAGAAGCAAAAATTATTGGATCGGGTAGTGCTCTTCCAGATAAGATTTTAACAAATCAAGATCTGGAAAAGATAGTTGATACCTCAGATGAATGGATTGTTGGACGTACTGGAATAAAAGAGAGACGAGTAACTGATGATAAAACTACAACTTCTGATCTTGCGTTAATCGCAGCCCAAAAAGCACTAAAGGCAGCCAATGTAAATGCTGATTATCTAGATCTAATCTTAGTTGCAACAACGACTCCTGATTCATTATTTCCATCAGTTGGCTGTATTTTACAAAATAAATTAGGAGCAAAAAAGATTCCGGCTTTTGATGTCTCTGCTGCTTGTTCTGGATTTAACTTTGCTTTATCGGTAGCGCAGGCTTATGTTGAAGCTGGTCTTTATCAACATATTTTGGTTGTTGGTGCCGATACCCTGACAAAAAATGTTGATTGGTCTGATCGTGGAACCTGTATTCTGTTTGGAGATGGGGCGGGGGCAATGGTTGTTTCGGCATCAGATGATAAGGATGGAATTTTGGCAAGTTATCTTGGGGCAAAGGGTGAGGGGGGAGAATATTTAACAATGCCGGTTAAAAATGGCTATATAAATATGGATGGTAAAGAGGTTTTTAAATTTGCAGTCAGGGCCTTAGAAGAATCGGTAATAGAAGTATTAAAGAAGGCAAATTTAAAGTTGGAGGATATGTCTCTATTAATTCCTCATCAAGCTAATGTTCGGATCATCAATCATGTTGCTAAGAAATTAGGCTTGCCTGCTGAGAGGATTTTTGTTAACCTTGATAAATACGGTAATACCTCGGCCGCCTCAATTCCAATTGCATTTGATGAGGCAAAACGTGCGGGGAAGATAAAAAAAGGTGATATAGTGGTTCTGTCCGGTTTTGGGGCAGGGCTCACTTATGGAGCGAATGTAATTAAGTTTTAGGAGGAGAGAAATGTTAGATTACGGATTAACAGAAGAACAATTAATGATAAGGGATTTGGCAAGAAAGATTGCAGTTGAAAAGGGGATCCCGGTTAGAGAAGAGCTCGATGAAAAGGGCGAATTTCCATGGGAGATCATGAAGGTCTTTGCGGAGTCAGATCTTTGCGGACTTTATATTGACGAAAAATATGGTGGAACCGGAATGGGAGAGTTGGCTTTCTGTTTGGCAACTGAGGAAATTTCTAGAATTTGTGGTGGAATCGGAGTAACTTTTGCTGCATCAGCTCTTGGTGCCTCTCCAATAGTTCTTTATGGAACCGATGAACAAAAGAAGAAATATCTTCCTGATATTGCTTCTGGCAAGAAATTGGCTGCTTTTGGATTAACCGAAGCCAATGCTGGATCGGATGCTGCTGGAATGGAAACCACTGCTGTAAAAGAAGGAGACCATTATATATTAAATGGAACCAAACAGTGGATTACCAATGGTGGAGAGGCTGATATTTATTCTGTTATTGCTATCACCAATAAAAAGAAAGGTAGTCGTGGTGCAACTGCATTTATTGTAGAAAAGGGGACTCCTGGTTTTGATTTTGGTAAGAAAGAGAATAAGATGGGAATTCGTTGTTCGGCAACTCGTGAGTTGGTATTCCAAGATTGCAAAATTCCAAAAGAGAATGTTATTGCAAAAGAGGGGATGGGTTTTATCGTTGCAATGAAGACTCTTGATATGACTAGGCCAGGAATTGGAGCTCAAGCAGTTGGAATTGCACAAGGTGCCTTAGATGAGGCAATTAAATATGCTAAGCAGAGAGTTCAATTTGGAAAACCAATTATAACTCTTCAGGCAGTGCAGCATATGTTAGCCAACATGGCGACAGAGATTGAGGCTGCAAGGGCTTTAGTTTACTCTGTTGCTCGTGCAATTGATAATGGCTGCAAGAATTTTACTAAAGAGGCTGCAATGTGTAAGCTTTATGCATCAGATACTGCAATGAAAGTTACAACTGATGCAGTTCAAATTCTTGGTGGATATGGGTATATGAAAGAGTATCCAGTTGAGAAGATGATGCGGGATGCTAAGATTACTCAGATCTATGAAGGGACTAACCAAATTCAACGTAACCAGATTGGATTAGGATTGATTAAGGAGTCGGCGAGGAAGTAAAATAATGTTTCACAACCTTTTTTGCGCTAGTTTTGGGATCTTCTGAAAGAGTCTGGAAATTTCTTTTGTGGTGATCCAATTTTCCACTTATGACGCTATATAAGTATTTTTGAGTCTTATCCATTACGCTGTTGTATATTTTATTATAGAGTCTTTTAAAATCAAGTGGTGAAATAATTTTATTGTTTAGTAAAGCTGCCTTAATTTCTTCATGGCATTGTTTGTGTGCTTGATCCAAATATGAATTCATTAGTTCAAGAATCTGACTATCCGTAAACTCCTTAGTTCTACCCATTGCATATATCATAAAGGATGTTCCATCGGGGTCACAGTCCGTATCTGCTAGTTTTAGGAAAGTTTTGGCTAACTCATTAGGAGGCAAGGATACTTTATTGTTGATTAATATATTAAAGGCTTCTTGTAAGGATCTAATCTTTTCTTCTAAAGTATCAAAGACTTGTCTATAATCAAAACCTTCTTTTTGATCCCAAGAAGAAATTATAGCCTTTCTTATTGACATCTCCAAAATAAACAACAGATCATTGTCTGTTAGGTTGAGCCTTGATGCGGACATAGAGAGGTTCCTGATTTCTTTGCCTGTTAGGCTTCCTTCTTTAGTGGCTACTTTTAGTTCTGCTTTACAGGCTGACCATACTGCTCTAAACTGATCTTCTAGTGGGAGTAGGGCATGTCTTAAAATGATATTATTGAAACCTAATATGCCTCTGACACTAACCATTCTTCTGTGTACTCCTCGCACATGTTCAAGGGTTGTTTTTTCATCAACTATGGCTTCAAAAAGAGCATATCTCTCAGACATTTGCTCATCGCTAAATTGGATTCTTTCAAATTCATTTCTAACTGTATCAAGATATTGCCATATTTTTCTTTCTCTTTCTTCTTTCATTACGTCTGGATCTTTGGTTAAAAGCCATTGATGTGCTCTGCTGATCCCTGCTTGCAGTTTTGGAATCACAAATTTAAGGCCATTTTCTGATGCTGCATCAAGTATAGACCAAGCTCGCATCTTATCTAGTTCGGGAATACTTTTGCCAGCCCTTAATTCGTCTACTACTTTAAGTGCAGCCATATGTTCTAATTTAGATACTTCAGCAATTCTACTTGTAACACCATCCTTTGGTCCGTCCACTATATATAAAAGAGATTTAAAGTTTGGCAAAGGTGCTTTGTTTCTATTAAGAATAATACCCATCGTTTTTTTGTCCTTTTATGTTTTTCGGTCTTCTATATATATATCGAAAGTTTTTGGTAAAAATTTCAGATATAATCAAAAATCAAAAATCACAGTAAGAAAGTGGGAGAAGCCAATCCTTCTCCAGGGTGTTGTCCAAGGATTAATCCACTTAGCGAGGCTGGTCTATAGCGGAGGGTATGTTTTTCTCCTAAATACAAATTTGCTTGTCTTCCTTTGCATAGTATTGGTAAGATATCTTTTCCATAACTTGGATAGAAAAAGTAATGAAAGATTGTATGGAGCACATTAAGATCTTTCTGTATGTAATATAACATTATATTAAATTCAAATCTTGGCAGTCCAATCACCCCAATAAATGGACCTCTTGGATGATTGGTCTTATGATTGAAGTTTGGCTGAAAAACATTTATATAAGTAAGCGCATAAAAAGGACTGTCTTCATCAATATCTGGAAAAAAGTCTCTGCTTGTTTTTGGTGTTCCTGTGGAGTTTATTATTTGGTCAACAGATAGTGTCTCTTTGCTTCCTATGAAGAGGGGTGGAGATAACCTATTTGCAATTAAGGCCCCATGCAAGGAGAGTCTTGCTATTTCTGGACCTTCTTTCTCTAGGTTTACTGCCACTAGAGTTTTTGCTGGATGCATATGTTGTATTAATATGCCTTTGTTAAGTATAAGTTGACTTATTCGTATGCCTATATTTACTGCATCCATTTGGATTTGTCCCCTTTAAATAAGAGCCATCTATGCATATATCGATAATTTTGACAGAAAATTTCACTTTTTTACCAATTAAGTTAGGAAAGTACGGAGACATGGTGGACCCCCCGAGATTGTTCAAATCAGGTATAT
>CAYQVW010000028.1:0-13779 GCA_964421245.1 uncultured bacterium | reverse complement strand
TTCCTCTTCGCTGCGCTCTACTAAGTCTTTGAAGAATGAGGATAAAAAAATTGGGTTTTAAAACCCCGCCCCACCTTAAAAGGGAAAAGGAAGGGAAGAGAATTTGAAAAAGTGACCAGGGAACCTAGATACTATCGCTAATGGAAAAAGAGCGGGTATTCCGCACAATCAAGGGGGGTATTCCGCAATATCAGCCGGAAATCTCGCAATAAGCTTAAAATATTTCCTATAATTACAATCAATAATGCTTGCCCTAAACTTAGGGAAGGACTATAATTTAAATATGGTAGAGTCTATAGATTACCTCACTCTAAACGAAATCAACTCCCTCCTCAAATCTATTGACGAACTCAGAGACAGAGCCATCGTTACACTCTTTTTAAACACTGGTTTGTTTCTTAATGAATTAACTGAATTAAAGATTGATTCAATCGATTGGAATAAAAAGATAATAAAGATTACAGGAAGCCGAAAGAGGGAGTTGCCTTTAAATGATCAAGCCTACGAAGGCTTAGCTAAGTGGTCAAAGGAACGTCCAGATGTTCGCGTTTCTGCTTTCTTTATAACAACCAAGGGGAAGGTTAATCCTCTCTCGGCAAGAAGTGTCGACCATCTTATAAGAAAGTATGCTGATCAGGCTGGAATCAAAAGAAAGGTAAATGCACAGATATTGCGTAATACATTTGCAGTCCGACTCTTTAAAGAAGAAGTATCGATTGACAAGGCAACAGCCATCTTGGGTATAACCGATACAGAATCTATCAATCGTTATGTTCAGGCATCAAAACAACCTCCTGCCACCCCGGATATTCCAAAACCAGAAGATAGAGAAGTTGTTAATGGTGAGGTAGTCGCTCACGTGGATACTCGCCCATGGATAACGCGATTTATTGCCAACATATTTCCCACTAAGCCCAAACAGGCTAAGAAACTATCAGAAATTAAAGGACCCATTATCCCTAATCCAGAAGAGGTGATCTTTGGTCGAGATAGTGTTATAGAAAATCTAAAATCAAATCTGACAAAAGGCCAGTGTGTTTTAGTTATCGGTCCTTTGGGAATAGGTAAAACCCATACACTCAAACACATAGCCAAGCTGCTTGGTCCAAACACTTTGTATATTCCATCACCATCTCCAACCAGGAACATGCTTGATCAGATCTGCGATAAACTTAACCCTGATTGGCGGAAACAGATAAAGACTAGAGCTACAACCAGAGAGATTGCAGAATATATCGTTAATGCCAAGGGAAATAAACCTCCGACTCTTGTCGTTGATAACCTGCAAAATTTAAGGATATCCGATGTTGATGCCTTTCTAGCTTTGATAGAGAACTTTACGATACTCGCGTCGACAGATGATACTAAGGCCAAGCTAAAACAGGTTTGGTGGAAGTTTAAACAGATTGAGATCAAAGAACTAAGCGATAAATCAGCTAAGGAGTTAATTAAATACTTAACTCATAATCTCTCTGTTAGCGATTATGAGTTGCTTGAAACCAGAGTTATGACTTTATCAAATAAGCTTCCTTTGGCAATTGTAGATATGATTCATCAAGTTGCTCATAAGCCGGTAGTTAATAGGGATTCTGTTAGAGAGATATACCACGAAGCTGGGATTAAATACCGTGATTGGACCTCGGCTATAGTTATCCTTTGGGGTATTGCGATTATGTTTAGATTTTTGGCTTTAGGTACTCATAGTTTTGAGGGTTATATATTGGCTGGCTTCGGTATGGCAATATTGGCGGTTATGAGGTTTTTATTGTTTAGAATGAGGTGATAGTTAATTAATGCTTGAAAATTGGGTTATTTCTTTAAGGTCAAATATATTTCATACATCTGCAATGATACTAGGAACAATCATAGTACTCTTTTTTACTTTGATAATAATTCCTATACAGAGATATGCTGATGAATATTCTCCTATTTTATTGGAGTATTTTATTAAGAAAAAATGGCCTAAAATTGTTTTTTTATTGTTATTAACTTTTTTTGCGTATAATATATATTTTATTGTCTTTCCATCTACTCAATTACCTATATTATTAATTAGCGCAGGACTGCTGATATTATCTTTTATTTTATTGGGTTATTTAACGATTTATATAATAAAATCGTTTAACCCTGCTAATTTTTTATTTCCAGATATTTATAATGAATGCAAAAAACATATTTTGAATAATATTACCAATAAAAAGGTTGCAAAAAAATCTTTGCATACCAAGATCCAAGAAATAGATGAAACTATAGAACAAGTAATAAATGTACATGAAAAAGTAGAAGGATCTGTAGACAAATTTGTCGTTGATAGCAAAATTATTGCCGATTTAATTTCAAAGATGCTACCTCTAAAAACGGTAATGGTTTATCTAATGAATAAGGGAGACTATGAGACATTTGTTAGAGCTATTGACACCTTTAGAGATATTAACTGTTTGTATTTTACTTCCAGAAGGGAGTATAGATCCTATAACGATAGTTTAATGAGTTCTATATATGATACATTTGATGATTTACTAAAAGTTGGCGAACGCACAAACAACCTTCTTTTTATGAGAGAGTTATTGAGGGTTATAAAAGATATTGCTGTTAGCACTATAAGTGTAAACGTTATTGGGGCAAATGAAGGAAGTAATAATTTAACAAGATATCTTTGTAGGTTGTTAAAAGATACTATAGATAGAAATGTAGTTATTGGAAAACAAGATGCTGCTTTTGAAGGGGCTAAATACCTTGGAGAAATTGCAGTTGTTTTGGCTAGCAAAGGATTAGGGTATTCAGCTGCTCAAATATGTTCAGATTTAGCAGATATAGCAGTTTTAGCTATAAAAAGTGGGAGACTGATAATAACATATCCTGCTAGAAATGCTATGGCAAGAATATTTTATGCTGCAGTATATAACAGAAAGTTGTTTATTAACTATGATTATCCTCATGATCTTATCATCAAAAGCTACAAAAAAGTTTTAGACCTTCAAGATCATATTCCTATTTCAGGGACACATAACCCATTAATTGAATATACTTCTGATATGCTAAGTGATTTAAGCTTGTCTTCAATTGTTAGAGTGGCTCTCTTTTCTCCAAAAAACAATGACAAAGAAGTTAAATACAATATCGATGTGATAAGAAATATTATTGAAATGATGGAAAGATATTCAAAAAAATCTGAATATATAGCACATTTTTTTGTCGATCAATTTTATCAGATATCATTATGGTTATTAGCTTTCTTGGATGAAAAAATATCTCTAGAGCTTTTGATATATCAAAAGGAGATTATAATCCCAACAAAAGAGAATAAGGATAAGGTAAGTCATGTTTTATTTTCATTAATCAAATATCTTATTAATAGGTTGCCAGAAGAACACGCTGATGCTGAGATCTTGAACATTATTCTTTCAGACTTATATTTACTTTTACATTTTAATAGATTACATGGTCTGAACTTAGATGTTCGGATTGAGGAAGTAATTGTAGAGTTAATCGATAAATTAAACGCCGTAAAAAATTCGCTCCGATATACTCTTTGTTTTAATTTAATCCTATTCTGTTCCTATTTAAAAATAATTGGAAAGGAAGATTCTGCTAAAAGATTAAAAGAACTAGTTGCTTCTCTACAGCATTCAAATCTTTCGATAGATTATTTATATAAGCTTGATTTTGTAAAAAGGCCAATATCTACATTTGACTCAAACTTTTTTGCACAGATTGACAAAGAAATATTTCCTAAAAGGGAGAATGACAAATGCTAGCCCCAACACATAGTGTATTTGGTATATTCTTAACACTGATAATATTGTCAGTATTCGGTGTCCAGTTTAGCCTCCATTGGACCATCATTCTATTTGCAATACTTGGTTCAATTATTCCAGACATCGATCATCCACGCTCAATAATTGGTCGCATATTCTATTTTGTATCTGTTCCATTGGAGAGAAGATACGGACATCGTACTTTTACACACTCATTTATGGGATGGGGCATTTTTTCTGTTCTGTTTGCAGTTATTATTGGCCTTATCAGTTTCATCCCGCAAATTTCAATCTGGGGATGGTCAGATCTCCCTATCCGTTGGATTGCTGCTTTTAGTATCAGTTATTTTTCTCATTTAATTTTGGACATGATGAACAGAAGGGGAGTGCAAATGTTTTGGCCCGATTCCGGACGAGATGTAATACCTAAAAATCCTAAGTTTAGACCAGAATCCGGATCAAAGATCGAGTTTTTAATCTTTTTTATCTTAGTTATATTGGTTATCCTTGCCCTGCCTATTTCAAAGTATGGTTTAGGCAGCTCTTTGCGTTGGCTATTAGCAACCCCTGGATCTGCAATAGAGGAGTTTAAGACACTAAAAGTTCATGCTTACGTAGATTTTAAGGGTACATTCAGAGAGACTTCTCAGCCGGTAAGTGGTAAAGCCGAAATATTAGATGCAGATAGAAAGCGCCTTGTCGTTTTATATAAGGGCAATGTTTACACGCTTAGTGATGAACTGGCAGCAGATATATTAGCCTCAAGTGTAAGAGTTAAGAAGACCAATAATCATATTAATGTTGAACATAAAGTCTTTAAGGATAAAACCAGAGAATATCTAGAGTCACAGATTCCAAGTGACGCCCTTGTATCTGGTGTGGTTCATCTACCCAAAGGAATTGAGATAGAGTTTCCATCTTTTTCCGGCACTTACAAGACTATGGAACAGAAGGGTGATGATCTGATTCTCAATTTTGCAAGCAAGAAGCAGATCAAGGATTTAGCTTTAAGTAAATATTTTGAGATCCAGCAGAGAAAGGATCGGGCCGAGCTGGCAAAATTACAAGTTGAGGCAAAAAAGATTAAAAGCCAGATAAGACAAGCTCAGCAATCCAACGGATTGACCCCACTAGGTCAATCAATATTGATGAGTGAGGAAGAGATTGAAAAGCAAAACAATAAGGTTGCCGAATTAAAAGGCAATCTTGACGAGGTTAATATAAAGATTGATGAGGTTAGGTTGAAAATTAAATCCAGAAAATTTATTTTTTCGGGAGATGTTTATATTCGACGGTAGGTAGAAAATGAGTGCAGAAAAGATAAAAGAAAAAACAGAAAAAGTACTCGAAATAATTGGGGTAAAAGTTTTAGATTGCCAAGATGTTGTTGTAAAGCTCATTGATAGACTTGTGTTTCTTTCTAAGACTAATAGATATAACAAGCTTTTGAAGCTAATATTTGCTTCAAATACGATAGAGAATTTTAATGCTTATATTTTCGAAGCTTTTTTTGCGTGCGATTTTGAATTTAGAAAGTGCCAGTTATTCTATGAAGAAAGCAAATTATCAGAAAGCAATACCACTGTTGATTTTAGCTATAAACGCAGCAATAGAAAAGAGATATGTTTCGATCTGCGCCTAATAGGGCAAAGGAAAGGGATCACCGATTCAATAAGAGAGCAATTTAAAGATAGCATCTTTGCTGAGTGCCAGTTAAATGGAGAAGGAGAAAAGGACGAGATTTTAAGATTGCAGAATATTATTTTGAGTAAGTGTCAAGATAAAAAAGGAAATCAGATTAAATTCAGAAAACAGGCACATAATTTTATTGTTGTTTTTATATCAGACCTAATACTTCATGCATTCGACAAAGATGATTGCATGGAAACAATGTATGGATCTGGGAATATTCCAGAACATTTTCGTCATGGAATATTTGGCCTGTGCCAACAATTGCCAAATAATGCGTCGGAGAAAGTCAAAAGATATTATAGTGGGTTTAAGAATTTTCGAGAGGTTATGGACGGAGTGTTGTTTGTGAAAAAGGCTGATAGGAGTAATTTTTTGGTAAAAGATGTTCCCGTCTATCTTGATATGAATTTGGAGTATTTTCTTGTTGGGAATAATAATATTATAAAAAAAGAAGAATTTGATAGAATAACTAAAGAGCTATCGTCTTTTTTGCCACAATGGAGTAAACGCGAAAAATAACTAATAAATAGGAGTTTTAACATGAAAAAAATAGTTTGTTTGTTTTTGATTGGATGTTTTCTGGGTTCGGTTTTATTGATGCCGGCAAGCGCGGGAGAATATATCCTTGCTCCTGGCGACACCTTGGATATAAAGGTCATCGGCAAAAAAGACCTTAATACCAAACAAACTATTGCTCCAGATGGAACAATCTCCTTGCCTTTCCTTGGCAGGATAGAAGCACGGGGCCAAACATTGAAAGAGTTTAATGCTCATTTAAAATCTGCTTTTTCAAAGTACGTAGCAAATGCTCAAGTGGTAGTGGCTCTTACCCCTCGGCCAATATATGTAATTCAACATGATGTTAAAAAGAATGTATGGGAAGTAAAAAAAGCAAATTCAATCGAGGAAGCACGTGCATACATGGGTCCCCCTGACAAGGGGGACTATAGAGGGTTGAAAATCCAACACGGCGATGTCCTCTCTGTTAATGTCAGCCGAAAGCCCGACTTTTTTGAACAGAATTGGTACAAAATCATAACGGCTGGGGCCGTACTTGTTGGTATTTACGCAACATTGAATAGATAGTGTGCACTATACGGGGTTGGACTTGTCTCGTGAGTTAAGCAGAATTCTGCTGTATTTGCTATAATAAGTATTATAAAGGTGTTGCCTAGCACCATGCGGTGCTGGGGGACACCTTATTTTTTTGGGGAGTTTGCAAATGCCTTCATTAGATACTGTTAGTACTGGATTAAAGGGACTAGATAAGGTTCTTCAGAACCTTAGATTAGGAGACAATGTTGTTCTCCAAGTCGATAATATTGAAAGCTACCTTCACTTTGTTCGACCATATGTAAAAAAAGCGCTGGAAGATAAAAGAAATTTAGTTTATATCCGATTTGCAAATCACAAGCCACTTCTTAAAAAGAGTAAAAATATAAAAGTTTATGAATTAGATGCCTCTTCTGGTTTTGAAACATTTACTAAACAAGTTCATGAGATTATTACAAAAGAAGGGCCAAAAGCCTTCTATGTATTTGATTGCTTATCTGATCTATTATCTGCCTGGGCGACTGATATGATGATTGGAAACTTCTTTGTTGTTACTTGTCCGTATTTGTTTCGCTTAGATACAATTGCCTATTTTGCCTTGCTTCGCAATAGCCATTCTTTTAAAACAATTGCTAGAATTAGAGAAACCACCCAGCTTTTGCTTGATATCTATGACTTTGAAGATAAATTTTATGTTCATCCGCTAAAGGTTTGGAAGCGTCATTCACCTACTATGTTTCTGCCTCATGAAGAAGAAAAAGATAAGTTTATCCCAATTGTAAACAGTGTTGATGCAACTCGCCTCTTTTCTTATCTCTCTTCAAAAACAGCGGAGAGTGCCCAACGAAACCTTGACTACTGGGATCGTCTTTTTATGGAGGCAGAAGAACTTTCTCTTGATCATTTATGTCGAATAATGCTGGGTAGAGAAAAGAGGATGCTCTCTTTAATTAGAGAATATTTGACACTTGATGATCTAATAAAAATAAAATCTCGCATGATCGGAACGGGTTTTATTGGGGGAAAAGCCTTGGGAATGCTCTTAGCCCGGAAAATTCTTGGAAAAGAATGGGAGAAAAAACTTGAACCGCACGATTCTTTTTATATTGGTTCTGATGTTTTCTATTCCTATATAGTAGAAAATGGCTGGTGGGAGTTGTGGCTGGAGCAGAAGACCGAGAAGGGCTATTTTTCAAAAGCCCCGGAGCTTCAAGAAAAGCTGCTTTCTGGAAAGTTCCCGGATGAAATAAGGGAGCAATTTCATCAGATGATCGAATATTTTGGCCAATCGCCGATAATTGTCCGCTCATCTAGTTTGCTTGAAGATAGCTTTGGCAATGCCTTTGCCGGAAAATATGAGAGTATTTTTTTAGTCAATAAAGGGAGTCCGGAAGAGAGGTATAAAAAGTTTGAGGATACGGTTCGTCGTATCTTTGCAAGTACTATGAATGAAGAGGCCCTTGGTTATCGTCTGCAGAGAGGGTTAAACGAGCAGGACGAGCAGATGGCCTTGTTGGTTCAGAGGGTCTCTGGATCACATCATAAAAAACATTTCTTCCCATATTTAGGTGGAGTAGCTCTGTCTTATAATACTTTTGTCTGGCATGAAGAGATGGATCCAAAGGCCGGGATGCTGCGTCTGGTTTTTGGTCTCGGAACTCGTGCAGTTAATAGAGTAGAAGGGGATTATCCAAGTATCATCGCACTTGATAATCCAAAACTTCGCCCCTATGCCAGTATGGATAAGTTGAAACGTTTTTCACAGCATGATGTTGATGTTTTAAATATAACTGATAATCTTTTACAGACCATTCCGTTGACTCAAATGGTAAAGGAAGAAAATAATTTAAATCTTGATCTGATTGGTAAGAGAGATAGTGAGGCTGAAGCAAAATTAAGAGAGATTGGGGCTCCCGGGCAGTCTTGGGTTCTAACTTTTGATAAGCTAATTTCAAAAACAGATTTTATTACAAATATGCGAAAGATGTTAAAAACACTCGAATCTGCCTATAGTTATCCGGTAGATGTTGAATTTACTGCTAATTTTTCTTCTGATAATAAATTAAATATAAATTTGGTTCAGTGTCGTCCCTTGCAGGCTAAGGGAGGAACAGTTCAGGTAAAAATCCCAAAAAATATTAAAAATGATCAATTGGTTTTTTCGTCCAAAGGGAATTTTATGGGGGGAAGTGTTTCGCTGGATATTAAACGACTGATTTTTGTTGATCCAACTTTATATGGAGATCTTTTGATGTCAGAGAAGTACGAAGTAGCTCGAATTATTGGAAGAATTAATAAACAAACAACAGAAAAAACCATTCTGATTGGACCGGGGCGGTGGGGGACTCGTGATCCATCTCTTGGGGTTCCGGTAAATTTTACGGAGATAAATAATATTGCCGCTTTGGTTGAAGTAGATGATCCTGATGGTGGCTTTATGCCCGAACTCTCTTTTGGTTCTCACTTCTTCCTTGATTTAGTTGAGAGCAATATCTTTTATGCCGCATTATTTATGGATAGTGAAAAAGTTCTTTTTAATAAAGAGAATCTTAAATCTCTCTCTAGTTCTTTGATGAAAATAATTCCTGAGACAGAAAAATATGCAAAGGTTCTCAAGGTTTGTGATGTTTCCGGAATGAAACTATTGTCAGATATTACTTCACAACGTGTTGTTCTCTTGACATAATCTACAAAATTGTCTACACTACATAATTGTATGAGTCCAATGAGAGATATTAAAGTAAAAGTCATGGCTGAGATTGCAAATGCGCTCTCTTCTTCTCTTGATATAGAAAAAAGCCTATCCTCGATTTTAAAAATTCTTTCTGATTCACTTGGTATGAGCCGTGGGACGATTACACTTGTTGATTCCTTAACTAATGAGTTGAAGATAGAGGTTGCCCAGGGTTTAACCAAGAAAGAGAAGGAGCGCGGAAAGTATAAGATTGGGGAGGGGATTACTGGGAAGGTTGTAGAGTCAGGTGAGCCGATGGTTATTTCTGATGTCGGATCTGAACCGCTATTTTTAAATCGTACCAAGGCTAGAAAAGGGAAAACTGCTTTTCTTTGTGTTCCAATAAAAATAGGAAACAAGGTTGTTGGGGCATTGTCGGTCGATCATACTTTTAAGGGCGACATTGCCTATGATGAAGATATAAAGCTGCTAAATATTGTTGCTTCAATGATGGGGCAGGCGGTAAAGATTCGTGAGCTTGCAGAAAAAGATAAGGCAGTTGTTGTTGCAGAAAATATTAAATTAAAACAGCAGATTAAGGGGAAGTATAAATTCGGAAACATTGTTTATACTTCTCCTCAGATGGAAGCAGTCCTTGATGGCGCTCGTCAGGTTGCAGCAAGCTCTGCAAATGTTCTTTTGCGTGGTGGATCAGGAACAGGTAAAGAGTTAGTTGCTGCTGCGATTCATTATGCTAGTCCTCGTTCTGAGCGATCTTTTGTAAAAGTAGCCTGTGCGGCACTTCCTGAAAATTTATTGGAGTCAGAACTTTTTGGGTATGAACGTGGGGCATTTACCGGTGCAATGGAGCGCAAGATCGGTCGTTTTGAAATGGCAGATGGTGGGACGATCTTTTTAGATGAAATTGGAGATCTTACTCCAGCGACTCAGGTTAAGCTTCTTCGTGTTTTACAAGAGAAGGAATTTGAAAGACTTGGTGGAACCAAGAGTATAAAGGTTGATGTTAGGGTTATTTGTGCGACGCACTGTAATTTAGAGAAGATGGTTAAGGAAAAAAAGTTTAGGAAGGATTTATTTTATCGAATAAATGTTTTTCCGGTTGTCCTTCCTCCTTTGCGTGATAGAAAAGAAGATATCCCGTTATTAGTTGCTCATTTTACACACAAATATAATAAGGAGAACAAAAAGCATATTGAAGGGATTAATCGGGCAGCACTAGATTTGTTGGTTGCCTATGATTGGCCTGGGAATGTTCGCGAACTTGAGAATGTGATAGAGCGGGCAGTTATTGTTTGTCAGAGTGAATTGATTGGTCCGCGCGATCTTCCGGGAAATTTATCTGCTAAGGAAGTTGAAGTAAAAGCTGAAGGAACAACTCTTCCACAGATTGTTGAGTCAATTGAGAGGCAGAAGATTGAAGAAGCTATAGTTAAGTATAAATCGCAACGCAAAGCTGCTAAGGCTCTTGGGATTACTGAACGAATGCTTGGATATAAGGTTAAGAAGTACGGTCTGTAAAAGTTTTTCCCGCTTCTGCTATATAACACAATTGTTGCGGGATCCCGCAGAGCGGGACACAATCCCCACAATAATGTAATCTTTTCTATCATATTTAACAATATCGTATTGTTTTCCTCATAAAACTCCAGGCGGCAAAATTGCTACTCTCTTTAGCAAAGGAGGTAGCAATATGAAAAAAGTTTTATTGGTTTTGATTTTCGGTTTTGTTTTCTTCTCAAACATGGCTTCTGCGGATACTTATTTGTTTGGGTACACACCAGGTGGAGCGTTGGGCGGAGGGATTAGGTTCGATGTTGGCGAGGGAAGAGTGGTTGACCTGTCTGCAACTGGTGGTAGTGGGGCTTCCGGTTCAACTTATTCATTATATGCGGATTATTTTGTCGGATTGTGGGGATTGGGCATTACTGTCAAGAAGACAGCTGTAAATTCAGGCATATCTTTTGATATCACACCCCAACTGGCTCTGGAACAGCCTTTTAATGACAAAATTTCTGCCGGTGTTCTGGTTGCCCTGTGTAATTATGACACTACAGCTGGCGCAGATCCGAATTTTACATTCTTTCCAACTATCGTTCCGTATTTTGTTTTAGCTTTTTAGGGAGGTGTTTGTGATGCAAGAGATAATTAGAGGATTAGATACAGTTTGGGTTCTGCTATCAGCATTCCTAGTGTTCTTTATGCAGGCTGGATTTGGAATGGTTGAAGCCGGATTTATTCGCGCAAAAAATGCCTGCAATATTTTAACTAAGAACTTTCTTGATTTTTGTATGGCATCACTTGGTTTCTTTATCTTTGGCTACGCAATTATGTTTGGTGGTGGCCTGTTTTTATTCGGAGCAAAAAGTGGCGCCGATATTCCACTATATGCCTTTTGGCTCTTTCAAGCAGCCTTCTGCGGAGCAGCAGCAACTATTGTTGCCGGCGGTATGGCTGAGAGAATGAAATTTCCAGCCTATTTGATTTACTCATTCTTAATCTCAGCAATCGTCTATCCAATACTTGGTCACTGGGTCTGGGGTGGTGGATGGTTAGCCGGACTTGGCTTTGCTGACTTTGCCGGATCAACTGTTGTTCATGCCCTTGGTGGCTGTGCAGCACTAGTTGGAACAATAATGCTTGGTCCAAGAATTGGAAAATATAACAAAGATGGTTCTCCTAATGCTATTGCTGGCCACTCAATCCCACTCGCTTCCCTTGGAGTCTTTATATTATGGTTCGGTTGGTTTGGTTTTAATCCAGGATCAACTTTGGGAGTTGGAAATGGTGATCTGATTGCTCGTGTTGCAATCAACACTAACTTAGCAGCTGCTCTTGGAGGGATCTTTGCAATGCTGACGGTTTGGAAAATGTTTGGCAAGCCAGATCTTTCAATGGCAATGAATGGAGCTTTAGCTGGTTTGGTTGCAATAACTGCTCCTTGTGCCTTTGTTGAACCGTGGGCTGCAATGATTATTGGTGCAATTGGTGGAATTTTGGTTGTATTTGCAGTTGTTGCTCTAGATAAATTACGAATCGATGATCCAGTCGGCGCTTTCCCAGTTCACGGAATAAACGGAATTTGGGGAACCCTTGCAATCGGAATCTTTGGACAAAAAGCTTTGGGCTTAGCTAACAACGGTCTTTTGTATGGTGGTGGATTGAGTCAGTTTAATATCCAATTAATTGGTGTAGTTGCAGCAATAATTTTTGTCGTAATTGCGATGGGGATCATCTTTAAATTGATTGATATATTTGTTGGTTTAAGGGTTACACGAGAAGAAGAGCTTCGTGGATTGGATATTGGAGAGCATGGTCTTGAGGCCTATGCTGATTTCCAAATCTTTACAACAACCTAAAGGAGGGGAATACGATGAAACTTATAATAGCTTATATTCAACCGGAAAAATTAAGAGATGTTAAGAAAGAGCTTTTTAAGAAAGAGGTTTACAGAGTTTCGGTTTCGAACGCAATTGGAGCGGGACAACAGGCAGGCTATACAGAGACCTATCGCGGAGTAGTGCATGAGATAAATCTTCTCAAAAAAGTGCGCCTTGAGATTGCAGTTAATGATAATTTCATTGATATTACGGTTGAGGCAATCATGAGAGGGGCAAAGACGGGAAATATTGGTGATGGGAAGATTTTTATTGTTCCTCTAGAAGAATGTGTGAGAATTAGGACTGGGGAGAAGGGGAGTAACGCAATTGGTTAGTAGAAATAAAATTATCAAAGCTATGCAACAATACTTTGGCTCTGACCAAAAAAGAATAAATCATGCTCTTAGGGTTTTAAAATATGCTGAAGAGCAAAAGGCAGGGGATCCTGATGTAGTTGTTGCAGCTGCAATTTTGCATGATATCGGAATTCACGAGGCAGAGAGAAAATATAATTCGAGTGCTGGGAAATATCAGGAGATAGAAGGGCCGCCGATTGCCAAAAACATATTAGAAAAGATAAGAGACTTTCCGCAAGAAAAAATTACAGAAGTTCTTAAAATAATTGCCCATCATCATAGTCCAGGAATTGTTACAACAGATAACTTCCAAATAATCTACGATGCGGATTGTTGGGTGAATAGGGAAGAGGGGAGGTAGTATTAATGAAGATTAGAGAAAGCGGGATGCCAGATCAAAACATGTGGGAGAAGTTTTTCGATCCGCAAAAGATTATCACTTTACTCGGAATCAATAAACAGATACAAGATGTGGCTGAATTCGGTTGCGGCTACGGTACTTTTACTATCCCGGTTGCAAAAACGATTAGCGGGATGATTTATGCGTTTGATATAGAAGAGGAAATGATTCAGATTACAACTGAAAAGGCCCAAAAGCAGAAGTTAAACAATGCCAAAATAGTTCTACGTGATTTTATGGCTCAAGGTTGTGGTTTGCTTGATGCTAGTGTTGATTATGTAATGCTTTTTAATATTCTTCACCTTAATAATCCTACAGTCTTACTAAGAGAGGCATGGCGCATACTAAAGTTAGGTGGTAAGCTTGGTATTATCCATTGGAATTATGATCCTGCCACTCCGCGTGGCCCTTCGATGGAAATTCGACCTAAACCTGAGGATTGTATTAA
>CAYQVW010000027.1:0-15670 GCA_964421245.1 uncultured bacterium | reverse complement strand
GAAGGTATCTGTGGCTTCATAATTCGGTGTCCACTTTTTGGGGGGAAGATCAAATTAGGGTGCAAGGTGAAATTGTGAACCGTTTTTCCGGTATATTACCAAAGCAAATGTGGTTTATCCCAGTTGAGCCTCGTACTTTCTCTTATGGAGTTCACTTCATTTGGTTCTATAGGAAGATTTTTTAATATTGATTCAGCAAATCTCACTCTATCGCCATGACATAAATTATATGCATCTGATTTTATCTTGGGAAAGACCTCTCTTGCAACTCCTGCTAAGAATAAAACCAAGTTGCGATTATGATTACCTGAGTCTTCTCTATACCTCTCCTGTGCCATTGCAGCAAATAATTTTGGCATTTCCCCCAACAAATTCTTGTACTTTGACCTTAGCTGTATCGCAACAAATCTCCCTTGAGCATGATGGCTATGTGGGAAAAGAGATTTGGCAACATCATTACTTATCTCAGTGGCAAATTGAGAACTGCCTTTATATAATCCATGTGATCTAATTAGTAGTTCTCTTGCCTCCCAAGCTAATGGTCCTTCACTTCTTCCTGTGGAATTCACTAAATCATTAATTAATCTTTGCTGCGGTGTCGTTTGCGGATAACGAAAGCTAACCATCCTTAAAGCTTCAATTGCCAATGCTCTTACTACGAGTTTCGGGTACCCTGTCATTCTTAACATAATCAACCTCCCTAAATATATAGCTATATTTCGCAAATATATTTCACATAAAAAATGGAAAAATTTCACTCCATTTTAAAAAACCGCTCTTCGCGGGGTGTGGGGAAGCGAAGAGTGGTTTTTGTAACCACCCTACAATCTATGTAAGTCCTTCTTCTTGCAGCCGTGAATAGTGTTAGGTATAATCAGAGAGAAGGTTTGGTGGGATTCAACACGAGCCAGTAAATTTTGCTATCGCAAAATTTAAGGATAAGAAGAAGGATAAGGATTAAGTAAAATTTACCCTTAATTCTTCATCTTAATTCTTATTCTTTAAAAATAAAGAGGTGATTAAAATGGCTGAGCAAAAACCGACTGCGGGTGAATTATTGACTCAAATATCTGAATTTGAAGAAACATTATCTGGATTACAGAAGAATGTGATCGATTTAAGAAAGAAGATTATAAAGAATCGTGACCAATTTGGTGAAGATGTCTCTAGTTGGCCGCAATTATAGGTTTAACCAGACCTTGCAAAGAATTCGTGACCAAGTCTGTGTGTCCAAAAGCCACCAGTTAAATATGGGAGATCACTTTCGTGATACCACCTTCCTAAATGGAATCTGCTTTTTTGTGCAATAATCTTACCGGCTTCATCAACACTACTATTTTTGCCGGCTGCTCTTCTAAATGTAGCTGCCTCAACAACAAGATGATTAAGAGTTAGGTAAGTTGCCAGTCCAAATGGGCTGAGTTCTCCCTTTGGATTTTGATGTGTGTAGCTTCTAAGAAGAGCATATTGATTGTTATTTGCCCTATGCCACACTTGGGTTATAAATTTCCCACTACCATCATCCAAAAATGTTTCTAGTCTAAATTCTGTTCCGGTTCTTCTTTTATTAGAAACAAAATGTCCCCTTAGATAATGTTGTCTTTCTGCCACTAATACTTTTGAGCTTATGACCGTGTTGGCATCTGCAGCAATTCTCCTTGCATACATTGGTTTTTTTGCGTCAATTAATTTTCTAGATTCTGCCTCGTCGAATCCTACCCATAGTTCAGAATCATTTTTGGGGACAGCTTTTGTGTGTTGTGCAACTGCAGATTGTTGCATAGTATCCAATATTAAACTAAAAAAACTTTCCCTTACACTTGCTGGTATTTCTGGACCATCTTCTGGAACCCATTGGTTTTGTCTTAAGGTGCGTGAGTTACCCTCCACATGCCTAAATATTTGTCCATATTGACTTAACATCAGGTCCCTATGTTCAGGACTCCAAAACAGGATTAAATCTGCATTTTCAAGAGCTCTTTCTACTCCCTCTCTTGGTCCAAAGGTTGGCCCCCAATTGCTTTGAGGTCTTACGAATGGGACCCAAACTGACAAAGGGGGGGAAACTAGTCCTTCCATCCTGGCTTCCATAACCCATCCCTTAGGATGATCTAGCATTACACTTGCTGCTGGTGTATTAAGTTCACCAGAATCTAAGGCTTGAGTCAAATCTTGTGCCGCCGATTCGTAGGGACCAAAATCATCGGGAGAATTGGGATATAAGGCCCTTGCTTCTCTGCCAACAACGATAGAATCTACACCATTTATATCATGTCGAGCAACCAGTGATCCACTTGGTAACAATTCATCTGATATCGCAGTTGAGGCTGGAACAACATGTGTGGTTGAGACTGAGGAGTGAGAAGCGAGGTTGTGGGCGATTTGGCCCAGCGTTCCCCCGTTACCCGGTTCGCGGGCTAAAATGTGCACAGCTCGGGAGGCTGTTGAATGGTTAATAGGTGTTCCCATTATGACCACCCCTTTTCCTTGCCTCTTATTTCTGCATCAATTTACAAAAATTTCACTCTATTTTTAATTTTCAAAAATCGTAAAATTATTGAATTCTACAACATCTAATTGCAAAATGCAAACACTATTTTATGCAGCCTCTTCACCCGCTGAAACAAGCTGGATTTTGGCTGGTCTAACTATTTCAGCATCAAAATCTACCTTTATGTGAGCGAACTTTCCGCCCAACTTTTTTTCATGTTCCATTAATTGTCTAAACTCTAAATAGGGATGGAGTATTTCTGATCCTACAAATAATGCTTTTTCTGTTTTTCTTGAAGCTTGGAATCCAAGCTGTGGAGTAAATCCGTTGGTTAGGTAAAAAACCCTTCTAAAATGTAATTTAAAACGTTCAAAATCTTTTTCTGAAAAATCCTCCATCCGATTTGGAAAGGGTTTTTGAAAGCCAAGTCCAAAAATAGAAAAATTAGGTCCTCTAAAAAAGGTATAATCTCGTCCGGAAACAGAATCAACATAACTTTGAGGAGAGTTTCTAGTTTCTTCTGAATGGGGAAAAACTATTCTTGGTTGGTCAAGATTTTTGATCCTTTGGGCAATAGGAGAGCCTCGAAAAAATATACCGTTTGCTTGGCCAGTGACGATTACGGTCATCATTTGAATCACCTCTTTAGGGTTAGTTGTGGCCTAAGCCCCTCTATCTATTTATCGGTGATTTGTGGAGAAAATTTCACTCTTTTTGTTTTTTGGCTTGCACGATGAATTTGGCCGATTCTTCTATACAGCCGAGGCAGGATAGCTGTCTTTTTGCTCGGATCTCTTTGCAGGATAATGACGAAGCTTTTTCTCTAAAATGGTTCTCAAATTCTTCTGCCTTTTCAGGGCAGCAATATTTATCTATTATTGCTTTTGCAGACCAGTAGGCACCACAGACTCCCTCTGGTGCTCGTCCGCCACCGTAGCTTTTTGCTAGGTCAATTAAGTTTTCGTCAATGTTCATCTCTTTTTTAAATGCAGAGAGAACTGTTTGAGCACAGTTTTGTCTTTTTTCTCCATCGCGACCGAGAAATATGTTTTTTGCTTTATCAATTGACATGATATCATTATAATATGAAAAAAATATTATTGTTACTAATTTCTTTAGTTTTTATCGTTGGTTGTGTTCAACTCGAGGCTCCCAAGGTAAATTATCTTGATTCAAAAGTTACCAGGGTGACTCTGCAGGGAGCAGAAATTGAGTTTTATTTTAACATAGAGAATAAAAATCCAGTTCCGATTGATGTTTCAGGATATAGCTACAAAATATTTATAAATGGTCGCGAATTGCTCAATGAGAATAGGGGAGGCTTTACAATCCAATCGGCTGAGAGCCAAAAACTTACTCTTCCTATTTTTGTGCGCTATGATCGTGTTTTTGATTCTGTCCTTGGAATTGCAGCCAATATAATGATGGGCAAAACTTATTTTGATTATAAAGTTACCGGATCAGTTGCCGCGGGAGCTTTGGGCCTAACAGTCACTGCTCCAATATCAGCCTCGGGTAGGGTAAAGATACCGAAAAAGTAGCCCCACGGGGATTCGAACCCCGGTCGCAAGCTTGAAAAGCTTGTGTCCTAACCCCTAGACGATGGGGCCATGAAAGATGGCGGAAATCTATACTACAATAATATCAAAATTTTGATTTTTCTTCAATGAAACGGTATAATAATTGTATGCCAATAGCAATAATCGGTGGATCAGGACTTGATGATCCCAAATTATTAAAAGATGTGAAAGAGAAGGAAGTTGATACTCCTTATGGGAAGCCTTCTTCAAAATTAACTTTTGGTAAGTATCAAGATCAAGAAGTCATAATATTGGCTCGTCACGATAAAACACATTCAATCTATCCGACAGCAATTAATAACAGAGCAAATATTTGGGCATTAAAAGAAATGGGCTGCAAAGTAATTTTAGCGGCTACGGCAGTAGGTTCTTTGCGAGAAGAGATAAAACCAGGAGACCTGGTATTTCCTGATCAATTCATCGATTTTACCCGTTTTCGTAAAGTTACTTTTTTCGAAGATAAGGTCGTTCATACGCCAATGTCTGAACCTTTTTCAAAAAGGGTAAGAGAGGCCTTAATTGCCGAAGCAAAAAAACTGAAACTAGATTATCATAATAATAAAACAGTAGTTACGATAGAGGGTCCTCGTTTTTCGTCAAAAGCTGAATCTCACATGTTTCGCCAGTGGGGAGCGGATATAATAAATATGTCGACCGCTCCCGAAATTATTTTGGCCAACGAATTAGGACTAGAATATCAAGCTATTGCTATGTCCACCGACTATGATTGCTGGAAGGATGATGAAGAGCCAGTTACCTTTGAAATGATTATTAAGACTATGAAGGAAAATGCTGATAAAGTCAAAAAACTATTATTGGAGGTTATACCAAAGTTATGAATTTAGAAGATCATATAAGAACCGTTCCTCATTTTCCAAAACAAGGGATCATGTTTAAAGATATTACGACTCTACTAAAACATCCGGATGCATTTCGTTTTGCAATCAAGGAATTTAAGGAGAGATATAAGGACTCTGGGGTTACAAAGATTGTCGGGGCTGAGTCTCGTGGATTTATTTTTGGTGCAGCTCTGGCACATGAAATGCATTGTGGCTTTGTTCCAGCAAGAAAACCGGGAAAACTTCCTGCCAAAACTATTTCTGAGGAATATGAATTAGAATACGGCAAAGACTCTCTCCACATTCATGCTGACGCAATTGAAAAAGGGGATAAGGTTTTAGTAATTGATGATCTAATTGCAACCGGCGGCACAGTTAAAGCAGTTGTTGATATGGTTAAAAAACTTGGCGGCGAAGTTGTTGAATGCGCTTTCTTAATTGAGCTTACCTTCCTAAAAGGAAGAGAGAAGTTAGGAAATGTCCCAATCTTCTCTCTTATAACTTACGATTGCGAAGAATAATTTAAGTTAAATACTCTTTCAGCTTTCGAGCCCTGGTCGGATGTTTTAATTTCCTCAAAGCCTTTGCTTCAATCTGCCTAATTCTCTCACGTGTTACGCGGAATTCTCTTCCCACTTCTTCAAGTGTTCTAGGATGTCCATCATCTAATCCAAAACGCATTTTAAGAACCATACGTTCACGATCGGTTAATGCTTTCATTACATCTTCCAAATCATCGCGTAATAATCCCTGTGTAACTACTTCGTCCGGAGCTTGTATACCATGATCTTCTACAAAATCACCAAGTCGAGAAGATTCTTCATCTCCAACCGGCATTTCAAGTGATAGTGGAACTTGAGAAACCTTAATAATTTCTCTAACCTTTTCAACCGACATGTGTGATCTGCGTGCAATCTCTTTTTCCGTAGGCTTTCTCCCTAACTTTTGTAAGAGTTGACGCGAAATCTTTCTTAAACGGTTGATTGTTTCAACCATATGTACAGGAATACGAATAGTTCTGGCTTGGTCGGCAATTGCACGTGTTATCGCCTGCCTAATCCACCAAGTCGCGTAGGTTGAAAACTTATAACCTTTACGGTGATCAAATTTTTCAACGGCACGGATTAAACCAAGATTACCTTCTTGAACTAAATCCAAGAATAACATTCCACGCCCAGTATATTTTTTTGCAATAGAGACGACTAAACGTAAATTAGAATTGACTAATTTATGTTTTGCCTTTATTTCATTGCGCTTTACTCTTTTTGCAAGAGAAACCTCTTCTTCACCAGAAAGAAGGGGGTGTTTGCCTATTTCTCTAAGATACATGCGTACTGTATCGTCAATACCAGCTCCCTTTATGCTGGCTGCAGCCTTTTTACCCTTTGCGCTAAAAAATAAATCTTCTGGTGCCTTTTTACGCTTTGCCTCTTTTATTTTGACGCCAGAATCAAGCAGTGCTTCAATCTCCGAAATATGTTTTTCTGGTTCAGGAAAAAGCTTTAAAATCTCTTCTGGAGTTAATGAACTCTTGCCCGAAACCATTGTATGTTTATTTACCATTTGTCCCTCCTTACTTATTATCTACCCAGGGATCGAAAAATTTCACCTAATTTTGAGAATTCTTCCTGAAGCTCTTTTATGCGTTTGAAGTTGGAGTTGGCCTCCTCTTTTTTTATCTTAGAACGTATATCGTCTAATTGTCCTTTTACCCTCTCTCGTTTAATTGTTTTTATGCAATCCTCGATTGTTTGTTTTTTATCTTTGATGTTTTCTATTGGATCAGAATGCAGTAATAACTGCCTTATGATAGATTTGTGTGTCTCTGAATCTAATTCCTCTACTTGGCATATTGCTGAAGTGCTAATCTTATCCATTATAGCAGCAAGGTTGGGGTTTGAGAAGTCCTCTTGATCAAGCGACTTGGTAATTATTTGTAAGGCGTCTTTATCTTCAAAGGCTAGTTTAACAATTTGTTTTTCTGCCTCTTCTAGTTTTGAAGCGGGTTTTTCGATAATCCCCCCGCCTTTTCTTCTTTTGTTTTTGTAAAAAGATTTTCTTCTAACTTCAGAAGATAAGCTTTCTGGATCACAGTCTATGATTTTGCTAGATAGTTTTATGTATTCTTTTTGAATGACATTATTTGGTTCGAGGCTTATTATTTGTGCAACTTCTGAAATTGCCTTTGCCTTTGATTCTATTCTTGTAAGATTATATTTCCCAATGGTTTTTCTTATTTTATATTCAAGCCCGGGGAGGGAGGTTTTAAGTAGATTTAAGAAGGCATTGGCACCATTATCTTTTAAGAAGTCGGCGGGGTCCTTTTTATCTAAAAGATCAACTACCCGAATGTCGATTCCGGCTTGCTTTAGTTGCAAGCGAGCCCTCTCGGTTGCAATTATTCCGGCATTATCAGCATCAAAGGCAATAACTACAGTGCCAACTAATCTTTTCAATAGTTTTCCTTGTGCCAGAGTGAAGGCTGTTCCGAGTGCCGCAACAGCATTTGCAAAACCATGCTGATGACACATCATAACATCAACGTTGCCTTCTACTAAAATGGCGTATTTTTTCTTTTTTATAGAATCTTCTGCCAAATTAAAGCCAAACACGACTTCTCCCTTATGAAAAATAGACGAGTCCGGAGAATTTAAATATTTTGGTTCGAAGTCTCCGTCCGCACGTCCCGAAAAACCGAGTACTCTTTTTCTCTTATCAATAATTGGAAACATTATTCTTTTCCTAAAACGATCAAAGTAGTCTTTGCCTTGATCTTTTTTGATGATTAGTCCACTCTTTTCAATATCTACTGGATCAAACCCCTTGCCAACAAGATGATTAAAAAGATTATTCCAACCTTCCTTTGCATAGCCAATTTTAAAATTACCGATGGATTCTTTGTTTATTCCACGTTTTTCAAAATAGTCTATAATGTTTTGATCGAGATTATCTTCAAAAAACTTGCATGCGGCTTGGTTTATTAAATAAAGGCGGTTTCTTTCTCCCTTGTTTTTTTGGCTATAGCCAGAAAGCTCTATTGGTATTCCTGCTTTATCTCCTAGTATTTTTAATGCCTCGATAAACTCAATTTTTTCTGTCTTCATAATAAAATCAAATACATTTCCACCTTCTCCGCATCCAAAACAGTGGAAGATGTTTTTTTCTTGCGAAACAGTAAAGGACGGGGTTTTTTCAGAATGGAAAGGGCAGAGGCCTATATAGTTTTTTCCTCTTTTTTTGAGTTGAACGTAGCCGGATATGACATCGACGATGTCGACTTTGTTTTTTATCTCTTCAATTGTTTTTTTAAAATCTATTTGTGCCATTCTAGTGGAATAAATACTTCCCTAAATTTATCGGTTGCAAAGAGATCTGACATTTGTGCAATAAAATCAACAGTTAGTTGGAGGGTTTCTTGTTCACTCATGCTTTTTTTATAATTTGGAATTGCTTTGGGGTTGTATAAGTAGTATCTGAATAATAGTTTTAGCATTGCTGGGACCTTGGTCTCTTCTGCTTTTGCAATTGGGTTGGTATAAACTTTTTTATATAGAAAATCATACATTCCTTGAACAGCGGTTCCTACTTTTCTGCTCATTTTTACATATTTTTTTCCTTTACTTGTTTTTACTATGTCAAAGATAATTGTATCGAGCATATGTTTTCCTAAAACATCCATGTGTTTTCTTGGTAGTTGTCCTATCTTTAGTACCCCTGCGGTTAGAGCATCTTCAATGTCATGTCTTATATAGGCGATTCTATCGGCGAGTCGTACAATTACCCCCTCAAGAGTATGTGGCCATTCTCCGGTATGGGTGTGATAGAGAATTCCGTCAACTGTTTCAGCACACAAATTCAATTTTTCAATTTCGGTTACTACCCGAACACTTTGTTCTGCATGATCGAATTTCATGCCGTAATGTTTTAATATATCATTTAGAACCGCTTCTCCTCCGTGACCAAAAGGGGTGTGTCCCAAATCATGTCCAAGTGCAATTGCCTCTGTTAAGTCTTCGTTTAGTTTTAATGCACGAGCTATGGTTCTTGCAATTTGTGAAACCTCAAGTGTATGAGTCAATCTTGTCCTGTAGTGATCTCCTTTAGGTGAAATAAAAACCTGAGTTTTATGCTTTAGTCTGCGAAAACTTTTTGAGTGAATAATTTTATCTCGGTCTCGTTGATAGGCGGTGCGCAGGGCACACTCCTTCTCCTTTTTTTCGCGACCCTTGCTTTCTGCAGACAAAGAAGCAAAGGGAGACAGAAGTTTTTTCTCTCTTTCTTCTATCTCCCTTCTAATTAATGGCTTCATTTTAGGGCAGCGTGAGCGGCAGCAAGTCTTGCAATTGGAACACGATAGGGTGAGCAGCTTACATAGTTCATTCCGGCTCTAATACAGAATTCAACTGAACTTGGTTCTCCACCGTGTTCTCCGCAGATTCCAACTTTAAGCTTTTTGTTGGATTTCCGTCCAAGCTTGATTCCCATCTCAACCAATTTACCAACTCCATCCTGGTCAAGTACCTGGAACGGATCATCTTTTAGAATTCCTTGCTCAACATACATTGGCAAGAATGTTCCGGCGTCATCACGACTGTAACCAAAGGTCATCTGGGTTAGATCGTTGGTTCCAAATGAGAAGAACTCAGCTTCCTTAGCAACCTCATCAGCTAAAAGTGCTGCACGAGGAATCTCAATCATTGTTCCGATCATGTATGAAACCTTTTTTCCGCTTTTCTTAATTATTTCTTCCGCAACCTTTTTAACAATATCGCGTTGGTTCTTATATTCGTTTACTGTACCGATTAAAGGAATCATTATTTCAGGTGATACCTTGACTCCTTTTTTGGCCAGTTCACATGCAGCGCTCATAATTGCGGCTGTTTGCATCTCAGTAATTTCTGGATATGAAACTCCAAGACGGCAGCCACGGTGTCCGAGCATAGGGTTAAACTCTTTTAAGGATTCAACTTTAGCCTTTATCTCCTGAGGAGTCTTTCCCATTTCCTTGGCCATATCAGCTTGTGCAGCATCATCGTGTGGAACAAATTCATGCAATGGAGGATCAAGTAATCTAATTGTTACTGGTTTTCCCGCCATTGCTTTGAGAATTCCAACGAAATCAGCTTTTTGCATCGGAAGAAGTTTGGCTAAGGCCTTTTTTCTTCCGGGAAGGTTATCAGACAAGATCATTTCACGAACAGCTTTGATTCTTTCTCCTTCAAAGAACATGTGCTCTGTTCTACAGAGACCGATTCCTTCTGCGCCAAAGCTGATTGCAACAGCAGAGTCTTTTGGACTATCGGCGTTGGTTCTGACATTAATTTTTCTGAATCCGTCGGCCCAACCCATGATGGTTCCAAAGTCACCGGTTAATTTTGGCTGGATGGTTGCAACCTGTCCTTCCATTAACTCACCAGTTGA
Source organism: uncultured bacterium (assembly GCA_964421245.1). Classification (GTDB taxonomy): domain Bacteria; phylum Margulisbacteria; class WOR-1; order XYC2-FULL-46-14; family XYC2-FULL-46-14; genus CAYQVW01. The sequence goes on along the minus strand of CAYQVW010000027.1, from coordinate 5,339 downwards.
TCCGTCAATTGATACCCAGGCACCTGCTTTGATAGCTTTCCCCTTAATAGTCATCTGTTGGTTTTCATAATCAATTTCTAACGTTCCACAACCAGCTACACAGCATTTACCCATTCCGCGGGCAACAACAGCTGCGTGTGAAGTCATTCCACCTTTTGCAGTTAGAATACCTTGTGCAACTGCCATTCCTCCGATATCTTCAGGGGAGGTTTCAATACGAACAAGAATTACTTTCTTGCCATCCTTTACCCACTCTTCCGCATCATCAGCATGGAAAACTACTTGTCCGGACGCAGCTCCAGGAGAAGCTGGCAATCCTTTTGCAAGTACAGTCTTCTTAGCTTTTGGATCGAAGGTAGGGTGGAGGAGTTGATCAAGCTGAGAAGGTGCAATTCTAAGAACTGCCTCTTTTTTGTCGATCATTTTTTCTTTGACCATATCAACCGCAATTTTTAATGCAGCTGCTGCAGTTCTCTTTCCTGTTCTGGTCTGCAACATCCAAAGTTTACCTTTTTGAATTGTAAACTCGATGTCTTGCATATCACGATAGTGCTTTTCGAGCTTCTTATAAATAGCTTCAAGATCTTTGTATGGCTTTGGCATAATTTCCTGAAGAGTTTTTTGATGTTTTGAACTCTTGGTATTTTTGTTTACCGGTTGAGGGGTGCGCGTCCCTGCAACAACGTCTTCTCCCTGAGCGTTGACCAAGTATTCTCCATAGAAGATCTTTTGTCCGGTAGCTGGATTTCTAGTAAAGGCAACACCGGTTGCAGAATCATTGCCCATGTTTCCGTAAACCATTGATTGGACATTTACTGCTGTTCCCCAGTCTCCTGGTATTCCATTTATCTTCCTATACTTGATTGCTCGCTCACCATTCCAAGAACCAAATACAGCATTAATTGCTCCCCAAAGCTGTTTTTTAGGATCTTCAGGAAAATTACTTCCGGTTCGCTTTTTTATCTCGGCTTTGAATTTTTTAACTAGATCTTTTAGGTCAGAAATAGTTAGATCTGTATCAATTTTGATTCCCTTTTCTTTTTTCTTTGCTTTAATGATTATTTCAAAAGGATCTTCTTCTGTTTTGCTCTCTGGTTTCATTCCAAGCACTACGTCGCCGTACATTTGAACAAAACGTCGATAAGAATCCCATGCAAATCTTTCGTTGTTTGATTGTTTTGCAAGACCTACTACAGTTGTATCATTTAGTCCAAGGTTTAATACTGTATCCATCATTCCAGGCATAGATACCCTTGCTCCAGATCGCACAGATACAAGTAATGGGTTTTCCTTATCTCCAAATATTGCTCCCATGACCTTTTCTACTTTTTTAAGGGCGGAATCAATTTGCCCGTTAAGTTCTTTTGGATATTTTTTGTTCATTTTATAGAAGATGGTGCACATTTCCGTTGTAATTGTGAATCCAGCTGGAACCGGAACACCAATTTTTGCCATCTCTCCAAGATTAGCCCCTTTTCCCCCTAATAAATTTTTCATCCCCGCCTTTCCGTCTGCTTTACCTCCACCGAACGAATACACTAACTTCTTCGCCATTTTATGAATCCTCCTTTATAATTGTATAGACATGCCATGGCATGTCTTTACGGAATGGAGCTGATCGGGATTGAACCGACGACCTTTTGACTGCCAGTCAAACGCTCTCCCAGCTGAGCTACAGCCCCCCAATTAAACTACAACACGCTCGCTTTGCTCGCTACAACTATTCGCGAATTCGAGTTTGTTAGTCGTTTGTTAATAATGATAAACAATTCCCTCCTTTCCCCAAAGTTCTTCTAAATTATAGTATTCTCTTTCAGCCGGGTTCATGACATGTACAATTATTGATCCCGCATCGAGAATCATCCCAACCCTTTAATAATCTCGCGAGAGATTGCCTTTAGTTGCGGGGAGGACTCTCCACTCATTATAACAAGATTTGGAGCCTTATTTGAGAGGTTTATTGCTTTTATGTCTTTTGCCTTATTATTTTCGGCGATCTTAATTATTGTTTTAAGTAATTTTTCTTCTTTCATTTTATCTTTTCAAAGTAGGTTCGTACCATTTTTTGTATTTCTTTCTCTTTTGGTTTTAAATAGAAAACACCATCCAGCATTATTGGATCTCCTCCCAGAGAATCCATTCGGATTTGTCCAAACTCATAAATCTTTTTTATTGCAAGAGTAAAGCCAAGTGTTTCTCGGGCCGACAGGTTTGTTTCAAGATAAGATAGAAGCTTTAATACCAACTGGGGGGATCGCATTAGGTTTTCTCCCTTAAACATTTTTTGTGTTAAGGCTTTTGTGAATTTTTGCTGGCGATAGATTCTTCCGATATCCCCATCGCGGTCGTTTCGATATCGGATATACGACAAAGAATCTCTTCCAGACAGATTTTGTCTTCCCGGTTTTAAATTAACAAAAAGGTTTTGGGCATAGTCTACGTAATACATTCTTTTTTTTACATTTAGGGGAACTCCACCGATTTCGTCGATCATTTTTTCAAGTCCACCGATGTTTACAGTAATATAATGTGGGATTTTTATTTTTAGTAGGTTTTGAACCGTTCTTCTGGTTAGTTCCGGACCACCGTAGGCAAAAGAATGATTAATTTTATCCAAGCCTCGTCCGGGGATAGCTGCAATAGTGTCTCTTGGAATCGATAGAATATTTGCTTCATTTATGTTTGGGTCTAGATGGACGATCATTATACTGTCTGACCTGTGGATCCGTCTGCCTTTATCAAGCCCTAGAACAAGAATATTTGTTTTTGGGAGAAGCTTTTCACCGGGCAGTAATGCTAGGACGCTTTCAAACAGGAGTGCTCGGCTCATAATTGCCAAACCAAATCCCAAAAACATCGAAAAAATAATCATAAAGATTGAAAAAACAACTAAGCCCCAACGAATTTTAGCTCTCTTTTTTTTGGGTTTGGTCTCTGGCTTACTTTTAGAATCGTAAATGTTTTTTAGAAACTCATAATTTATATTATTCATTATTTTTTGTTTTCAATGCCTTGCTTGTTTTTGATAGTTTCTTTTGATACTATTTTGTTCTCTTTTTTTAAAAACTCAGGCATGCAGTTCATTGATTCTACTACCGCTTGGTCTAAGTTTTGATAAGCTAAGGCCCTTACTTTCTCTATTCCATTATAGCTTCTTTCTTCTTCAATGTGGTCGGCTAAATAAACAATTTTATCAAGATCAGACATGTTTGAATTTCCAACAGTATGTGATCTTATTGCAGAAAAAATCTCGTCGTCTTCTATTCCATAATCTTGTTTAGCAAAATAGGCGCTTAAACCTGCGTGCAAAAGTTTTGGTTCATCAAGTTCTGCTTCTCCAATTTCAAAGTTTAGCCTTTTTGCATGTTTCAACATTTGATAGGGTTTTAAAAACCTTGAGCAATCATGTAATAATGCTGCAATATAGGCCTTTTCACTATTTAATTTATAGTGTTCTGCAAGTTTTGTGGCTATTTCTGCAACTCTAAGTGAGTGGCTAAATCTTTCTTCCGGAAGAGAGTTTTTAAGCCTATTTATTAATTTTTGGTCCTGCTTCATTGACTATAAGTGCCCTTCCTTTTTGTTCTGGTTCTTCAACCCACCAATAAAAAAACCAAGATCAGCTAAACCTTGGTTTATTTATAAATAATAGTATGTGACGTACATTGAAACATGAGTATTATAACAGGGGGAGATTAATTCTGTCAATAAAAAAGTGAAATTTTTACTAAAAGGTGGCGATAAATATATTGAATGAAAAATAGTATTAATCTATGGCCCAATCTTAGCTCCGTGAATAGGCCTTTACCAGGAGGGACTCATCTGTCAATGAGACAGAGCTTTTGGCTAAATGCTGTTTCTAATAGAGGTTTTGCGAATAAATTATTGCAACATAATTTAAGTGATATTGCTGATTGTCCACAAAGAGAAGAGATATTATTAAGAGCTGTCATAAATTGTGATTCTGAACAAATTCTTCCACTTTTTGCAAGACGTCATTTTTTTACTATTTTAGATTACTCAAATTACAGTGAGATTTTTAAAACTGTTGCAGAAAGATCTGGCAAATCTGCAGCTACTGTGCTCCCACGGGAATTAAACCGGCTTCCCGATTCTTGTTTTAGAAATAAGGGAGAATTAATTTTGGCTGGAGTAAGGGATAAACTGATTGCTGCCGAGCTAGTTAAAAAGAATTTTGAATTATTGGCTGCCATGCCGCAAAGAGAGAGTACTCTTTTATTAGCAGTTAGGGTCTCTTCTGATGCTGCTGCCTCTTTGGTTTATCGACGTATTCCGGCTATTTCTGATTATAGAAATCGAGAAGCAATTGTTTTGGCGGCTGTTACTCATGATGATGCAGCTGTAAATTTTTCACCACCTTCTGAATGGGTTAGAGCGGCTCCGGGTTCCTGGTCCGTTCACTTTAAGGAGATATCTGATTATAGTAATAAGGGAGAAATTGTTGCGCAGGTTGTTTCTTCTAAGAAGGCGGCAAAGACCTTTTTTGTTTATAGTGGATTGACTAAAGAAATACAAGATTATGCGGATAGAGAAGAGATAGAGGTAATTGGATTGAGTCACTTTGAGGTAGTTAAGTCTTTATTTCGCGGAGGGTCTCATGATATTGAGAGGGTTGGGAGGAGAAGATTTAGCGGAAGGGCTTTTGAGGCTTTTCAAAAGTTGAGTGCAATATACGAACAAGATTCAACGGTTTTTCGTCAGATGACTCCCTTGGAGTATGAAAGGGTCCATTCTGGGTTATTTGAAGAAGAACAATTTAATTTAGCAAAACTAAGAAGACTACAAAAATCAGCCTGGGCCAATGAAGAAGCAGAGTTGTTCGAACAACTTGGTAAACTTTTTGGGGAGGAATCTCTCTTTAAATTTTTGTCAGATGTTTATGGATTGTCTAGTCTTCATGATTATGGAGAGGGGGATGAGTTTCGTTGTAGAGTTTTACTCAATTTGGCTAAGTTTAGAAATGATCAAGAGAGCTTAAGGGGTGTATTTGGATTTGTTTTAAGGCACGGCAGTGATCCAGGTTTTATCTTGAGAGGAGCACAAGAAAGAATTCATAGAAGTTTTATGTGGGCAATTGATCATTTTGAAGAGGAGTGGTTTGAAGAATTTAAAAGGAAAAAGTTTTTTGATTCTTTAGATAGATTTGAAAGAGCAGTAAGAGGGAGGCTTGCTTTGGAGAGGATTAAGGAAGAAAGAGGCGGTGCGTATCATTATTGTTCAGAAAGGGAATTAGATAAGATTGCGACTTATCCTAATAGGGCGGAGTATAATTAACCCCAAAAACTGGACCACCCATTAAGATATGAAAATCATGATAA
>CAYQVW010000026.1:0-15755 GCA_964421245.1 uncultured bacterium | reverse complement strand
TACCTGATTTGAACAATCTCGGGGGGTCCACCATGTCTCCGTACTTTCCTACTCTCCTTTCAAAATTACCTGCAATTTCGCTTTCATTTTAACGATATATATATAGGAGAACAATAATATGACATCAACCTGGATATCATCTTTTAGTCGCTATAAATATCAAACCAGCGTTCCACAAAGCCTCAATTTTTTATCCAATTTCTTGGGAATAAAGGGACAAATAATGCGTTTAGTTGAATTTGGTAGAGCAGACCAGCATATGCAAAGTCTTTATGCTGCCCTCGATTTTCTCTTTCGAGGAGAAATAACTCAATATTATCCTAAAGGGAAACACCCAATTAGAGATCTTCATACTGAAACAGCAGGACCTAGAAGAGCAACTTTTCTTTATGATACAGTTTGCGGAACCTCAGGATACAATTCTGAAACTCACCCTGGGATCGGATTTAGCAAAAAATTACTACACTTAATAAAAACTCAAAGACCATATCAAGATTTCACTCTCTCTCTTTCACGTGCAAGAAGTAGACAAGCCGGAAGAGAGCTTTTGGCCTTAAAACCTGGAGTAGTTAATGTTGGAGTAAATTTACTAGATCGGGTAGTTATTGTTGAGAATGAACTTCAACCAAGAAAAGGTAGGTTATTTCTTGCTTTAGAAAGTGAGGCCCATGGTATAATTTCTCCCCATGCAGTTAAATGGCCTCCGGTAGAGAGACGGTTTGATGGATTCCGTACTCTACGTCAAATAAAAAGCCTACTTGCTCGCTATCAATCCGTTTATGGTAAACATTTTAAACTTAAACGCGAACATATTGCTGCCCTAATCAGAATAACAGAAAAGGGATACCGTTTTACAGACGGAGTTTTAACCACTTTAGTTACTAACAAAGACCACTTTGAAAAATTAATCGAAGTTTGGGATAGAATGGAAAAGGCTTTTTTACCAATAGAAGATTCTACTGATAATAGAATACCAATAGCAGGAGCTGTGCATCTAGGTCTTGTAGCAACTAGACACTTCTGTTATGCAGAAGGAACAATAGTTTGCGAAACAGAGGATCCGGTTATTATTACCAGAGCAAATGTAATGGCCTTAAAGAGTGAACTTGATAGCGAAGAGATCTTCCCTTCTCTACCTAAAATTGATAGAACCTTTGCAGACACTATCCCTGCTACAAATTTTCTGACTTATGGAAATATATCAGCTTAGAGGACAAGGTTAATTCGGCTTTTTTTCGTTTATTTCTTCCAATCTTGTATTATAATCTTCTTCCTTTTTTGTGAAACTACCAGCTTCTGCCGCTCTTTCCAGCCCAATTCTCTAATAATATCTCCCGGAATAGTAACCGCATAACTGTATTTGCCGACTTTTCCTAATTTTCTCACTGATTTCATAAGATTCCCTCCTTACGTAAGTCTTACGTAAGTGTTACGTAAGTGTTACGTAAGGGTATTGTAACATTTTGTTGTGTTATAATTAACCCGTATGTATAAACCTAAATATAAAATAACCCCCAAAATCACTAAATATATCGGCGAAATTTCGGCATCAAGAGAGGCAATATTAAATTCTGCTATTTTGCCAAGAATTATCCCCCTTTTGAAGAAAGAGGCCCTTATCAATCGTTCCCATCACTCTACTTCAATTGAAGGGAATCCTCTTTCAAAAGAACAAGTTGCAATTATTGTTTCTGGTGGAAAGATAAAAGCCCGGGAAAAGGATAAAAAAGAGGTTCTAAACTATATCAAAGCTCTAAAATTCATCGACAAATATGGTAGAAATATAAAAAAATATACTCCCGCAACAATATTGAAACTTCATGAATTAATTTCTAAAGGCATATTATCAAAAAATCAATCCGGTAAATTTAGAAATAAAATGGTCTATGTAGTAGATAGTTTTGGTAGAACCGTTTTTACTCCTCCACAAATAGCAAAAGTTCCAGATTTAGCAGCTGATTTATGCAATTGGTTAAACTCAAAAGAAGCAAAAGATCTTTATCCTGTGTTGGTTGCCGGAATTGCTCACTATGAATTTGTCAGAATCCATCCTTTTATTGACGGCAACGGCAGATGCGCTAGGGCGCTGGCAACATTAATTCTTTATCAGCTTGGCTTTGATATAAAAGACTTCTTTGCTTTAGACGATTACTACAATGAAGACCGCCAAAGCTACTATACTGCCCTGCAAACGGTTGATCCGGATACAATCGATATTACACAATGGGTTGAATACTTTACAGAAGGTGTAATGGTGCAAATGAATGGGATAAAGAAAGAAATAGATGAATTGAGTTTTGATAAGCATTTAAAAACAAAACTGGGTGGACAAATAAAGTTAAGTCGTCGTCAAATTGAAGCTTACAAATTCGTTAGAGATCAAGGGAAGATAACCGTAAGTGATCTCGCTAAAATCACGAATTCATCTATCAGTACCGCTTTGCGAGATCTAACCGAAATGTGCGGTATGGGCCTGCTTACTAAAATAGGAAAAACAGGAAGAGGATCTTACTACAAGTTGATGTAAGATGGCGTGTTTATGGCGTGTTTATGGCGTGTTTATTATCCCTTCCAATCCTGAATTATAATCTTCTTTCCCCTTAACGAAACCACCAATTTTTGCCGCTCTTTCCAGCCTAGTTCCCTAATAATATCTCCTGGAATAGTAACCGCATAACTGTACTTTCCAACTTTTCCTAATTTCCTCACTGATTTCATAAAATTCCTCCTGTCTCAGTGCTGAGCCTGTCGAAGCACTTACGTAAGGCTTACGTAAGAGCATTGTAACATTTGATAACTTCAAAATCCAAGCATCAAACCTCAAAATAAATCCCTGCCTACCGGCAGGCACGGCAAAATCCCAAAACCCAAATCCAAAAGTTTTGAAGTTGGAAGTTTGCTACTGGGATTTACTTTGAGGTTGGGATTTTGAAGTTTGAAGTTTAAATTTTTCTCTTATCTTCGTCAGTAACAGCTTTAATAGAGAGGTTAATGCGGCCTTTTTCGTCCTTCTCAACAACTTTTACAATAACTTCGTCATCAAGTTTAACAGCATCTTCAACCTTGGCAACGCGACTATTGGAAAGTTGGGAAATATGGACTAAGCCATCTTTTCCACCAGGAAGTTCACAAAAAGCACCAAAATTCATGATGCGGACTACTCTTGATTTAAATACATCGCCTCGTTTTGGCTCATAAGTCATGTTTTCAATTCTTGCACGGGCTTCTTCTCCAGCTGCATGATCAACTGAAGTGATTAATACCTGTCCAGAATCTTCAATATCAATCTTGGCACCAGTCTCTTCAATAATTGCACGAATATTCTTACCACCCGGTCCAATTACCATCCCAATCTTAGCAGGATCAATTTGTAGAGTAAGTACTCGAGGTGCATTTTCAGATAATTCTGCTCGAGGAGCAGCAATTGCTTTCTTCATTGTATCCAAAATCTTTAAACGGACATCCTTTGCCATTTTTAAAGATTTCTTAATTATATCGTGAGACAACCCATCATTCTTAACATCAATTTGGATCGCGGTAATTCCCTTTTCGGTCCCAGCAACCTTAAAATCCATATCTCCAAAGTGATCTTCAATCCCTTGAATATCGACTAAGAGAACCTCTTTCTTTCCTTCGCCAATTAATCCGATTGAAATTCCAGCAACTGGGGCCTTGATCTTGACTCCAGCATCCATCAGAGCTAGTGTTGAAGCGCAAGTAGATCCCATAGAAGTCGATCCATTTGATCCCATAACTTCTGAAACCAAGCGAATAGTATATGGAAATTCTTCCGCGCTTGGAATAACAGGAAGCAGAGCTTTTTCAGCTAAAGATCCATGACCAATCTCGCGTCGTCCTGGTCCACGATTTGGCCTGACCTCTCCAACAGAATAAGCTGGGAAATTATAATGGTGCATATAACGTTTAGTTACATCCACAACATTTAATGCATCAATCCTCTGCTCTTCTCCAAGTGAACCCAAGGTTGCAAAGGTTAAAACCTGAGTCTGTCCACGCGAAAATAATCCGGTACCATGAACACGTGGAATAATGGAAACCTCGGCATTCAATTCTCTAAGTTGATCGATCTTTCTTCCGTCTAACCTCTTTCCTTCATCTACTATCATCGTACGAATTAGATGTTTTTGTTCTTTTTCAACAGCTTTCTTAATATCTTTGGTCTTTTGAGCCAATTCACTCTCGTCCGCTACTTTTAATCCATCAATTAATTCTTCAGCAATGGCTCCCAAAGCTTCTTTTTGAGCTGCCTTATCTTTTCCTAAAATAGCTTTTTTGATCTTAGCAGAAGATTTTTTGACCAATGCAACCATATCAGCTGCTGGTTCATAAACTGCAAACTCTCTCTTCTTTTTACCAACTGCTTTGGCAAGTTCTTCCTGCCCTTTAATTAATTTCTTAATCGCTTTGTGTGCTTCTTCTACCGCCTCAAACATCTCTGTCTCAGTTACCTGTTCTGCCCCGGCTTCAATCATTAAAATCTTATCTTTTGTTCCGGCAACCATAACATCCATCTCTGATGTTTCCAGCTGTTCTGAGGTTGGGTTTACAATAAGCTTTCCATCAAGCTTACCAATTCTGGCCGCCCCAATCGGTCCCTGAAATGGGATGTCTGAAATTGTTAATGCAGCTGATGCTGCGTTAATTGCTAAAACATCCGGCATATTTTGTGAATCAACTGCCAATGGAGTCACTGCAATCTGAACATCGTTTCTAAATCCTTCTGGAAAGAGCGGTCTGATCGGACGATCAATCTTTCTAGAGGTTAAAACTGCATTTTCTGATGGCTTTCCTTCTCTTTTAAAAAATCCACCCGGGATCTTACCAGCAGCATAAAGCTTTTCTTCGTAATCTACTAATAATGGGAAGAAATCGATTCCTTGTCTTGGGGTTTGTGATGCTACAGTTGCTGCAAGAACAACAGTATCACCAAGTTGAACAACAACAGAACCAGCTGCTTCTCTTGCTAATTTTCCAGATTCTAAAGTGATGGTTTGGTTCCCGCCAAGATCTACTGTTACCTTTTTAACCATAATGCTATCTTAATCCTAAACCAGAAGTTAAGGCACTGTATCTTTTTGCGCTTTTACGCTCGAGGTAATTTAATAGTTTTTTTCTTTGGCCAACTAAAGTTAAAAGACCACGACGTGAAGCATGGTCCTTCTTATGCTTTTTAAGGTGCTCAACCAAATAGTTAATCCTCTCTGTGATTATTGCTACTTGGACTTCGGGAGAACCAGTATCTTTTTCGTGGGTTTTATAATTTGAAATTAAAGTAGACTTTTTTTCTTTTTCCATTACATACTAATTATATCATATAAAAAGTAAAACGTGCAAGAAAGAATTTGTTATAACTTCTTCTCTCTTTTCTTCTTAAGCATTGGGTAAAAAAGAGGAACCAAAAAGATAATCAGATACCATATGTATAGCGGCCACTCATAGTAGAAAGATAAATCTCCACCCTTATAACGCTGAACAATTATAATGTAATCTAATATTGCATACACAGTAAGCCAGATAAACCCAACCTCAATCCCCTCTCTTAAACTATAAATTCTAAAGTGCCAAGACAAAGTCCACAGAATTAACATCAGCAAAATATACCTCAGATAAATCCCTACTTCTTCTGTAATATGAAAACCAACAGTTATGATCCAAAAAACTGCCAGCATTGCTAAGAAAAGAATAATACCGTAACCAATTGCTTTAAAAAGTTCACTCATGGGAATATTTTATCACAATTTAGTGAAATTTATTGATAATATCACCGAAAACAAATTATGAGAATCGGAAGCTTAATAAGAACTATGGCCTTTACATTGTTTATGGCAAAAACTGCCCTCTTGGGTGGAGGCTGTGGTGATAGAGTAGTAAATACAAATCCTGTGCAATGCCCTAGACCAGAGTTTTCTGCTTTAAAAAATCCCCCAACCCACCCAGATCTTAGAGCACCAAACGGAACTGCTTGCTATAGGATGGAAATAGAATGCAAAGATCCATGCCCAAGTGAAGCAAAAAAACTTATCCCGACTCTGGTGAATGAAATAAATTCAAGTCTTGGATATAAGATACTTAAGGCAAGTGATGAGAAGACTACCTGCTCTGATACTTACAAAAAAATATATTTAAAATGGGTCACTAAAGGCTGGACCAATAAAACGACAACTATTTCAGTTGCATCAACAACCTATCAAAATAATCAGGCAAAAGGGTTAATAGTAAAAGAAGCAACTATCTATTTCAACGCTAAAAATTTCAAATACAGTTACTTTTATTTAAAAGATGGGTATCTGTTTTGGCCAGATATACTTAGACACGAAGTCGGCCATGTTCTCGGACTCCCCCACACCAAGATCACACACGAAAAACGTCCGACAGAAACGGTCCAATGCACAATGTACAAATTTAATTATGTTTTTGATATAAAAAAACCCGATCCGAGTTTTCAATATCAAGATGATTTTTGTTCTGATTCGCGCGGTTTTGCAAAATACATCTATGCTCAGTGCCCTAACATGCAATAGATTTTACTTGTTTAACATCCTTCTTAATTTGAGCAACAAGTTTTTTAACATCAGAAAAATGTTTTTCGGCGCGGAGTTTTTTTGTAAGATTTAAAACAATATGCCTTCCATATAGATTGCAGGAAAAACCGATAATATGTCCCTCGACTAAAACCTCACCAATCCCAAAAGTCGGTCTGGCACCAATATTCACTGCTACTTTATATCTTCTTCGACCCTTGCCCCTTGAACCTTGCAACTCACAATAAGCCGCATAAATCCCATGTGACGGAATTAGTTTATGTTTATCAATCTTCAAATTAACCGTCGGAAACCCTAAGCCTCTCCCTCGGCCAGAGCCTTTTTCCACCTTACCCAATATCTGGTACGGGTGGCCTAGATCCTTAATCCCTTTATTGAAGTTTCCCCAACTTAGCTCTTCACGAATACGACGAGATTTTATTGGATGACCATTTCTCTTTATTGCAGAAACAACCGAAACATCAAAACCATATCCTTTTAGCTGATTAACATGTCCCATCCTCCCCCATCCAAAAGCAAAGTCATAGCCCACAAAAACCTGTTTAGCTTTTAGTTTTTTTACTAAAATTCTCTTTATAAATTCTTCCGGCCCTAATTTTTGAACTTTTCGATTAAACTTTAAAACATGGACTCTTTTGATTCCATATTTATGTAAGAGTTCTTTTCTCTCTTCCAATGTTGTTAAAAGTTTTAATCCACGCTCTGGAGAAATTAATTGTTGGGGATGTGGTTCAAAAGTTATAGCGGTCGGCGTTAAGCCATGTTTTTTGGCATATTTTACCGCAGCTTTGATTATTTCCCGATGACCAAGGTGTACTCCATCGAATGTTCCAAGGGCTATAACTGTCATTGTATCTAATTATAACAAAGAAAGTCCCAAATTTTTATCCCGAATCAACATCCCAAATAAATTCGAATAAAAGGGTCCCAAATCTACTTCTCTAATTTCCGAATTTGCTCCCGAAACCTCTTAAGAGGCGTTTGTATTTTAATCCGTCGGTTGAAAAAGAGGCTAAGATTCCTAATTCTAGATTGCTTTGTCTCAGATAGCCCAGCACTTGTGCAACATCTCTTTTAGAAAAATTTAATCTTGATTCTATTTCTAATACTATTTTATGATCAATTACAAAATCAATATAATATCTACCAATAGTTTGTCCTTTTATAATTAGATCTGCCCTTACTTGTTCGAGAAACGGAATTCTCTCTTCAATTAAACTTAATTTAATTGCTTTTTGATAGTACTTTTCTTGATATCCTCCTCCCATAGTATTGTGAACATCAAAAAGAATACCCATCAACTTATAGCTAAGCTCCTTATGTAAAATTTTATCCAATATTTTTACCTCCCTTCGAGAATAGATTCGGTTATTCGAGACCACAGATTCGAGTCCTTTCAATTCGGATTCATTTGGGACCACCGATTTGGGATAGAATTCGAGTCTCTATAGGGTACTAGCAATTTTCATGCCCGAAAAACATATAGAAATCATGAGGGAAATATGGAAGGGGTGTCGACATTCCGGTCAATCCATTAACTATTTGAGGAGTACACCATTTACAAACAAGGTTACCAACTTAATATAGTGGGCTCCAGGAATTAAAAGAAGTTGGGAAAGAATCAATGTTCCGGTAAGACGTCCTAAAACAATGTAGAAAACAACTGTACGAACATCAGTAACTGGTCTTTTGCCACGCGCAGCTTGATCGGTAATATGCGCTGCAATCGGATCAACCATAAGTGTAAAAAGGACTGTCGCAAGTCCATTTACAATACCAGATAGCTGAGTTGCAGTAACTCGAAATTGAGGAACAAGTGCGCCGGCAAGCAAAGAACACAAAACACCAATCGCATAAATTGAGACCATAATGACATTTAAGAACAAAAACGTTTTTGGAATTCCAGCCAAAGACAATCCTCGAAAAGAAGCTAGACTTGGAAGTTTAAAACTACGGATAACAGCAAAAAAGTTTTTGTAATAAAAACCAGAAAGGATCAGACGAGGAACAGAGGCCTTCTTTTCAAACCTATAAATTGCTTTTGTAAAAATAGAAACCCCAAAAGGGAGCATAATCGCTCCGATTAGGTTCCCGATAAAGGCAGCAAAGATGATAATTCTAAAATTACCAAAAAGCATAGCAGTATTATTGCTATTAATTGCAAAATCTACCATTGAACCAAGAAGTGGAGCTTGCAGCATATTCGACATTCTAGAAACAAGCAACGATGCATTAACAAAGGAGAGAGAAGTTGCAACTTGCCCAGTGCGAACCCCGGCTAAGCGCATTGACGAGGCCAGAGTTTCAGTTAAATGAATTAGGGCGGTAAAGAAACATACTATATATAGTGGATTCATAGATAAATTATAACATTAATGACTCAGTTGAGAGGCCTCATCTTTCCTATTTAAGTAGCCCGCTATTGCCACAATGGTATCTTCTTCAATATCTCTGCGATGAACCAACGTAGTTAGAACTGTTTCAGAAACCGAATCAAGCAAAGCGAAAAGACCTGCCCCAGCTAAGGCTTCTACCATCCTAATAAATTTAACCTCTTCTAATTCAACCTCACCATCCTTGTCATCAGGCAAGGTTATTCTTTCAATCATTCCGCTGGCAATTAAAACTTCTTCGTAAGAGACCTGTTTCGCCCCGTTTTTTCCACCACGTTCAGAAGCATGTCCTTTATCATCATTAATTCTTCGTGTTCCTCTTGGAGGTCTACAATATGGTCTTTTAAATCCAGCTAACATCGTTGTTATTGCGACAACATTAATATCACTTTGTCCCCGCCCATACCTTCTTATAATTTTTTGACCGACTTCGGTGGTCAAGCTTTCTCCTCCCCTCAAAGGCAATTGAAGGTTCGGTAAAAAGGTGCGCACCCTAACTCCTACCTGCACTCTTATCATTTTAAAACCCCCACCCCATAAGTTAGCAAGCGTTCTTGAATATTAGTTACGCCTTGAAACAACCTTGCTTGAAAGTCTTCTTTATTAAAGTTAGGAATACTACGCAATCCAGCAAAAAGGGCTGCCATAATTTGTAAGCTTATTTCCGTCTCCCCCCTAGTACCAACTTCAATTCTCCCCTGTCCATAATGAAATACTGCCATGCCACTTCCTCCACATTGCTTACTACATATATCTATTAGAACCGGTGGTGCGATAAAGGTTTTAGGCCAAACACTAGAAACTAAATCATCCACCTGCTCCTTAATGTGCAAAACTAATTCCTCTGGAATCCAATCTGGAAAAGAGAGATTAAATATTTCTCCTTTTCTTGCCAGACGAAATATCTGTCTGGTAACTTGATGTAAGCACCCATCAACATTGCGAGAAGCCTCTTCGTCTTCATCTGTCAAGTGTGCGCTATAGATCTCTCCAATAATTTGATCCCCAAGAATCTGCATCTTTAGACTTTCTTCTAATCTAATACAAGCCTGAATATGAGCAGCAGTTTGATCGGTCAGTTCTACTTCATACAAACCCTTGGAAGTTCCCGATCCATTACCTAAAGCTGATCTTTGTAAAAGTCCAACTGACTCAATCCCTCCAGGAACTGCTTTGCCAGAGCTCGTATCAATTTCTGCCATCAAAACAAAGGCCCTTCCAACGGCGGGACCATTAAAGTCGGCTTGGTGAAAAAACAGACCGGTTTTCGGTTTACCTATCCACATTTCTGGTTGTGCTAAACTAACAGCTGATGCTTTCATATATTCCCTCTATTTTTATTTCGGATAAGATATAAAAAAATTTCATTCTATTTTGCAACAAACAAAAAGGCACTCGGAAAAAATTCCGAGTGCCTTTGATTGGAACTAAACTAACTAATTATCCGTTTATTTCTTGCCTCATCCTCCGTGCCCAACTAACATCTCTGTATGGTCCTCTAGGATCTAATACTAAACCACCTTGATAAGCGGTTTCGACCCCTAAAGATCCGTTGAATACTCTATCAACATAATTCATACGTTCAATCAATGGACCACGGCCAACTCCCCACAATGTCCACTTACCAGCAAAAGATCCGGTTCCCATGGCACCACTTGCTGTATAAATTTCATCTGCAGGACGGGTTCCTCGGTGTGACCAAACCACCACATTTCCCAAGTTGTGACTGGTTGCTACTGCATCCATCTGCACCTCTTCTTCCGCAGATTGATTAGGTTTTTGCAAGTGAGCATTTATGTTTCCAGCTTCTGTAAACTCTCTAACTAATCTTGGATGAGAAACAGTATTATCATCTCCCATTCCAATATGAGTATCAAGAATTTGGCGCTGAGAATCCCAGTGCGCCATTACATCTTCTTTGGCCCAATCTTCAACAGATAAGAACCTAGGATGATTTTCAAGGGTACGCAATTTGTAAGCAGTAAATGCTTCGTTAGAAACCAAACCACTACCATTTCCTGCGGCTTTTGGTCCAATATAGTACATATCAATTTCTGGAATATAAATTTCAGATGAAGCAATATCCCAGGCATAACGTACATATTGTGCATCATCACCCAATTTATCCACAGAACGATCAAGTATTTGAAGAATAAGCTCTTGCGTAATTAAATCTCCCTTACCTGTTTTTACTTGATCAGTTGTAAACCCAGACTCTGCTCCTAGCCTTGGTTTTATTCCTTCCTTTTTTATCTCCGCCTCAAATATCTTAGTAAGCTTAACTCCAATATCATGGGCTTGCTGCCAAGTTGGAACCAAAACCATAACCTGAGTCTCCTGAGGAGGAACCATTGCTAACAAAATATCTTTGTCCCCTTTTGCAATTCTTTCTGCGTCATGAAATCTAGCAGGAAACTTACTTGAATCAGTAATTATTCCTCTCTCTATCATTTCTGGCAAGGTTAGAGCTGCACCATGCTTACCGCCTTCCCAAACAACTGAGAAATTTACAGGGATAGTGATTGGGCGAACAGAATCTGCCAATCCCCTACTCATGGCAAGTTCGTTATAACGATAACTTAGAACTACCTCTAAGGGAACTCCGGTCTTCTCCGCCAGTGCAATTGACGCCATCATAGAAACACCGATTGATATCTCGGCTCCAACATAAGAAAAATCCGGCAGATTTTGCATAGTTGCTTTTCCTCTATGCGCTTCGTCTATTTCTCTCAGAGCCCGAGTAATTTCTTGAGGTCTCCCAACATTTAATCCAACAAGTTGCTGCCTTACGTTTGCCTCGTAGAAACTAAGTGCTTCAGCAATGCTAGGATGTGTATTAGCCTCTTCAATTCCTGCAGAAATACCACCCATAACACCTGCGGTCATATTAAGCGGCCTACCACCCACAACCATTCCAAAACCGATTGCAGGCTTTGTTCTCATCCCATGCTTTTGTGCTGGAAATGCAACAACGTCAGTAATTGCTAATCTACTTTGCGGACTTGTACGAGCTGCCTCAACCGTCTTATAAAGCGGACTCAATCCTTTTTGTGAACTATGCGGACCATACTGTGTAAAAACTGCTCCTCCCATTTTCAAATCCTCCTTTGTTTTAAAATCAAAATTAAAAAATCCAAATATCAAACAATGTTTTTAATTTTTAATTTGATATTTTTAATTAAAAAAAAGCACCTCCCACAATTTAATGTCACTTTTTGTGATCGGGAATTATTATGCTACATCCCCTTCATCAATCTCTTCTTGCTGTCTTCTCATTTCTTCCCAAACTCTCCTCTGAATAGTCTCCAATAATTCTGCAGGAACTCCAAATAGTTTTCCGGTGTCAAATCTCGGCAAAACATGCTGCAATCGAGGTTTATCAATTGGCGAGAGAGGCGTGGGAAGATGCCCAGCCTTATTAATAACGGCAGAAATAAGATCTAGGGTGTTTCCCACATAACCAAAAATATTATCATAAAAAACTTTATTCATTCTAATATTATAGACATACTTTCCATCTCCATTTTTATCAGCTATTTGCTCAACCGCAAGATTAGACTTGTCTGCTACTAAAACAGAGGTCCTTCCTTCGCGTTTAAATAAAGAGAATGGTAGTTTTTTACCTGTTTGATAATATAGTCCAAGCATCATGCGAAAAGCAGCACTATCAGCAGCATCCACAAATAGCTGATGCACCTTGTCATAATCAAGCTCTTCCTCGCTCTCAATAGTTAAGTTAAACTCGATCATCGATGGAACTTCCCATGCTGCCCTAACTGCTGTTGCAGCAAGATCAGAAACCCCCGGAAGTTTTTCCCCAAAAACTATGCTAAGAGCCTTACCTGCACCAGTTGATGTTGTAAATGGCCCATGAACTACTTCCGGAGCTCCGTTACTAGTAGTTGCTCCATGAAGAGTTGTTAATTTTGATCCCTTAAGAATTCTAAATCCTTTTATTCCTTCTCCCAATACTTTTAAAACTGTTGAAGCTCCACCGGTGGTACAAGAAGCCTGAGAAACCAAACCAGTTGATAAGCTTAACATATGATCATTAATGCTTGGTATTACATGAGGATGTTGATCGGGAGAAATTCCTCTCCAGTGTTTTCCATCTCTATCTTTGAAGGCCTGAGGCTTTATTCCAACCTTAATCTTGTTATAATCATCAACCCAATGACCAGTCCAGTTAGTATCATTAAATGGTGTAAAATCAACAACTACTCCAAACTCGTCTTCTACCGCTGGTGCCGCCATTGCTTCTTCTGTTTCTACAACCTCAATCGGTAAACCATTTAGGATAAGGATTCCTTTGTCATCCAGCCATTGAACAGAGTCATATTGAGAAAACAAACCATCATAGTTTGGACTTTGGGTTAATCTCTCTTGTTCTTGTGCTGGATTTCCTCTAACACAGGCAACAAAACGAACGGCAGCATTTAAATCTCTTATTTGCACAGAATCTTGGTGAGAGAGAATATATGGAATGATATGACCAGTAGCCCCTGGCATCCCTGGAACATAGATCCTCGTTTTCGGACTTGGAGCAATATAGTGAGTCATGATTTTCACTCCTACCTATTTATTTGAATTTCTTTCGGATAGAAATCCAGGAAATTTCAGGTTATTTTTATACTATCCAACAAAATCAACTAAGCTTGGGTCCATATGATCCGGTTGATCATAGCCCAAAAATCCTAATGCTGTTGCTGCAATATTTCGAATACTTGGATCTACTATATCGCTTCGCATTACAAACCTACCATCTAATGATGGAGCATAGGCATGGACTAAAACCTTATTCTTGGTGTGTCCAGTTCTAGGAAGAGGCTTCCCATCATCGCCTATTTTTATCCTTCCGGTTTTTTTGTCAATTTCAACTGTTTCATCAGAATTTCCATGATCTGAAGATATGAGAGCAACTCCATTGGCTGCCTCAACCGCTCTCATCAATCTTCCAACCTGATAATCAGTCACCCCAACAGCCAGTACTGTCGCAGGCGTATCTCCAGTGTGTCCTACCATATCCCCATTGGCCCAGTTCATTCGTGCAAAACGAAATGTCCCTCGCCTAATATTATCTTCCATCGCTGTTGTAACTTCGACTGCCCTCATCCATGGATACGCAGCACAAACATCATCAAATCCTGGAGGACAATCATCTTGTGTAAGGCCTGGAATTTCTTGATATATCTCTAAATCAGGGTTAAATGGTTGACGTCGATTCCCATTCCAAAAATAGGTTACGTGACCATACTTTGTTGTCTCTGCAACAGCATATTGAGGTATTCCTCGTGCTGCCAATAGTTCCCCCATTGTCCCTTCGATTGGCGGAGGAATAACAAGCGAACGGCTAGGAATTCCTGCATCAGAATCATACGCAAGCATTCCGGCAAACATAACCTCTGGTCTTCGGCCACGATCAAAGTACAATTTCCCAGTAGCACGGAAGTCTTCTTCACTTTTCTCAAAGGCCTGACATATTTCAACTGCTCGATCCCCTCTATAATTAAAGAAAATAACCGAATGACCATCTTCAATCTTTCCAATTGGCTCTCCATCTCTTGCAACAACAAAAGGAGCAAGATATTGATCTTTTTTCCCGCTTTCTCCTTTAGTGACCCTTAACCCCTCAGAAGCAGAAGTAAATTGTCTTCCTTCCCCATGCACATGAGTTTTCCAACCTAACTCAACATTTTGTGGCATATCAAGATTACGATCCATGGTAATAATTTCCCTACCACCAGAACTTGCAACTGCATAATCTCTCCCATCAAAAGATGCTAAAAAGGCTTCAACCTCTTCCATAGTTGCTTGAGCTGTCCCTTCTTCATCATCTCGTCCGTCAATTATTCCGTGTACCCTTATTTTTTGAACTCCCTCTTCAGCAGCTTTTCTCACAATTGCAAAGAGATGATCTTTACTGCTATGCACACTTCGATATTGCTGAAGTAGGCCAATTAAGTGTAGTGGTGTATTTGTTCCAATAGAATTCGCAATTAATTTATTTAAAACCGGGCCGTCATTAAAAGAGCCATCATCAATCATCTCATTGACTAATTTTGCCCCTTGTTTTAATCTTTTCCCGGCACCATAAGCATTGTGTCCAACATCAGAATTTCCTATATCCTTATCAGTGGGCAACCCAACATGAGTCCCATGTGCATATAATTCCATAGTAGGTGCAGTTCTAGCTAATAAATCTAAATTGGGTGTGTGTGCAATCCTTACTGCATTATATTTATATCCATCGTCCGGTCGGTGACCTATCCCATCCATTACCGCAACAACTACCGGTCCTTTTGCACCACCAAATTTCGGATGTGCTCTTAAACTAACTCCTGACATTCCCATAATTCAAATCCCCCTTAACAGTTATTGTAAAATCTCTTGGATTTTATTCGGATAGAATTTTAGAAAATTTCAGGTTATTTTGACAAAGCTTATTTTGTCCTTTTTGCCACTTCAGTAAAGCCCCTAATTTTATCCCAAATCACCAGTCCCAAATGATCTCAAATTCTTCAGTCGAATTTTCTATCTCAAATCCTCGAATTCTTGCTCGAATGAGGCTTCGGGAATCCTTTCGAGAATTCGAGAAGTAGATTTGGGACTCGTAAATCACAAACCACTTCATCTTCGAACCATAAAAAAAACCGGGCTTTACCCGGTTTCTTGAGCCTCTTTAAAATTCTGCGTATATTATAGCACATATATACAAACTTTTGTAGGGTTTCCTATAGGGTTTTTAAAAATGGGCAGGATGGGGACATGGTGGAGGGGCCTCGATGATTGATGCTTCTTA
>CAYQVW010000025.1:0-18593 GCA_964421245.1 uncultured bacterium | reverse complement strand
TTTATCATGATTTTCATATCTTAATGGGTGGTCCAGTTTTTGGGGTTAATTATAGGTATCCGTGGGATATTTTTAGTGCAGCTACAAGTAGTTCGGAAGATCCGATAAGAAAAGAGACTAATAGTCTTTATTTGGGAGAGCGTGTCACTTTGGGGAGAAGTCAGTTGTTACTAGTTTTATTTGATTTTGGATTAGATATTTCTAGTTTAAGATCAAATGGATTGGAAAGAAGATTGGTTGCTAGACTTGCAAAGAGGTGTGGAAAAACCTTTAAAGTTACTTATCCAGTTGGCAATAGAGGGAAAAGAGTTACCAAGGAAGTTGATCTTAGTGGCTTGAGTGATTTAGAGGCTTTGATTGGGTCAGGCAAAATTAATCCGGAGATAGTTAGAGAAGAATTTGCGAGTTTGTATGTAGAAGATGTATTAGCTTACCCTGCAAGAAAAATAGTGGTTGAGCTTATGGTTAATGAAGAAGTCTACTCATTAAATAAAATTTTTGGGCCATTGAGGATTGTTAGAGATAGAATATTGGGATTATTACCTGATGACAAAGCAGAAGAAGTTCATAAACACTCCTTATTTTATGTGAAAAACATTAGGACGTCGGATGAGAAAGAAGGGAAGAGGGTTTTCTTAGAGGTTAAATATCATAAAGATATGCAGAGAGAGCAAATTGTTAGAATTTTGTCTCAAGTTGGATACACGACTACAATGTCTTTAAAAGAGTATCAGAGGCGATTAATAAAAGAATATTCAGCTTTTAATAGAGCACTAACTTACTTTGGAATAAGGGGGAATAGAATTATTGGTCGCTTGTTTAATATGGCTGTCTCTCTAGAAAAAAGAAAGTTTTTATCCAATTTTTTAAATTAAAATTCCGCTTTTATCTTTGGCTCAAATCCAAAAACTTTTTTGTAGACTTCACTATAAACGTCTTTTCCGCAGATGGTAAGCATTGTCAGTGGCATTACATCGCGAGCCAGTTTAGTCATCTTTCTTGAGATATTCTGTATATCCCACTGTGCATGAGTGTCTTCTCTAAGTCGAGAAATATGGTAAAGCTCTCTGGCATTGCATTTAAATAGAATTCTTTTTTTGTGAGCATTAGTTAGGATATAAGGACTTTTAATTTTTTCATAGGCTGCTTCGGTTACTTCAATTGCCTTTGTAAATTCAAGCTCCAAGCCAGCTTCTTTAATTTTGGGTGGAATGGTTATGCTAAGTTTTGGATTGTATTCTTGAGAGGTTAGGGTTGCCATGCGGTGTCTTTTTAGCTGCCCAAAACAAGCAGCGGAGAGAACTATCTCGAAGGTTAGATCAACATATTCAAGTTCTCGAAGTGTGGTATCAAAAAATTCCATATTTTTTAATGCGGTTTTTATTATTTCAAGTTTTTCTTTCTCACCTATTGTTTTTACCTTATCCCTACATTCAGAGAAAGGCAGACTCGAAGTTGAGTGGAGTAGGGTGGTTATCGTTATTTCGTCAGCATTTAGAGTATGATTTACCAGCGCAACTTCATCGTGGGATGACTCTGATAAATAGCCTCGATTCCATTGATTTTTTACTTCATCGTAAGTGTGCTGATCCAGCGGATTTGGTTGGGTAAATAGTATGATAGAGGGAGCAATCTTTTCCACCTCTTTATACATAATATTTCCAAGCTCTCTTACCTCGGCATATTTGCTTGAGGCGAAACGGCGAAACATTAATTCTAGATTTCTGGCATTAATGGTTAGGCCCAATTGTCCTTTGGTTGCAAGCGATGTGATATAGCGAGCATCTTCTGGTTCAATTCCTTTTGAAACCATATCCTGATAAGCTTTGTTTTGCAGATCAATAGTTTTTATAAATTCTTCTTGCTCCTTGCCCCTTGTCCCTTGGATCTCTTCAGGAATAACATAATTATCTTCAAGTTTCTGATAACGCTGCGATTTTTCAGTATAAGCACAGAGACGAAATTTTTCGATCTCTTCCATGCAAAAACGGGAAACATCAATGATATCAAAATTAAAAACTGCATGTTCTGCAACCGAATGATGACCCATTTTAAAGATGATGGCCTGGTTAGACTTTCGTGCTTTGCCTACTTCCCGGCGAGAGGCTTCACGCAACTCATTAATAGGACGTGGATCGCGAGATATGCGAGCATAAGACGCAGACAAGACCTCAGGAGTGACATTGTCTTGAGGTTTTTCTCCTCTTTTTAATGATTCAATTACCTCAGAATCGAGGTTATAACCAGCGAGGATTACTTTCATTTTATTTTTTTGCTGCTTTCGCTTTTGCCTGCCTCGCGGCAAGGCGGGCCTTTAGTCTTTTTTTCTTTCTTCTTTGTCGTCGCTTAATTTCTTGTTTTCTTGTTCTTATCATTTTTCCTCCTTTATGGTGGTAATCGGTCCGTGTCCTGGATATACCACTACATTTTCTGGAAGCTCTAGTAGTCTTTTTAGAGATTCTACCATTTCTTTGGGAGAACTGGTAGGCAGATCGGTCCTACCGTGTGTTCCTTGGAATAGGGTATCTCCTGAAAAAAGGGTCTCTTTACCATCGTATAAACAAATACCTCCGGCCGAATGTCCTGGGGTATGGATAACTAACAACTTACAACTACCAACTAACAACTCGTCTCCATCTTTGAGTAAACGATCAGCTCTTGCATGATTAGAATAACTCATCATGGCTTCGTCTTTTTCATGTATCCAGATTGGGGCGCCGATTTTTGGGGCCTCGGTTACGTGGTCATAATGTCCGTGGGTTAGAACAATAGCTTTTACTTTTAATCCCTTTACAGCAGCAAGAATCTTATCAGCCTCTTCACCAGGATCAATAATAATTGCCTCTTTTGTCTTTTCATCTGATGCTATAAAGCAATTATTTTCTAACTGTCCAACAACAACCGTTTTTATCTTCATATTCTTATTATAACAGAATTATGTTAAAATCGTATCGTGCTGGTTTTATTGAAATTTATAATTTGTGCTCTGTTAATTTACGTTGCCGGTAGTAGACTTTCTAAGTGCGGCGATATAATAGCTGAGAAGTCTGGTCTGGGACACGCCTGGATCGGATTGGTTCTTCTTGCTGCGGTGACATCATTACCAGAACTCTTTAATGGTATTAGTGCGGTGGTCTTTGTCAAAGTTCCAGACCTTGCAGTTGGAAACGTTGTTGGTGCTTGTTTAATCAACATGGCAGTAATAGGTGTTTTGGCCCTTGTTCAACAGCATAAAAAGCAGGAGAACATTTTTTTAGAAGTTGGCAGATCAAATAGGGTAATTCTTTCTTTTGGAATGTTGCTTACCGCTTTTTTTGTTGTGGGAGTAATTTGGTCGAAGCTTGCTTTTGACCTAACATTTTTTGGTGTTGGGATTTATACCATCCTAATATTTGTTTTTTATTTAATTGCCCAACGCATTGTTTATCTCTCTGAAAAGAATAGAAATAGGGATGGGGATGTGCTTCAATATGAAGCGGAATCGACCCAGCATATTTATTTTAAGTTTTCCTTTTTTGCCGCTATTGTAATAGCCTGTGGTATTTGGCTCCCATACATAGGTAATGAACTATCTGCTGTTTTTGGATTGGGACAGAGTTTTGTGGGAGTTTTGTTTCTTGGAATTGCGACCACTCTCCCGGAACTTGTGGTTTCGAGTACGGCGTTGAGGTATTCATCTGCCATGGCAATTGGAAATCTCTTGGGTTCAAATATTTTCAATCTCTCACTATTGTTTATAGATGATATTTTTTACCAGAGTGGATCCCTGCTTAAAATTGTTGCTTTTAACCAGTTTGTGGTAGGTTTGTTTTTGTTTGCTTCTTTTCTTATTCTTTTTGTCGGGTTGCGAAGAAAGATTAATAACAGATTAATTTCCATAGGATTAGTTGCCTCTTATGTTATTGGAATAGCGACAATTTATTTTATAAAATGAAAAAACCATCAAAAATAATCTGTGTGGGACTAAATTATAAGGATCATGCAAAGGAACTAAACATGGCAATTCCGGATGAGCCGGTTCTGTTTATGAAGTCTCCGACAGCGTTGATAGGGGATGGGGAGCAGATTATTTATCCTGCTCAAACAAAAGAACTTCATTATGAGGCAGAGCTTGCAATAGTTGTTTTGGGAGATGGAAAACTTGGGTTTTCCTGTGCCAATGATGTTACAGCTCGTGATCTGCAAAGAAAGGATGGTCAGTGGATTAGGGCAAAATCGTTCAATACTTTTTGTCCTGTTGGTCCAAAAGTAGTTACAGATATTGATCCTGATAACTTAGATATTAAGTTGCTTTTGAATGGAGTTGTAAAACAGCACTCCAATACAACAGATATGATTTTTAAGCCTGCTTATTTAGTTTCATTTATTTCAAAGATTATGCCATTATTCCCTAATGATATTATTCTAACTGGAACCCCACCAGGGGTTGGACCTATGAATAGGGGGGATGTGGTGAATGTAGTTATTGAGGGAATTGGGAAGTTAAGTAATAAAGTGGTAGAATAAATTATGGCAAATGATAAACCTCTTATAATGGTTGTGGATGATGAGCCGATGGTGGCTGAATCTGTTGTTGAAATAGTTAAAACAACAGATAGATACGAAATAATATCCGCCAATTCTGGCCTTGATGCTTTTAAATTAATAAATAAAAACAAAAAGCTTATGGGGCTTTCCGGTAACAAGATAAAACTTATTTTTCTAGATCTAAAAATGCCTGATATGAGTGGATTAGAATTTTTGCAAAAACTAAGGCTTGATTATAGTCCATCTGATATTGGGGTGATTATCCTGTCTGCCTGGGAAGATGACGAGAAATGGAAAAAATCTAGAGATGGAAGTGTTGCTGGCTACATTCTTAAACCGTTTGGTGAAGAAGAACTATTAAAATCAATTGATTATTTTTTTTCTGGAAAGAGCAGTTGGATGGTTGAGCAGACTAAGTGGAAGTTGATGGGAAAAGAAGAGGGCTTAGGTGCTTGAGATCATTCCGATACTTTGAACTTTTATTTGTGGGACTACTTCATTGTAAGATAAAACCGCGACGTTTGGAAAGCTTCTTTCTATAAAGCGTTTAAAGTGAGGACGAAGCCTAGGAGAGCTTAATACTACTGGGTTTAGCTTCATGCTCTTGAAATTGCGCATATGCCGCTGTAACTGTAAAAGAATCTTTTCTCCCATGGCTGGATCAACCGCCAAGAATGATCCGTATTCTGATTGGTGAATTGTTCCGGTTAATGTTTCTTCAAGAGATGGATCAATCGTTATTACTGTTATTACACCTTCTTTATCAGAGTAGCTCTCGCAGATTTGGCGTGCCAAGGATTGTCTCACATATTCTGTTAAAACGTTAACATCTCTGGATAAATGAGCATAGTCAGCAAGGCGCTCTAAAATAGTTGATAAATCTCGAATTGAGACCCTTTCCCGAACCAATAGCTGTAATACTTTATGTACCTGACCGAGTGAGAGTAAATCTGGAATTAATTCTCTAACAATTGCAGCATTGGAATTTTTGACAAGTTCTATCAACGACTGTACATTTTGTCTGGTCATGATTTCATCAGCATAGCGTTTGATGATTTCTGTAAAATGTTGGGCCAAGGCCTCTATGATATCTACCGAAACAATTTCCGCTTTTTGTAGGTTTTCTAAGAATTCATCTGGAACCCAGGTTACCGGATCGCCCGATATTGGATCCTTGCTTTCAACCCCACTGATTTTTTGAATCTTTAAGGATGACAATGGAATATCTACCTTATGATGTTCTGGATAGGCTTCTCCAGTTGAAACCTTGCTCCCTCTGATTTCAATCATATATTGGTTTGGTGGAAGGGATAAATCGTCCATTACTCGAACACCTGGAATTACAAAACCGAGCTGTTGTCCAATTTGATATCGAATGAGGGTAATCCTCTCAAGCAAGGCCCCTTTTTGTTGTGGATCAATCAAGGGGATTAAATTTCTTCCAGCTTTAAGAGAGAGCGGATCAAGTCCAAGTGTTCCTAAAATGCTTTCTGGTTTTTTGAGAACTTCTTTATTAGTAATTTCGTCCCCTACAATATTTACATCTTGTTGTTTGTTTTGGGCTTGAATTAATACAATAGAAACGACACCAGACATTGCTGCCAGGAGTAAGAATGGTAGGGTGGGTAGTCCGGGAACTGCAGCGAATAATGTTAAAATAATTGAGACAAATGCAAAGGCGCGAGGTTGAGCAAAGAGTTGTTTTGCAACGTCTGTTCCAAGGCTCAGTTCTGATGCTGATTTTGTAATAACTAAACCGGTTGCAACAGAGACGATTAAAGCAGTTAATGCTGCAACGATTCCAGCTCCTACAGTTAATTGTGTAAAGGTGCTTAAGGCGGTCATGATATCCATTCCGCGCTGCAGCCAGCCGATTAATATTCCACCAAGAATATTAACGATTACGATGATAATGCCGGCGATAGAATCTCCTCGTACAAATTTATTAGAACCGTCCATGGATCCAAAGAAGGTTGCCTCTTGTTCTATCTTGCGTCGTCTTGAGCGAGCCTCGGTTGCATCGATTAGACCGGCATTTAAGTCAGCGTCAATTGACATCTGTTTTCCAGGCATTGCGTCCAAGGTGAACCGAGCTGCTACTTCTGCAACTCGCTCTGAACCCTTAGTGATTACAACGAACTGAATAATGGTGATAATTGCAAAGACAATTACACCAACAATGTAATTTCCACCAACAACAAAGTTACCAAAAGCAGCAACAACTGCTCCGGCATCTGCATTTAATAGAATTAATCGACTTGCCGCAATATTTAGAGATAATCTAAAAAGAGTAATTACCAACAGTACAGATGGGAAGGCGGCAAATTCTAGTGGTTCTTTAAGATACAATGCAACTAAAAGTATTATCAATGAGAAAGCAATGCTTAGAGTCATAAGTAAATCTAATAGAAATGTTGGTAGAGGGACAATGATTAAAGCAATAATGCCGATAAGCATCATTGCTACGGCAAAGTCAGAAGCCGAGAACAAGCTTTTTACATCATCTAAATTAAACCCAGGCATAGCCATATTAAAAGAATTATACGCTTATGTACGAATAGGGGCAAGCGGTGTTCTGGCTTTTTTTCTGGCCTCTTTTTCTCTCTTCCTTTTATATATATAGGCCAATACTTCTGCCACTGCCTGATATAGTTCTCTTGGAATTTGGTCCCCAACATCTGTTGTTCTATAAATTGATCGTGCCAAAGGTTCATTTTCTACAACTGGGACTTCGGCCTCTTCTGCGATTCTTCTGATTTCTGCTGCAACCTTTCTAAGTCCCTTTGCAAGAACAACCGGAGCTTTTGATTTTGGGGCCCTATATTGGATGGCCACGGCCACGTGAGTTGGGTTGGTCATTACAACGTCGGCTTGAGGAACCTGGGCCATCATGCGTTGTTGAGCCGTCTGTCTTTGAAGATCCCGTATCCTTTGTTTTACCATCGGATCTCCTTCAAGACGCTTATATTCTTCTTTTACTTCTTGTCGGCTCATTTTAAGGTTGCGCATGTACTCAAAACGGCGATAGAAATAATCTAAAATCGCAATTATTATATAGAAGGCACCGACCCGCATCGCTGCTTTATAGGCGATTGATCCACCCAGAACCAGTGCCTGCCAGGGATGAGCGTCCATTAGAACAACAATGTAGGGCAGATCTTCTCTTACTGCAACAAACATGATATAGAAGACTATTACGATCTTTAAAATCGACTTGATTGTTTCAACTAGTCCCTGCAGGGAAAAAATCCTTTTAAATCCTTCTTGAGGATTGATCCTTTCAAGTTTGGGTGCTAGTGGGTCCACTGCGACGACGAAGCCGGTCTGCAGGGATTCTGTAATTATTGCTGCAACAAAAGTAAGGGCAAAAATAGGTGCTACCGTAAAAGCGAGCGCCCTTATGCCAATTAAAAGAACATATGCCACCATTGAGAGGGAAAATTCTTTTGCAATGTGTGGAATTAAGCTGAGAATGGTATAGGCCATCCCAGACAACTCTTTCCACATAGACTCGCCCATATAACGAAAGAGAAAATAGGATAGCAAAAGCAAAACAGCTGTTGTTATTTCTTTGCTCTTTGCAATCTGTCCTTTTTCTCTTGCTTCACGCAGTCTATGGGGCGTTGGTTCTTCGGTTTTTTCTCCGCCTTGTTCTCCCATTTTTACCCCCGTCCTCCGAAACTTTAACTTATTTAATAAACATTAATGCTGTAAGAACTTTTTCTGCCATCAACTCTATCAATTTATTTATTTGTTTAATAAACAAAGGAAGCGTAAATAATATACCAATAAGACCCAGTGATGGCTTTACTTGAAATCCTAACATAAAAACGTTAACTTGAGGAGCTACTCGGGAGACAATTCCAAATGAAAAATCAGAAAGAAAAATTAGTAGAATAATAGGTCCTGCAACTTTGATTGCAGTTAGCCAGAGCATTTTTCCAAGTTCAATCATTTCAAAAGCAAGATCAGGAGATGCAAAGTTTACCAACTGTCCGGCTGGAACCATAGTAAAACTTTGTTGCAGAGTAGTTAGGATCAGATGATGTCCATTAAGTATTAAAAAGATAAAAAGTGCGCTCATAAAGATTAAACGACCAACTACAGATATGACTGCTCCAAAAACTGGGTCCAGCGCTGTTGCAACCGATAGCCCCATCTGCATATCCATAATTTCTCCTGCAGCTTGTAGTCCTAAAAAAATAACATTACAGATAAAACCGATTAGAAAGCCTAAGGCAACCTCGCTTACTAGTCTTATAAAAAAATCGACCAAACTAATTGGAAGATTTGAAGTTATGGGTGTTACAAACCAAAGAACAATTGTAAACCAAATAGCCACTCCTATTTTTATGAATATTGGAATTGAACGTGAGTTTAGGAGCGGGGCTTGGAGGAATACTCCTATTATCCTTGCAAGTATTAACATGAAGGACATTACCTGTCCAAAGCTTAGTATCATCTAACGCACCATTGCAGGAATATTTGACCAGAGCGTGCTAGTGAAGTCAACTATCATTGAAAAGAGCCAGGGGGAGGTGAAGGCGACCATCATCAATACTGAAACTACTTTTGGAACAAAGGTTAATGTTTGTTCTTGTATTTGGGTGACGGCTTGGAACAAACTAATAGTAAAACCGACTAACAATCCCACACCGACTGCGGGGAGTGACATCATCAGTATTAATGTTATTCCTTGATATAATACTTGTACTGCAAAATCTTGTGACATGTTTTTAGATTATCAGATTATCAGGATACCAGGACAAGAATATTAGAACATCAGAAATCAGAGAAACAGAAGAAGTCTTTTTTCCTGTTTTTCTGTTATTCTGTTTTTCTGATTCTCTCACCCTGATATTCTGATACACTGATTTTCTATCCTCCTTACCTAAAGCTTAATAGTAAGCCCTTAGTAATTAGATTCCAACCGTCGACTAAAACAAATAGTAAAACCTTAAATGGTAACGAAACCATAACTGGGGACAACATGAACATACCAAGAGATAATAGAATATTTGCAACGGTTAGATCAATTATTAAAAACGGAACAAATAGCAAAAATCCAATTTGGAAAGCGGTCTTTAATTCTGAAATCATAAAGGTTGGGATAATAACATGGATTGGAACTTCTTCTACGCTTTTTGGTGTTTCTATTTTAGAAAATCCGACAAATAGCTCTAAATCCTTTTCCCTAATTTGTCTGATCATAAATTTCTTTACAGGCTTCATCCCGACCTCAAATGCCTTAACCTCGGACATTTTTCCTTTGGAGTAGGGGATAACAGCGTCTTTGTAAACCTCACTCCAGACCGGACTCATTACAAAGACAGTTAGAAATATGGCGAGACTAACCAAAACAGTTGAGGGTGGGACCTGCTGAGTTCCAACCGCGGTTCTTATCAGGGCTAAGACAACAATAATTCTCAAAAAACTTGTAATAGAAATTAGGAAAAAGGGGACCAGCGATATTACCGCTATTCCCAAAATCATCTGTATACTACTGCTAAATTGAGGAGAGGCGATTAACTGGTTAACATTTAAGGCGCTTGCCAGTGGATTCATGTCTCTTCTCCCTCATCATCAAATGTGTCAATTAGGGCAATTCCCTTTTGTCCGGCAATAATGAGATGGTTTTTGTCTTTTGCCTTTAGAATATAGGCGGATAAACCAGGCTCTAGCCCGATCCTCTCTTTAATCTCAATGGTCCTTCCTTTAGGATTAAACTTCATTCTGGGTAGAAGAAATTTTGATGCTACATAAATTAGGCCTAGAACAATTGCAAGAGAGAGAATTACCTGCATAATATATCCAAACGTTACAATGGGAGTTCTTTGAAAAGAAATAGCCTCGGTTGATATTGCAGCGACTAGTCCTATCATTTTAGTAATACGTTTGTTATGCGTAGACCATAATGATCATCAATAGCAACAACCTCTCCTTGGGCAATTAATTGTCCACCGACTTTAAGATCTAGTGGTTCACCGGCTAGGCGATCCAATTCTATAATTGATCCTTCTTTAACTTCAAGAATTTCTCTTAAAGATAATTTTGTCCGACCAAGTTCGACTGTAACCTCTATAGGGATTTCCCCAAGCGAATTATCTCCTAATTGGGCCCCTTTATTGGTCTGTTCTTCAAGTTCTGGAAAGTGTACTTTCTTTACGTCCATTTATTTTTCCTCCTCTTCGAAATTTTCATCTTCTTCGCCTAGAATGTCTTCTTCTTCGGCAAAATCATCATCAATTTCTTCTTCATCACCATATTCCTCATCCGCCAGGGCTTCGGAGGACAGGTCTTCTTCTGGGTATTCTTTTTCGAATTCTTCTTCTGGTTTTGGTTCTGTTTCTGTTTCTGTTTCTTCTATTAGTGGTTCATCTTCGAACATATTTTCTTCTTTGGGTTCGATTGTTTCTTCGGTCTGTGCAATATCGTCTTGTTCAAGAGTTGATTCTTCTTCTATTGGAATTTCTTCTGTTGAAACCTCCTCTGTTGGGCCTTCTTCTGGTTCTGCCTTTTCTTCTACAACCTCTTCTTTCTCTTCTTCTTTTTCTTCGACTGGTGGTGGAGCAACCTTAATTTCTGGAATCCTTGCCTGTTCTTTTGAAACACTAACAATTTTTAGGGCGACTTTATCATTATTAATTCCGGGTTGTCCAAGTAAGATTTCTTTTCCACCCAAATAGCCAGAAAGGGCCGAAAAGATAGATTGATCAATAGATAGAACATCTCCAACCTCAAGAGAATTTATTTCTCTGGAGGTTATTTGAGTAGAACCAAGCTTCACCATAAGCTCTTGGTGAATCTGACCGATTATTTGTGGAGACAATTTTTTCATTTTTAATGCTGAGTAGGATTGTTTTTTTACTTTTTCGATTAATTGTTTCAAGGCTTTACCAGAATAGCCACAAACGATTTTTCCATAAGATTCATTTAGTTTAATCTCGATTATAAAACAGATAAATGATTGGGAGGGGGATATCGAGACTGATGGATTTACTTGTGGAGAGTTTTCTAATTTTAATTTTGGATTAAGCAAGATACCGCTAAAGGATTCGTTATATAATTTTATGTAATTCGAAAGGGTAGAATTTAATATTTTATATTCTGCCTCTGTTAGTTCACGTTGAATTGATTCTTGATCGGTGGAACCTAGAGTGTGATTTATAATTGTATTTGCGAGCGATAAATCGACAGAAAAGAAGACATCTTCGTGTAATTCTTCAATATCAATAGTTCCTTCAACCAAAGGTTGGGAAAGCATTCTAATAAAATTAGAATAATTTGTTTGCAGGGCATCTACAACATAAGCCTCTCCTCTAATGCCAAGCTCGATTTTAATTGTTTCACAAAGCTTTTGGGCAAAACTATAATGTATTTCATGCGCTATTTCTAATTCGCTTTTGGAGAGGCGATCGAATCCATAAAGACCGGATTTAACCCTTTTAATAAGGCTTCGAGCCGGTTTATAGGTTGTCCAATCCCCTAATGCTGGGGTGAGTTTTAAACTTCTTTTTTGTGGACTTAAGTCAGTTTTTTGTCTTTCTGTCATATTATCCTAATTTTTGAATAAAGGAACTTATTATGTCTGATGCCATCTTTACTACAGACAAATTTGCACTAATAGATTGTTGAATTTCTAGCGAATCAATTGTTTCCCCCAAATAAAAGACGTTTGATTGCTCTAGTTGTCCTGCTTGTATTGTTCCAGCGGCACCACCAGAGGCGACTGCGGCTGTTGCATCTCCTGAGGCGAGAGATTGAATAAAGGTTGTCCCATCGGCCTGGGTTAGTCCGGATGCATTTGGAAAAGTAGTTAAAGCAATCCTATAACCGGTTTGATTACCGTTAAAAAGTAATGCACCATTAGCGTCCCAAGAATAATTTGCAGAATTTCCCTGAAGTCCGGTAATTGCAACAAGATTATTTGCTGCATCTAAACCATAAACTTGAAAACCCGAAGAGGTTACCAGGTTTCCATTTGCGTCTACTGTAAAGTCACCAGCTCTGGAATAGCGAAAGGTCTCTCCATTGTCAGAGGATGCAATAAAAAGCCCATTGCCGTTTATACCAAGGTCAATAGTCTGAGACGCTACGAAGGACCCTTGGGAGAAGTCTACCGAGACATCTCCAATTGCCGATCCTCCACCAAGTTGCATTGGATTGGTTCCACCCTTGTTAGCAAAGGTATTTGCTGCAGATCCACCACTAACAACTTGATTTAAAATTGATTCAAAAGAGATATCAAGAGCTTTGTATCCGGTGACTGACATATTTGCAATGTTAGCAGAGTGGATTGCTAGCGCACTATTTAGTGCCTCAATCGATCCTTTGTTTTGTATCATTATGTTAAACATATTAATTACCTCCTAATTATTCTGCAACGCTCAATAAGTATTCAGGCGGAACCTCGATTCCTCCTACATTAACAAGTAAAATCCCTTTGTCTACCGATACGCCTTCAACTTTACCACTAATTGTTTGACTAGTGTTTTCTGGATCGGTTGCAGTAACTGTTTTTCCGATCAATCCAGATCGGGCGATCATCTGCATTGTTAGTGATTGACTGGTGCTTAGAATATTTCCTCCAGTAAGATCAGAAGGCATGTTTACCCCACCAATCCCAGTGAAAAGACTTGAAGAGCTACTGTTGCTAAAACTAAAAGCTGAAAAAGGATCATCCTCTGCTGTTTCATCACTAGGACTTAAAAGAGTTTGAGCACTTTTATTAATCATTTGTTGCAGGGTTAGTTCAAACAGCTGCGGATCGGTGAAGGCAGATCCGGTACGTGAAAACGACGAAGTATCTATTGTTCCAGTATTGCCGTATTGTCCCCAGTTAATTGGGAAGGTGGTTGGATTGGCCATAATGCACCTCCGATATCTTGATTGAATCAAGATTGATTTCTGATTTTTCCAGAGCCATTTCAAGCTCTTCGAGATGGTCTTCTAAAAATCTTTTTGTGTTGGTTCCTGCCGAAATATTTATTGATACCTGTCCATTTTTCATAACTAGATTAACAAACATTTTTCCCAATTCTTTATTTGCAAGAGAGAGCGAGAGCTCGGTCTTTTGCTGCGACTTAATTAGCTTAGCCTGTTTAATAATATCATTAATTATAAGTTGCAGATTAGTTTTTGACAGCATAATATTTTCTGCTGGAATATTGCCTGCAAATAACCCATTAAAAGTTATGTTGGCAGGAGGGATGTTTTTAGTTAAAACTTCTTTTAGTGTTTCGGTATTATCCAATTCGAATTTTTCTTGTATTTCGGAAGTGTTTTCTTTGCTTTTGCTTGTTTCAATCTGTGCTGTCTGGTTTGGCTCTTTTTCTGTCTTAACATCTTCTTTTTGTTTTGTTGATACAACATGAAATTTGAATTCTAATTTTTTGAAACCCAATAAATTACTTTGAGCGGTTTTTAATAGCTGATCAAAGGATCCATCAGCGAAATTTTTGGTACTATTATCCGACGACAGGCGAGAAGGAGTTATATTACTGTTTGGTACAGATTGTGCGACCACGACGGTCCTCCCTTTCTATTATATTATTCGATATTATAGCGCATTAACTTGCATAAGCAATAGGCAATTTTTAAAGAAAATGCCGGGAGGGAGATTTGAACTCCCACGCCTCTCAGCGCACGCTCCTTAAGCGTGTGCGTCTGCCATTCCGCCATCCCGGCACAGATTCTTAAATTTTAACAGAGAAAAAGTGAAATTTCTAGGTATAATTTACGATATATATAGAGAGGGATACGAAAAATTGACTAAAGGAGATTTGAACTATGTTAGTTGGTTCCAGGCCGCGTATTAATAAGGCACCATTTTTACGAGCGAAAGAAAAAGGTGCTAGAAATATTGGTGTAGAAGTTAATACTGGTTGTTCCAATGCCTGTTTATTTTGTGCTGTCCATGCTCCTCCCCAAATGAGTTTTATGCCTGCTCCATTATTTATGGCTGTGGCAAACACTGTTGGAGAAATGGATTTAAAATTATCCTTTATAACCCAAAGAACCGACATATCCTTATATCGATGGGGGCGATTTAATTTATCTCATTTGTTTGAGGCTAGCCAAAATATTTATGAAGAACAATGTATGGCTAATGCTTTACTGTTTTGTTGTGGTCCCGGTGATAGTTCGGTGGTTTTAGCTGCAGCTGAGGGTATGAATCAATTAGGTTTTAGGGCCGAAGAACTTTCTCTCCATTTAATATACAAGCAGTTTAAAGGTGCACAATTGGATGGTCGGTTAGAAAGGCATGCTAAAAGGGCAGCTTCTCTGATTAAGCTTTTTAATCCTTCCCTTATTAGTTTAAAAGGTGCTTGTGGGGATGAGGATGACCCAGAGTATGGGATTTTTTCGATGGATTCCGTAAAAAGATTCTTTACCAATATGGTCTTGCCACTTTTATCCTCAAGTTTACAGAAAGAATATGGTGAAGAGATAACAGAAGTCTACCGTGGTAGTACTAACAGAGTGGGTATAGTAGAGGTTGAAGATGACATTTTTCCTGACACAGCTTATAAAAATAACCATCTGCCTGTTTGCAAAAATTATTGTGGAAGTATGTCACCAGCATTTATGATAGTTTATCCAGATGGCTCGTATAGTTTGGAAGAGAGAGGCAAACTTCCGCGAGAAAAAGGTAGCATCTTACAACCTTGAAACAATCTCTTCCAGGTGCAGACCTCGTGAAGCCTTTATTAGAATAATGTCTCGTGGCCTGATAATTTTTTTTATTTGTTTTATAACATTTTTCTTGTTTTCTTTTTGATGTACTCTAATAATTTGATCAATTTTTATCTTTTTGGCAAAGTTTTCAATCTCTTTGTGGGCTTGTTTTGTGATTCTGCCAAGCTCTAGCATATCACCTAAAATTGCAATTTTTCTTCCGCGAAACTCAGCTAAAGTTTCCAAGGCTGCTTTCATTGATTGCGGGTTGGCATTGTAGGTGTCATTTATAATTGTAATTCCATTCTTTTTAATAATTTCCATTCGTTTGTTAGATGGCTTAAATGTTTCTAATCCTTTTTTGATCTGCTTTTTTGTGCAACCGAGTAACTTTGCCATGGCAGCTGCCCAAGCTGCATTTTCTAGATTGTGTTTTCCTGGAATTGGAAGTTTAATACCTTTAAGTTCTGCTGGTTTTAGTGGCTTATGAGAAACATATTTATATATTTTGTTTTTTTCTTTTGCAATATTCTCTTTAGTCTTGAAGTATTTCAAATGGGCTTCCCCAATATTTGTAACAATTGCATGAGTAGGGCGGGCGATCTCAACAATCTCATCCATATCTCCCGGTTTTTGAATGGCCATTTCAATTACTGCGGCCCGGTGTTTTTTCTTTAATTTTAAAAGTGTAAGTGGAACACCAATTTCATTATTAAGGTTCTCTTCATTTTTTAGTGTGGGATATTTTTGTGATAATATCGAAGCCAACATATCCTTAGTGGTTGTCTTCCCACAACTACCGGTTATTCCAACAATTGGAATCTTGAATTTATTGCGGTGTTTTTTTGCCAGATCTTGAAGAGCCTTTTTTCCATTTTTGACATCAAGTACTTTGGCCCCTTTTTTCTTTGCAATATGAATAAACTTACGCCCATCAAAGTTGGGGCCATTTATGGGAATAAAAAGATCACCTTTTTTAATAGTGCGGGTGTCGATTGAGATTTGAGGTGCTTTAGGCATAAAATAATTATATCATTAAAGGTGAAATTTTTGGGTATTAGGTGCGATATTTGGGTAAGATGGATAGGAGTTCTTATGGCAGTTGCTTCTAAAATAATCTGGAGTGGGCAAAATACTAGAATTGTAGAGAGTAGTAATTCTTTATTATTCTATCAGAGACTCAGAGCAAAGGCTGGTGAGGTTTTGGGGAGAGGAGAAGAAAAAACAGTTCATGAATTAAATCATCCATCACAAACGCCTTTAGTAGTTGGCTTTGTTAAGCCTGAAGATCTTCGTCCCTTTGGTAATCTCAGACTCCATGATCATAATTGCTTTCACGCCCAAAAAATTGCTTGGTTGCTCTTTCCTGAAAACTTTCCTGATATTCATCTAGCTGGTGCCATTGAAAATCGAGAAGAAAAAGACCCCGCGAAAGTTGAAGAATTAAAGAGGATGCCATTTAGAAGTCGATGTCCCTGGTTCTCTATCTATAAACGGTCCCATACTTTTTCCTCTTTCTTTGTAGTTGATCAACTGGAAATATGGGAAGGACAAAGAATAATTGAGGCTTATGAACATGCAAGAGCAGGACTTGAATCACGCTATCCTCATGGTTTCACTTCTCATCAGGCATTAAAAGAATTAGATGTTCTTGAAACCGAAGAATATAAAGAAGCTAAAGCACATCTTGACACTTATTTTCCTCCTTTATTAAGAAGAGTTCGAAAGGTAGGAATTGCCCCTCAAACCACTCCCAGTAACATCATTTTTAAACCAAATTTTGACACTCCTATCTTTATGGAGGTACTAATTGGAACAAACATTTATAAGGATCAAATAAGAACAGCTGTAAATACTGGCAAGACTAGAGAATTAAAAGGGGAAGATAGAGAAGCCTTTGATTTTCATATGCACCATATTAATACTGGTGGTCTTGAACGAGAATATAAAGCAGTGGGAACAGGAGAATTTTTAGAATGGGCGGAAGAATAGGAAAGAAATTACCAGGGCCTTTGCCACTAAGAAGAGTTGTAACTCGAGCGCCAGTTCGAGTTGTGAGATCAGAGCAAAGGGTTTTTATTATTGAGGAAAGCGAGTTTGTTCGTCCCTCCCTTGTAGCAAATTTTAGAGTCCTGGGACATGAAGAGGTAGACGAGTATACTGATTTAGCAAGTGCCGAGGCTGCTCTTGAAAGCCATGAACCGCAAATTATTATCCTTCTTGACACAAAGGATTGGCAGGTGAGAAGGTCTTTTATAGGAAAGGTTAGAGAAAAATATGGAGATAATCCTGTAATTGTTATTGTCTCGGAGAATTTGGTAGATCTTGAGGATGCAAAGAGAAGATTTGGTCAAAGTGTGGATGGAATTTTTACCAAACCCTATAGTATGCCTTGGTTAAATGATGCAATTAATAAGGCTGTTGAAGCGAGGTTTGGAGTGAAACTTGATACTGAGGTTGAGGTTCGGAAATGGCAAAATACTGGAATTGTGCAGAACAGTAATCCATTATTTTATTTTCAGGGACTCAGGGCTAGGACAGGGGTCTGTTTGGGGGAGGGAGAAGAAAAGGTAATTTATGAATTAGATCATCCTTTACAAAAACCTTTAGTAGTCGGTTTTGTTAAACCGAGAGAGGATCGTCCTCTTGGCTATGACAGACCCCACAATCACTATTGCTTTTATGCTCAAAGAATTGCACATTTGCTCTTTCCTGAAAATTTTCCAAATATTTATCTAGCTGGTGCTGTTGAAAATCAAAAAGAGGAAGGTCGGGATAGAATTGAGGAATTAAGAGGAATGCCATATAGAAGTAGGACTCCCGGGTTAGAGTCTTATCGACCGCCTCTTGCCTTTTCCTCTTTCTTTGTGGTTGACCAGCTAGAGATGTGGGAAGGGCAAAGAGTAATAGAAGACTATTTATATGCACTGGCTGATTATCACTTAGCTTATCCCAATGGTCCTACAACTCGTAAAGTGGTAGCGGCATCTCTTGCCCTTTATACCGGAGATTATAAAGAAGCAAAAAGGCGTGTTGATACTTACTTTAGGCCTTTATTAAAACAAGTTAAAGCTGTAGGCATTACTCCTCAATCAAGAGATAATAATGCAACTTTTAGGCCCGATTCTGATGTCCCTGTTTTTATAGAGGTGTTAACTGGTCTGGATATTAAAACGAGACAAGTAGAAGCTGCAGTAGCTGCTGGAAAAACAAGGGAATTAAAGGGAGAAGATAAGGATGCGTTCGATTTCTATATGTATCATATGTACCAAATGAGACTTAGAAGCAGCCCGGAATATAAGACAGTAGGAACAGAAGAGATGCTTGTCTGGTTAGTATAATTAACCCCAAAAACTGGACCACCCATTAAGATATGAAAATCATGATAA
>CAYQVW010000024.1:0-19062 GCA_964421245.1 uncultured bacterium | reverse complement strand
TTGCCCATATTTTTCCTTATCTTATAAGGAAAAATATGACTTTCAATTTCTCAGTTTAAAAAAGAGTGAAATTTTTCTGATTTGATGTCGAAATAAATATATAAGAGATCCTCCGAAGCTTTGGCGTAGGAGGAAGGAGGGAACAAAAAATGGCAACAATAAATAGAGTAGGTTTTCAGGTAAATTGTACATTTGGGGCTAGACCGAGAGGTGTGGAGCCTGTAAAGTTTGAAGCTGCGAGATTAAATTTAACACAAATGCACGATATATATACGGGAAGTGCTGCATCAATAGGACCTTGCAGGGGAGACTTGTCATGCGTTTGTGAGTTGCCTAATGAGAGAGAAGCCATTGATGGAGAAGAAGGAGTGGTGGCAATGCCGGTAATCTTTTCTGCCTTGTTTAATTTACCAGAAATAATTTATGCAATACCTGCTCCAAGGACAGATCTCTTTGATGAAGCGAATCCTGGGCGCCAAGATCACGAGGATGCAAGTAAAGATGCGGGGGCCTTGGCAGGTGAGCAGCAGAGGTTGATTGGGCATCTTAACGAGGTTGGGGAAAAGTATTCTCAAGAATTAGAGAGAGCACCATGGGTATTAGAAGGAAGCTCACTTTCTGTTTTTCCATCAAGAAGTGCAACTGAACATGGGTGGGATATTGATAAAGTTGTAAAGGGATTTGATAAAATAGAAGTTAATGGAACACTTCTTGTTCC
Organism: uncultured bacterium; assembly: GCA_964421245.1. GTDB lineage: Bacteria > Margulisbacteria > WOR-1 > XYC2-FULL-46-14 > XYC2-FULL-46-14 > CAYQVW01. The sequence continues at coordinate 18,344 of CAYQVW010000024.1, read as the reverse complement.
GGTTATGGAAAGAGGTATTCCTGATAGTATATTACGACTTGCTATCGATAGAGGTGCCATGTCTGACCCAGTTGCAAGAAGAGGTTAGGTAGTAACTCTGAACAGTTTGGTCTCTCTTTTGCAATAAAGTGAAATTTCCGCTAGAATTAGACGACATATATTTATAAGTTATGTATATTGGATGTAATAATAAAATTGACCAGGACCTGTTTAATGTTTTTCGCATGTACGATAGGAATTGCGATGGCGTTGTTGCAAAAGATCCAAAAAGTAGAGATTCGGGCTATAAAGCAGAATACGATCTTGATGGAGATGGTCTTATTACTGTTTTGGAAACCAGATATGCGCTTCATATAAGACATGGCCTAAAGCTGGAAAGAAAAAAACACCCCCTAACCGAAACAGACAAAGAGACTCTTCGTCTATTAGCACGCAAGAAAATCAGAGAGGGCAAGGTATTTGATGGAAAAGCTATGTTGGCTTCACTCGGTTTTTATAAGGAGGCATTAAAAGACAATCCATCGATTGAAACCCTCCGAGCGATTGCCATATATATGGCAACAGAAGGCCAGTTTGATCGAATGCTAACATATGCAGCTTCACTCAAATTATTCGTAAACCAAAAACCATTTTTAAAAGAGACTTATAATAGAATGGGTAATGACAATGCTAGTTTGAGCAGAAAAAAGAGAAGAACAAACCTTAAACGTTGTTTTGAAATTGTAAAGAAAGCTGGTCCAACTGATATTCATGTTTCTGTTGCAATGACAGATATAATAGTGCGAATGCAACGTGCAGGGTTTGTAAGTGATGCATTGTCAAGAATAGATGAGGTAAAACATTTTAAGTCGCACAAGCTTTTTGTAATAAATGAAATTCTTGTTCCAATAAGTCAGGATGATTTTTACAAAGATGTTGTAGATAGGCAAGCAAACGATGCCTTCAAAATTGTCATGTCTTATCCAAAAGACCGTAACTCAACAAAGGATTCCAGAGTTCAAGACACAGCCCAAACCCTGGCTAAACTGGGGAAATATAAATTAGCCCTTAGATTAGCCCGAAAAATAAGGCGTTACAGTACCCAAATATTTACCTATAAAGCACTAGGCAGGATTGTGTCAAGAAGTGTCGATATCGTGAAATTTGCCACTCTTTTTAAATTAATTAAATATTCTTATGAAAAGGAAGCTTTCTTATCAGCATCTCTTACAATGCTTTTTGACGCTGGACATAAAGAGGAAACACTCAAAATGGCAGAATCCATTTCCGGTCCTTATCACAGGGCAGATGCCTTGAGGAAGATTGTCTTTCAAATGGGGATAAGAGGATCTTCAAAAGCTGAAATAAAACCTATTTATGTAAAAGCGCTTGTAGCAGTCTCAAAAATGGACAAACAAAATGATACCTGGATAGAAAGTATTATAGATAAGATTTACAACAATATACAGGCAGCCGGTTTTTCTTTACAAGAAAGTAGAGCTGTTTTTAAAGAAGCTGGTGTTCCTCATCCATAAAGATATTTCCCAAATTTAAAACCATCTTAGGATCAAATTTCTTTTGCTAAAATCTGAAATTTCCACTCAAATTTGACGATATATACATATAGAAGGAGGTCTCACTGAATTTATATGAAGAATAGAATTGCACCAAAGCCATTTTTGGGAAGCCAATATCACTTCCGGCAACGAGCTACAAGATCGAGAAATCATTTTAGCTCTCGGAGAAGGTTGCCTTTTGAAGGTGAAATTATAAAACCTTATTATCAAGACCTCTTGTCGGCCACAAGAAAACTCTTTCCAAATCTCAAAATTAATGACTTAGGTGGATTTAGTGATCTGCCTCGAGATTTTCCAACTGTGGGGATCATGTCCAGCCTTGAAACCCAAAAAATTTTGATGTGCAGCCTTGCGGCAAAATCATTTCCCAACGCAACTTTTCTGATAATACCATACCATCCGGGAACGGTTTTCATGTCAGCAGGTAGATTATACACAACCGAAGGGGTTTTGTTTTCTTGGAATGAAGTTGGCAATGAGTTGTCTCTAGGATTTGCCTCTTTTGCCGACCCTCTCGAACTCAATAATTATTACACTCCATACCAAGGCAAATGCGAATTGCCAAAAATTTGCTCATCTATCGGTTTGCCAACTGTAAGCCCTTTTATAAAGAAAGTAGTAAATAATAAGAGTTTGCTCCATCGTGTGTTAGAAAATCAGGATATAAGACAACCTTTACATATGTTGGTTGATCCAAGTGATATAACGGTAGAAAGAGTCAGGGCTTTTTTTGATAGGCTTTCCGGGGGAGCCATTGCAGCAAAGCCCAATAATGGAAGTGGTGGAAGGGGAGTGAGAAAATTTAGAGGTGGGGAAGAAGCAATGGTAACTGATTTTTTATCACAAATCAGCAAGAATTATTTACTCGAAGAATGGATAGAAAGTCATAATGGGCTAGTGATTGATGGAAAAAGAATGGATTGGAATATCAGGGTTTTGGTACCGCCTGGTGATCTTTCCGAATGGGATATTTTTGACACTACCGAAATTAGATACAAAGAGCACGAAAATGGTTCTCCTGCGGTAAATAAAAAGAAAGGCGCCAAAATACTTACCCTGCGCGAAGCCATAGAAATTTTAGCAATCTCTTCCTCTCAGAAAAAAAAGATCTTAAGAGAGCTTGAAACCATTGCACGAAAAGTCCGATCAGGATTGGAAGAACATTTGTTAAACTGCGATCACCAAACTGACCGAAGGGACGTTGCCGGCAATTCATATTTTAGAGATTCTTCAATCGGTCTGGATATAATTATTGACCAAGATATCAACGGGTATCTCATTGAGGTAAATGGGGCCAATTCCGGAGGAGTAAAATCCCTTGCCGATAGAAGAAGAGGGGAAGATAAATTCAGAGCAGTTTCACTGCTCACTAAGCATCTATATCAAACAGCTAGGCTGGCAAAGGATTGCTCTAATCTTTCAAGAACCCCCTCTGTGAAAAAAAGAAGGTATTTTAATCTTAATGCAAACGCCTATTACAACCAAGGTTTAGCAAAAAGCGAGCTAGGACAATATGATGATGCCATTTTGGAATATAATAAAGCGATAGAAATAGATCCTAATTGCCCAAGGGCATATTTTAACCGAGGGAGATCACTGTTCAAGTTAGGAAGATATGAGGACGCTATTCTGGACTTTACCAAAGCGATAGAAATAGATCCTGACTACTCAGCGGCATATAACAGTTTAGGGTTAGCAAAGCTTAAACTGGGAAAATTAGAGGTTGCCCTTAAATACTATAATGAAGCGATAGAAAAAGATTCAAAACTCGCACAACCATATTACAACCGTGGTATAGTATATTTCAAATTAGGACACTATAATGATGCCCGTAAGGACCTTACTAAAGCAATAGAAATAGATCCTAACGACTCAAAGGCATATTATAACCGAGGTATAGTAAATTTGGTGCTAGGACAATTTGAGGATGCCCGTAAGGACCTTACTAAAGCAATAGAAATAGATCCTAACGACTCAAAGGCATATAATTGCCGAGGTGTAGTAATGTCTAAGTTGGGAAAGTTTGAGGATGCCTATTGGGACTTCAACAAAGCATTAGAAATTGACCCTAGTTTCTCTGCCGCACATAACAATCTTGAGGCAGCATTAGAAAATATTCCCGATGTTTAAAATCATCTTTGGATCAAACTTCTTTTTGATAGCAATCATTTGATCAATTGTAGCTTGTCCATACATCTCTTTTAAATAAGCATGTTTGATTTTACCAATTCCGTGTTCTGCAGAGACCGTGCCACCCAATGAAACCGCTTTTTTGACAAATTTCATCGCCAACTCATTACTAATTACTCTTTCCTCATTACTTTTTGGCAGTAGGTTTACATGTAGATGCGATTGGCCGATGTGGCCGAATTTGATAAAGAAAAGGGGTAAGGGGCAAGCAGCAAGGGTCAAGTTGTAATAAGCTAACATTTCACGAAATTTGTTGTTTGGAACAGCGATGTCGAGAGAGATTTTTAATTGTTTTTCTTTTTTATAAAGTTCGTTAATAGTTTCTGGAATAGCATGACGAAAGTCATGAAGTTCTTGTTTTTGTTTATCATTCATTCCAAGCCATGCATCGTCCATTGGTATCTTATGTTTATTGAAAAATTGTTCCCAGAAGTCTAAGTCTGGACCGACTTGTTCAAAATAAATTGCTGTTTTTTTGTTTTTTGGTATTCTTATGTAAGCCTTACGTAAGAGGTCAAGAGAGTTCTGGTCGAAGTATTCAAGTGTTAGAACATCTTTTTTCCCTCTTAGTTCTTCTGTAAATAAAACTGCATCCTCTTCTGAATCGAGAAAAGCTATGCAATCAAATGTTTCACCCAATTTATCGATCAGCTTTACTTCTATTTCAGTTACAATCCCTAATGTTCCTTCAGATCCGATAAATAGATCGATTAGATCCATATCTGGTTTTATATAATATCCAGCAGCATTTTTGATATTAGAAATTAGAAATTGGAAATTAGAAATTTGTTTCGAATTTAACATTTCGAATTTCGTATTTCCTCTTTTCAGATCTAAAACTTCTCCAGAACTCAAAACTACTCTGAGCCGCCTAATATGATTTCTGGTCGAACCAAAGCGTAGGCTTCTGGCTCCTGAAGCATTTGTTGCAACAGTTCCACCAAGAAAGGCGGTCTTTTCAGTAGGGTCAGGAGCATATAGTAGCCCCTCTTTTTTTACGGCTTGATCGAGTTTGTCAAGTGTAACTGCTGGTTGAATAGTCGCAGTTTTTGTCTCTTTATCAATATTTATTATTTTATTCAGCCTTTCTGTTGATAAAACCCAACCGCCAAAAGGGATTCTTCCGCCAGTTGTTCCTGTTCCAGCTCCAGAAATCGTTATCTTTTGTCCTTCTTTTACTGCTTCAACGATCTCTTTCTCTGATTCAGGAAGATAAAGTCCCCCTGCATGTCCACCTTGGAGATTGGAGCTGTCTTCTAGGTAGCCTTTTAATATGTCTGGATCAGTTTTTTTGAGCATACATCATAATAACATAAACCCTAAGCACTAATGTCTAAATCCCAAATAATATCAAATATCAAAATTCAAATGACCCAAATTGAGATTTTGGATTTGTTTAGAATTTAGGGTTTGGGATTTAGGATTTACCCGACAGGGTTGCATATTCCCTCGTGCAAGAGTATAATTATAGTGTAAAGTCTAATATTAGTTTTGAACATAAAAGTGGGAAAAAGCCCACTTTTGTTTTTAGGAGTGAGTAGTATGAAAATTCAGAAATTTGAGGCAATGTTAAACCAGATTCAAGAAGAGCGGGGCATTAAGAAAGAGGATGTCGTAGCCGCCCTTGAAGAAGCCCTTTTATTGGCTGCCAAAAAACGTTTTCCTGACAATGAAAATCTAGAAGTTAAGATTACTGATAAAGGGGAAACAAAGGTTTTTGATAATGGGGCCGAGATAACCCCCGCTGATTTTGGCCGTTTAGCTGCTCAAACTGCAAAACAGGTAATTATTCAAAGAATTAGAGAAGCAGAAAAAGATGTGCTTTATAATGAATTTCGAGACAAAATTGGACAAATTATTAATGCAATTGTACAACGCAAAGAACAACATGGCTACCTAGTCAATATTGGTAGGGCAGAAACATATCTTAGTGATAGTGAATGTATTCCAGGTGAAAACTTAAGACCTAAAGAGAGGGTTCGCTTGGTTATTATAGATGTTAAAAAAGTTTCAAAAGGTCCAGTAGTTGTTGTTTCGAGAGCTCATCCGGATTTTATTAAAAAACTCTTTGAAATGGAAGTTCCAGAAATTCAAGATGGAATTTTAGAAATAAAGGCAATTGCGCGTGAGCCAGGACGCAGAACAAAAATTGCAATCAAATCTAATGATTCAAATGTTGGTGTTATCGGTACCTGTGTGGGACAAATGGGATCTCGTATCCAAAATGTTACTCGTGAATTGGGGGGCGAGCGAATTGATATTATTGAATGGTCTGAAAATTTAAATAAATATCTTGCTTCGTCTCTTTCTCCCGCAAAACCGAGTAAGATAGAAATTAATGAAGAGGCAAAGAGTACGCGAGTTATTTTTCCAAATAAAGAATTATCTCTGGCAATTGGAAAAGAGGGTCAGAATGTTAGATTAGCGGCAAGGCTAACCGGATATAGGATTGATATTGTTTCCGAAGAAGAAGCGGCCGAAGCTTTAAAAAACAAAAAGGGAGAGACTAATGCCAGCGAAAAAGACGAAAAAGAAGACAACCAAGAAACCGGCAAAGAGCAAAAAGACGACTAAGAAGGTTGTCAAAAAGAAAAAAGCTCCTACTAAAAAAGCGGCTAATAAGATTAAGGTTAGTCTTCTTGTAAAAGAATTAGGGAAACCCCTTAAAGAGATATTAGAGACACTCAAAGATCTTGGCGTTAGTGCAAAAACAGGAGCAAGCTCAATTGATCTTGAAACCGTAAAAGTTGTAAAAGAGTTATTAGAACCAAAAAAGGAAGAAGTCGCACCGCCACCACCACCACCTCCTCCTCCTGAACCGGCCCGCCTTGACGCGAGGCAGGTAGTTGAGGAGAAAAAAGAGATTGAGATACAAGGTGAAACAATTATTGTTAAGGACCTTGCCAATCTTCTTAAGATAAAAGCCACTGATGTTATCAAAGAATTGATGAAGAAAGGTTTTTTACTTAATATTAATCAGTCTTTAGCTTCTGATGTTGCAGTTAAAGTAGCAGAACATTTTGGATTTGTGACTACTGTGATAAAGATTGAAGAAAAAAAGCATGATGTTGTTTTATCTGACAAGCATAAGCAAAAGACTCGTCCTCCGATTGTGACAATTATGGGACACGTCGATCATGGTAAAACAAAACTTCTAGACGCAATTCGCCAAACCAAGGTTGCAGAGGGAGAAGCGGGGGGTATAACCCAACATATTGGAGCATACCAAGTAGAAATAAAGGGAAAGAAAATAACCTTTTTAGATACTCCGGGACATGAGGCCTTTACCGCCCTTCGCGCTCGTGGAGCTCGCGTAACTGATATTGCTATTTTAGTTGTTGCAGCAGATGATGGTGTTATGCCCCAAACTGCTGAGGCAATTGACCACGCTAAGGCTGCCGGAGTTCCGATTATTGTTGCAATAAATAAGATTGATAGGCCAGATTCAAATCCGGATAAGGTTAAACAACAATTAGCAGAATATAAGCTCGTTCCTGAGGATTGGGGTGGAGATACAGTAATGGTTCCAATTTCTGCATTACAAAAACAGGGTATTGATGAACTTCTTGATATGATCCTTCTGGTTGCTGAGGTTCAAGAATTAAAATCAAATCCAGATATGCCGGCCCAAGGAGTGGTTATTGAATCAAAACTTGATAAGGGAAAGGGTGCGGTTGCAACGGTTCTAATCAAGAATGGAACATTAAAAATGGGAGATCCTTTTGTAATAGGTCATATGCATGGAAAAGTGCGCGCGCTTCTGAATGAGCGCGGAGATCGCATAAAAAAGGCTCCTCCAGCCTTCCCGGTTTTGGTTTTGGGTATCTCAGATGTTCCGCATCCAGGTGAATTGATGGAAGTAGTTAGAGACGATAAAGAAGCAAGAAGAATTGCAGAATCAAAACAGGATCAGGTTGTAACCAGACAAAGAGCTGCTCAAACATTAGAAAGTTTTTCTCAGCATATCAAAGAGGGAGAAAAGACCGATCTTAATATTATTATTAAGGCCGATGTTCGTGGTTCTCTAGAAGCATTATTGAAGTCCCTGGAAGCGATTGAGGTTTCTGGCAATAAAGTTAATGTCATTCATGCTCAAGTAGGAGATGTCTCGGAGAGTGATGTTCTTCTAGCAGAAGCATCTGCTGCAATATTAATTGCCTTTCATACCACAATTAGTGCCAGAGCTCGTGAAGTTGCCCAAAAAGAAGGGGTAGCAATTAGATCTTATAATGTTATTTATAAAGCAGTAGAAGATATTGAAAAAGCGATGGAAGGAATGCTTTCAATTGAATACGAAGAAGTTGTGATTGGAAAGGGAGATGTTCGGGCGACCTTTAAATATTCAAAACTTGGTGTTATTGCCGGATCATTTATTAATTCTGGTAAATTTGTGAGAGGTGCCGGACTTCGGATAATTCGAGATAACAGTCAGATATATGAAGGCAAGGTTGAATCATTGAAGAGATTTAAGGATGATGTAAAAGAAGTCCAAGAGGGATATGAGTGCGGTGTTGCAATTCAGGGATATTCTGATTTTAAAGTGGGAGATCAGTTGGAAGTCTTTCAAATGCAGGAAAAAAAATAAAGCATGAATAATCGGACCAAGAGAATTGGTGAATTAATAAGAGAAGAGACCAGTAGGGTTCTAAGGGAGAAGGTTGCAGATCCAAGAATTGGCTTTACTTCTATTACAGATGTTAATGTTTCTCCTGATTTAAAGAACGCTCAAGTATATGTTAGCGTTTACGGTACTGATAAGAATAAAAACGAAACCATGGCTGGATTAAAAAGTGCGGTTGGATATATTCAAGGAGAAGTGGGACGTACTCTCAATCTTCGCTATACACCGCGTTTTACTTTTGTTCTTGATAAATCTATTGAAAGAGGCAGTCGAGTCCTTGTTATTATGTCTAAGCTTGAGAAAGAGGCAAGGGAAAGCAAAAACCTTTTTGAAGGAAAGAAAAGAGCTCCGGCAAGAAGACCGACAAGAAGGCCTACGAGACAGTCAAGAAGAAAATGAAACGTATTTACGAATCGATAAAATTATTAATTCAATCTTCGCGCTCTATTCTGATTGCAGGGCATATTGATCCAGACGGGGATACGCTTGGCTCAATGGTGGCCCTACATCTGATTCTTGAAAAGCTTGGTAAGAAGTCAGAGATGATAGCAATTGATGGTGTTCCAGAAACATATCGATTTTTACCAAAATCAAATAAGATTAGAAAATCTCCACGTAGAAATGATTATGATTTATTGATAACAGTTGATTCTTCTGATATTTCCCGAGTTGGCAATTTAAAAGTAAAGGCTAAACATATTATTAATATTGACCATCACGCAGATAATACCAATTTTGGAGACATTAATTGTGTTGAGCTCTTATCTTGTGTTGCCGAACAAATATATAAGTTATCTAAAGAACTAAATGTTTCCCTAAATCAGGATATTGCAACCGCCCTTTATGTTTCAATTATTACAGATACCGGTAATTTTAAATATTCAAATACTCTTCCAAGCACCTTTGAGACTGCCCATGATCTGGTTGAACACGGAGCGGTCCCTTTTAGAATCGCTTCAGCCGTTTATGATAATAAGACTATTCCAGGAATGAAGCTTTTGGCCCACGCTCTGCAAAATATTGAAAAAAGGGGAAATCTTGTTTGGTCAATGATTCCTCAAAAGGTTATTAAAGAGACCGGAGCCAATCATGAAGATCTAATCAGTATTATTGATTATATAAGATCGATTAAAGATACAGAGGTTGCGGTCTTTTTAAGAGAAGAAAAGAAAAATTTGATTAAGGTAAATCTGCGCTCACGTGGAAGAACCAATGTATCAAAAATTGCTAATGAATTGGGTGGTGGGGGACATATTCAGGCTGCAGGTGTTGCTCTTCATATGCCGATAAAAGAAGCAGAAGAAAAGGTAATTCAGACCGTTTTAAACCACATGTAATGGATGGAATAATTGTTGTCGATAAACCCCAAGGTTGGACTTCGTTCGATGTCTGCGCAAAAATTCGTAATTTATCTAGGACCAAGAAGGTAGGGCACTCGGGTACGCTTGATCCGATGGCTACAGGGGTCCTAGTTTTGTTTCTAGGAAAAGCTACAAAGACCATAAAAAATTATGTAGGCGCTGATAAAGAATACATTGGGGAGATGACCCTGGGTGTGAGGACAGATACGATGGATGCTGAGGGGAAAATCCTAAATCCTAAATCCGAAATCCTAAATAATATTCAAATATCAAATGATCAAATTATTAAACTATTTAAAAAATACATTGGAAAACAAAAGCAGAAACCGCCGATGTTTTCGGCGAAAAAAATTAATGGGAAACGATTATACAAATTAGCTCGAAAGGGAATTGAAGTAGAGCGTCCGGATAAGGATGTCGAGATCATAAGCCTTGATTTAATCGACATGGAGGAGAACAAAATAAGATTTAAAGTCAGATGTTCAAAGGGAACCTATGTTCGCGTTCTAGCTAGTGATATAGGTGATGATTTGGGTTGTGGGGCACACTTGAGTGCTTTGAGGCGAACTTCTGCCGGAGAGTTTAAAATTGATCAAGCTAGTACAATAGATCAAATCATCACCTTGAGTCAGAAGGATAAATTAGATACAATCCTCTTAGGGATGGGGTGAGGAAAGTGAACAAATCAGAAGCTAGGAAGAAGATAAAAGATTTAACTGGGCAAGTATTGCATCATAATGAGCTCTATTATGCCAAGGATGCGCCGGAAATTTCTGATTCAGAGTATGACAAACTCTTCCGTGAATTAAAAAAATTTGAAAAAGAATTCCCCGATTTAGCCAAAGCCGATTCTCCAACCAAAAGAGTAGGAGCTCCTCCGTTAAAAAAGTTTGAAACAATTAAACATAAAGCAAAGCTTCAATCATTAGATAATGCCATGAATATTGAAGAACTTGAGGCCTTTGATGAAAGAGTTAGAAAGGCTTTGGGTAAAGATGAAATAGAATATGTTTGCGAATTAAAAATTGATGGTCTAGCTGTTGTTTTAACATATAGAGATGGAAAGTTTATGCAGGGGGCAACCAGGGGGGATGGAACAACCGGAGAAAATATTACACTTAATTTAAAGACAATAAAAGATATTCCACAAAAGGTTGATAGTTTTAGTGGTGAAGTTCGGGGAGAAGTCTATCTTCCATACAGTGATTTTTTAAAACACAATCAAGAACGGGAAGAGGCTGGTGAGGCTCGCTTTGCCAACCCCAGAAACGCAGCAGCGGGGTCCTTGCGTCAACTCGATTATCAAATTACAGCCAAACGGCCATTAAGTATTTGGGTTTATTATGGTGATATTCAAAAAAAAACGCATTTTAATGTTTTAAATTATTTGAAAAACCAAGGATTCAAAATCAATCAAAATGTAGAGACATTCCATGGAATGTCTCAGGTGAAAAAATTTATTTCGAAATGGCAATCACAACGCGATAAATTAGATTATGAAATTGATGGAATTGTAATTAAAGTAAATAGTTTAGCCGATCAAAAAGAATTAGGCGCGACCTCACGTGCTCCTCGCTGGGCCATTGCCTATAAGTTTCCACCAATTCAAGCAAAAACTGTTATTGAAGATATAAAAGTTCAGGTTGGTAGAACTGGTGCAATTACTCCGGTTGCTTATTTAAAGCCAATAAATTTAGCTGGAGTTATTGTTAAACGGGCAACTTTGCATAATGAAGACGAGATAAAGAGAAAGGGGATAGGGATTTCCGATCAGGTTATAGTTCAAAGGGCAGGAGATGTAATACCGGAGATAGTAAAAGTTGTTAAGAAAGGTGCTGATTCTAAAAAATTCATTATGCCAAAAGTATGTCCAATTTGTGATGGAGAGCTTTATAGGCCGGAGGGAGAGGCAATAACGCGTTGTATTAACGCTTCTTGTCCAGCGCAGGTAAAAGAGCGTATTCGTCACTTTGCAACCCGTCTAGCGATGGATATAGAGCATTTAGGGCCGGCAATAGTGGATCAGTTGGTTGAGGCTAAATTAATAAAGGATGTAGCCGATTTATATAGTTTAAAGAAAGAAGAATTATTAAAACTCGAACGTTTTGCAGAAAAATCTGCAGATAACTTACTTGAATCAATCGAAAAGAGTAAGAGCCGTCCTTATGATCGTCTATTATATGCGTTGGGTATTAGATTAGTTGGTAAAAATACAGCGTCTCTTATTGCACAGCACCCAGGGGAGCTTGAAAGTATTCCAGGGGTTGGACCAAAAGTTGCCCATTCAATTGAACATTTCTTTTCTGAGAAAGAGAATCAAGAACTTGTTGAGAGGCTGAAAGGCTATGGGCTAAATACAGAGGCAAAAAGGCAAAAAGGTCCAAAACCACTTAAGGGGAAGACCTTTGTCTTTACTGGCGGACTTGAGACTATTACCAGATCAGAGGCTGAAGAATTAGTCCGTAATCTTGGTGGCCATCCATCTTCATCTGTATCAAAAAATACCGATTATGTAGTTGCTGGTACTGATCCTGGATCAAAACATGATAAGGCTGTGAAGCTTGGTGTTAAAGTTCTTTCAGAAAAAGAGTTTATTAAATTAGCTAAGGGATGAGAAACCTGCGACTAAACGTCGCGGTTTCCATGATTCAATTTGGTTTTCCACTCTTCTTATTTGCAACATCTTTATATAATTGAACACCGGGTTGAATAAAGGGGTTTATTCCAAGTATTAGTCCGCCTAGAGCGATAGTATTCATCTCTAATTGATAAAATTGGCCGATTGTAAAGGCATCTAATTTTGGAAAGACGTAGCTCATAGTAGGGACTCCGCCTTGATGATGGGCATCACGCAGACCTTCTACAAAGGCTTTGTTGGCAAAAGAGAGCTTTTTACCGTCTAAATATTCGACTGGAGTTCCTTTGGCAGAGATAGTTACATCTTTGGCCGGATTTTCAACAATTAAGAAGGTCTCGATCATATTTCTTTCGCCTTGTTGGATCATCTGACCGTTAGCATGAGCGTCTTGAGTATAGAATTCAGGAGAGATCCAGAGTCCTTTTCCATCTTTTCCTTCTGTTTCTGGGCCTAATTGCTGCATCCAGGCTGTAACGCTGCGCAAATTATAATCTCCTGTTGATACAACTTCAATCTTTTTATTCCATTTGGAATATGCAATGTAACGCATAACAGCGCGCAGCATTGCTATGTTTTTATTAAAAGGATTTTTTCTGGTTTGTTCTTCGGCAAATCGAGCACCAGCGATGAATTCTTTAAGATCAATTCCAGCAACAGCTAAGCCGAATAGGCCAACCGGGCAGGTGACCGAGTATCTTCCGCCGACATTATTAGGTACGACATAGGTTTTGTATCCTTCTTTATTAGCTAGTTCTTTTAATGCGCCTTTTGATTTATCAGTTGTTGCAACGATTTTTCCTTTTGCTAGATCTTTAACAATTGCAAAGGCAATTGCTGGTTCAACTGTACCGCCGGATTTTGAGATAACATTTACACCGATTTTTCTATCTTTTATAATCTCAAGGACTTTAGCAGTATATTCCGGGTCCATGTGGTTTCCTAGGAAGAAGAAGCGTGGTTTGAAAGAGGGTAGGAGGTTAAGAAGTGATAGGCTGCCTTTTACTGCTTCAATGGTTGCTTGGATTCCTAAAAATGATCCACCAATGCCTGCAGAAACAAAATCATCTATTTTACTTGCAAAATCTTTTGCAGTAGCTTGAATTTCATCTAATACATCGTCTGAAACATATGGGCTTTCGGTCTTCCAACCGGTCATAACGACTTCTTTGTCTTTTATGATGGAATTTTGGCTGCTCAAAAGCATGCCATGGCATGCTTCTACATTCTTTGAATATTTTTCTAATTCCTTTTGGTCTATAAATTGTTGGTAATCAAGTTTGATTTGTTGCATCAAAGTAATTTACTGGCTTTTTTCATTGCCAGCTCAACAGCCTTTCTATTATTTGAAATGAAGTTTTTAACCTTCTCAAATTTAATATCCATATATTCGTGGGCTAAGATGTTTCTTAATTTAGAAACCTGAATTAGTTCCGTTTTTTGTTGATCATTTAGTTTTAAGACAGAGGAAATTTCTTCCATAATTCCGGCATAACTGTCCGGCATCTCGATTTTTTTCTCAGAAATTATGATTTTTGAGATATCGATAAGGGCATTGATAACGTTTTCAATGATTCGGTCAACAATGCGTCGGGTGTTTTTATCTTCTTTGTACTTGTTATAATCAAGATTTTTGTATGTTTCTAAATCTTTGAGTTCTGCTTTGGCAAAATCAATTATTTGCATTAGTCTTATCCGATTAGTTGCGTGCATTTTTCATCCTCCAAATGTCTTCCAGATCTTCATTTAGGTTCATGGCATCAAATGAGACTGAGAGCATATATTTAGTATAGAATCCCTGATCTTTTATTACAAGCGGGATTCCTCTGATTGCAGACCAGGAAATTGCTTCTTTTGCATCATTTAGAACTAAAAGTTCAACATCTTTTTTGGTAAGAAATATTAACTCATTCCAGATAGAATCGATATCTTTTTTGCTAAATCCATCTTCCATATATACGGCGACATCAACATCTGAGTCAAATAGGGGGGTATTTGTTGCGTAAGATCCATATAAAAAAGCCATTTTTACTTTTTTTTGTTTAGAAAAGTATTTTATGAGTTTTTCTTTCATGATAGCTAATTTTAACATAAAAAAAACCGGACTTCAAAAATAATGAAGTCCGGTTTAAAAAACTATTCTTTAACTTCCAAATTTTTGTTGAAAATAGTGCATTGCGTCGCCGCATTCCTGTCCATTAGGCATATTGCTAATACTTTCTGTTTCACCACGGCCGAGTGCTTTATGCATAACAACCCATTTTTGTAAGTAGGTTTCTAGTTCTAATCTATTTGATCCACCGTAGAAACCTACCATTCCGAAGGTTTCTTGAGTTAGCTGTCCAACAGAAAAAGGAGTGATCCTATCAACTGTGGTTAGAGTTGTTGGAATTCCTCTTCCAACAAAGCTTGCCCATCCACCTTTAACTGCAACTTCCTGATAATCGTCCATATTTTTGCCTTCTAAATCACCCAATGTTCCATTACCTAGTTTAATATTCTTTAATTCATCAGGAATTGGTAAAATAATAGGATTGTTAGAATGTTTTACCCAGAACATTTGAGCCATAACTCCTTCTGGAACTCCAAGTAATCCATTTGCAGCAATATGTTGCCAATTTGCGCAAACGTCTACTCTAACCCTAAGGCCAAAGCCCATTTCTTCAACGCTCTCGCCCCATGCTTGTCCCAAGAAGTCCCCTAAATTAGCCAATCTCTCATCAAATAGTAAATATTGATAAAGAGATATGCCTTGTTTCCATGCTTCAGAGGCAATTGCTGCCTGCATCATTGATGGATTTTGACGAATGTTTTCCATTAAAATTCTATACTGTGCTAGCATTGCTCCAGCTTTTGCTTCAGAAGAATCAATTCCATTAGCTTCAGCCCAAAGTGTTCCAATAACTGTCCAAATTGAGAAACGTCCTCCTTCATTTGGTTTACAGTAAAATATTTTTAATCCGTATACATCAGCAATAGACCTTAAAACACTTGATTCTTCTCCGGTTTCAACGGTAATAAAATTCTTATATTGATTTTCTGGAACACCAGCTTTTTTAAGCTCCTCTAATGCAATCAATAGATTAGATAATGTTTCTGATGTTGTCCCGGAAAGACTAGTTACAAATATATGTCCAATGTCTGATATTCTTTTACCCCTGATAAATTTAACTACAGTATTTCTTATATGATCACTTGCAAAGGTAAATCCACCATGTTGGGCTTGCTCAAGTTGAAAAGCACCTGTAATTACTCTAGGTCCATTAGAAGATCCTCCAACCCCTAAGGCCATTACATTGCCTTTGAATCTTGCATATATATCTCTTCCATGAGTAAGTACATCTGTTAAATCACTATCAACAAGTCCGGGGATATTAGTAGAGTCTTCAAATGGTGAAGTGGGCCAAGATATTTTCTTATCAGCAGCAAATTTTTGAAATCCCCTCATTGCCTCTAGCATTTTTCCTTGTTGGCCATAAATGCTTTCTTTTGAAATTATACCTTGAGCATTTCCTGGACCGCGTATTGCACCATCGAAATGAGTTTCTACTAGATTAGTTGCTCTGAACCCTGGATTATCAATTCCAAGAATGTGTCTTGATAGGGCATCAACTTCTTTGGGGTATTCACCGTGAAGAGCCGCTACTTCTGTATAGAAACCAGCGAAGTTTTCTTGACCTACAATGGCTCTTGTTATATCCGTTGGTGAAGGTGCACCTTTTCCAGTTTTGGACATATTCTGAACCAACTCAACTGTTGATTGACTAACCTGAACACCACGAACCATTTGCATTCCTGCCATTTTAAAATCCCCCTTATTTTTTTATAATCCACACCCTCCCGAATACCTTATGGTAGAGGGGAGGGAAGTGAAAGTTATGCTACTGAGCTTACTGCATGTTCAATTACTTGGACCGGGTTTGCTAATTGAGCTGCAATCTCTGCTGTATCTTTTTGCATGAATACAAAATCAGCTAGTGGATGTTGCTCGGCTTTCATCTTAATCCTTGCTCTTCTTACCGCTTCTTCCATAATTGCAACACCAAGGTTTCTGGTTAATGTTTCTGCCTTATCATCTCCTGCTACAGCTTCTCTACTGATAGTAAAACCAGAACCGCTCTTTGAATGGCGAATTAAAACTGCTGCTTTCATTCCTGGGAAGGAGATTAAAGCTCCAGTATCAAACTCCTCAACAACAGCTCCAGGAAGGTTTCCAAAATATTGGTCCGCAATTAATTTAATTTCGGTTGCAACATTAACCTTAGCCATTCCATGGCTCCTCTTTACCATTGGTTTTAGTTCGGTCTTAACAGTAGGGGGAACTTTAAATGTATTGAGGATATGATCTAATTGTTGTGAGTGATTTCTACCTTCCCACTCCCATTTTCTAATTCCTTCCAATACAATTCCAAAAAGAGAAGCGTGATCTCCTCCTTGATCGATTACATCACGAACAGCACCAAAAGCCCTGCTGGTGAACGGTCTCCACATTGTGTGTGAGGTTTCTTCCACTTCAATAGCAACATTAATACCATCGCGCAATGCTTTTTCGGTTGCATAGTGAAACTCGTTATATCCAGGAGCTGCTGGAATTACATCAATAGGATGGCCAGCTGCGGTTAAGTTTTTGCCCAAAATTGTAGCGGCTACACTAGCACGCATATCAGACACAGCTCCCATCTGTAACCCCAATGGATTGTGTACTGCAAGATTGTGAGCAAATAAAGTCAATAGATCAGTCCCTTTTATCATGCGACCATCTGATACGGATCCATATCGGTCATCATCCGGATCTGGAACGGCATCCAACTTATCATCCAAAACTGATTGATCTTTTTCGTTAGGATCGCATACTCTGGTCGGTTCAACTGCCCCTCTATACATTCCTCTAGTGTTAATTAAAGTTACTTTCGCCCCTAAAGATTCAGCTATATCGGCTGTTCTAGCAATAAGTGGGTTGCTGTCTAGAGACATTCTAAGTTCCCGTCCTGCTAATGTTTCGTCTAATGGGGTATCTTTTGGCATGGTTGTCCTTGCTTCAATACTCCTTCGAGCGGTTGCAATAAATAGAGGATTCAAATCTCCAACGTTTACAACCATGTTTTCTGGATTGTCTACTTTCTTTAATGGAAGATATTCACCTTTGACCATAACATCAAAAATAGCAGCCATTAAATCATCACCCGAGAGAACTTTACCACTTTTCCCGGCCTTTAACCCAGCTAATCCTTTACGAGTTTTGTGACTAACAGTTGAATTACCCCAGTGTATTCTATCTGTATTAGTTTGCGCTGTATGTAACATTGGCAAGTGTTTCAATGTTCCGCCGCTTTGAATTCCATAATAAATAATTCCGCCGCCGTTATCACATACTCCAGAATTAATTAGGGTTTTTGCAATTATAGAAATAACCCGATTATGTCGGACGTGGAAAGCATCATGACCTAGGTGGAAGATGTGTCCATCTCTTGATTCAGTGTCGTCAACAACAGATTTAGCAAATGCTCTACCAACCAATACCCAAAAAGCTTCTTCAACATCCTGGATTCGAATATCATATCCTGGAATACCAGCCTGAATCTGTAAACGAAATTTTTCATCAGTTTGTAGCCTGTTTTGGAAGGCCAATACTTCTTGACTCACATCTCCTTTTGAATCAAAAAGTCTTGTAAACTTTTCTGCTCCAAAGTCCAATTGTAATCCAAGTAATCCTCTTTCATTTGGACCAACTGGAATAGAAGCATTTATTCCAGTTGATAATCCATGAACATGATTTATTAGGTTTCCTTGTGCCCTTGTATATGCTGGTGCTGTAACTTGTACCATTTTTAAATTCCCCCTTTATATTATTTCGAACTCTTCTAAAATAAAAAAACCCTGGCAAAAACCAGGGCTTCTTGAGTCCTCTATATATTTTTCGTGCAACTTTTCACCTTATTTCAAAGTGACGTGATTTTGATCAATCCACTGCCATGATGCCC
>CAYQVW010000023.1:0-19116 GCA_964421245.1 uncultured bacterium | reverse complement strand
CGACGTTTAGTCGCTGGTTTCCAAAAAGGTTGACTATTGCTTTCATAGGCGTCAATATTGGGTAAAAATTTCATCTTATTTGCTACTAGACGTACATGTTATAATAATATCATGCTAACAAAAGATGCTTACCGCGAACTTGGATTAACCGATCAAGAATATAAGAATATTCTTAAAATTCTCAAACGTGATCCGACTCCGACTGAACTTGCAATGTTCTCAGTTGAATGGTCAGAACACTGCGGTTATCCTCGCTCACGCAAATATCTAAAACTTTTTCCCCAAAACGGAAAGTACGAAGCATTAGTAGGGGAGGACTCTGGTGGGATTGTTCATGATGGTATGGCAATTGTCTTTAAGATGGAGAGCCATAACCACCCTTCACAAATTGAACCAAGGCAGGGGGCTGCAACTGGAATCGGCGGTATCGTTCGTGATATTTTTACTGCTGGAACCCGTCCAATTGCCTGCTTAGATTCTCTCCGCTTTGGAGAACTTGATGATCCTTATAATAAATTTCTATTAAATGGAGTTGTAGATGGAATTTCTTTCTATGGTAACTGTATCGGTGTTCCAACAATAGGTGGCGAGATATATTTTAACGATTGCTACTCTGGCAACTGTTTGGTTAACGCAATGTGTATTGGAATTGCGCCAAAAGAAAAATTAGCTCGTGGAAAAGCGGTCGGAATCGGCAATACTATTCTTTATGCTGGAGCAAAAACTGGTAGAGACGGTATTGGCGGCTGTTCTGTTCTTGCCTCTTCTGAATTTAGGGAGGGGGAAGAAGAGAAAAGACCAACAGTTCAGGTTGGAGATCCATTCTTAGAAAAATGTTTGATAGAAGCTACCCTTGAAGCACTCGATTCTGGAGTTGTTCTTGGAATAAAAGATATGGGAGCAGCCGGACTTACTTGTTCATCTGCAGAGATGGCAGCAGCAGGTGGAGTTGGGATGAAAATGGATCTAAATAAAGTTCCATTACGTGAAGAGGGGATGGAACCTTACGAAGTTATGATGTCTGAATCTCAAGAGAGAATGCTTCTTTGTGTTAAAAAGGGTAAAGAGAAGATAATTCAAAAAATTTACAAAAAATGGGGACTTGAAGCAGTTGCAATTGGAAAAGTTATTAAGGAAAAGAAACTAACAATAGATTGGAAGGGTAGACGGGTCTGTAGTTCACCAACTTATGCCTTAGCCGATGCACCAATCTATGACATGCCTTATAAAAAGGTCCAACAGCCATCGGTCCATATAAAAAAGATTAAACAGCCAAAAGATTTAAACAAAGTTTTACTTCAGTTATTATCTTCACCGAATATTGCTTCTAAAAAAGCAATATATGAACAGTACGACCATATGGTTCAGGTAAACACTTCAGTTTATCCGGGAGGAGATGCCTCAGTCATTCGAGTGAAAGGCAAAAAATGGGGTATTGCAGCGACAACCGATTGTAATAGTCGTTATTGTTTTCTAAATCCTTATAAGGGTGCGCAAATTGCAGTGGCAGAAGCCTGCCGAAACCTGGTTGTAACCGGTGCTGATCCAGCCGCAGTTACAGATTGCCTAAACTTTGGAAATCCAGAAAAACCGGATCGCTATTATTATTTTAAACGTTCAGTAGAGGGTATTTCTGATATCTGCCGAGCCTGGAAGCTTCCAGTTGTATCGGGGAATGTCTCTTTTTATAATGAAAGTCCGACTGGAGCGATCTATCCAACTCCGGCTATTGGAATGATTGGCATAGTACCTGATGTTGAGAAGAGGGTCTCGTCCGAATTTAAAAATAACGGAGATATAATTATTCTTCTGGGTGAGAATAAAGAAGAATTAGGTGGAAGTGAATATCTTAAAGTTGTACATTCAAAAGAAGAAGGACCTCCACCAGAATTAAATCTTAAGTTAGAAAAAAGAGTACAAAAAGCCTGTTATGATGCGATTCAGGTTGGAATTATTAATTCTGCTCACGATGTTTCGGATGGTGGATTGGCAATTTGTTTGGCGGAGGGATGTATTTTGGGTGGTAAGGGAGCCCATGTTGCTTTGGATGATAAAATTAGACTAGATACTTTATTGTTCGGAGAATCTCAGTCACGAATTGTTCTAACAATTTCACCCGAGAATATTTTCTCTCTGCAAGATATCTTGATGTTAGGTAAGGTCCCATTTAAAATTATTGGAAAAGTTGCAGGTAAAAAACTAGATATTACTCACGGTAAAAAGAAACTGATCAATCAACCCCTTACAAAACTGAATAAATCGTACTATAATGCCATCAGCTAATGGATAGTACTTCATTAATTGTTGTTTTAATATTTGCTTTTTCTATTATCAGTGGAGTAACAGGTGTAAAGGATACTCCCAGGACTTATAATAAACCTGCAACTCCTTCTTCTGTGACGCGTCATCAACAACCAGCGGGGCATCTAATAATTCCCGGACCAAATTTTGCCGATGGGGTTATGCTAGAACTTCAATCTCGGATCGATAAATTTATTAGAGGCTATGCCAGAAAGTCAGCCAGAGCAGATGCTCCACAAATTGCAGAAGGAATTGTTAGATATTCAAAAAAGTATAATGTTAATCCTCGTTTGGTTACCGCTTTAGTTGCCCGTGAATCACGTTTTAATAAATATGCGGTTTCGTCATCCGGTGCTCAGGGTTTAGGCCAGCTTTTACCATCTACTGCTAAAGGATTAAAGGTTTATAATTCTTTCGATATTGATCAAAATTTAATGGGAACTAGTCGTTACATGAGATATTTATTTAATCGATTTAAGAATACTCAAAACCAAGTTCCACTTGGGATTGCTGGTTATCTTGAAGGACCTAACGCGGTTAAACGAAATAATGGCTATAAATCCTCGTCAAAACACTACGTAGAAGATATTTTAAAGATCTACCAGAAGATTTAGCCTCAAACTGTCCGGAATCTCGGCACTTTGTTAGGTTATAGGTGATAGGTTATGGGTTATAGTAATATCAATTTTATTGTTCTTATAACAAAAACAACTATCCCCTAACCCCTATAACCTATTCCCTACTCCAGGCGCCATAATTGCTAGTACTCTTATATGAGCAAATTAGTGCCAATTGAAAGAATCGAAAACAAGATTTATTTGATAAGGGGGCAGAAAGTAATGCTGGATATGCATTTGGCTAATCTTTATCAAGTTCCAACAAAGAGACTAAAAGAGCAAGTGAAAAGAAATGTAGAAAGATTTCCTCTTGATTTTATGTTCCAACTCACAAAAGAAGAGGCAAAAATATTATTGTGTTCAAGGTCGCAATTTGCGACCTTGAAAAGAGGTCATAACATTAAGTATTTGCCTTTTGTATTTACTGAGCAAGGAATAGCTATGTTGTCTTCGGTGCTCAAAAGTAAAAGAGCCATACAGGTTAACATTGTAATTATGAGAGCGTTTGTCCAGTTAAATAGAATTCTGACAAGTCATATTGAGGTTTCAAAAAAATTGAAGAAATTAGAAGAAAGGACCTTTGAAAACAAGAAAAATATCCAATCAGTTTTTGAAGCAATAAGAAAGTTGATTGCAATAGATGAGAAGCCTGAGAAGAAAATAGGATTTATGCGGTGATTTATGGATATTAGCAATCACAAAACAATCATCATTGGATTAATTATTGTTTTATTCCTTGGAACTTGTGTTTATATTTATAATCATCATATAAATCCATCAAAACCTCAGATCAGCGAAATAACTATAAAAAACTCTCCCAAGCCTGTTTCAGTTGCAAGGGTGGTGGTGCATGTGGTTGGGGCGGTTCAAAATCCCGGTGTATATCGGCTTAAGCACGGAGATCGGGTTTTGGATGCAATTGAACAGGCTGGGGGAGCAACTAAAAAAGCTGATCTTTCTATTCTAAATCTTGCCGAGAAGATAAAAGATGGTCAGAAGATTACGCTTCCATCAAGAGTTAAAGTTTCTTCCGTGGTATCTTCAGGTGGAAAAATTAGTATAAATTCTGCCACCCAGAAGCAACTCGAATCACTTCCTGGAATTGGTGCTGCAACCGCAAAGAGAATAATTGCCGCGCGTCCCTACTCAAAACTAGAAGATATTATGAAGGTTAAAAGAATTGGTAAAAAGAGTTTTAAAAAGCTTAAAAATAAAATTTCATTATGAAACGTCCAATTCTAATTGTTGCTTTAATTTATATTGGACTAATTATTTTGTTTCGCCCCATAATTGATAAACCAATTAAGCCTTTTAATGATAAAAAACTAAATTTGGTTGGAATTATTGACTCAGAGCCTGTATTTAGAGAAAAAACAGTATCTTTTTACCTTAAGATTATTAAAGGAGCAGGGGGGAAAGTTAGAGCTTCACTTCCAAAGTCTGATCTTCTATATGGAGACAAAATCAAGGTTTCTGGAATACTTTCCTATATAGAAGCACCTAAAAACCCAGGCTTACCAGAGCGGGCATATGTTTCGTTTAGATCTTTTAATAAACCCGAAGTATTGAGCCAAGGACATATAAATCCGATTAAAGCACTCTCTTTTTATATTCGTCGTAAACTACTAAGTTCTGTTAAAAAAATTTTACCAAAACCTTATTCTGACTTGCTCTCTGGAATTCTTTTCGGGAAGGCTGCAGCCAGTGTTCCAGAAGAGATTAGGGAGCAATTTAAAAAAACCGGAACAGTTCATATACTGGTAGTTTCTGGAATGCATCTTTCTATTTTAATTGGGACTATTTTAGTTATTTTAAAATCATTTCGTTTGCCTTTGTGGATATCAGTTGTTATTGCCTCTGTCTTTAACCTGCTATATGTTTTGGCTGCAGGATCTGGGGCCTCGGTTATTCGTGCCGGAATTATGGCACAAGCTGCGATGCTGGGACAGGTTTTTGAGCGCGACCGTGATTTTCTCACTGCCCTGTCTTTGGCTGCCTTAATTTTATTGATTATTAATCCTCTTTCTCTTTTTCAAATTGGGTTTCAGCTTTCTTTTACCGCAACCATATCTTTGGTATATTTGGCGCCACTTATTGCTGATAAAATTCCTCTACAGAAATTTTGGGCCAGCCTCATCTCCATTTCAATCGCTCCGATGTTAATGACCGCTCCAATTATTTTATACAATTTCAACCAGATTTCCTTTGTCACTGTTTTTGCGAATTTTATGATTATTCCATGGATTGGCTATCTCGTTATTTTAGGGTTTGCCGGAGCACTATTGGGTGTCTTTTTCTTGCCTTTAGGTCAAATCTTGGGTGGTTCACTATTTTTGATGCTTAAAGTATTGCATGGTATTGTTGCTTTCTTTTCCAGCCTCCCGTTTGCCTACATGTTTTTTTCCTCCCCTCACTTTTTATTAATAGTTTTATATTATTTGGCTATAGGCCTTCTGATTTATCGTTTTAGAATTGGAAAATTGGTTTGTGTCGTTGTTTTGATTCTGTTTGTTTTTAGTGCAGCGTTCGCTCCCGCCTCACAATTATTAGAAATGACCGTGCTTGATGTGGGGCAGGGGGATGCTATTTTTATTCAAACTCCAACTGGTAAGAGAGTGCTTATAGATGGGAGTGAGTCTTTTAAGAGGTCAGATATGGGAAAGAAGATTATAATTCCCTTTCTTCATCGAAGGGGGATTAATAAATTGGATTTGGTGGTTTTAACCCATCCTCATGATGACCATGTTGGTGGTTTGCCCTCGGTTCTTGCTGGTATAAAAGTAGATATGGTTTTAGATTCTGGTCAAGTTCATGCTTCCAGAAAATATATTGAGTTTTTAGAATTGGTTAAAAAGAAGAATATCAAATATATAGTTGCAAGGGCGGGGCAGATTATTAATTTAGGGCCAAGGGTTCTGGCCCAAGTTTTGAGCCCATCGGAGCCATTAATAGAAGAATCGGCTTTGAATAATAATTCGGTGGTATTGAGATTGGTTTATCAAGATGTTTCGTTTTTGTTGATGGGGGATTCCGAAAGAGAAGCTGAGGAGCGGATTTTGTGTGGAGAGCCATTCCATGGAATGGCTGTACGATCGAATATTTTAAAGGTTGGCCATCATGGGAGTTCCTCTTCTTCCTCAGCAGAATTTTTAGAGATGATAAGCCCCCAAGTTGCCGTTATTTCATGTGGAAAAGACAATAAATTTAGACATCCGCATAAATCAGTGTTGGAAAGATTGGAATCTAGAGGAATTAAAGTTTATCGAACGGATATTAATGGGGCGGTTACCATAAAATCAGATGGAAAAAAGATATTTATAAAAACACAAGAGGGACTGATAAAATAACATTGTTTAGAAATAAATATAGGGTTGAATCAATCAGATTGCAGCAATGGGACTATTCATCGCCAGGGCGTTATTTTGTTACGATTGATACATATAATATGGGCTTGTTTTTTGGAAATATTATTAATAACACTGTGAGTTTATCAATAATTGGAGAAATTGCACATGCATATTGGTTGGAAATCCCAAAACATTATAAAAATGTGTGTTTGGATGAATTTGTTGTAATGCCGAATCATGTTCATGGAATAATAATTGTAGAGCCATGCCATGGCATGGCTCTACATGCCCGGACCAAACCATTATCAAAATACAATCGATTTTCCAAACCAGTTTCCTGTTCATTATCAATGATAATAAATCAATATAAATCATCTGTAACCAGATGGGGTAAGAAAAATGGGTTTAATGGTTTTTGTTGGCAACCACGATTTTATGAACACATTATTCGAAACAATTCCGCATTAAATAATATCCGAAAATATATAAGAGAAAATCCATTAAAATGGGAATCCGATAGAAAAAATAGATAGGTTAATGATATAATTGACCCATGAAAAAAATTAAAATATCCCCAAGTATCTTATCGGCCGATTTTGGCCATCTTGCCGATGAAGTCAAAAAATCAGAAAAGGCCGGAGCGGCCGGTTTTCATCTTGATATTATGGATGGGAGCTTCGTTCCAAACATAAGTTTTGGTCCAATGGTTGTTAAAACGGTTCGCAAATTAACAAAATTACCGCTCGATGCCCATCTAATGATTGATAATCCTGATCTTTATATAGAAGATTATGCCAATGCTGGGGCAGATATAATAACGCTGCATCTTGAGGCCTATGATTTAAATATGCCAGATGCCAAATTAATAAAAAAAGAACCAAGAGTGGCAAAAGAGATCGATTTTGATAAACTGATCCTGGATTTAAGATTTATAAAGTCCTTGGGCAAAAAGGCTGGTATTAGTCTTAACCCGGGAACGTCGGAAGAATTATTAGAAAGATTTTTGGGCGAAATTGATGAGGTTCTTTTTATGTCTGTTAATCCTGGTTTTTCTGGACAAAAGCTTATACCAGAAGTGCTGACTAAGATAAAAAATACTCGCCAGAAGTTTGGTGGGGATATTCGTATTGATGGTGGTATTAATGATAAGACAGCAAAAGGTGCTATTTTGGCTGGAGCCAATATTTTGGTTACTGCTTCTTACTTTTATCGTTCAAAGGATTATTCTTTAGCTCTGAAGCAGCTTCTTTAGTTATTACGTTTGATGCGGCTTCTTTTGTGGTTATTGGAGAAACCATTTTTATGGAGCTCTTTTTAATAACAGTCTTTGTTGTTGGCACTATGATATCTTTACTTGTTTTTCCTGTTTCCCAGAAATAATTAGCTTTTTCTTGTATTCCTTTTGTAAGATATAAAACCTCAGCTGCCTCAGACCTAGTAAAGGCTTGATTAGGCATGAAATCTTTTTTATCTAGATATTTTAGGAGTCCGGCCTTCTTTGCCGCTGCGATGTATTTGTTGGCCCAATAGTCTTTTGCAAGATCGGGAAAAACAGCTTCGTTTATTTCTTTTAATTTTGCAAATCGGGATATAATTGTTATCGCCTCAGCACGAGATAGAACTCGATTGGGCCCAAATGTTTGATCCGGATATCCTTGAACAAGTTTTAGCTCTACTCCTTTGAGAACAAATGGGGTTGCCCAGAAAGATTCTAGGAGGTCTGAGAATGGGTTTTCAATAAACCCAATTGATTCTCTTGAAAGACCCTTGGTGCGAAGTAATAATGCAACTAGTTCCGCTCTAGTTATCCCCTTCTCTGGTTTGAACATATTTCCTGGGTATCCTTTTATTATTCCTAAAGTGGAATTTAGGGAAATTGATCTAAATGCCCAGAAATCCTCTGGAACATCTGTGAATGGAATAATTCTTAGTATTCTAACCGCTTCATAAGTTGCTCCCTGTTTTGGCAGTTTTCCAGAGAAATAAAACAGGTTTCTTCCAAGATATAGTTTTTTCTCGGTTTCGAAGGTGGCGTTTTTACTTACCTTAATTTTGTGATTATTAAGTTCTAGCTTATCAACATATGCTTCTTCTGTTACAAGTTTAATTTCATCCCTTTGTGATAGAGATGGCACGATCCAGCTAGTTGTTTGTTTGAATGTTTTCTTATAGCTAGCCTTCCCGGTGAGCTTCATTACCTCGCTGCTGGTTATGGTTTTGTCTTTATATTTGTTAAAGGTTATTGCAAAATATTCATTTATGAGTTTTCTTGAAACTCGCTTAATCAACTCTCCTAAATAGCTGAGTGTGAAATAATGTGGATTGTCTCCCGAAGCATATGGAGATGGGGCATAAGCATAATCAAACCTAAAACCATCGTTTTTGAGACCAATACCGTAGCTTAATCCAAGATTCGAGTCATATCCAGATCGCAAACTTATCTCTTTTGATGGTTGCCACTCGAGCCCCGCATTATAAGAGTTTTGAGCTAGGGTAGAATTGAGAAGGGTAAGATCTAGGGACCCAACCGTGTTCTGGTTAATCTTATAAGAAGACCCTATTTTTAAAAGCCCGCCCAAACTGTTTTCTGAAGAAAAGATGTTTTGGTAATTTGCACCAATTCTTAAAAGTGGATTTATTTGATAGATTGATCCAATATCAAGCCCAAAAGATTGAGCAGAAACTGCTTGTCCGCCAGAGAAGGCTTGTTGATTATATTTTAAGTTTCCACCAATCAGGAGGTCTTTCTTTATAAAATCTTTCTTTGAATAAGAAAAAACAAGTAAATTGTTATTGTGGGCAAGGGCTTCAAGCGATGGATTTGGAATAATTCTGTTTGTTTCCCCATCTCTCTTGGTTTGGATTGAATTGCCAACGTTTAAATTAATAATTCCAAGTCCAAATGTTCCCCACTTTGTTGGCGCCGCTCCACCGATGCATACATATTGGGCTTCACCAAAGACCACTTTTCTGGAGGTTGCAGAAAACTTTGGATAGGTGATTGTTGCAAGCCCAGCAGGATTGATGAAGAGATTCCCTGGTTCGCCAACTTCGGAAACCCCGCTTCTTCCAAGGGCTAATTCTCTTGCTCCAATAATAGTTTGAGAAGGATCAAGTGATATTTCTGCAGCAAAAACTACTTGGATTGTAACAAGTGAAAATATTATTAATAATAATAATAATTTTTTATTCATTTTATTACCGCTATTCTGCCTTTGGAGAGCAGTTTTCCATCCCCAATTATTAGATATACGTAGATTCCATTTCCAACCGTTTTGCCAGAATCGGTTTTGCAATCCCAGGTAACTTCATTGTATGATGCTAGTCCACCGTTTCCCCCTGCAGCATAGCTATTTTTGGATATTAGGTTGCCCAAAAGGTCATGGATTGAGAGAGTAACGTTTGCCGGTTTTGAGAGCTTGTATCCAATTGCAGTTCCGGTATCAGAATTACAAGGGTTTGGGAAGTTGAGTGGATCACTTATTGTTGTTGTTTGGCTAGCCGAATCAACAATTAGATTAGTGGCTTCCCATGTTCTGGTATTGTTTGTTGCGTCAGTTGCCGATATTCTAATATTATAAGTTCCATCGGTAAGAGATGGTTGATGCTGTGCGGTTATTGTTCCGGCAGTATAGGATGATGGAGTAAGATTTGTTACGGTGCCGCTAATGTTTAGAGTTATTGGGTTTGTTGCTAAAAGATTTAAATTTGTATTTATTGTGACGATTATAAGTGGATTGCTAGAAATTGTATCCCCACTGTAGGTGTTGACGTTGTCGGCTGTCACAGCTTCAAAGGTGATTCTGGCATATGCACTGCAGCTAAATAATATTAATATAGAACAACAAATTAATATTTTTTTCATTAGAACCGATAAGTTATTTGCCATGTTGTTATCCATTTTACATCCTCATAATTAAATTCTTTTGCGGGATCTAGATCCTTTGCTTCATAATATCCAGCGGCACTGCCAATTGTATCTACTGTCGCAAGATAGCCAATAGTCCAAAAATTCTTTGTGACAGATATTCCATAATATAGCATTTTACTAAGATCGGAACTTAGGGTGTTAAACTGCAACATATCAAAAATTGACATCATGTTAAGACCAACGTACGAGTCTGTTTTCCATCCCGATAGATTAGTGGTTGATCCAAGGTCAATTTTTAGTGGTAGTGCACCATATTTAAAGGCCCGATTTATACTGTTTGTAGTCTCAGCGTCAATACCGGTAACTGTTGGTTTTAATAATAGAGTTGTCCCTCCCTTGATGACGTTGAGATCTACTCCGACCCTTACCATGTTAATATCACTAATTTCAACTATGCCATAATCGCCGTTTTCATCCGCAGCCCAATACCTAATTGGATTCAATTGTTTTTCATAATCAATTGCAATAACGATTGGTTCAACAAGAGCCAGACCAACTCGCATCCTTTGTGGTAATTGAAAATTTTTTGTTGGCTCTAGAGAATAGTCTTCGGTTCCATCTAACGGTTCGAAAGTGTCTTTAAAAAATCCAGGGCTTTCATCTTGACCCGGATCAATGATATTGCTAAATTCGGCGCTACCAACTCTAGTTTGTACATAGGTTGATCTGCCTGTGCCGCTAAAATTTAGTGATGCACCATTGAAGTTTTCATATGCAAGACCAATTCTGAGGTATTTTGTTACATCAAGGGTTGCACCGAGGTCTATCCTCATAGCCGAGGCACTATAGAAACCACGATATTTTGCGTCAACTATTGATTGTCCTGCCGGAGTTTGTGAGATGTTTCCGTCATATCCGGTGGATGTTCCATATTTGCTTGGATCGGAGAACCAGTCTGCTATTGCCTCGCTCGAATCGGCATCAAAATTTGGAGCATAGACTGTAATATCTGTTGCATCTTGGTTAACAACGGTTCTAAAAGCATTATCTATATTCAGTTCTCCGGCGATAGGAGTCATATTTACCCCAAAAGATAGGTTTTTTACCTTTCCGGCTATTGCTGCGGTAATATCTGAATTGACAGTGACATTATTTCTTAATTCCATATACGAGGTTAAGGGTAGGGATGCCTCTTGAGTAACAAATCCATTCCAAACGGGGGTAGCACTAGTTGAGGTTACGGTTGTTCCCCCTGGTAACTCATAGCTATAACTTATACGGTTGTTGGCATCTACCCACAATGGGGTTCCTTCAAGACTTGATCCTGACATATTTAATTCATATTTTACTGTAGTTGGAAAATCACCAACAATATCAAAATTACCTTCAACTGGTCCCCGGTAGATTACACCGGCAGCTAACCAATCATTTATTCGCATTGCTTGTTGATAGGTTATGCCAGTTGTTTCTGTAGCATAGTTATAGTGACCAATAATTTCTCGGGTTGAAACGGATGTTGCTTGGGATGGGATGTCAAAATAAACTGCACCGGTAAAATTTCCGATTACATCTGCCTCAAAGGTGACATCATCAATGATGCGGTTACTGTTGATTGTGTAATTTTTTGATGAACCGGATAGGCTAAGTTGTGCTCCGGCGGTTGGCATGTAAGACAACAATGCTGGATTCCACATAAGAGATCCGATTCCTTTTGATAGGGTTGAGTAATAACTTCCCATCCCAGGATATGCTTCTTCAAGAGGAGGCATTTTTATATTGAAGTTTCCGTAAGGAAAATTAGTTGCTGCGGTTGATGGAAGGACCAAAAGGAACAGAAGAATAGAAATGAGAATAAACTTCTTCATTGCTGTTAATCTTAGATAGTTATAGAGTATTTGTCAAATCAATTTTTTGTTATAATAAAGCCATGATCATAGGTATAACAGGACCAATTGGATCGGGTAAGGATGAAGTTTGCAAAATCTTGAAACGCTATGGTGCAAAGATTATTGATGCAGACAAGATTGGGCATAAAATTTTGGGGCGGGGGATTAATCGTAAGAAATTGGGGGATGAGGTTTTTGCAGATAAAAAGAAGTTGAAGAAGTTAAATGCTGTTTTGCATCCGAGGATAAAAAAAGAGATTATTGATTTATTATTGGAGGGACAGGTCGCGTTTGTGGGGATCAATGCTGCCCTGTTAAAAGAAATAAGGCTGATTGAGTTGTGCGATGAAGTTTGGGTGGTTATGGCACCGAAAGCAGAGAGAATAAGAAGATTATTGAAAAAAAGAAGGGACAGAACATTGTTCTGTCCGTACGATAGAAAGAAGATTAACAATATAATGAAGAGGCAGATGTCGCAGAAGGGATATTTGAAAATTGCGGATAAAATAATTTGGAATAAAGGATCAATGAAAGGATTGCGAAAAATCATAGAAGGGACAGCTCGCGAGCTGTCCGTACAGGAGGCAAAATGCAAGAAGTAGAATTAAAATGTAGGGCAGCTAAGGACGCTTCGAGAAAATTAGGATTAATTTCGTCTGAAATAAAAAATAAAGCTTTGTCTGCCATGGCGGCCGCATTGCTTAAAAATGAAAAAGAGATTATTGAAGCAAATAAGATTGATCTTGAGACAGGTAAGAAGAATGGGCTCTCTCCCTCATTATTGGATCGTTTGGTTTTAGATAAGAATAGGATTAAGGAAATGGTTAAGTCATTAGAAGTTCTTCAGTCACTGAAAGATCCCGTTTCTGAGGTTATTTCTGAGTTTAGTCGCCCAAATGGTTTAAAAATCAAGAAAGTTCGTGTTCCTTTGGGTGTTATAGGTATAATTTATGAAGCTCGTCCTAACGTAACAGTCGATTCTGCTTCGCTTTGCATGAAGGCTGGCAATGCAACAGTTTTACGTGGAGGATCCTCTGCAATTGAGTCAAATAAGATTTTGGCTAAAGTAATTTCGGAGGCTGCCTATTCTGCTGGAATTCCGGAAGGGTCAATTCAGTTAATTGAAGATACTGATCGCAAATCTGCGGAAGAATTAATGCAGATGAGAGACTATCTTGATATTTTAATTCCACGAGGAGGAAAAGGACTTATTCAAACTGTTGTTTCTAAATCAAAAGTACCGACTATTGAGACGGGTGAAGGAAATTGTCATGCTTATGTTGAAAAATCTGCTGACTTAAAGATGGCAGAAGAGATTGTCTTTAATGCCAAGGTTTCTCGCCCATCGGTTTGCAATGCAATTGAAAGCCTTTTAATTGACGAAAAAGTAGCGGCGGTATTTATACCGCCATTATTCAAACGTTTGAAAGATGCTAAGGTTGCAATTTCTGGGTGTGAAAAGGCCAGAGCAATTGATCCAACCATTGAGGCTGCCAATGAAGCGGATTGGAGAACCGAATATTTAGCCCTTAAAATAGCGGTTAAAGTAGTATTTGGAATCGATGAGGCAATTGGTCACATCAGCAGATATCATACTAAGCATTCCGAGACGATTATTACAAAAGATAAAAAAGCTGCCAAGAAATTTACTGATTCAATCGATGCGGCAGCGGTTTATGTAAATGCTTCGACCAGGTTTACAGATGGTTCCGAGTTTGGTTTTGGTGCAGAGATTGGTATCTCTACCCAAAAACTACATGCCAGAGGTCCAATGGGTTTACCTGAACTAACCTCGTATAAATATGTTATTGAAGGAACAGGGCAGGTTAGGTAGAATGAGCCTATTATGAAACGTATCGGAATAATGGGGGGAACATTTAACCCGGTCCATAATGGCCACATTGCTATTGCTGATGCAGCAATGGAGCAATTTGTTTTAGATAAAGTAGTTTTTGTTCCTTCTGGTCTTCCTCCTCATAAAACTAAAGCTGAGATTATAGATAAAGAGCATCGTTTTAAAATGATTAAAATGGCGTTGAGAGGGCATAAGCATTTTTCTACTTCAAGAATTGAGATGGATCGTCCCGGATATTCTTATGCCGTAGATACTTTTAAAGCCTTTCATAAAAAATTTGGTAAAAAAGCCAAATTGTTTTATATCATGGGCCTTGATTCGATAAATGATATTTTAAATTGGAAAAAACCGTTAGAATTATTTAAATTTTGTGAGTTTGTTGTTGCGACGAGACCGGGAAACAGTCTTCGTCTTTTTAAAAGACTAGTAAAGTTCCCCCCATTGCAGCGAGAAGTTGATAAAATACATCTGATGGAAGTACATATTGATATATCTGCAACCGAAATAAGAAAAAGGATCAAAAAAGGCAAGTCGATTACAAAGATGGTTCCTAGAAAAGTAAAACAGTATATTAAAAAAGAGGAATTATTTAAAGAATGATTGCAATACCTAGTGTTAAAAAGACAACTTTAGAAAATGGAATAACGATTTTAACCGAATATATTCCCAAGGTTCGATCTGCTGCAGTTGGAATTATGGTTGGTACTGGTTCTTCCTCCGAAGACGAAGGCAATCTTGGTATTTCTCATTTTATAGAGCACATGACATTTAAGGGAACAAAAAAACGCTCTGCTTTTCAAATTGCGAAAGAACTTGATGAGATTGGTGGACGGATTAATGCTTTTACTGGCAAAGATATGACTATGTATTTTGCGGTTGTGCTCGATCGACACCTTAACGTGGCACTTGACGTTTTAGCTGATATATTTCTAAATTCTAGTTTTGATCCAAAGGATATTAAAATGGAGCGGGGAGTTGTTCTTGAAGAAATTAGTATGTATGAGGACACTCCGGACGAATTAATTCATGACTTCTTTGCCGAGATTGTTTTGGCCGGTCATCCGGCTGCTTGGCCAACGCTTGGAACAATAAAAACAGTAAAATCCCTAACTCGAGAAAGTTTGTTGGCCTACAAAAAGAAACACTATGTTCCGGATAACTTGATTATTTCTGTTGCGGGCAATGTTCGTCATGAGGCTGTGGTTAACTTAATTAAGAGCCAGTTTTCTAGGCTAAAAGGTAGAAGACATAGTAAAAAACATATTCATCCAAAGATGGAGGCAGTAGCAAAGCTAAAACATAAAAAGGTTGAACAGGTCCACTTGTGTTTAGGGGGAGGAGCTGTTTCTCAGCTCGATCCAGACCGTTATGCCTTTACTATATTAGATAATATTCTCGGTGGTTCAATGAGCTCCCGATTGTTTCAGGAAGTTAGAGAAAAGAGAGGCTTGGTTTATTCAATTTATTCATCAATTACCCCATTTCGTGATTTTGGGATGTATTATGTTTACGCAGGGATGGGTAAAGAGAATCTTAGAAAGGTAATTGATCTTATTCTAATTGAATTGTCTAGTATTAAGAAGGTTGGCATAACAGAGGAAGAGCTAAAGCGCTCAAAAGAGCATCTAAAAGGAACCTTGGTTCTTGGCCTTGAAGCTACCTCGTCAAGAATGAGTTTTGTTGCCCGATCCGAACATTTTTACGGTAAAGTAGTCACAATTGATGAGATTTTTAAGAAAGTAGATCGAGTTACAAGAAGCGATATTATTCGCATAGCTGAAAAATATTTTACTAAAAAGAACTTATCTTTAGCTGTTATCGGAGACCTTGCACGTCTTCCTCATTTAGAATTAGACCTGTGATATAATATATACACGGAAAGACACAGATTAAAACACAGAGGAACACAGAAATGCTTAGGGTATATATAAAAAGGCTACCGCACAATGAGGATCTACCACTGCCGCAATATATGAGTTCGCATGCTGCCGGAATGGATCTTTATGCAGCCCTCGAAAAAGAAATTATTCTTGTTCCTGGAGAGAGAAAATTGATCCCAACCGGCTTGGCAATTGCTCTTCCAGATGGATATGAAGCACAGATTCGTCCTCGTTCTGGATTGGCTTTGAAAAAAGGGATTTCCCTAGTTAATACTCCGGGAACAATCGATGCGGATTATCGGGGAGAAATTGGTGTTATTTTAATTAATCATGGAAATGATGAGATTAATATTAAGCGAGGCGATCGCATTGCTCAAATGGTAATTAATAAAATAGAACAACCGGTTTTGGTTGAAGTTGAAGAATTAGAAGAGACCTCCCGCGCAAAAGGCGGATTCGGTCATACGGGGGTATAATTATGGCTAAAATAAGGGTGATAGTTAATGGAGCGAAAGGGAGAATGGGTGCTGAGACGGTAAAAGCTGTATCGGCGGACCCAGATCTTGAGTTAGTTGCAGAGACTGATTTAGGGGATGATCTCTCGGAGACTATAATTAATACCAAGGCCGAAGTTGTAGTTGATTTCACAATTCCGAAGGTTGCATTAAGCAATGTTAAGCAGATTATTACTGCAGGAGCGCATGCTGTTGTTGGAACAACCGGATTAACACAAGCGGACTTAAAAGATCTTGGATCTTTATGTGCCAAGAATAATGTAAATTGTTTAGTTGCTCCTAATTTTGCAATTGGTGCGGTATTAATGATGAAGTTTGCAAAAGCGGCTGTAAAATATATGCCAAAGGCTGAGATTATTGAACTACATCATGATAAGAAACTAGATAAGCCATCTGGAACAGCTATTAAGACTGCCCATCTTATGGGGAAAGATGTTCCGATCCACTCTGTTCGTCTTCCAGGACTGGTTGCTCATCAAGAAGTTATTTTTGGTGGAGTGGGGCAGACTTTGACTATTCGTCATGATTCAATTACTCGTGAATCATTTATGCCGGGAGTTGTCTTGGCGATCAAAAAAGTCCAATCTCTTAAAGGATTAGTTTACGGATTAGAGAAGATACTATAAGGGTTTTGCTATATTCCCGCTTGCCCTAAAAATACCTCTGCTACTGGGAAAGTTCTCCATGCCATTGCCCTAAGAAAAGAACCCCCTACAGCTCTGATATCGATTTTGGCTGCATCCTCAGTAGACAATAAAAGTCTTGCTGCAATCCCACCATCTCCACCTAAAATTATTGGTTTTGTAGCTTGGTGAAGCCCATTAAATACGGCCGTTGATCCCGCTGCAAAAAGTTTTGCATTAGGTTTGAAATCAACCATTCCAGCTGTTCCGGCGTTGACAGCTGTGTTTGCGCCTCTTAATATTTGGGCAAATGAAGATCCTGTGTCTTGTCCAATATCATAAGCTTGGAAACCAGCTGGAATTCCGCTGCTGGTGCTTAAGCGGACTTCATCGGTATTTGATTTATCTGGGTTTTCTATTATGACATCAGGGCTTGCTATTACAACGTCGGAGGGAAGTTCAACCACCTCCTTGAAACGAGCATGTTGAATGATTTGTCTGACAACATCTTGATTTTTTTTGTATCTTCCTTCTGCTAAACCAACCGATATTCCTTGTGCTTCTAACAAGGCATTGGCTATGTTTCCAGAGACCAGAATTTTATCTACTAATAAATTATCCAAAAGATATAATATGGCCTCTAACTTTTCAGGTTTTGTTCCGGAAATATGTAAGACGTACGGTCTTGGAACATCAAATAGAAATTCATTTATTAGACTTTTAGCTTGATTATAGGTGTCAAATCCCAAGGCAATGTTATTAGGCCCTGCCTTGATTAATGTTCCAGTGATAGAAGCGTGCCATTTATCCCAAACTGCGGCTGCTTCAAAAACGACTATGCCATCAGTTAAACTCAAATGAGCATCAGCTAATGCTTTATGGCCAGGTGTGTCTGGAGCCAATTTTTCGCCTGCAGCGTGTCTTACGTTTCTCAGGTATAATCCTCTATTGCCTGACTCAATTCCCAATCCTTGAGCCATTTCCCTAACCCCTGTACTAATGTATTCTTCTGTAGTAAGTAGTCTTCCTTCTACTGCAGGAACTGCATTTCCAGCAAATAGAATTCCATGTTGAGTATATTTACCTGCAATATATTGCTGTACTGGGGCAGTAGAAAACCTTTCATCGAATTCACCTTTTGGTCGTCCCAGATGGGTTGCCCAGATGGGGTTTGCTCCTGCGTCTAAAAGATGATTTTCGGTTTTTTGTGAGACATCAGCTTTCCCTGGATTTGCGATACTACCGTCAGGGCTAAAACTTACATTGTGATCAACTTTAAGACCGACTTTCTTCCCTTCTAAATCTGAAGGATCAAACCTTTTGTCAATTCTTGCTTGTCTAAGAATCGGTAAATGAGCTCGAGTTAGTTGAAAAGTAGCCATAATATTTTCCTCCTATTTGTTTACTGCCTTTTCTTCGCCTTTAATTTCAATTAATTTCACATTATTTTGTTATAATAGTACCATGAGACATTGGTTAGCAAGAGTGCTTTCTGCTTTAATATTGGTTTTATGGGCTCTTTTTATATATTTATCCCACGGTTTTTCAATTCCATCTCTATTTGAATGGATTTTTTGGACTGTTCTTTTAATTATTACCATTGTTGCTTGGAAAAAAGATTTTCTAGGTGGTTCGATGTTCTTGTTTTTAGGATTGTTCTATCTTTTAATTGGATGGGGAAGAGTAAATCTAACAGGTTATCTGATAGTCCCTCTTCCTCTCTTATTGATTGGGGCACTTTTTATGTTTAATGGCTGGCGGTTGGTTAAAAAGTAGGGGGCTTTCTAAGTTTTTTCTTTTCACTTCGTATCTTCTTAGCCCGAAGCATTTTCTCTTTTGATCGTTTTGATCGTTTTCTTTTTTGTCTTCTGATTTTTTCAATTTTTCTTCGTTTTTCGCTCTTCTTTTTTAATATTCTCTCTTCTAGTTTTTCAACTAGTCCTCTCCAGGCTAGAAAACGATTTAGTGATTGTGAGCGTTCTTTTTGGGCTTTGATTACGACGCCGGTTGGAAGATGTTTCAAGTAAACTGCTGTTGCGACTTTGTTAACATTTTGTCCGCCCTTGCCGCTTGAGTGGACGAATTTTTCAATTACATCCGATTCGTAAAGTCCAATTTTTAACATTCGATCGTCGAGACTTTTTTTTATCATGAGTCTATTATAGCAAACAGAGCAATTGAAAGTAAGATAATTTAGCGTAGCAGCAACAAAAACTCGGGC
>CAYQVW010000022.1:0-20786 GCA_964421245.1 uncultured bacterium | reverse complement strand
CTCTCCTTTCAAAATTACCTGCAATTTCGCTTTCATTTTAACGATATATATGTAGGGCAGAACATTGTTCTGTCCGTACTAAACAATTGAGGGGGAAATTTTATGCGTAATGTCCATCGACGAAGTTGCAATCCAGGTGGAGGAGCATGGTATACAAATGGATCAGCTCATTCAGATCTGGCTACTGTTCATGAAAGACAATTGCGGGCGCATAGGAGAGTCCCTTCTGCAAGTGGTATTGGTCTCGGATCGCGATATGCTATGTAAGAAGTTGGAGCCTTGAGAGCTTTGGAGATACATAATGAAGAAGCTTTTAAACGAGCTTGTTTGTTAGATGAAGCACAGAAGAATCTTTCGACGGCTTGGGATAACTTGATTGAGCAAGGGAGCTCTGGAATAGAAGAGTTTAGCGGGGTTGTTGAAGCCCATTACGCTTATGTAGAGGAAAGCGTTTCTGGGAAGATCGATTTGACAGAAGTTCACGCTGAGGTGAAACCGGAAACAGAAAAATTGCAATTGCAGCTTAAACAAGCTGGGGTTGAATTGTCTGAAGAAGTTGTTGGAAGATATCAAGTTGCAAGACTTGTTTATGAGAGATTGTATACTGTTATTCTTTTCCCAAGCGGAAGATAGCTTTTCCTACACAAACTTCTCAAAAACTAAATTAGCGAGGAATAATCCCTTTTTTGTTAGCCTGATATTTGTTTCAGTTTCTTCGAGTAGACCTTGTCCTTTTAATTCGGAAACTTCTTTTTCGAAGCCTTTAAATTTATCTTTTGATATTCCGTCTAATAAGCGTAAACCCATAAATATTGTTTCACGTTTCTCGTCGCATTCAACTGGACCATTGTTGTCCCAACGCTTTCCATCAACATGCGAATGTGCACCTGTACCAACGCCTAAGTAATTCTTATTCAACCAATAAGCAATATTGTGTTGACACTCTCTGCCGGGTTTGGCGAAGTTTGAAATTTCATAATGTTTGTAGCCAGCCTTTGCAAATGATTCGATGGCGTATTCGAACATGTTTGCTTCGGTGTCGTTATCAGGAACTAGTAACTCGTAACTAGGAACTCGTTCAGTTTCTAAATCATAAAGAGAGATATGTTCTGGATCCAATTTAAGAACAGCCTCAACATCTTTTTTAAATTCTTCCAAAGTCTGGTTGGGGAGAGAGTACATAATGTCTATTCCGATATTATCAAAACCAGCTTTGCGGGCATCTTCAAAAGTTTTATAAATATCTTCTGCAGAGTGAATTCTCCCGAGAGTTTTTAGGTGACGATTAGAGAACGATTGAGCGCCGATTGATAATCTGTTTACTCCGAGTTTTCGAAATGCTTTTAATTTTTCATAATTAGCAGTGGCTGGGTTTGTTTCTAAGCTAATTTCAGGGTCAAGGGTCAAGTTGCAAGGGGCAAGAATACTTTTAATATGTTTTGGTTCTAATAAAGAGGGGGTTCCTCCACCGAAATAAATGGTTGTTAGTTGTAGGTTGTTAGTTGTTAGTTGCAATTTTATTTCATTTACTAAAGAATCCACATATTGATCTAAAAGGATTTCTTTGTTGTCAAATGAAATAAAATTGCAATAAGGACATTTGTTTTTGCAAAAGGGGATGTGGATATATAAATGAGGGATTTGGGGGGAAGAGGAGGGAGTGGGAGGGAGTGGGAGGGAATTGTTGTTTTTTTCCTTACTCATCCCTTCTCATCCCTTCTCATCCCTATATTCCTTTACTTCCCTATTCTCAACACAGCCATAAAGGCCTCTTGAGGGACATCAACTGATCCAACTCTCTTCATTCGTTTTTTTCCGGCTTTTTGTTTCTTGAGTAGTTTTTGTTTACGGGAAACGTCGCCGCCGTAACATTTTGCCAATACATCTTTGCGAATGGCTCGAACAGTCTCCCTCGCAATTACTTTTGCTCCGATTGCAGCCTGAACCGGAATTTCAAATTGATGCCGGGGAATTAATTTTTTTAGTTTTTCAGCTAGTCTTTTTCCTATGTAATATGCTTTTTCCCTTGGAACAATTAAAGAGAGGGCATCAACCGGCTCTTGGTTTAATAATAAATCCATTTTAACCAGGTCGCCAACTCTATAGCCTAAATGTTCATAGTCCATTGAAGCATAACCGCGGGTAACTGATTTTAGCAGGTCATGGAACTCAATAATTATCTCTTGCAAAGGCATTTCATAGGTTAGGACAACACGGGTTGGATCGAGATACTCCATATTTTTAAACTCACCACGTTTGTCTTGCACAATTTCCATAATAGGTCCGACATATTCTGACGGAGAAAAAATACTGATTTTGACATAGGGCTCTTCAGTCGATTCGATTTCTCCTGGGGGAGGGAGTTGGTTTGGATTGTCTAAGAAAAATGATTCTTTATTTAGTTTATTTACTTTATATATTACGTTTGGAGACGTTGCGACCAGATTGACATTGAACTCTCTCTCTAGTCTTTCTTGAATTATTTCCATATGTAAAAGCCCAAGAAATCCGCAGCGAAAACCAAAACCTAGGGCGCCGGATGTCTCTTTTTCAAAGAATAAAGCTGCATCATTTAAGGCCAGTTTTTCTAGCGCTTCGTGAAGAACTTCAAAGTCTTCCCCATCTACTGGATAAAATCCACAGAAAACCATAGGTTTTGCTTCTTTGTATCCCGAAAGGGCTTCTTTTGCTTTATTTTTTGCGTCAGTAATTGTGTCTCCAACCGGTGCATCAGATACCTCTTTTGCTCCGGCAATTAAATATCCGACTTCTCCGGCAGACAACTCTTTTGTTTCAATAAAATCGGGTTTAAAAATACCTACTTGTTGTGCTTCAAATTTACCTTCTGTGCTCATTATCATTATTTTTTGGTCTTTTCTTATTTTTCCGTTCATGATCCGGATATAAGAATAAACCCCGCGGTAGGTGTCGTAATGAGAATCAAAAATTAATGCCTGTAGTTTTTTCTTAGAGCTACCTTTTGGTGGGGGTATTTTTTTAATTATTGCATCTAATACTTCTTTTGCTCCAATACCTTCCTTAGCAGAGCAGATTATGCATTCGTCCCCCTTAATTCCCAAAGCATTTTCTAATTCTAGTTTGGTTTTTTCAATATCCGAATTTGGAAGATCAATTTTGTTGAGAACTGGAATAATAGTTAAATTATTATGAATAGCAAGATAGGCATTGGCAATTGTCTGTGCCTCAACTCCTTGTGATGCATCAACAATTAAAAGAGCTCCTTCACAAGCGGCCATTGCACGAGATACCTCATAATTAAAATCAACGTGCCCTGGAGTATCGATTAGATTTAATATATATCCATTGTAATCTATACGAACTGCCTTAGCTTTTATAGAAATACCACGTTCTCTCTCAAGCTCCATTGAGTCTAGAACTTGATCTTTCATTTTTCGCTTATCAATTGTACCGGTGGTTTCGAGTAATCGATCAGCCAGGGTAGACTTGCCATGGTCGATATGTGCAACAATACAAAAATTTCTTATTTTTTTAGGGTCCATCCTATAATTCTAACATTAAAAGCTGCGGGATTCATTGACAAACTACTTCTAAAAAAATATAATCAGCTATAATGCGGAGTAGCTGTAAGAAAAATTCTAAATCCGAAGCACGAAATCCGAAGCAATTTATAAATTTTAATATTAAATATTTAATATTGTTTAGTATTTCGATATTAGTATTTAGTATTTTTTCTTCTGCAGCTCTTGCCTTCGCTGACCTCTCCGAAGTTGGCATAGGAGCTCGTCCATTGGCACTAGGCAGAGCTTACACCGCAATGTCTTCTGATGGATCTGGAATTTTTACTAACCCAGCCGGATTGTCCGATTTTCCAAGACCAAAGGCTATTACGATGACCGGCAAATTGATTGACGATGTTGATTATATTATGGTCGGGGTATCGAATTCTATTCGAATCGGAACGGTTGGAATAGGTTATATTTCTGCTGCAACCTCGAGCATTCCGCTAACAACATTGACTTCGACCCCAACTGGGGATGTTATTTCTGATCCCTATGCTTTTACTAATTTTGGATCTTCGATACTTTATCTAAGTTATAGTAAAAAGATGAATCAAGTAATATCAGTAGGATCCAATCTAAAAGTACTAAACCAAGGTTTTTCTCTGACATCTGGTTCAATGACTGGGGCGGCTGGGAGTGGATTCGAGGCTGATTTTGGTATTAAATTGCGCCCTAAAAATTGGTTGAGTATTGGTGGGGTATTAAAAAATGCTTTGCCGCTATCTAGTGGTGGAAAGTTTACCTGGCAAAGAAATAATCGAGAAGAAGGAATTCCAGCAGTTTTAAATATTGGAACCCACATTAAATTGTTTGGATTGGGAGGATTGCGTCAATTTAGAGGATATAATCTTGATTTAATGTTAGAAGCCCAAACCATGCCGAAGTTGGCAAGATCTCCTTTGTGGAAGGTTGGTTCTGAGCTTTGGGTTACAAAGGGGTTTGCTCTGCGTTGTGGAATTGACCAAGCTTATAAAGCAACCAATAGTGGGGTAACCGAAATAGATAATAATGTTACTTTTGGTGTCGGTTTAAAAGCTGGTAGTTTAAATTTTGATTATGCCTATCATCAATATGGAGAAATACAGGGAAATATTTCTCATTTCTTTTCTATCGGTTATCTTGGTTTTGATGAATCAATGAGTCGTTCTTTTCGGCTTTCTCCGGTTGGACGAGACGGCTTGTTCCCGTTCTTAAAGAAAAAACCGAAACTTGTGACATTTGTTGACGTTCCAGAAACTTATTGGGCTAAAGATTCAATTGAGTATCTAGCAACCCTAGGAATGATGCAGGGATATCCAGACAAGACCTTTAAACCGGATTTACCTTTGAGCCGTGCTCAAATTGCAGTTCTACTTGTAAAAGCTAAGGGATTTAAGGTGGCAAGTGGAGAAGCTTCAAAATTCTATGATCTGGCACAAGATCATTGGGCAACACCATATGTTAATGTTGCAGTTAAAAAAGGCTATATTTCTGGCTATCCAGATGGTTCGTTTAAACCAAATCAGGCTCTGTCTCATGCTGAGGGAGTTTCTATTTTAGCCCGTTTTGCTGGCTTAATTATT
The DNA here is from genome assembly GCA_964421245.1 of uncultured bacterium. Lineage (GTDB taxonomy): Bacteria > Margulisbacteria > WOR-1 > XYC2-FULL-46-14 > XYC2-FULL-46-14 > CAYQVW01. The sequence goes on along the minus strand of CAYQVW010000022.1, from coordinate 15,682 downwards.
CCGGATAGTGTTAGTCAGCCGCCTTATCTTGATATAGAGAAAGGAGCCTGGTTTGCTCCTGCGGTTTACGCTGCTAAAATTGGTGGTCTTTTGGAATTCATTAGCGAAGAATTTAAGCCGTATCAATCGCTCACTCGTGCAGAGGCTGCGGAGATTATTTCAAAGACAAAATTTGGGCGGGAAAAGATACAAGAGCTTCTGAAAAAATAAACGTGCCCGAAAGGATTCGAACCTTCGACCTTCTGTTTCGTAGACAGACGCTCTATCCAGCTGAGCTACGGGCACATTTGATTATTTATTATACCATGTTACAATATCCCCACTATGGCCAAAACAATATTAATTATTGACGATGAAAAGCAGTTTGTAGAAATGTTAGGGATGAGATTAAATAAATCGGGATATGAAATAATTAGAGCATATGCTGGAGAAGAAGGCTAAGGCTTTGGAAAAAGGTATTTCTAAGTCCGCAGAAAAAGCGACAATAATTCGTTAAAAACGGGCGCCGATTGAGAAACCAATCTCAGAGGTATTGTTTTCTGGCTCAACCAGTGCTAGACCAGGATTGGCTGTGCTATTAACATCTGACTCATCAATTCCCCAAAACCTTGCATAAACCTTGTCAATCCGTACCCGCTATGCTGCCAGCTTGTAACATCATTATATTGAGCAGAAACATCACTTAGGTGGGAAATTTGTTTGCCGGTGATAAACAAATCGTATTCAACTGTTGCTTCAAAAAACCCATTATTATTGTATTGCCTTGAGAAATCAACCCCCAGCGGGAAGTAGTAGTAATGGGACTCTCTTTGATATCCATAAACAGATTTTAACTGCGAATTATCATTAAGATATCTGTATCCAAGGCCGGCATAAACGTTTCCCCTTCCTGAGAGCCAGCGCAGTTCATATCCCGAGTCTGATATACCATCTATAGTTATAGGGGTTCCGTTTGATAATGCTCCATCATAATTGACTGTTCCAAAAAAATACCTTCCTTCGTATCTAAACATTTTTTGATCAAAACGTGTTTCATTAGAATAGAATATTCCATACATTGTGCCGGTAAGTTCCATAACGCCTGGTTCTTTGGCCCAAGCCACAGGCGGTAGAAGTAGAATGATTAGGGCCAATAATAGTATTTTTTTCATTTAGTTTAGATTATACGCTTCTATAGGGGTAAGTCAATTTGTCGTTGATTTCGTTCTTGTTTTGGTGTTAAAATATATCATCTTACGGGGTTGGGGAGGTGTGTCGAAAGTGAACAAAATGAGCAAAGAACGTTTTGAAATATTATTAGAAGGAATGAAATCAGACATTAAGTTGGTCTTAGAAGGTCATTCTGTTTTGGATAATAAAATTGAAGAAGTTAAAACGTCTATTGGTGATCTTGATTTGAAAATAGAAGATACTAGGGTTGTTGTAAGAGAGAACAGTAAGGATTTAAGGGAGACAAATCTAAAGTTGGAAGATACAAATCGAAAGTTAGATGAGACAAATCTAAAAGTGGATGAGACAAATCGAAAAGTGGATGAGACAAACGGAATCCTAAAAAAACACATCAAACAACCTGCGCATGCGTAGATTGACCGGCCTGGGGCTCGAACCCAGGACCCCCTGCTTAAAAGGCAGATGCTCTACCAACTGAGCTAGCCGGTCGGATTAACTAACAACTTACGACTTACAACTAACAACTGAATCCATTTTGATTATAACATGTATCCCATGATATAATAAAGATCCTATTTTACGTTGGAGGGATGGCCGAGTGGTTGATGGCACCTGTCTTGAAAACAGGCATACCTTTGCGGGTATCGGGGGTTCGAATCCTCCTCCCTCCGATCTGCCGCAGGCAGATCCCTTGTTCTAGTGCGCTTCGCGCGGAGGAGTACCCAAGTGGTTGAAGGGGACAGTTTGCTAAACTGTTAGTGGGCGATTTGCCCAGCGAGAGTTCGAATCTCTCCTCCTCCGTTCTACTTCGCTGTCACTATGTTCCCGAGAGTTTGCCCGCCCGCTTGCCCACCTCAGATTCGCTTGCAGTGAGCGGTGAGCTAGTCGAACCGTCGAACTACTAACACTTAATATTATATGCTACAATCAGAGGCAATGAAAAAAGGATTTGTTTTTTTTGTTTCTATTACGGGTATTATGGTTACTCTTGTTTTATTTACTTCTGCCTGTTCAACTGATTCATCAAAAAGATATGTGAATAAGGATTTAGGCTTTTCAATCAACTTTCCAAAGAATTGGGTTATAAAGGAAAACTTTGGCCCTTTTGATATTTATGCAAAAGATAAACGAAATAAATTAAAAGACTTTAATGATCCACTTATATTTATGTTTGTTGATCAAGCGGATAAGAAGCTTGGCCTAGATGATTTGTATAAAGTTGTTATTAAAAATTTATCAGCTGAATTTAATGGTTTTATAGTCCAGTCTCAGTCTGAGATAGAGATTGATAATTCAATTTCTAAACAATTTACCTCCATTTATAAAATCAATAATGATGAATACAAACAGTTGAATGTTTTGGTTTTAAGGCCAAACGGAGAAAATTCGATTTTGTATCACATAACAGGACAGACGCTTTCTTTTGAATTTCGCAACCACAAAGACAGATTTTACAAAATAGTGAAAAGTTTCAAGTTTGAATGATCATATCCTTCCTCCAAATTCCAAATCCCAAACAAGCTAGAGTGAGAACAGGATCAGGGAGACATTATTCTGCCTTATCCAGGGATTCTTACCTTCTTCGTCCGCGGGCTCTGCCTCGTCCTCGTGGACTGAAGCTTCTACCCCTTGATGTGTGAAAGCTAGCTGAATTAACCTCTGGGTGTTTAACAACTGGTAAGGCTTTTTGCATTATTCTTTCAATGTTGCGAACATCGCCACGTTGGTCTGGTGTGGCAAAAGAGATCGCTCGGCCTTCATGGGCAGCTCTCCCTGTGCGACCAATACGATGTACATAATTCTCTGAATCATCGGGAAGGTCATAGTTGATAACCAGCTCTATTTCTTTAACGTCAATTCCTCTAGCCGCGATGTCTGTGGCAACCAAGATTCTAAATCTGCCGGTCTTAAAACCCTCAAGCGCATCTCTCCTCTGTTTGAGAGAACGATCTGAGTGGATTTCTGCTGCGTTATGTCCCAAAGACCTTATTCCGCGTGTGATTCTAGAAGCACTTCTTTTGGTGCGGATAAAAATAAGAACTGCGCCGCGATATTGATAGAGTAGCTTTTCTAATAATTTAGGTTTATCCTCTTTTTTAATAATAAATAACTCTTGAGTAACATTTTTAGCGGCCGTACCGGAGCGGGCAATTTCTACACTAACCGGTAGCTTCATATATTTTGTAGCAATACGAACTATTTTTTCCGGAATAGTTGCAGAGAATAACATAGTCTGTCTGTTCTTAGGTAAATTCATCAGCACATGTTCGATTTGTGGCATAAAACCCATATCTAGCATACGATCTGCTTCGTCGAGTACTAAAACTTTAAAATTATCAAGCCGGAAGGTTCTTCTTTGTAAATGATCATTCATTCGTCCAGGCGTTGCAATCACGATTTTTGGATTGCGACGTAACATTCTAACCTGATTTCCCATTGATGCTCCACCGATAAGAACAGCAGATCTCATACCAAATGATCTGGTAATTTTTTGAAGTGATTCATCAACCTGTAGGGCCAGTTCTCTGGTTGGTACTAGAACTAATCCTCGTCCAGGACCTTGCGCTAAGCGCTGAACCATCGGAATACCAAAGGCCATAGTCTTTCCTGTTCCGGTTTGAGCAACACCTACAATATCTTTCCCCTCAATCGCCATTGGAATTGCCTTATGTTGGATAGGCGTTGGTGTCTTAAACCTCATTCGCTTTAGTAGCTCCAGTATCTTTGGAGCTATGCCAAGACCGTAAAAATCTACATTATTGCGTTGTTTGCTATTGTCCATACCTAATTATAGCATTTAAAGCGGCTTGAAACAGTCTTTTCCTTCGTGATATACTAAAAGTTCATTGGGCCCGTGGTGTAGCCTGGTTTAACACGCCTGCCTGTCACGCAGGAGACCGAGGGTTCGAATCCCTTCGGGCCCGTTCTCTTTTTTATCATGCAAAAAGAATTAATTATTATAGGTGCTGGGCCTGCTGGAATTACCGCTGCAATCTATGCTGCTCGTAAAAGCCTCGATTTTATGATCATTTCCCGCGATATTGGTGGCCAAGCTGCCTGGGCGGGAGAGATAGAAAATTATACCGGACAGCAACTTGTAACCGGACCAGAATTAGCTATGAAATTTCGTGACCACTTAGAAAAGCATGAATTTGGTCTTAAAGAAGGAGTGGGGGTTGCCAAAGTTGAAAAGACCGATCAGGGCTTTGATGTAATAACAGAAAAAGGTGAAGCTTTTTCTGCAAAAACAGTCATTGTTGCTTCTGGTAAACGACCAAGACTGCTAAATATTCCGGGCGAAGCTAAGTATAAAAATAAAGGATTATTCTATTGTGCTACTTGTGACGGACCACTGTTCAAAGGAAAAGATGTTGCGGTAATTGGTGGAGGGAATTCTGCTCTAGATGCAGCGCTCTCTTTACAAAAAATAGCAACAAATGTTTGTGTTGTTAACAGTACGGCTGATTTCAATGGGGACTCGGTTATGATTAAAAAAGTTAAAGCAGCCGAGAATGTTCAGATTTTTCATAATACAAATATAAAAGAAATATTCGGCGAGAAATTCGTTGGGGGGATAAAAATTGAGGTAGAAGGGAAGATAAAAGAAATTAAACTTCAAGGAATATTTGTTGAAATTGGCTTGGTCCCGAATTCCGGAATGATTGAGTGTGTGGATAAGAACAAAAAGGGTGAAATTATTGTAAATAATACTACAGAAACCTCTCGTCCTCGTATCTTTGCTGCAGGGGATGTAACCGATGTTCCTGAGAAACAGATTATTATTGCTGCTGGTGAGGGAGCCAAGGCTACCTTGGCTGTCTTTAGGTATTTGTCGAGACATTAAATTATTTAGGAGGGATTGATATGAAAAAGGTTGTTTTGTTTGTGTCGTTGTTTTGTATTTTGGCTTTAGGTTTTTTTCAAATTAATTGTACGACTTCTAGTGATGGCGAATATCTCATTTTGTGGTATTTTTCTCATCCTTATGTCTTTGTAACTGATGGTGCCGCTAACTTTTCAAACCCTAATGATCCTGTTACGGGTACCGATATAACTGGTGCAACTGTAACACTTACTAACGATACAACTGGTGTTTCATCTTCGACTGCATACACAACTGGAACAGTTCGCAATAGTTATCAAAACGCTGATGGTTTTTCTCACTCAGCAGGAGAAAGTGTCTCCATATCGGTTGTAAAGGGGAGTAAGAGTTATCCATCGAGTTCGACCGTAACTCCTATTTCGTATCATAGCAGTCTTGTTCCGATAGAGTCTGCTACCGTAACTCTTCCATTTAATATAACCTGGACGGTTACGCAGGGGGCTTATCCTTGTACTCATACCTGGGTGCAGATAACAGATTATAATGGAGCAACCGATGCAACTAAAAACTATCAAGTCGTTGTTCCCGTTTCAGAAAAATCGTTGCAAATTACTTCGTCTAATATTGTGGCAGGAACCTACAGTATTCTTGTTTGGGGAGTTAATCCAATGACCATGAGTGGCGGAGCAAAAGCTGGTTCGGTTGGGTATGTTTCGGGTGATGGGGCGTCTGCATTTACCAGTTTGGTTACGGTGCAATAAGAAGAGGGGAGTTGTTCCGGCCAGAACAAAGATTGTGTGAAATTTCTTTGTTTAATAAAAGATAATAAGGCATGATAAAAGTTGGAATTGCGGGACTTGGTAACTGGGGCGGAATCCTTTTGAGAAATTTTAGAGAGCACGAAGAATTTGAAGTAGTTGCTGCTGCTGTAAAGCATCCAGAAAGACTTCGTGATGGTCTAGATGGTATTCCTCTTATGTCAACTGATGCTCTTTTGTTAAGACAAGGTATAGATGCCGTTGTTGTTGCAACTCCTACTGAGACGCATTTTGATTTAGGTGAAAGGGTTTTACGATCTGGACGAGATCTTTTTATGGAGAAAATCTTTACGTTAACTGCAAGAGAAGGTGTTATTTTGGCAGATTTGGCAAGGGATAATGATCTTAAGATATTTGTTGATTATACATTTGCCTTTTCTGCGGCAATTGCTCAAATGAAACAATTGGTTGATGATGGCGAGATTGGACAAATTTCCGCTATTCACTTAGCGATGGAACAGACTGGTACTTTTGGTCATGATGTTTATCAATTGCTCGGTTGCCACATGTTGAGCCTTTTGCATCTTTTTGCGCCGTTAGATTCACTCAATTTTGCTCGTTTTGATATTGATGTAAAGAAAGGGTTAGTCGAAGAAGGAAGGATATTATTTAGGAGTAGAACAGGAAACATTGCTGGAACAATTGATTTATCTCTAAATAATAATAGAACCACTCGAATGGTCCGTATAGTTGGTGAAAAGGACGGAGAGAGAAAAGTTCTTACCTATAATGGAAAATCAGCTGATTTTCCATTGTCTTTGGCCACTTATCGTCCAGTTGGAAAGGTGAAGGGAAAGGATACTAAGGTAAAAACTGATTTTAAAAAAGAGTTTGATGAAGGAAACAATCTGCATCATGTGCTTGACTACTTTGCAAATTATTTAAAGGGGGTTATCGGATATCCTTCTAATGTGGAGATTGCAGTTTTGATTAATCAAGTTTTAGAAAGGACTCATCTGAAATTTTAGCCTATTTTTAACGATATATATGTAGATATGAAAGTTAATCAAGGGTTAGCGGTTATACACCAAGGAACACAAAAAAACCTTTCTATTACCAAAGCAAAAATAATATCTGTTTTAGGTGTTGCTACTTATCAATGGGATATGCAAATTGGAAATAGGAAAATTGGGTGCCGTGCTCCGGTCGCATTCTATAATAATGAGAAAAATCCAAAAGAATTAAGGACCACTCTTTTTGGTCTATCAAGTAACTTTCTTATGGGAAATAGGGGAACAGCTACGGACGCTACGCTTACTTTTTTTCAATCAGGAACTTTTCAATATGTTTTTAGGTTTGATCCAGGGAGAGGAAGAGAATTAAAAGTTGTAACTGCTCCTCGTTTAAAAACCTTAAGGAGCTCTGGCTCAGTCTCTGATTGTGAGCATAGCTATCTTAGTGGTTTGGGAAATAGGCTCCCCAAGCTATTTGTTGCTCCGGAGAGAAGAGCTATTGTTGATTTTCAGTTTGGCAAAAATAAAACCCAAAGGACAATTAAGGCAAATGTTTATCCTGATTTGGTAAGTCAGGGATATATTGAAATATCTATAGTTGACGAAGAGGGGCATCTCTGTTTTAACTATAATGCTCTTAATTACGGGCGGGAAGAGTTAGAAAGGGTTAGGGCTAGAAAGAAGAAAGGTTTGAAGTATGACTTGTTTTCCCCTCAACTAACCAGACAGTTTTATTCCAGGGTTACTAGTCTATTAGTTGCTGGCTATGATTTCAGGCAAGTTCTTGGGATTGACGACTTTAGTGTTGGTGCAGGAGATGTTGTTATGAGGCATCCAGTATCTGACAGCTCTCCCCTCGATCTTCGCTGTATTACTGTTAGAAAACTTCAAAATGTTTCTTTTGCACAATATTTAGATTACATAAGGGGACTAAGAGTGAAGACATTTAAGGGGAAGGAGCTTCCTTTTCTTCCAATTGCTGATTTGTCTGGGTTTGAATTTTCAAGAGCGGTCTTTGAGGGACTAAGAGAAAGATATTCTAATGAAGATGCAAAAGATTTCTATAAAAGGCATGCTTATCCTCATCTTGCCCAAATTTTTAAATACACTATAATGTAGCACTTGCGGAACTGATGGGATCTAAAGTTCGAGAAAGATTATCCGCAAGAAATCCGAAATAATATCAAATATATAATTTTCAATGTTTTAAATATTTGATATTTTGGTCATTATGATTTAGAATTTATTTAGTATTTCGTGCTTCGGATTAAAGATATGATTTTAGCGATTTTGTCTTCACTCGGGGTTGCCCTTGGATTAGCCTACGTCATCAGTTTTAGCGGAGCAAACACTTTGCTGGCAGGAGCCAAAATTGGAGTTTTGGTTGAACTAGGTTTTATTGCTACATTATTACTGGGTGATGTTGTTTTTGAAAAGAGGCCCTGGAAACTTTTTCTTCTTCGAAATGGTTATAATTTAACTGCGTTTGCTGTAATCGGTGCCATTCTGGCTGTTTGGAAATAAGCTGAAATTTATTTAATATTTCTTAGAAACAACCTTAGAGCTTGATCCACGAAAGATTGCAAAAAGAACTCCTCGAGCAGAGATGGATCAAGAGCAAGAAGCTCCAATGTTTGATGATATTGTTAAATGGTTTGAGGGGTCTGTTTCAGCATTCAGAAGAGAAATTGGTTTGGATTCAGAGGAGGAGCGGGAATTAGAATCTCCCCATGTTGGAGTTATTGGAAGGCTAATGGAGATGGAGCTTCAAGACGAAGATCGTGCCTATAGAATGTCTTATCTGGTTGGGGCAAAGCCCAATTTTGTTGATGTTCCTGAACCAAGGTTGTTAAGATTTTCTTTGGAGGAAGGGTAGATGGGGATCTGTGTCCATCATCTTTTGATCTAAACAATCTTGTTTTAAGAGAAGTTAAAGAAGATCGTATTACTGGAGCTCTCCTCAAAGAAGTTCCTCCTAGACCTGTTAAAAATGGTTCCGTTTGGGGTTATTTTCTTTTAGCTTTGTCTTTTAGGTTTTGGGTTGGTTTGTTCCTTTCCGTATTAGAAAATAGAATGCAATCTTTTGGTCAGAGGGTGTATAGGGATAAATAGTCCCTTGACAAATCCTTATTAATCTGTAATAATTACAATTATGGAATTATTACAAAAGAAACTGAAAGAGAAGGGAATACGTCCATCTTATCATCGAATCGAGATTTTAAAATATCTTGATCAAAACCGTACTCATCCTACAGTTGATGAAATCTACGAATCTTTATTAAAAGAACTGCCAACGCTTTCAAGAACTACTATATATAATACGCTAGAGTTATTTCAAAAAAAGGGAGTAATAAGCGATCTTACAATCTCTGGATCAGAAACTAGATATGATTTTATTGCTAAAGCTCATTCTCATTTTATGTGTAAGAAGTGCGGCAAAATAATTGATATTGAAAAGGTCGATTGTCCATGCGAAAATAATAAGGAAATTCGTGGAAATAAGATAGACGAGGTTCATCTTTATTTCAAAGGAATTTGTTTTTCATGTAGGGGGCAGGTCGCGACCTGCCCGTACAAAAGAAAAAAGGAGGAAAATTAAATGTCAAACAAATTAGGAATCTATAAGTGTGAAATCTGTGGGAATATTGTTGAGGTGCTTCATCCAGGAGACGGAGAATTAGTTTGCTGTGGAAAACCGATGAAATTAATGGCTGACAATGTGGTTGATGCGGCAAAAGAAAAGCATGTTCCGGTTATTGAACAGACAAATAATGGAATTAAGGTTAAGGTTGGATCAGCTCCTCATCCAATGGAAGAAAAACATTATATTGAGTGGATCGAGGTAATTGCCGATGGGAAAGAATATCGTCAATTTTTAAAACCTGGTTTTAAACCGGAGGTTGAGTTTTGTTTAAAGCCAGAAAAGTTTACTGCAAAAGCATATTGTAATTTACACGGAGTTTGGAGGGCGTAATGGATAAATACGAATGTAAGGTTTGTGGGTATATTTACGATCCGTCAGGTGGAGATCCAGATAATGGAGTAGCTGCCGGGACAGCCTTTGATGCTATTCCTGATTCTTGGGTCTGTCCATTGTGTGGAGCCGGGAAAGATCAATTTAAAAAAATATAAAAAGGGGAGATGAATAATGGCAAAATTATGGAGATGTGAAATTTGTGGGGATCCTTATATCGGAGCGAGTGCTCCTGATAATTGCCCTTTTTGCGGAGCGTATAAAAAGTATATGAAAGAAGCAAAGTTGGTAAAGGTTGATTTTAATGTTGAATTAAATGAGAAAGACAGGGCCAATGCTGAGTATGCCTTGCAGGTTGAAATAAGCAATGCAGCCTTTTATTTCTGTGCAGCAAAAAAGACCGATGACCAAGAAGGGAAATTATTATTTAAGATTCTTGGCAAGGTCGAAGCAGAGCATGCCTCGGTTTGGAGAAAAATCTTAAAACTTGACAGTATTCCTGCGGGGAAAGATCCTTGTCATGTGAGCAATAGAGAAAACCTGGAAGATTCGCATGCCAGAGAGACCAAGGCAATTGAATTTTATAAGAAAGCCGCGGCAGAGTCTCAAAATAAAAGGGTAAAAGAGATTTTTGAGGCTTTTGTTGAGGTTGAAACCGATCACCTACATCTTTCGGAGGAGAGGCTAAAATGAGTAAAAGTATTAAAGGGACCAAAACAGAAAAGAATCTATTGGCTTCGTTTGCAGGAGAATCTCAGGCTCGTAATCGCTACACCTATTTTGCATCAGTTGCAAAAAAAGAAGGTTATGAGCAGATTTCGGCTATCTTTCAGGAAACCGCAGATAATGAAAAGGAGCATGCAAAACGCTTCTTTAAATTATTAGAGGGGGGAGCGGTTGAGATAGTTGCAAAGTACCCAGCTGGAGAGACCAAGACTACTCTTGAGAATTTAAAGGCTTCTGCCGCTGGAGAAAAAGAAGAGTGGACCATGCTCTATATTGCTGCTGCAAAGACTGCAGATGAAGAAGGTTTTCCAAATATTGCCGAACAGTTTAGACAGATTGCAAGTGTAGAGAAAGAGCATGAAGCTCGATATAGAAAATTGATTGGAAATATCGAAGGGAAGAAAGTTTTCAAAAAAGATCAAAAAGTGAAATGGCATTGCAGAAATTGTGGTTATGTTTCGAATGGATCAACGCCGCCAAATAAGTGTCCGGCTTGTGATCATCCACAGGCTCATTTTGAGTTGTTAGCGGAGAACTATTAGAAAAATAGACCACTTGAACATACTCTGTATATAATGGTAGTATATTCCAAAATATATGGAAACACTAGAAGCAACATCAAAGAGTGCTCAGAAGGAAGAATATCTATTTTTTACAATAGAAGGGGTTAATTTAGCCGCCCCATTCGCAAATGTTAAAGAGGTAATTAACCTTACACAAAGTATTCTCTCGATTCCAAATGTCCCCGAACATGTTCGGGGAGTAATTAACTACCAGGGTGTTCCGCTGGCAATCATAAATATTCGTCGCTTTGCTGATCCCAAAACAGCTGATAAAGGTCTTTTTAGGCATATATTAGTTATTCAGCGAGATAAGTTTGAAGTCGGTGTTTTGGTAGATAATATTCCACAAATATCGATTATTTCTAAAGATCGAGATATTTCTGATTTGTCAAAGTTTAATAACCCTAATTATATGGATTTTGTTTGTCAAGAAATCATGTATGAGGAAAGCTGTTATGGTCTCTTAGATGTTGAAAAAATACTGACCTTTAAGGTGGAAAATGCAGTTAAAAAATAAAATTACCCTCTCTTTTTTGGTTAGTTTCTTTATTGGTGTCTTAATTTATGTTTTAACCCTTTTTGCATGCTTACGATTCGATATCCAATTTCTTTGGTCGATTCTACTAAATCTACTTTGGATTTATTTGGTTTTTGCAGCAGTTGGATTAGTTATAACATTTTTATTGAGCAAGCCTCTTGTAAAATTTATGGATGATTTTGAGAACAGAAACGAAATTACCAATGAACAGGCTTTTGGTGTTCAAAAGAGGGCTTCTTATTTCTCTTTTTACTTACTATATCTGAATGGGTTGATGATCCTTTCTGGTAGTTTAATTAATGCCTACTATCTGTATGTTACATATCAACTCTCTTTTTGGCAGATTGTAACATTTCCATTTTCTGGCTTTATTGCTGGCTTGGTTGTTTTTTTATCGGGATTTTTTGTTATAGAAAATATTATGTACCAATTGAGAGAGTTGGCGGATCAGAAAAATTCACTACCATCTCTCAATCATCCCGGACCGACCTTGTTTTTTAAGCTCTTTCTATCTTTTTTGGCTTTTGCTTTGAGTATTATATTATTTATTAGTCTCTTTATGCACAATTCTATAATGTATGAGTATCAGTATTTTAAGGCCGATCCCAAAATTTTTGAAAGAACGATTTATTCTCTAAGATACGGAATGCTTATTTTTTCTATCTTTGGTGCTTTTTTCTCCTATATTGTGGCCTCGGCGTTTACAAGCATTAGCTTGTTACCGCTTAGAAAGCTTGGTAAATACCTAAAAGCTATTTCTAATGGGGATTTGACCCATCGTCTTTTATCTGGGGCATCCGACGAGTTCTTTTCAATTTGTAGGTCAGCGACCTACATGGTCAATAGTTTAAAACTAATGGTTTTGAGGGCAAAGGATATGGGGGTTGATATTACAGATATGGTTCGCAACATTCGTTATTCAGAAGAGCAACAGGCGCATGGAGCAATAGAAACAGCCAAGACTCTTGCCAATACTATCTCAACCTTACACAATTTAGCTAGTTCTGCTTCTCATGTTCATCTTAGTGCCGAGCGAGTTGCACAGACCGCCCAGGCAACGCTTTCCACTTCTGAAATCAGCAAAAAAGCTATTTCCACCATTAAGGGTGAGATGAAAAATATTAAGTCAAAGGTTTCAGAGGTTGTTAGAAGAATAACGACCTTAGAAGACAGATCTCATCAGATAAGTACAATTGCTACAATGATTGACGAGATTACAGAGCAGACCAATCTTTTATCCGTTAACGCTTCGCTTGAGGCATCTCGGGCGGGAGAGGCAGGAAAGGGTTTTGCCCAGGTTGCAACTGAAATTCGAAAGCTGGCAGAGAGGGCGGCAAACTCAACTAAAGAGATTGAAGGACTGATTGGCGAAATACAAGAAGATACACATCTAACAGTAGGAGTAACAAGAGAATCTAGTGCTAGTGTAAAAAAGTCGGTTGATAGTATTCAACAGACTGCTGAATCAATTGATAAAATTAATAATATGATTGCAGAAACTACCTCGGCTGCAAATGATATTCTAAAATCAAGTACAGATCAAAAATCCTCAACAGACAGGATTGTGACCAGAATTCAGGGTTGGTCGCAAGTTGCTCACCAGTTTGAAGCATCGACCCATAGCTTAGTTGAATCGACCAAAAATCTTAAGCAATTGGCTGATGACCTAAAGGATGCAATTTCTGGTTTTAAGGTGGAGTAGCCAATGAAGAATAAACCGCAAAAACCACAAAGTCAATTTTCGATGCTCTTCAAAGAAGAGTCGGCCAGATATCTTGAAAGTCTCAATAGTGAGTTACTCAGGTTTGAAAAAGATCCCGATGATATCGATCTACTTGAGGGGATGATGCGAGAGTTACATAGTTTAAAAGGGGCGGCCAATATGATTGGGCTAACTGAAATCGGGAAGTTTGCCCATCGCCTAGAGGATGCCTTTGTTCATTTAAAGACCGGTGAATATAGTCCTTGGGAATTTGATCTGCTTTTTTCTTCTTTTGACTTATTAAAAAAGATGGTTGATGATGCGACTTCTGAGAAACCAAAGGGAATTGATTACAGTGTTCTTTATAAAAAACTTAAAACTATTCAGAATCGCAAAAGAATAACCAAGAAAATAAAAAAGAAAGATAGAGTGGTTGAGCGAGATATTGATCTTGCTGTTTTTAGAACTGATCTTAAAAACTTTATTCATATCGATGTTTCGAAAGTTGACACGTTGATGGGATTAGTTAATGAACTTATTATTCATAAAGGAAGAATTACTAAAAGACCAAATGAAGTTAGGAGTATTTTTGATCAAATAAAATATATTCACAAATCGCTTCGACAGATAAATCAGGTCCCAGACCTAGAAGAGGGAATGGTTTCTCAAATTGATGCTCTTGATGTAGAGATTGTTGATTTGCGCGATCGCATCTCTTTCTTGTTGGATGATATGAGCAATCAATCTACCAGGCTTGATCGTTTAATTGATCAACTTGAGGGGACAGCGATAAAAATGAGGATGCTGCCGCTTTCTGTAATTTTCTCAAAAATGGAACGTTTGGTTCGAGATCTTTCTAAGGCAAAGGAAAAGCAGATAAAATTGATTTTTTCTGGTGAAGGAACCGAGCTTGATAAGAAGATAATTGAGGTGATTCAAGATCCAATTATGCATTTGATTAGAAACAGTATTGATCATGGGGTTGAACTTCCAGCGATTAGGAAAAAAGCGGGAAAGCTTCCAGAGGGAGTTATTATTATTAATGCCTATCAAAGAGGCAATCGTATTATTATGGAGATAGAGGATGATGGAGGAGGGGTTGATAAAGAGAGAGTAAAAGAGATTGCAATTGAGAAAAAGTTAGTAACTTCGGCTGAGGCAGACAAACTTGAAGAGAATGAGATTTTTGAGCTTTTGTTTCAACCAGGTTTTTCGACTAAAAAAGAAATAACGGATGTTTCTGGTCGTGGGGTCGGATTAAATGTAGTTCGTGATGCCTTGAGTCAATTGCAAGGGATCGTGAAGATAGAATCTCAACGAGGCTTATATACAAAGTTTGTTTTTGATCTTCCAATTTCTGTCGCGGTTGCTTCGATCTTTATGCTGTCTGTTTCTGGTAGGTTGTTTGCAATTCCAACTAGCGAAGTAAAAGAGACAATCAAGGGACAAAAAGTTGATAGCCACGCTACTTCTATTACCGTTAACAATGAAGAGGTTCCCTTCTTTTCTTTACAAAAAGTACTAAATCTTCCAGAGATGGGAGAGGGTTCTGAGCAGGTGATATTAATATTAGAATTTATGAATAAGCCAGTTGCCCTTGCAGTTGATACTCTTGAGGGTGAAGAACATGTAATTATAAAAACTCTGGGGGAGTATTTAGGGAAGGTTCGCAATGTTGCTGGAGCCGCGATTTTGGGAGATGCGAGGTTAGTTGTGGTTTTAGATTTACAAGAAATATTAAGTTCCAATTGGCGCCAGCTTGCGGTAGAAGCATAGCTATGATAGAATCCAAGGCATTATGGCGAAAATATTAGTTGTTGATGACGATAAGATAGTAATTAAGCGAATTGAAGAAATTCTGCTGAGTGAGAAGTTTGAGGTAGTAACTGCAACCGACGGATTGGCCGGATTAAATATGGCAAGGTCCGAGAGTCCAGATTTAATGGTTTTGGACTTACTTCTTCCCAAATTAAACGGACATCAAGTTTGTAGAATGTTAAAGTTTGATTCCCGTTTTAAGCATATTCCCATTATTATGTTTACATCCAATGTCTCTGAAAAGGATAAGGATTTAGGCCGACAAGCTGGCGCTGATGCGTATTTATTTAAAAAGTATTCTCCGCATCGTTTACTAAAAATTATCAACGCTTTATTGACTCGAAAGGACGAGAAGAAGGGTTGACACTTTTTTGTTTCTTATGTTATAATAATACTCCTTCCTGTTCCGAGTACTTTTCGGAAATTTATGGAAATGAAATTTGAAATAGAGTGCGCGAGTCTTATGTTAATTGTAATTTTATAGTTTTTTTTTCAACCCGATTTCAACATCGGGAGTAATATAGAGCAAATCAAACTTTTTATTGAGAGTTTGATCTTGGCTCAGGATGAACGCTGGCGGCGTGCCTAACACATGCA
>CAYQVW010000021.1:0-21719 GCA_964421245.1 uncultured bacterium | reverse complement strand
TTAAGAAGCATCAATCATCGAGGCCCCTCCACCATGTCCCCATCCTGCCCATTTTACCAATTAAGTTCCTCTGCTTACTGTCCAAGCTCTATCATCAAGAAAGGTCATTTCGATTCCGTGATCCCAGGTTATATTAAATTGATAGGGGTTTCTATCATCTCTTTCAATTTGGATAATTAGAGGGAATTTCCTTGATGCGCCAGAACGTTTTGAGCTTTCTAATATATTTTGAGCAATGCTATTTCGAGCATATGGCGAATTGCTTAAAGAATGTAAACCAGCTTGCGGAGTATAAAACAACCACATAACTTCTTCTGGAGTAAGGAGGGTTCCATTATATGATCTAAATCTGACATTTTCGCCAGGAAAGAGATGTCTTGTTAAAACGAGTGATGGGGATACCTTGGCCTTTTTCCTATAAACTGCCTCTTTCTTATCAAGTAACCTACTAGCCTTGCTAATTAATTGTCTGCACTGTTTTTTTTCTGTTGTTATTTTCCACCGCTTACAGAAAGATTCAATCTTTTCTAGTCTAACCTTTGCTCTTAATGCTCCAAGATCGGTTAGATAATGATAGCTTAGGAGTCCTTCCTCTTTGTCTAACATTGTTTGAATAGTTGCTTTTATGTCTTTTTCTGTAATTGGATTATCAATTTTAAATTTACTTGTAAATTTTTCTACCTCGTTAAGTGTTCGGGAGTATCTTTCAAATTTATTGAGAGTGGTGGCCTCATTTTTTGCAAACATATGAATATTATCTATCCCACGATGAATTTGCTCAATGATTTGGGGGTGTTCAATAATTTTAAGTCGAACCGCTTTTCTAACAACATCCCTGATTTCATCTTCATACATTCCATTAAAATCTACAAAGATATCAGCAAGTTCAGAGTTTTTCGCAAGTGGAAAACCGGGAATATCTCTGAGTTTACATAGTCCTCTAGTTGCAACCTCAGAAAAATGCCATAATCCTTTAATTCTCTTTCCAAAGTATAGCGAAAAGCCACTTAGTGTAGTCATATATATGTATATCGATAAAAATGGGGATAAATTTCAACTTTTCTGATAAATATTTCTATGCTATAATTTTTAAACATGGATATCATAGTTTGTATAAAGCAGGTTCCGGATACGACGGAAGTAAAGATAAACCCCGAAACAAACACTTTGGTTCGTGAGGGTGTGCCCTCTATCGTCAATCCCTTTGATGAAAACGCTATTGAGGCTGCCTTAAAGCTTAAAGAGCAATATGGTGGTAAGGTTACAGTTATTTCAATGGGTCCCCCTCAAGCGAAAGAAGCCCTAAAACAGGCAGTCGCAATGGGAGCGGACGAAGTTAAACTGATCTCTGACCGTGCTTTTGCCGGATCAGATACCTGGGCTACATCGTATACTTTAGCCCAAGCAATTAAAAAACTTGGTGATTATGATCTAATTCTTTGCGGAAAACAGGCAATTGATGGAGATACAGCACAGGTTGGACCTGGAATTGCAGAATGGCTAAATATTTCTCAAGTTACTTTTGCAGTAAAAATTGAGGTTACCGATAACAAAGCAAAAGTAGAGAGAATGCTTGAAGAGGTGAATGAAATAGTGGAAACTCCACTTCCTGCAGTTTTAACAGTCGTTAAACAGATCAATGAACCCCGTATGCCATCTCTTCGTGGAATGATGAAGGCAAAAAAAGTGGAAATTCCTACCATGACTTTAGCTGATATTGATGGAGATGAAAAAAAAGCAGGACTTAACGGTTCACCAACCCAAGTTGTAAAGATCTTTTCTCCTCCTCCAAAGGGTGGCGGTGAGATGTTAGAAGGGGAGCCGGCTGAAATTGTTGCCAAAATAGTTGCAAAGATTAAGGAGCGTAAGATTATTTAATGGGAATCAAGGTATTAGAGGAAAAATGTATTGGCTGCGGGCTTTGTGTTAGGGCCTGTCCGTTTGCTGTTATTAAGATAGAGAATAAAAAGGCCATTATTGACGAGGCAGGGTGCAATCTTTGTGGAGCTTGTCTTGAATCCTGTAAGAAGTTTGAAGCAATTGAGATAAAACGAGAAGAGCAGACTGCTCAAAGTAAAGATCTTTCCGCTTATAAAGGAATCTGGGTCTTTGCAGAACATCGTGAAGAGAAGATTCAATCTGTTACTTACGAGTTGCTAGGTGAAGCACAGCAGCTTGCTAAAGATCTAAAATGTGAAATTTCAGCCGTTCTTTTAGGTGATGAAAATATTGTAGAAGAGGCTGATCATCTTTTTACCCACGGAGCGCAGAAAGTATATTTAGTAACCGATCCAGAATTAAAAAATTACAAGACTGCTCCATATACTCGTGTAATTTCGGAGTTAATTAATAAATACAAGCCAGAGATTATGTTGATTGGTGCAACTACAATGGGGCGTGATTTAGCAGCCAGAACGGCCATTCGCGTTAATTGTGGTCTAACTGCCGATTGTACTGGTTTATCAATCGATCCCGAGAGAAAAATTTTATTACAAACCCGTCCCGCTTTTGGTGGAAATATCATGGCTACAATTATTTCTCCAAACCACAGACCTCAAATGGCGACTGTCAGATCAAAGGTCTTCAAAAAATCAGAAAAGAATTTAAATAATAAGGGAGAGATAGTTAGAGAGAAGGCCAATTTAAAAGAGGATGATTTATTAGTGAAATTGGTGGAAATAATAAAGGACGAATCGGTAAAAGTTAATTTAGCTGATGCGGAGATTATTGTTTCAGGTGGGCGTGGGATAGGGGAGGCAGAGAATTTTCAAATTATTAAAGACTTGGCCAAGGTTCTAGGTGGAGCAGTTGGTGCTTCACGTGCAACTGTAGATGCTGGTTGGATCTCAGCACATCACCAAGTAGGGCAGACCGGTAAGACCGTTGCTCCAAAGCTCTATATTGCTTGTGGAATCTCTGGAAAGATCCAGCATTTAGTTGGAATGCAAGGTTCTGACACAATTATTGCGATTAATAAGGATCCAGATGCCCCAATCTTCAAAGTAGCCACTTACGGCATAGTTGCCGACCTCTTTGATATTGTCCCTGTTTTGACGAAGAAACTGCAAGAAATCTGCGGATAGTAAGATTAACTGAAACTTTCCCTTTTTCTTTGCGATAATTATTTATGATAATCCCAAGAACCCAAAGGCCCTTAAGCGAGTTGCCGCAGAGAAATTGTGATGTTGTAAAATCAAGTAATGAAAGATGGTCGGTTTTTTTTCGTAAACCAGAATGGTTTCGTCAACTTGCTAGTCATATGAAAGATTCTGCCACTGAATTTCCTCAACCGTATTTTGTTTTAAGCGCTGGTTGTGGAAAGGGGCACGAGGCAGTGTCGATAGTAATTACTTGGCTAGAATTCCTTGAAAGAGAGGGGGTAAAAAAAGAAGAATTTCCTTTAGTTGTGATTGCTCTTGATCTTTTATCGGATAATTTGGAATCGTTAAATAGTGGTGAGTATTTTTTGTACGGTACCCGTTTTGATATGAGACGTTTTAGTAAGTATTTTTCATTTCCCCCTTCTGATGAATTGAGATTGGTGGTAAAAGATGGGATTTTGGATCATGTTTTCACAACTCAAATGGACTTGCGTAACTTTTCTGATCTTAGGACTTTGTCTGATTTTACTCCAGAGGGGAGAGGGTTTGATGCTATTTTATGTAATAACGTAGGCTATCAAATGGATGAGCCAGATATTTGGGAGATGTTATCAGTTTTTAGGCAGATATTACACCAAGGTTTGTTATTATTTGATGATGGACCTCGCAATGGTCCTGGAAAAATCCGTGTTTCTTGTTCCTGATTTTTTACACCATCAAAATCTTAGCTGGTTTGAAGCCGTTGAAGTTTGGAACAGCAGAAGCACAAGAATAGGCGCCGATGTTTTTAATATAGACAATGTTTCCAACATCCATTTCTGGCAGATCTTCGCTTAAAGATAAAATATCGAGCGAGTCACAAGTCGGTCCGGCTAAGGTTGATAGGAATTTTTGTCCTCGCCGTAAAGTCTTAAACTGATATTTACAATGATCAAAGATCATTCCAGAAAAATCACCATATACTCCGTCGTTCAAGTAATAATAGTTTTTGTTATTTCTAAAAGTTCTACCTACTACCTGCGTTATTAACGTTCCGGCCGGACCAGAAAAGAAACGGCCCGGTTCGGCAATAAACTGAACTTTCTTGTTAAACTGACGTTTCATCTTCTTTCTAATCTGCCTTGCAATGTCTTTGAATGTAATGTGGCTATCTTCATCAAAGTGGCGAATAGGGAATCCTCCGCCAATATCTAGGACATCGAGTGGAATTCCAATCTTTTTGGCTTCTTCAAATAAGACCGATGAGATATCCAAGGCATTGTTAAAGTTGTCGATATTAATACATTGTGATCCAACATGAAATGAAACTCCAGTTGGTTTTAGTCCTAATGATTTTGCTTTTTTAAGTAAAAATAGGGCATGATCAGGATCAGCTCCAAATTTTAATGATAGTTCAACGGTTGAGCCGATATTATCAACTTTAATTCGAACGATAACCTTGGATCCTGGAGCATGTTTTGCAATTTTATAGAGTTCTGATTCATTATCAAAGGTCATTAAACGAACTCTTGCCCGGTAAGCCTTTTTTATATCTTCAATCGATTTAATTGTGTTTGCGAATATTATATTTTTGGGCTTTGCCCCCAACGATAGAACTAAATTCATCTCCGCAGCTGAGGCAACATCAAAAGAAGATCCCTCTTTAACAAAAGTTTTAATAATTTCAGGATGAGGATTAGCCTTTATAGCATAATAGGGGGTGACGTTTGATAAATGACGCTTAAAGGTCTGGTACTGCTTGCGAAGAGCCTCCTTGTCGATTAACATCAGAGGAGAACCCTCTTTTTTAACCAGCTTGCGAATCCTTTTTTCTAGTCCTTCTCTCATGATGCTGTTATTACAGTGTGAACTGTCTCAGTCTTTTTAAGACTGTAAGGAATCTTATCAACTAAGAAAGTAGTAAATTGCCACAGGTCTTCTTCTTTTGGCTGCGGCATATCAAATTTGGTAAACTTTGTATTTAGATGTTTAAGTGGTGTCCAGTCAACTGCCTTTGAAACGAACGGTTTAATATATTTCATCGAGTGTTCAAGAATAAATTCATGGTCAATATCATCTGGTAAATTAAAACCACGTTTTGGATTCTCAATCATCCACATTGCAGCAGATATGATTGAAATTGCTACCTGCATGGTCGTTGCCTGCTGATGAGGGACTAATTTGCGGGAAGAATGAATATCAAGTAAGCTACCACACCACCAAGAATTAAAATCATGTCCCATTAGTAGAACTCCTAGTTCATCTGCTCCATCAATAATCTCGTCACTCATGATTCTCTGATTTTCTTGAAGTTGAAATTGTCTCATCTCTAATTCATCCAGAGACACTTTTGCAACATCGGATGGGCAATAAGCGTAGTGTACGGTCGGTCTGTAAACAGCTTTTCCATCTTCCCAAAGGGTCATACGATCGGAGATTGAAAATGCTTCGCCGTGACGAACAACCATTCCGGTTATTTCTCCGCAAGGTACCCACGAATGCACCTTAGTCTTCATTCCAATCTGTTTTAGACAAATTTGGTTTTGAGGACCAATGTCATGAAAAAAAGAATTCAATGGAATGTTTCTTTCATGTGTTCCCCATCCCATTTCAGCTGGAGCAACCCCTTCCTCAAAAAATCCTTCAATGCTCCAGGTATTTACAAACTCATTAACCTGTTTTGGTTTATCTGTGATCTGAGTATCGCGTTCTGAGATATGAATTACCTTTGTTCCGGTTAACTGTCCAAGTTTTGGAAAGTTTTTTTCTTTTATATGTGTTTTTAGCTCATCAACCCTTGGATCGTTCGGTTTTTCTGCAATTATTTTATTAGCAATTCCAATCAATGCATGTTTGGTAAAGTGAGAAACTAAGCCAGGATTTGCCCCGTGATCAACAATTGCGGTAGGGCCGTCATTGCTTCCCCATTTTTCGATCTGATCTATAATCTGCATGTGCCTGCTATATAATGTATATTTTCCCGGTGAATTACGTTCATCATCTTTGTATGGGTCCCATTCTTCAACCGATGTGTTTACATATAATATATTGTTATCCCTGCAGTAATTAAGCATAGCAATGCAATCAATGTTCCAAGCCAGGTCAATAATTAAATCTCCTGATCCGACATATTTACTCAATAATTTTGGATAATTTTCTGGAGTGATTCTATCAAAAACATAAGATACACCTTTTGCTAATGTATCTTTAACTCTTTCTCGGTTATCAGCAAAGTCCATAATGGTTACTTTTTTAGGATCAACGTCAATTTGTTGAAAGAGAATTGGGATAGCACATTGAGAGACAGAGCCGCAACCGATAATCAATATTTTTCCACCAAATTTTGTCTTTTCCATTTACCGATTCCTCCCTAAAAATAAGAATATTTTTATAATTTTTATCATAGCAAATAAATATTTTTTATGCAAACTTTTTGTGGGAAAATTTGTGGGAAAATAGATGAAATTATTATGAAACATGAACGATAATAGTATGTATGATATATGTAAATAAAACATGGAATAGCATGAGTGGTAAAACATTGGCGAATTACCGGCTTGTTGACCAAATTGGTATGGGGGGGTATTCAGTTGTATATAGAGCAATTGATACAAGATCTGGTAAAAATGTTGCAGCTAAAATTGTAAGTAGTGCTTCAGAAACTCCCCTAAATCATTTATACAGAGATTCAGAAATTTTAAGACACAATATTCATCCTCTTGCTCCAGGATTTATTGATTTTGATTTGTTTGATGGATGTGCATATCTTGCAATGGAATTGATCGAAGGGGATTTGGTTGAAGATATGATTACTGGTCGAGAAGGGGTAACGCTTTACCAGGCTGCAATGATTGGTCGGGCGCTTGCTTATGCGTTCAATAGATATCATAACTATAGGGGTAGAGGATATAGAAAGGGGATTGTTTATAAAGATGCTAAGCCGGTAAATGTTGTAATTACTCCAAATGGTGCTGTACGACTTCTTGATTTTGGTCTTGCTTGTGGGGTCGGTGATTCTGACGGTTCATTGATGGTATATGGTACTCCAAGATATATGTCGCCAGAACAGGTCTCAGGAGAAAGACTTGATGAGCGTTCTGATATTTACAGCACCGGGATAACCATCCAGAGGATTGTACAAGGAAAGGATGTTGTTGATGGAGAAAATGCCCGGGAGATAATGTGTGAGCAAAGAGCTATGCATAATGATATCCCAGAATTGAAAAGAGAGAGTGTTCTGAGTCGCTATGATCTTGCTCCGGCTAGATTAGGAGATAAAGTTGATTTGATTTATGAGACCTTCAGATCTCTTCTTTGGGGAATGGTAAGAAAAAAACATAAAGAGAGAACACAAAGTTTTACGGAAGTAATTCCGCATCTTGAACTGCTTTGTTGGCTTGCGAAAGAAATGCTTCGATACGAAGATCCAAGCGTAATTGTTTAAATAATATTAGTGAAATTATTTTGTATTCCTGCCGATAAAAAAGCATGTATGGTCGTTCTCAATCAATTAGTTGTTTAGTTGGAGAAAGAATTGGAAGATTCCAAATCATCAGTCTTCTTGGAGAAGGGGGCTATTCAAAGGTATATAAAGCAACTGATACAGACACAAAGCAGGTTGTTGCTCTAAAAGTTGTCAATAAAAACATAAGATCACAACGAGTGCATTTATTAAAGGATGTGGAAATGTTGACGCTTGGGGTTCATCCTATTGCTCCAAAGATTGTTGCGTATGAAATTATTGATAATAAAGGTTGCCTCGCTATGGAATTAGTCGAAGGGGAAGATTTGGGTGATCGGATCGATAGTGGAATAAGGATCCCCCTTTATCAAGCCATAGAAATTGTATTAGTGGCTGCCCATGTGTTAAATGCGTACCATAATTACAGAGAATGGGGCGATGGTAAGGGTATTCTATACAGAGATCTAAAGCCAAAGAATTTAGTACTAAGTTCGAATGGTGTGGTTCGCCTACTTGATTTTGGTCTTGTTTGCAATAAGGGATATCGTGATACTGGGGGCTTAGTGCGTGGATCTCCGTACTATATGTCTCCCGAACAAGCACGGGGAAAAAGGCTAGACCAACGAAGTGATATCTATAACTTTGGTTTAACCTTTCAGGAAATCGTTGAGGGAGAGAATCCTTTTGATAATGAATGTAACGTGTTAGGTAGACAAGCTGACCTGAATGAAGCAGTACCTCCACTGAAAGAAGAAAGTGTTTTGGGGAGGTTTGATTTTGATCTGGCGCCACCAAGGTTGAAACCGAAAGTTGAATTGGTTTATGCTGGATTTAAAGCGCTTATTTCGAAGGCGGTTAAGAAAGAAATTGATGAAAGGAACGAAAGCTTTACAGAAATAATACCTCAGCTTCAAGCCTTACGTGTTCCAGCCATAAAACTGTTTCCATTTGAAGGCCGGGTAACGATTTAGAAAATTTCCGATAGCAAACTTTTTTAATTTTTGTTACAATATTTAAACATGAGTAAACGTGCATTCGTATTTCCGGGACAAGGTTCTCAGTCAGTTGGGATGGGGAAGGGGTTTGCGGAGGAGTATTTAGATCGAGCAAATGAGGTATTGGACTTTGATCTGAAAAAGATTTGCCTTGAGGGGCCCGCTCCCGAACTTAAAAAGACCGAAATTACCCAGCCAGCTATATTCACAATTAGTGTCGCCGCTTTTGAACAGCTTAGGAAGAATAACTCTAAATTGCCAGATGTTGTTGCTGGACATAGTTTGGGTGAGTACTCTGCTCTTTATGCTGCAGGTGCTATATCTTTTGAAGCTGGAGTCAAGATTTTAAACCTTCGTGGTAAATTTATGCAAGAAGCTGTTCCAGTAGGAGCAGGTGCCATGGTGGCAGTGCTTGGCTTAGATAGAGAAAAATTAGAGAACTGTTGTGTGAAGGCCGAAGGAGAGGTTTGTGCAGCAAATTATAATTCTCCGGGACAGATAGTTATTTCTGGAGAACAAGCAGCGGTTTTACGAGCTGCGGATCTTTGTAAAGAAGTTGGAGCCAAAAGAGTTATTCCGCTTCAAGTGAGTGCTCCTTTTCACTGTGCTTTGATGCGACCTGCTCAAGAAAAACTTGCAAAAGAGCTAAATAAAATAGAAATTAAAGATGCCCAAATTCCGGTAGTTGCAAATGTTACAGCGGATTATGTAACTTCGGCATCTCAAATTAAAGAATTATTGATAAAACAGGTTACTGCATCGGTTTTATGGGAAGACTCTATACGACTGATGATAAAAGATGGAGTTACTGAGTTTGTAGAAGTAGGGCCAGGAAAGGTCTTATCTGGCTTAATTAAAAAAATTGATCGAGGGGTCACCGTAGGAGGATATAATGAAATTAAAGGATAAAGTTGCATTTGTGACTGGTGCGGCTCAAGGTATTGGCGCTGCAATTGCTAAAAGATTAGCAGAGGAAGGTAGTTCTGTTGTTATATCGGATGTTAATCTTGAACTTGCCCAAAAGACTGCTGACGAGATTAGCAAGCTTGGTGTTAAAACTTTAGCTCTTAAGACCAATGTAACTGACTTAGCTGATGTAACAGCCGGGATTAAAGAGACAGTTGCGAAGATGGGTAAGGTTTCTATTCTAGTTAACAATGCTGGAATTACGAAAGATGCTCTCATTATGCGGATGAAAAAAGAAGATTGGGATGCAGTTATAAATGTTAACCTAACTGGGGTCTTTAATTGCACCAAGGCCATTATCCCCTTGATGATGAAGCAAAGAGAAGGTACAATAATCAACATTGCCTCTATTGTTGGAGAAATGGGCAATATGGGGCAGGCTAATTACGTTGCTTCAAAAGGTGGGGTAATAGCTTTTACCAAAACGGTTGCTCGGGAAGTTGCAAGCAGAGGAGTTACTTGCAATGCAATTGCGCCTGGATTTATCCGAACTGCAATGACGGATAAAATCCCTGAAAAAGTTAAAGAGGCTATGTTGACCCAAATACCGATGAAGAAGCTGGGTGAGCCGAGTGATATTGCAAACGCAGCAGTGTTTTTAGCGTCAGGTGCCGCAAGCTATATAACCGGGCAGGTTATAAATATAAATGGCGGAATGTTAATGAATACATGAGGGGGGTGAATAGATAATGGATGAAGCTCAAGTTTTAGAAAAAGTTAAGAAGGTTGTAGTTGAACAGTTAGGGGTTAAGGAAGAAGAAGTAAAGAAAGAGGCTTCTTATGTTGATGATTTGGGTGCCGATTCTCTTGATACTGTAGAATTGGTAATGGCACTTGAAGAAGCATTTGGAACTGAAATTCCAGACGAACAAGCTGAAAAAATTAAATCTGTAGGAGATACTGTTAATTTTATATTAGCAAATAAGAAATAATGGATTTACCTAAACTAAAAATAGGTCGTTTAATCGCCGACCTCCCGATTGTACAGGGAGGGATGGCGATAAGAATTTCAACCGGGGCCCTTGCAGGCGCTGTAGCCAAAACCGGAGCGGTTGGCGTAATTGGTGCTTCGGGTTTGGCTTTTGAAGAGCTTGCACAGGAGATACGTTTGGCCAAGCGTATTTCTGAGGGTAAGGGTATTGTTGCAGCAAATATAATGTTTGCGGCCCGTGAATTTGTCGGATTGGTAAATACTGCCCTAAAAGAGAAGATTGATCTAATTTTTACCGGAGCAGGTTTTTCAAGAGATATTTTCAAATTGGCCAAGGGGACGACCACAGAAATCGTTCCAATTGTTTCCAGTGTTGGCCTAGCAAAAGTTTCCAAGAAATTGGGAGCCCCGGCAATTGTTGTTGAGGGTAAGGAAGCGGGTGGACATCTTGGAACTATGCGTTCAATAAAAGAGATTCTTCCAGAGATTAGGGCAGCTCTTGGCCCTGATTATCCGATTATTGGAGCCGGTGGTTTTTATGATGGTAAACAGATTAAAGAATTCATGGAGCTTGGAGCAAGTGCGATTCAAATTGCAACTCGTTTTGTTTTGTCAGAAGAATGTAACGCTGCCTTGGCCTATAAGCAAATGTACCAGAAAGCCACAAAAGATGATGTTGTTTTTATAACGTCTCCTGTTGGGATGCCTGGTCACGCCTTAAAGAACAAGTTTGTTAATAAAATTCTTGATAAAACAGTTCCAAGTCCGGCTGGATGTGATTATTGTTTGAAAAACTGTAGTTTGGTTTATTGCATTATTCAGGCCTTGATCAATGCCCAAAAAGGTGATATCGATAATGGAGTAGTTTTCTCGGGGGAGAATGTTTGGCGAATAAAGGATAGAACCATAAAGCCCGCAGCCAAGATTATTGAAGATATTTTGCAGGAGTATCAGAATGCATAGAGTGGTAGTAACAGGGCTTGGGGCAGTTACCCCAATTGGAATTGGGCATGAGGTCTTTTGGGACAACCTAGTTTCCGGTAAAAGCGGGATTGGCCCAATTACTCATTTTGATACTACAAATTTCTCAGCAAAGATTGCCGGAGAAGTTTCTGATTTTAATCCGGAAGATTATTTAGATAAGAAGCAGGCACGGCGTTTAGTTAGCTTTATTCAATTTGCAATTGCTGCGTCTCAATTGGCACTTAAGGATTCTGGTTTAGTGATAAATTCTGATAATGCCTCAAGAGTTGGGGTATTTATTGGATCTGGAATTGGTGGAATAAAATTTTTAGAAGATCAAGCAAAGACCCTGCATGAAAGAGGTCCAGCAAAGCTTTCTCCTTTTACTGTACCATTTATGATTTGTGATATGGCAGCTGGTTATGTTTCCATAAATGTTGGAGCAAAGGGACCAAACAGCTGTATTGTTACAGCTTGTGCATCGGGAACACATAACGTTGGTGAAGCCTTTAGAACATTACAAAGGGGAGATGCAGATGCAATGATTGCCGGCGGTTCTGAAGCCGCTATTACTCCACTTGGAGTTGGAAGTTTCTGTGCTGCTAAGGCCTTAACTCCAGAATATAATGATTCACCAGAAAAAGCCTCGCGTCCTTTTGAAGCTAAACGTTCTGGATTTGTTATGGGTGAGGGTTCTGGAATATTGCTTTTGGAAACTCTGGAACATGCTACGGCTCGAGGGGCCAAGATATATGCAGAGGTAGTTGGTTATGGAATGAGTGGAGATGCGCATCATATTACGGCTCCGGCACCGGGTGGCGCAGGGGCTGTTCAGGCAATCAAGGCGACCTTAAAAGATGCAGGGATTACCCCTGATCAGGTAGATTATATCAATGCCCATGGAACTTCAACTAAACTTAATGATAAGTTTGAAACTATGGCTATAAAGACTGTTTTTGGTGACAGGGCCAAAAAGATTCCTGTTTCCTCAAATAAATCTATGATTGGACATCTTTTAGGAGCGGCTGGAGGGGTTGAGGCAATTGCAACGGTATTAACAGTTTTAAATGGGATAATTCCACCTACTATTAATTATGAAGAAAAAGATCCAGAATGTGATTTGGATTATGTTCCAAACAAGGCGCGTAAACAGGAGGTAAACATAGCGATATCTGAGTCATTTGGTTTTGGTGGCCACAATGCCATTTTAGCTTTTAAAAAGTATACTCCAAACTCATGAAACGAATTTTTCTCTTTTTCTGCTTACTCTTAGTTCTTTTTTCTTCATTCTCGCTTGCTGATTCATATCCTAAAATAAATATTTCTGGTTTTAAAAAGTGGGAATATAAAACAGTTGATGTTAATCCTAAGTCCAATTATTTTCTTGGGGTTACTCAAATCGGTTATTCGCCAACTACATCGGGATTATCCTGGCAAGAGAAGTTAAGATTAGCAATAACGGCCGAGCTGTCAAAAAAATTAAAGGTTATTTATAATATTCAACAAGAACCAGAGATGCCGGAAAAATTTGACGTTCGAGTCAATTATGATGATAAGCACGAACTAATATTTGGTGATATAAATGCAACCTTTTCAAACAATGAATTTGCTTCTGCAACAAAATCATTGAATGGAGTAATGCTTAAATCAAAAGGGGACAATTATAATTTACTATTAGTGCCAGCTGCTAAATTGCGCAGTCAAATTCAAGCATTGACCTCTCAGAAGGGAAATAATACTAAAGGGCCCTATAGTTTGGGGCATGGTTCAATTGTTGAAGGGTCTGAGAGAATTGAGTTAAATGGGATTCGCCTAACCCGTGGAACTGATTATATAATTGACTATTTTGAGGGTAAAGTTACTTTTAAGGAGATTATTACTACTCTTGATGAATTTAAATATGCTTATGAATATACGAATATTTTAGACCTCTTTTTCCCTACTCTTTCAAAGAGGGATTTTATCGGGTTCCAGGGAGATTACACTTTTGATCGTACAGCCATTACTGGCGAGAAATTTATTCCAGAGTTTAATAGAATTTCAAGCAGCGAAGTTTTTCCTAATACAACTTATTCGAGTGAAGCTCAATCCGAGTTGGTTCAATATCGTTTATCAAAATATCCGTTAATTCAGTTTTCTGAGAAAGTCAGTTTTGAAGGGTTTACCTTAATAAAAGATGAGGATTATAGAATTGATTATAGTGAGGGATTAGTAAGTCTCTTTATTGCAGATGTTCCAAGTAGCCTCCATCCTCTAGAGGTTAGTTATAAATATTATAAAACAAGTTCGAAAGTTGAGAGTATCCCTGGAATTGGCAGTCAGGGAGATTACTATTTTAAAAATAAATGGATTATTCCGCAATCTGAGCGAATTAAAGTGGATGGGGTTTTATTTCTTAAGGGGTTTGATTATAAAATAGATTACCTCTTGGGAACCATCTTCTTTTTTAATAAAATCTCAAACACTTCTTTAATCGAAGCCACATATAGTCATCGTATTATTGATAAAAGCAAAACTAAATCAAAAAAGAGGGATACTTATGCGAAGGTTGGTATGACCTTTTTAAAAGAATCAGCTAAGCAGGGAGGGGGATTGCCGACAGTAGCGGTTTCCGAGAAGGAAACGGGAGCCGATATTATTTCAAACAATAATACGATTTATTTAAATAATCTTCCTTTGGTTCCAACCGAAGAAGGCGGAACCATTACTGTTGCCCTAAATGGTACTGACTTAACTTATGGAGCAGACTATGTTGTTCCCTCAGTTGAGGCAGGATCAACAGGCCAAGCCATTGTTACACCAAGTACAGCTCTGGCCTTCCTAAATGATAAGTATGACCTGTCAGATGGTTATGATACTGGAACAATTAAGCTTTTAAGAACTGTTGCAATAACTGACGAGGTAGTGGTTTCATATAATTATCATAAGAGTGTTTATGGAAAATATTCAAGTTATGGAGATGGAAGCCGGGATTATGAAATAAAAAACTATAGAAATATAGTTCCTGGCTCGGAAATTGTCAGGGTTACAATTCCTGGGTCTAGTATCATAACAACTTATCAGAGAAATAGTTCACCGGAAGCCTATGATGGTGGATCTGTTGGTTACTCAATTAATTATTATAATGATAACCCCCCCGAAGTTATTTTTAATGATCCGCTTCCGACAAACAAGAACTTTACAGTGGAGTTTAGATATGTTCCTCCAGCAGCTGATACTGGTGGGGATATTAAACAAGATGTTTTTGGTATGGATTTTGACGTTAAATTTGGAAAGGCTTTAGAGCTTGGTGGTCAGTTTGCCACTTCCAATAAAGATCGAGTAGTTTCTGAGGTTATGACTTCAGAAACCTTCACCAGTTTTACTGGATCGACTAGGCGTTTGCCAAAACTTGGAAGCACACCCGTTATTGAGAATAGTGAGAAGGTTTACGTTAATAGTTACTTAAGGAATAAAGATATAGATTACACGATTGATTATATTACTGGTTTAATTACATTCTATTATGTTACTTTGGGGCCATCGGATTCGGTCGTGGTTGACTATTCTTTTGAGTCAGCGGGTGGGGCAGGTGGGCAGGCAGTTGCCAATGTGGGACGTGCATATAAAATGTCGGCTAAGAGCTCGATTGGATTTTTTGATTTTGCTTATAATAAAAAGGATATTGGATCCAATTTCACTCCAATGGGAGGACTTTCTCTTAGCCTTGGAAGTAATGCTCAGAATTTCTCGGGTCATTTTAAGCCGAAGTATCATGATTTAGTAGTTGGCTATGACTACAAAGAGACCAATAATCTGCTTTCAAATAGTACGAGTCGGTTTTCTAGAAATTATGATAGACGATATGCAATAGCTCTTGACCCAAACAAGATGGCAAAAGTTGGTCTTAATATTCGTCGTTATTTAACAATTGCGGATGATAATAGTGTAAATAATAATCAGTTTGATGTTGGGGGGTCAATTGTTCCAGCTGCCCTGAAGCGAGGAATATTAACTTTTAATCAGAAATACGAAGGAAAGAAAACCAATCTTGATAATTTAGTTGGATTAACAAAAAATACTAGTGATTTTATTTATTTGAAAGAGCAGCTACAAATAACAAAAAAGGTTAAGTTGTCTTATGATTATCAAATCTCTGAACCAGAAAGAATTTCATATGTTGGTACTGGGACCGATGAAGTAACTTCAAAGAGTTATTCCAGAAATTATTCTTATGATGCCAATGTTGATTTGACGATGGGCAGGTTAAAAAAGTGGACTGCTTATGCCAAGATGGTCCGGTCAGAGCAGTTTACGATAAAGCCTACTGCTGGTTATGCGGAAACAAGAAATGCCACTTATAGGATGGATTTGCGTCCTACTAAAGTACTAACAACCTTATATGATTACAATCGACAAGAAACACCGTCTGTTGTAACTTTAAATAAGAATCCGAAGAGCGAGCGGACTTCAGCTTCCATAAAAATTAACCCAAGTTCTCGATTGAATGGCGGATACTCTTATTCTGAAAATAGTAATATTTATAATACCGGAAAAGAGGGAAATGGTCGTTCCAATAGTTACGACTTTAAATTTGTACCAATCAAAACCAGGTATGTCGAGATTTCAAACAAACTTGCGCTGCTATATCGTGATCAGATGAGTCCATCCGGCAGTTCGGAGAGTCACTTAGAAGAGCAAACTCTTACCCAGTCATACGCAATAACTTTTAAACCATTGTCAATATTGTCTCTTACTCCCGGATTTGTTCAGAGCGATTACTGGAATATGAAAGATAACGTTTTCTTAAGAACCCAGGCGCAAACGTCCAAGGCATCATCAACGCTCAATGTTTTTGGCACCAAATTAAAAGGGGACTATTCTCTCAAAGTAACAACTCGGTTGACTGATGCGGTTAGTCGACATAAGTCTTTAGTTGGAATGAATGTAACAAGAGGGGTATATACTTGGGGGACGTTGATTTATAAATACTCTTATGAGCATAATCGTGGAGAGGTTTTATCAGGGGGAACATTTCCTGATCAAGATTATCAAAAGAAGATTAATGACTTGAGTTTTAATTTTAAAATCCCATCTACCTTCAATCCTGTTTTATCATCAATCGTTTTGGTTGCAAGGGGTAAGCTGCTTGATTACGAAAACAACCTAAAGAGTACCGATAATTTTAAGGCGACGTCAGTTAGCTTTGAGGGGACTCTAAATTTCTAATAGAGGATGATGATTTTGCCGGAATCAAGTACAGAATTGTCTGCGACGACTTTAAAAAGATAAACTCCGTTTGTGACTCTTTCTCCAAAATTATTTCTTCCATTCCAAGGGACCATGTTTTTACCGGATTTTCCTCCATCAGTACCCGCAACAAAAGTTCTCTTGAAAATTAATTTTCCAGTAATATCGAATAAATAGACAGAGGTATTAAAGTTATCGCTTAAATTGTAAGAAATATAAGTCTGACTTTGGGTTTGTGGATTGAATGGATTAGGAGAGCTATAGCTTGTTCCTGTGGCTGACTTGCTGCTTGTAGAGCTATTGTCAATCGTGATTGTAATTGATGTTGTTGTTATTTGTCCCGCTTTGTCGGTAACGCTAAGCCTTAAAATATATGATCCACTAAGACCTGCCGTATTCCAAGATCCAATTGTACTACCAGTGATCGAACTTGTTCCGGCACTAATTTGTTGATAGCTTGTTCCGGAATCAGCAGAATATTCTAAAATATAAGTATAAATGTTGCTATCTGCTGCTGTTCCTAAAATATTAATGGATTCGGTTATTGTAGCTTTGTTGATTGGGGAAGTAATTGTTGCGGTTGGAGGAGTATTATCAATAATAAATCTCCTGGTTACCTCCTTAGTTTGCGGATCACTGTTTTCTACAGTTAATTTGATTGTATGAGTTCCGTCTGCGGTTGCAGTAGTAGTGTAGGTTGCAAGGGTACCTGACGCAACCTTAGTACTTGATGTTCTAATATTTGAGTAGGTGGTAGGAGAACTACCTTGTCCAAGTGCTACAGTGTACCTACTAAAGTTTAATGCGTTGGCAATACCGGAAATGGTTAGAGATCCGCTAACAACTTCGTCGGTTGTTGGTGAATTGATAATAGCATATGGAAGAGAGAGGGCAGATTGTGCATTTACTCTTCCTGAACCGAGTCTTCCTATATAGCTTGGGTTTTTGGAGTCAATATTTGTTGCAGTAGTTTTCAGGCGATTAAATACTTGAGTATAGCTCCAGCTTGGATTAATAGTTAAAAGAAGGCTGGCAACCCCCGCAACGATTGGTGAAGCCATCGATGTTCCGTCGGAATAGGCATAACTAGTGAAAGGAGCGACGGTAGAAAGCCAGGTGCTGTAAATATCTGTTCCGGGAGCGGATATATCTACCCAGGTCCCATAATTTGATGCACTGCCACCCCAGACCGATCTTTGGTCGCTGCTATCGGTTGACGCTACAGCTAATACATTGCTGTAAGCGGCGGGGTATAGCAGGCTATCGGTGTTTTCATTTCCAGCAGCGGCGACGATGATACAACCTTTTGCAACAGCATAATCGATTGCGGTTTTTAATGTTGCGTAATGAGTATAATCTCCAAGACTCAAGTTTATTACAGAAGCACTGTTATCTGCGGCATAGACAATTGCATCTGATACTAC
The DNA here is from genome assembly GCA_964421245.1 of uncultured bacterium. Lineage (GTDB taxonomy): Bacteria > Margulisbacteria > WOR-1 > XYC2-FULL-46-14 > XYC2-FULL-46-14 > CAYQVW01. The sequence goes on along the minus strand of CAYQVW010000021.1, from coordinate 3,669 downwards.
CGATATTGCCCCTTTTCCTGCAGCGTTTAAGGCCTTTACCGCCAAAATTTTTGTGTTCCAGTTGGCACCAGCGATACCCTTACTATTGTTTGTTAACGCTCCAATAATGCCTGCGATATGAGTTCCATGTCCATTATCATCCATCGGATCACTGTCGTCGTTAATATAATCGTAACCCAAAATTATCTTACCAGTTAAGTCTTCATGATTATAATCAGCTCCGCTATCAACAACGGCAACACGTGTACTGCTATTGCCTTGGGTTAGGTCCCAAGCTTGTTGCATATTAATTTTTATTAATCCCCATTGTTTGGAAGTAAAATTAGTATCATTTGGAGTTGTGGTGAGTGCACGAACTATTCCATTTGGTTCTGCATATATTACTTCATTCTCTTTTTTTAGTTCCTTTACTATGTTTGAAATATTTTCGTTGCTATCGAAGGTTAAAAGATAAATTTGAGATAAATCGGGGATATCGACAAGGTGCTTGCTTCTTACATGATAGGGAGAGCTTTTTTTGAACTTTCCTTCAATTTTTTTATACTTTAATTTATCAAGCTTTTCTTTTATTCTGCGATTTTTAAGTTTAATGGTTTTGACGGACTGTAGTAAGGATTGATCTTTTTCTACAACGCCGGCCTTAAATTTTACAAGTACTTGCCCTGGAACATAATCTGCTATCGCAGAACTAACAACTAACAACTGACAACTGACAACAAAAAAGAGAAAAACAAAAAAGATTCTCATTTCAGAAAGTATAGCAATTTTGCAGATTGAAGACAAGTGAGGTATAATGCGGGAGAGGAAAGTTGAGAGAAAGAGAGAAAAATGAAAAAGCTTTTACATAGATTTAAAAAAGTAACGCCACCTGTTTTAGGGCGATATTATGCTGATTTTGAGATTAAATCAGCCAAGGGATGTTATATCTTTGCTACCGATGGTAAGAAGTATTTAGACTTTTCTTCGGGTATTGCAACAACTGTTGTCGGTCATTGTCATCCAAAGGTTGTAGCTGCAGCATCTGATCAGTTAAAGAAACTCATTCACATTTGTATTGGTGTGGCCTTGTATGAGCCATACATTAAGCTTGCAGAGGAATTGGGTAAGGTTGTTCCGATTAAAGATGCTCAGCCTTTTCTCTGTCAGAGTGGATCAGAGGCAGCAGAATCAGCTCTTAAGCTTGCAAAGTATGTAACCAAGAAGCCCGGAATTATCTGTTTTAAGGGTTGTTTTCATGGAAGGACGTTAGGGGCGCTTTCTGTTACCACTTCTAAAATGAAATATCGAGAGGGATATGAACCATTATTACCCAATGTTCACATTGTTGATTGGGATATTGCAGAAGTTGAAGAAGTCATTTGTGAAAATGATATTGCTGCTGTTATTCTTGAACCAATTCTTGGTGAGGGTGGTTATATTGAAATCCCGCCTGAATTCTTAAAAAAACTGAGAAAGATTTGTACAAAATACAAAGTTTTATTTATCTGTGATGAGATTCAGAGTGGGTTTGGAAGGACCGGGAAGTGGTTTGCAATAGAGCATGCAGGCGTTGTACCAGATATTATGACTTTAGCTAAGGGTTTGGCTTCTGGGTTTCCGCTTGGGGCCTGTGTTGCCTCTAAAGAAATAATGGCCAAGTGGTCTCCTGGTGCGCACGGTGGAACCTATGGTGGCAATCCGGTCTGTTGTGCTGCGTCAGTTGCGACTATTGATGTAATTAAGAAGAATAAATTAGTTGCCAATTCTGCTAAACTTGGAAAACATCTAAAATCTAAGTTAAAGGATTTAAAAATTGATTTTCCTCAGATAAAACAAATTCGCGGGGTTGGATTAATGATAGGGGTAGACTTTAAAGATAATCAAATTGTTAAAAAGATTTTAAATTATTGCCTAGATCATAAATTGGTTTTAATAAGTACCGGGGCGGATGGAACAGTTATTCGTTTTGTTCCTGCACTAAACGTTACCAAAAAACAAATTAATACCGCGCTTTCAATCTTTGAAAAAGCTTTAAAACATGTATTGCAATCTTAGCGATTTATTGGATGCCGCTAAAGCTGATCCATTCTTTCTTATTCTTGATGGCATAGAAGATCCACACAATTTTGGAGCAATTTTACGAACCGCAGAGGGTGCTGGAGTAGATGGTGTTATTATTCGCAAGAATAGGCAGGTTCAGGTTACCGATACGGTTAAGAGGGTTTCAACTGGTGCGGCAGATTTAGTTAAAATTGCTCGAGTTCCAAATATTGCTGAGGCAATAAAAACTTTAAAGGATCAGGCAATTACTGTTATTGGTTTAGAAGCTTCTGGTAGCGTTGAGTATACAAAAGTTAATCTAAATATTCCTTTGGCTTTGGTTATTGGTAGTGAAGGCAAGGGCGTTTCTCATTTAGTAAAGCAGCGTTGCGATCAGCTAGTTAGAATTCCTCTAAAAGGTAAAATTACTTCTTTAAACGCTTCTGTCTCTGCTGGGATTGTTATGTATGAGGTTGTGAGGCAGAGGGGTTAGGATATCAGGATACCAGGGGACCAGGGTGAGGGCATCAGAAATCAGGGATCAGGATATCAGATCTGATTATCTGATATCTGTTTTTCTGGTAACCTTCCCCTGGTATTACTCTCTAAAAAGCAATATCCCTTCCCCTTTTTTCCAGCTTTTTATTGCGAGGACATCTTTAGACTTTTTATATAATGAGTACGAACCATCTTTTAGGTTTAAAATATAAATCTCTCCAAATTCAAACCCATAATAGATACATATGGCAACTTTTTTCCCATCTGGAGAATCAGAGGCAGGCGTCGACTTTAGGTCCATGGCTTGTCTCTGTTTTTTTATCTAAATAGCTTAATATTGTATGCCAGATTCCTGGCATCTTTTGCAAATGATTCTACTCCGAGTTTATTTTTAATAAAATCAAGTAGTTCATATTTACATTTTATCCTGATACTTTTACCTTGGCCCGCCAATTTATGGCGCACTTTTAAATCATAACTTATTGTCCCAACTAAAAGGTCAACAACTTGCAATAAGTCATTTTCCTTTGAATCAACTTTGCAAATGCCGTGCAATGCTAAGCGTTTGAAATGATTATTGATAGTGTTTTTAACGTTTGTTTCATAAGTAGAACCAGTTGGAACCGGTGATTCATCGGCGATTACAGCTATGACCTCATTAGGTGTAATATTACCCTTTAATAATTGTATGCTAAAATCTTCATAAGCCTGAAATGGGTTGGCATTATAGTGATTTTTGAAGTATTTGCCTTTTTTGTCTACGATCATCATACAATACTTTGTGCCGTTGTTTGATTCTAAGGCATTAAACAATACTGTTAATATCTCTTTGTAAATTGGCAGGTTTTTAGGAAAAATACTAGTCCACTTTGCTTCATCATGATAGTTGTTTCTGTGGCGTATTTTTTCGATCTCGTTTAAAATCTCGTATGGATTTGAGGACTTCACCATTCCAAGAGAGAAAAAGCGGTCGCAATTCGATGTGGGGATAATGTGTGCGACCGCCACTTGCGAATAGTGTTAGGTATAATGTCTTAACCTTCTACTTCTTTATAACGCGGCCCTTCGGCGGAAGCAAAAACAGTTCGACTTGAAAGAAAACTGGGAATTTAGGCACCAATCGAACTTTAGACAATGTGCCAATTCCAACCT
>CAYQVW010000020.1:0-21947 GCA_964421245.1 uncultured bacterium | reverse complement strand
GGGATACAAATAGAGTAATCTTACTCCTCCCTAAGTCTTGCATGCAATACTTAAACCCACTTTTGGTATATAAATATACTCAGAAGACTGCTGAATGATGGTTCTAACGTCGTCCACGATGGCCAACTCGTCCCGCTTACAGCGGGACTCGCAAATCCGAATTTCAAAATCCCAAATCCCAAACAAATCCCAAAACCAAAATTCAAAATTTCAAGCGGAGAGGGAAGCGAACGGGAAAAAGAGGGAGGGAGAAAAAACGGGAGTTTTTGCTCCGGGGGAGCAGCGAAGCGTTGAGGGGGTGTCCCCCTCAAGGAGCGTAGCGACGTGAGATTTCCCTGTCCGCCAAAAAATCTGAATGAAATGAGGATTTTTTCCTTGTTCTTATTCTTGTTCTTCAAACACACCTTCGGCACAAAAACCTTATTTGTTTTTCTTCTTATGCTTCATAGCTTTGTGGACCATTTTGCCGAACTGGCGGTCTTTGTGGCGTTTTTCAAGCTTTGTCATTGCATAATAATCAGATTCTTTTTTAAGCTTCAAACAATTCGAATATCTGCCCTTGTCTAACTTCCCGGATTCAACTGCAGCCATTACCGCACAGCCAAGTTCGTGGCTATGAGTGCAGTCCGCAAATTTACAACCCTTTGCCAGCTCGCCAATCTCATCAAAAACGGGGATATCAACAAGACCAACCTCTCGCATACCCGGGTTATCTATTACCATTCCGCCGTTTTCTAGAATAAATAGTTCCCGATGGGTAGTAGCGTGTTTTCCTTTTTTAGTGCTTATGCTAATCTTTTCTGTCTTTAAAAGTTCTTTTCCCAACAACTTGTTTATAATGGATGATTTACCAACCCCAGAAGATCCAAGAAAACAATAAATCTTTTCTTTTTTAATCAAATTTTTGATTTTATCTGTTTCGTTTATATTAATAGTGCTTGTTGTCAAAATCTCAACGGCTTTAAATCGTTTTTTTATTTGTGCTACTTTTTCAGAAAGATCCTCTTTTGAAATTAAATCTATTTTATTTAAAATGATAATTGGCTGGATTCTTCCCGAGGCAACTATACTTAAGTATCTTTCAAAACGATTGAGATTAAAATCACGGTCGACTGCCTGAACAATGAAGGCCGTATCTATGTTTGCTGCAATAACCTGTACTTCATCTTTCCCGGCAGCCTTTCTTTGAATGACGGTTTTTCTTGGACTTACCTCACGAATTATGGCGTGGTCGTCTTCAAGTTCTGATATTTTAACCAGATCCCCAACTACTGGATAGTCTGCAGACGATTTTGCGGTATAGATTATTTTTCCGGTAACCTCTGCCCAAAATTCGCTTTCAGCAGACTTAACTCTATATTTATCCCTATAGTGGGCAATTACCCGTGCTTCCATATTAGAATTAATTATATCACCGTTAACCACGATTGCTAAGTAAGATGCATTTTGCTATTATTTTAAAATGTATTTAGCCTATTTTACGAACCTAGAATGCAATTTAAGGTGTCCTTATTGTCATCAACGATCTTCCCATGAAGAGAGCCGACTAAAAAAACATCCTCATCCCACCTTAGTTGACCCAACACCGATAATAAAGTATCTATACGATGCGCCATTCCCTAAAGGGCGAGAATTAGCAATTATGGGTGGGGAAGCAACCCTCCATCCTAATTTCAAAAAGATAATTGAAGAGTTAGATGACCGCTATTTCATAGTTGTCACAACCAACTTAGGTGGTCCTTTCTATGATAAGTTTGATGAAGAATTTCTCCCTTGGGCAAAAACGGTTAAAGTGCGCTGGAATTTAACCTATCACCCCGGCTTCAAGGATACTGACGAATTTATTAGGCGAGCACGAAAATTAAAAAGAGTAGGGCATGGCGTGTATCAATTCGCGGCCGTTGATTCAAAATATTTAACCTCAGAAATGAGGAAAAAATTGAAAGCATGCATCTGGAGAATCTTTGGAAGGTTTGATTTCTATTACCAAATAGTCTGTGACTATCAAGACGGAGTATTAAGACCAACAAGAGAAGAGGTTAAATCAAATTCTAAAAAGATGGCCTTCCACACCGGCATAACTCTTGAAAATTATGACAAGTACAACTTATACTGTGGGCAAGGGACCAAGGGAGTTTACAAGGGGAAATGTGGTAATGATGCCTTTTTAATTGGTCCAAATGGTGATATCTATATGTGTCATGCACACCTATATAATGCTACTCATTCCATCGGAAATGTAAAAGATAAAAAATATTCTATCGAACTTCCTAGATCGTGCGATATGATCGGTCTTTGTAACCAGTGTGACTTTAGAGGAATAAAGGATAATATAGAAGTTGAGAAAAAATGTTGAGGAGAACTCTCTTTAAGAATTTTGTTTGCTTTGTTTGTCAGAGACGAGGGCTCTAAATTTATGATCTAAACTACCGCGTTTTTTTAATTTGTTTTCTTTTGCCATTCTTTCTAGCTTATCAAATAATGCCACTCTTTGATCAGGGGGAAGGTTTTGGATAATGCCAAGCATTAGGGATGATCCTAAAATTGCATCAGCAATATTTTTGCCAGTAGTTTTTTTGTTTTCTAATACTGCCTCAATGCCGGCGAAAAATTTGTCAGCAGTAGATCTTTTTATAAAAGCAACGACTAGCCACCAATAAATCCAATGCCAAGCGCTTGGTGGGCTAGGATAATCTGGTGTTTCTTGAATTGTTTGTTCTGCAACTAGAGTTGCCTCTTCTGCTGGAGTGAGTTTTGTTGATACTGTAAATTTAACTGTTCCCAAGACACTGTCTTTTGCTTTTCCCCACCCCCTATGATTTTCCTGTGTTATTTGTAAGGTGAGTTGCCTATCTGTTTCGATCCCACCAAAACCCCAACAGCCTTCATCTTCAAGCCATCTTGCTCCTTGGTCGGTGTTGACTAAGGCTACAGTATGACCTTTTGATATACCAAAAATCTTAATTATATTTTCCCCGGCTACTATAATTTTGGCTCGCTTTCCTAAATTGTGTCTTTTTCTATATCGAACAACGGTTTGCTGTGCAACTTGCACAGGTGGTTCGGCAGGTTTTGGAGGTTCCGGATCATCAGGGGGAGGTTTGTCCGGAGGAACTTCTACAGTATCCAAATCCAGACCTGCCACCTCAACATCTGTAGTTATCCTTCCCTTTGTTAAAGTTAATTCAGAAACTTCTTCTGGAAAAGTGAAGGCAGAAAGGGGGGTTTTTTTGTTCTCAATAGGAGGTTTTTTATCTGGGGCAGCAATTGGTCCAGGAGGAGCAGCCTCTTCTTTGGCCGGATCTCCGAGAAAAGGGTGAACCCAAACCATGCTTCCAACAGTTGCTTTTAAAAAATACGATTCACCTTCTTTAATAGGGAAAACAATTCTTGCCCCGGGGGGAGAAATGCGTTTAGCCGTCCCTCCAAAAACATTGGCAGCAAGAACAGCTTTTATATTTGGGTAATTTTTGCCATCAAAAAGTTCGCAGTCTATAGAAGGATACTCACGCAGTTCTAGAAAGGGGATATTTCCTTGCATTTTTATGGTTAGTCCTGCAGGGAGTCCGACTTTAAATGTTCCTTTAAATCCAGGACCGCATCCTTTAACACCTGTTTGAATTCTCATGAAATATTATCGGGACGGACTTTCTAAAATTTCAGGTAATTTTATGCCATGACTTTTGGAAGCAATAATCTCTCTAGTTTATGAGAAACATACAGATTTAGCTTATACCAAAGCTGTCTTTTTATATTATCGAAGTCAGACTTCGAGAATTTTTCTACTGAGAGATCGATAAAAGTTGTGTTTCTAAGAAAAGCAATTTGTTTGAATCGAGAGAAAGATAATCCGGGAGCTAGACGTTTTAACAACATAAAGCGACGGGCCTCATCTGGTTCACGACTTAGAACAAAACTGCCACGCAGAATCCAAGTTCCGTCATCCTGTTTGATCATTTTGATGTGCTCTAGGCAATAAAGTCTTTTTGTAATATCTAGACTAATACGCATATAGAACACCCCCTATACTTATATATCCCTGATATCTCTGATAAATTTCACGTTATTTTTAAAACGCCCTAATTTTTCTCGAATTACGCAGAGACAGTCTGGTGATGGTTGGTAAGCTTGTTTGAGATATATGCGTGTAGTTTATACCAGAGGTGCCCCTTAATTCTCTCGGCATCCTCTTTTGAGAAATGCTGAACCTGTACATCTATAATTATTGTGGGTTTTAAAAAAGAGTATTCTCTAAAACGAGGCAGAGATAAACCATCAATGTGACGCTTGAAATACATAAAGCGTTTCACTTCGTCGATATCGGATCGGAGTAAGAACCTTCCGCGTAGAACCCAACCTTCTCCTTCTAGCTCAACGGCGTCAACACGCTCAAGATAGTAAACATTCTTCAAGATGTCTCTATTTTTTAACATAGAAATCACCCCTCTTGGTTTCATTATACACCTATTGTCAATAGAATATCAGGAAATCCGGAGATCTGGATATCAGAGAATGGAGCTACATAGGGTTAGGCTTCTGTCCTAACCCTTGCTGGCTTTTCATCCAATGATTCAATTGATCGGTCAGAAAAAGCAAACTCTAAAGCAGCCTTAATTTCTGGAATAAGTACTGCTGGACCCTCTGTTCCTACGGCAATTCTGATTCCTCCAGATCCCATTCCGGCAGCTTTTAGCTCTTCTTCGGAATAAGCAGCGTGAGTCATTGTTGCCGGATGTTCAATAAGAGTAAATATGGCACCCAAACTAACGGCTACAGTTGTTGCATGTCCTTTTTTCTCTAGGAATTGCATAAATCGATAACCTCTATTTTTTGCTGTTGCAAAATCACCAGGTAATTCAAAATATATCATTGAACCGTCGTACTGTTCTCCGTCATAATCTCTAAATATTGGTCGAGATATAGCCCTATCTGGATAGCTTTCTAATCCAGGATAATAGACAGTGTCAACAAAGTTGCTTTCTTCAAGAAATTCGGCTATTGGCCTTGCAGCTTGTTCCATCCATTTTGTTCTCATAAGAAGGGTTGATATTCCGGTTGTAAATACTTGGTGGGCTGCAAAAGAATCAAGAACCCCACCTTTATGATCTCTATAGGCAATTAATCCTTCCTCACCAGAGAAGACCATTTCTTGAGGTGCAATCGCCATGCCAATAGTATGCTGCATGTATGCACTAATATATTTTGAACCGCTGTGAACGACCCAATCTGCTCCGTGATCTAAAGGACGTAAACCTATTGGGGTTAAAAATGTGTTATCTACGCCAAAAGCAAGAGGTTTTTCAGATCGGGACTTATTTACATCTTCTACTAATTGTGCGACTCCGGGAAGATTCATTGCCCTTATGGTTGGGTTTGTTAGGGTTTCTCCGTAAAGCAAGACCGTCCTATCAGAAATCATTTTTCTTAGTTGACTTAGGTCATTAAAGTTTGCAAACTGAACAAGTCTGCCTTCTCGGTTCATCAATGTTTTAGCCAAACGATTAGTACAACCGTATACAGGCATGTGAAAAATTACTTCTTCTCCTGCTGCAACCTGGGTTTCGACTGATGCGGCAATTGCTCCCATACCAGAGGCAAAAGCAACCCCTTCAAAATTTGAAGTATCGGGATTTTGACCTTCCAATATAACAGCAGCATGTTCAAGCATCAAATGATTTATTGTTCCCAATCTTGCATAAATGGGCTCCCCGTTTGGTTCTGACATTCTTCCTCTTTCTGGATCTAGATGGTGTTGGAAAGCATGGGCAAGCCGATTTGTTCCAGGTTCTGTTGCAATTGAAGGATGCCACGCTGCGGCAACGTCGGGAGACCCCCCTCTTAGCTTATCGTGCATTCCGGGTGACCCGTGTAGTGCCCAGGCCTGTACCAATTGTGACTTAGGACCAATTATACCCATATTCATTCCATTTCCCATAATTATTTTCCTCCTTAAAATTCTTCTTCTTTGACTTGATCACAAAGTAAGACGGCTCCGTTTCCGCTAGCTGGAACACCATCCCTCAATTTACTAGGTTCTAAAATTCTTCCTTCTCTTAAAGAAGTAAAAGCTACCTCTCCACTATCCGAGCGGAACGCGATTTCATCTAACCCTCTACCCCTTAATAATGAACCAAAAGCAGGGTGAATGGATTCGAGGGCTCCCTCTGGTGGTAAAATTGTCCCGGTTTCTTCTGCAAGCGATGCTGCTCTTTCTGCTACATTGAGAAAAATAGATCTATCGAAATATCTATTTTCTGCAGGGACTTTCCCCAAGAGTGCCTGGGTAGCCCCGGTTCCTTGAACCAGAACAAAGGTTTCAATGCCTATCATCCCTTCAAGCCTTGGATGGGGTAGAACCTCACCAACTGTTTCTAATGCAGTCCTTCTTCCTCCGGCTAATTCTGTTGCTCTTTCGATATCCAATAGATCATAAGGCAATAATCCGTCTGTTGCCCCACGAGTACTCCAAAATTCATTTGCATCCCTATTTGTTTTTGCTACTAGCACCCTTCCTTCACAAAAACCAACGGCTCTTAGGTTCTGACCGTTTTGAATCACTGGACCCAATAATGATGTTCCCATAACTAATTTCCCCTTTCTATTTTTTAATCTAGTATTCTTTCGTTATCGAATTTGAGAAATTTCACTCTATTTTCTTTTTTATGATTTGACAAATATTTCAAAAGAGGTAACATGGAAAAATGTTTCCAAATCTTTTTAAAAGGTGGTGAGACAACAATGGCAAAGAAGAAGAAAAAGAAGAAAGCTAAAAAAGCTAAGAAGAGAGTAGTGAAGAAAAAAGGTAAAAAGAAAAAAGCGAAGAAGAAAAAAAGAAGAAGATAGTTTTTCCTAAAGCAGATGAGGGCGTTTTCAATTACTTGTTCTCATCTGCTTTTTTCTTATATATAATGGATACATGATTGTCAAAAGAATTATTATCCTCTTCGTCCTTCTGGACAACCTAGTTCACACAAGTTTTAAAAAATTTTTTCCTACTCGCTATAAAATTTCAGGTAATTGCAAAATGTGTGGCAACTGCTGCAAAGAGATCCGCATGAAAATTGCTCCAGCTTATTTGTCATCCAAATTTTTTACCGAATTAGTAATCAGATGGGTTTCATGGTTGTTTGATTTTTATTTGCTCAAAATAGACTTTGAATATCGTGATCTGGTTTTTTCCTGTAAGAATATTGGCAAAGATGGCAAATGCCAAAATTACACCTTTCGCCCCTCGATTTGTCGCAATTATCCGCTACTCGATTACTTCAAAAAACCGGTCTTTTTGCCGGGCTGTGGGTATTCTGCGAAGAGTTGACACTGGCTTTTCTTTTGACTATAATTTATCAACCGTTTTACCATAAATAAAGGGGGTTAAATATGTTTTGTTCAAAATGTGGGAAGGAAATCGCCGATGACGCCAAGTTTTGTGCTCATTGTGGTACTAGTGTTTCTGGTGGGGGAGCTCCCGCAGCCAAAAAACAGGTGGTTGAATCAAAAGATCCGGTTTTAGTCATTAGACCCAAATTTATTCTAATCCTTGCCCTTTTATCAAATCTATATGTATTGTTCTATATTCCTTTTGTTCTGATATTTTTTGGGGTTGCGATAGCAGATGGTTCACCAATCATGTTTTTTATTGGTCTTGGAATCCTAGCGGTTTTTTCAGTTATGAGTTTTATACCAGTTATTATAAAGAAGATAACCTATGGCAAGACAACTTACCGCTTCTATAACACCAGGCTAGATTATTTTGAGGGCTTCTGGACGATCGAGGAAAAAGCAATTGAATATCGCAAAATTACAGAAGCCCATTTACGGAAAGGTTTTATTCAAAAAATGTTTGGTCTTGGGACCATAACCCTATCAACTCCTGCTACCGGAACTCAGTACGGGATGGCAGTTTCTGGAATCAACCTTAAGGACCTTCCGAATCCGGATGAGGTTTATAAAAAAGTTAAGGCGCTTATAAATAAGGAATTATAAAAAGGAGGCTTATTATGTTTTGTAAAAAATGCGGAAAAGAGGTAGCCGAAGGAATTAAGTTTTGTCCAGGTTGTGGAACGGCGGTCGGAGGGGGATCAGCAGCCCCAGTTGTTGAATCAAAGGATCCGATTATTACTACTAAGCCGAATTTTATACTAAAACTTTTTCTACTGCAAAATTGGCCTTTTTTCATAGCTATTACTGTTTCTGTATTATTGACTCTTGCGGCTATTGAGTTTATGTTTTATACAATCGTGCTATTGGCTGTATACGTTGGCTACTTTTTTGTCAGAAAAAATACCTATGCCAAGACTACTTATAGTTTCTTTAATACCAAACTTGACTATTTTGAAGGTTTTTTAACTGTTGAAGAAAAGACAATAAAATATGATCGGATTACTGAAGTCAATCTTAGAAAAGGCTTTTTCCAAAGGATGTTTGGTGTTGGCACAATTATACTGTCTACTCCAGCGACTGCTGGAGGGGGTGGGGGAGCCAATACCGGAATGGCGGTTCTTGGGGGATTGTTGGGGGGGCTTCTTGGTCATATGATTGTGAAAAAAGCTGGGGGATATGGGGGTGCTGGAGCCAGCGGTATACACATTTTGGACATCAAAAATCCGGACGAGGTTTACGCTAAGGTAAAAGGACTAATCAGGAAGCGCTAACTGCTTGGGTGTGGGTTTTGTTGTAAGGAAGAGTAGGGAACATAGGGATTAGGAGGGAGGAGGAGGGATTGGAAGGGAAGCCCTACACTACACTTTGTGTTTTTATTGAGATTGTAGTGTAAGGAGAGCCTTTTCGGCTATTTCTCTTCTTAAGGGGAGAAGAGTAGGACTTTTTTTTAGGGTGTTTATTATAGATTTCTTCCATGGTTTTGGTAAAGACTTGTACATCTTTTTGAGGTCTTCAGGGTTAACTATTTCCAAAACGAGCAGGGCTTGTTCCAAATCCTTTAGTCTTTTGTCTTGTTTTTTTCTTCTCTCAGAGATCAGGAGCTTATGAATCGCAAAAGCTGTTGGGTTGGGAATTGAAATTTCTATATTTTTATCTTTAACTCGCACAGGTTTTTCTAGCAACATATTCATAAATCTTAAAGGGATGGCTTTTATTGAAAGGTTTTTTATTTCTTTGGCCCCATCTGTTCCTATGCTTTTTTCAGGAGCAATAAATTCGATCTTCAATTCCGAATTCCACAAATAAATTGAACCATCAGAATTAAAAGAAACCTCAAAGCCAAGTTCAGCAAAAAGACCAACCAAATCAATCTTCTTTTTCCCTTATAAGGAATAGGAAGGAGAAAGTCAATATCTACGGTCCTTAGGGGAAAATCTTTTACCCCAAAGTGCTTTTGATATAGAGAAAAAGCCCAGCTTCCAAATCTGCCACGATTACTTTTTTATCCTTTTTAACAAGTTAAGTGATTTTTTCACCTTTTTTAATTCTCCTTCTAGCTGTTTGCGCTTTTTTAGATCATCCTGAATTTTTATCGGCCGTTCTTTTCCAAGATATTTATGTATTACCTTTGCTCCCCTTCTAAACTGGAGATAATAGTAATTCTGCTTATTGATCTTCCTTTTTTTGATACTCCCCCTTGGTAAGTGGGAGATCCTTTTGATTATTTCCCTTTCTGTTTTTCTATAGTATTCCTGATTTTCTTTTAGCATTCCTTTTAAAATACCCATAGTTGACCTCCTTACACTACAATTTGCGTATTTTATCATAATTGTAGTGTAAGCACAATAGATTAGCTGAAATTTCTTATTTGTAATAAGGATAATAGTATATGAGAACAGCACGGACTCAAACATCCTTTGGCAGAGCATACTATGAAGAGGTGGGATACACCGGTAAGATTGAAACATCTAAGCCGGAGAGGACCGCAGCAGTATTAAAAAGATGGTCCCCACAAGGGGGCACGGTATTAAATATTGGCTGCGGGGTTGCTGCAATAAGTGCAATTCTGGCAGATGTTGGATATGTTTCGTTGGCCTTTGATATTTCAGAAGATGCTGTGGAAATAGCCAGACAAAAATGTGGAGACAGGGTGGAGCTTTGGCAGGCAGATGCCCTACAGTACGATCTTGCACAAAGGAAGCCCGATGCAATAATTGCAACAGATTTTATTGAACATGTTTCTCCTAGTGACGCAGAAATTATTAGAGCTAAGGCTTATGATGCTTTGCCTCCAGGAGGAATTTTTCTGATCGAAAGTCCAGTCTTGTCTCCTCTGACTATTTTAAATCATATCTTTAATAAAGTTTTTCTTGCCAAGAAATTCAAAAATGCGATCGATCATACTGGTGACCTAGCTCATCATTTTTGGTTTTCTACCAGTCAGTGGGTGAATTGGATGGCAGAGCAGTTTGATGTTATTGATGTGGACTTCTTGATTTATAGAGGATTGCATTGGCCAACACCAACCAGATGGCGACTTGCTTTAGATAGGATTGATACTAAACATAGGTTAACCAGGCATTTAGCAACCAGTGTTATCGTAGTTGGGAGGAAGCCTGAAAATACTCCTGCGCAGCCTTCTTAATCTCTTTAGAGTCCCCTGACCCAAAAATAGAGCCACCAATTGCAACAGCCGATGCTCCAGCTGCGAAATATTCTTTGATATTATCCGGTCGAACTCCGCCGCAGGCGAGAAGTTTGATTTTATCAAAAGGATCCTTTAGTTCTTTAATATAATTTGGTCCACCAAAGCTTTTAACTGGGAATATTTTAACCATAGTCGCCCCAAGCTTTGAGGCCTGATAAACTTCGTTCGGAGTAACACCGCAAGGATAGATTGGAACTTTCTTTTCTTTGCAATATTTGATCATTTCAGGATTAGTAATAGGGGAGACAATAAATTTTGCGCCAGCGCCTATTGCGGCTTTGCATTCATCCAAAGTTAAAACAGTTCCAGCTCCAACTTCGTATTTTTTTGAAACTAATTTAATCTGTTCGAGTGCTTTTTCCGAATTAAGAGTGATTTCGATTTTAGAAATACCACCTGCAAAACCAGCTTCAACTATTTTTTCTATGTTGTCTAGATTTGCTCCGCGGATGATTCCGATGATGGGAATTTTGCGATACCCCACATTTAAATGTGGGGTATGTTCTCCAGAATTTTTTCCGAGGTGTTCTTCGTCTTGTCCCAGCATCCTGAGCACTTCTCCATATTCTTTAATAGTTTTTTTGATTGCTTGATCTATATTTTTTTTATCCTCTTCATTTAGCTCTTTTCCGAGCAGGGTCGTTACATATTTTTGTGGGATAGCATAGTTTCTCCCAATTTTTTCTGCCTTGATTTGCCCTTTTTTTACTCTTTTATATACGGCAATTCGACTAATTCCGAGTATTTTGGCTAGCTCTGGTATCGAGAGGTGTTCTTTTTTTGCCATAATATTCACCTTTTTGTGGTTAACCAACAATATTTAAATTAACATATGTTAACCACTATTATATAGGTTAACATGGTGCTGGTTATGTGTCAAGCATGATTAAGCGTCTTCTTCGTCAGCAGTAAGTTTGCGGTAGAAATCGGCAATCTTGTTTTTGTCTTTGGTCTTGCGAAGTGCCATGCCAGCACGTGGATGCTGGTTTAAAATACCAGTAATCATGTATGGAAGAATGTAGCCCCATTCAATTTTCTTGCGAAGTGGTAAAAATTCTTTTTCTATTACTTCTAAGATTGGTTCAAGATCAAATTTTGGATTCTTTAGAAAGGCTAAAAGTAATTCAAGCGGACAGTTACCAGCTGCACGTCCAATACCATAGATTGTTGCATCGACATAATTCGCCCCTTTTCTAATTGCCTCAATAGTGTTTGCAAAACCGAGCTGTTGGTTGTTGTGTCCATGAAAGCCAACTTCGATTCCCTTTGGACTTAAATGTTTTCGATAAAGATTAACTAGAAAGTGAATTTGCTCAGAAAAGAGTGACCCAAAACTATCGACAACATAAACCGTGTTGACTGGAGAATCGGCTAATTGTGCCAGCCCCTCTTCAATGTCTGGTTGTAGGGCGGTTGAGACCGCCATTATATTAACAGTAGTCTTGTATCCCTTGTCAGAGACATGTTTTACAAGTTCAATTGCCTTGTCAACATCTTTGACATAACAGGCAACTCTCATTATATCTATTACACTATCTTTTTTCTTTGGAATTTCTTCATTCTTAATTCGGCCGATATCAAGCATGGCAGAGAATTCTGCTTTTGTATCGATTCCCTCAAGAATTTTCTTAAGATGCGATTCTTTACAGAACTTCCATTTTCCAAATTTATCAGGGGATAAGATTTTATCCGAGGCCTTGTAGCCTAATTCGATAATATCTACACCGGCATCGGAAAGTGCCTTAAATATGGTGTGAACAAACTTATCTTCAAACTGGTGGTCATTGATAAGTCCGCCATCACGAATAGTGCAGTCTAATACTTTAATTTCTGGTCTGTACATTATATATCTATTATAACATAAAGTTACGAGATGTTACGAAAGGTTACGGGAAGTTACGGAAGGTTAACTAGTTCTTTTATTTTTTTGGGGATATCTCTAGCCTTAAGTAGAGTTTCCCCAACCAAAATAGCAGATACGCCGGCTTGGTGGAGTTGTTGAACCTGTTTGGCGCGTTTTATTCCACTTTCGCTGACTAGAATTCTATCTTTTAACTCAGGATATCTTTTGATCAGATTCAGTGTGTTTTTAAAATCAACCCGAAAAACTTTTAAGTCGCGATTGTTTATTCCAATAATTTCTGCTCCAGCCATGAAGGCAATTTCGACTTCATCGGAATTATGGGTTTCAACTAGGGCCTCCATTCCCAACTCTTTTGTGATTTTTAGGAATTCCATGGTTTTTTCCAGCCCAAGAACTTTTACTATTAATAATATTGCATCGGCCCCAATTGCTTTTGATTCATAAATTTGTTTTGCGTCTATAATAAAATCTTTTCTTAAAATTGGGAGAGAACAAGCTGCTCGTGCTTTTTTTAGATCTTCAGCTGACCCACCAAAGAATTTTTGATCGGTTAAAACAGAGATTGCAGAGGCTCCGGCTTTCTCATAAATTTTTGCCAATTCTTCTGGATTAAAGCTTTCTCGAATAATTCCAGCAGAAGGGGATTGTTTTTTAATTTCGGCGATTAATTTGATTTTGTCGGATCTAAAGAGGGCTTCTCTGAATGAAACGGGTGCATCGAACCGTAGAGACATGCCATGGCATGTCTCTACGGTGGGAATATTTTTAATTTCTTCTTGTTTATTTTTTATTATTTCGTCGAGGATCATCTAATATCCGTGACCATATTTTTTCCATTCCCCCGCAATAAGGCCCAATGGATTATTAGAATTATAAGCATAGACAAAGGCATAACCTTTTGTTCCGAGTTGATCGTTTGATGGGGGACCTTTTAAATCCTCCCCATTATAGCGAGGGGAATAAACACACCAAATATTTTCGCTTTCGTTGTGTGAATATCTCCAATGCATGTCGTCAAGTGCAATTGGCCATGGGACCATCATTGGCACGGGATCTAATAATTCAAGGGGGTTTCCTTCTGGCCACTCTCCGGTCTTCATTACTATATTTTTCATATGGTTAATATGAACCGCTGTTTTTAATGATCCGAGCATTGCTTCTTCGCTGGCTTCGATAGCCCCAACCCAAATATCTCTGAAGCAGGGAAAGGTGGTACCGATAAGAAGGCCAATTATGGTTAGAACCAGTATCAGTCCAATTAGATTAATACCTTCCCTTCTCATATATTTAATATATAATAGTCATGGGAAAAAGGCAATAGGGAGGGAAATTTATGCGAGTGTCTTGGGGTTCACAGCTTGGTTTCTTGTTTGCAGCAATTGGTTCTGCTATTGGTCTTGGAAATATTTGGCGTTTTTCTTATATTACCTACGAAAATGGTGGGGGAGCATTTCTTATTCCCTATGCTGTTGCCCTTCTTGTGGCAGGAATACCGCTTTTAATTCTTGAATACGGCTTGGGTCATAAAAAGCATGGAGCCTCGTCTCTAGCTTTTGCCAAAATTGGCAGAAAATACGAGTGGCTTGGCTGGTGGATGCCGACCTTTGCGACTTTTGGGATCATGCTTTATTATTCGGTTGTTATCGGCTGGTGTATAAATTTCTTCTTTTATAGTATTAACCTTTCTTGGGGTGCTGATACTCAAACCTTCTTTTTAAAGAATTTTTTAAATCTTTCAAGCGGAGCCTTTAATATACAGGGATTGGTTCCACATATTGTGCTTTCTGTTCTTGCCGTTTGGGCGATAACTTGGTTTATCTGTTACAGAGAGGTAAACCACGGGATTGAAAAGGCTTGTTTAATTTTTATGCCGATGCTTTTTGTATTAACTTTGTTTTTAGTCGGATGGGGGCTTACTCTTCCCGGAGCAAGGGAAGGCATAAGATGGTATCTTACTCCCGATTTTTCCAAACTTTTAAATATTGACGTTTGGATGGCGGCTTTTGGTCAGATATTTTTTACCCTAACGCTTAGTTTTGGGGTAATGATTGCTTACTCCAGTTATTTGCCAAAAAGAACCAATATTATCTCAAATGCCTATATAACCAGTATTGTAAACTGTCTTTATTCTTTTGTTTCTGGTTTCGCGGTTTTTTCAATTGTTGGATATATGGCAACAAAGGCCGGACAGCCAATTGCCGAAGTTATTAAATCTGGTCCGACCCTGGCTTTTGTTGTTTTTCCAAAAGGGATTTCAATGTTGCCTGCCTTTCAAAATGTTTTTGGCATGTTGTTTTTTGGTGTTTTGGTTATTGCGGGTATTTCTTCCGGAATTTCTCTTATAGAATCATTCACCGCGGCAATTACCGACAAGTTTAACCTTAACCGAAAAATAGTTGTGACTACTTTGTGTGTTGTCGGTTTTTTTGGCAGCCTAGTTTTTGCAACCGGATCCGGACTTTATTGGCTTGATATTGTTGATCACTATTTAAACCAATATGGCTTGGTTCTTGCCGGAATACTAGAATGTCTAATTGTTGGATGGGTTTTAAAGGCTAGGGTTTTAAGAAATCATATCAATGCGGTATCTTCGCGGTCTTTGAGTAAGGTTTGGGATCTGTTTATTAAATATGTTACCCCGATAATTTTAGTTATAATTCTTGGAACCCAGCTGTTTTCAGAACTTAGAAAGCCTTATGGTGGATACGATATTTCTGCCTTATTGTTGCTTGGTGTTTTGTGGGTAATTGGCACCATGCTTTTGGCTCTAATCTTTACACTTCCAAAATGGGAGAAGGAAAAATTAGAATATGATCACTTTGCAGAAGAAGACAAAGTTTTGGTTTAATCCTCACCCACCATCCTTCGGATGGTCCCCCCTCTCCATTTTATGGAGAGGGATGTCCCGGAGGGACAGGGTGAGGGGATTTGTTTTTGGGATTTTGTTTTTTCTAGCCTTTTCCTTTCAAGCGCAAGCTGCAACCTTAAAAAAAATCCGCTATAAGCCGTATGAAGATAAAATTAGGGTTGTTCTTGATTTAGAGGGAAACGCTTATTATAAAACACAAAAGAAAGACCGGGGTGTCGAAATACGCCTAATTAATTGCGAAACCGAATATGAAGACGATCATAGAATTTACAATATCAAAGATTGGATTGTTAAGTCTTTGGAAGTAAAAGAAGAGGGGCGCGATATTTTGATCTATATCCCTCTGGAATATCAGGTCGAGTATAAAGTAACACCATTGGGAGATCCGACCAGATTAGTAATTGATTTTGGACGACAATTTTCTAAACAAGAGTTTAGGGAAGAAGTGGTAGGGGGGCTGGATTATTTTTATGTTATGCAGGGGGACAAATCTGGAATTGTTGGGGCACACGTTCTCTTGGCTGATCCAAAGAAGGTTGATGTCTTCCCAGCCTTGGCAATGCGCTCACCCGGTTTTATTGATTCCTTAATGAATGTTTTTACCCCTTGGCAAAAACTTTCTCGCGTCCACTTTTATCGTGACAAGGTTTCATCAATCACAGACAGGTATAATGCTGTTGCCGGAATTAACGGGACATATTTTTCTTCAACTGGTAGGCCCCTAGGAGTTTTGGTTATTAATCAGGAGCTAATTTCTTATCCAATTTATAATCGCACCTCTTTAATAATTGATAAGAATCAGAATGCAATGATTGATCAGGTTATTCTTGATGGCTATGTTGAAATTGATGGGGAGCGTTATGAAATAACTGGGGTCAATGAACCACGTGAGAGCAATGATGTTATTGTTTTTACCAGTCACTATGGAGAGCTTACTGGAACAAACCGCTATGGCTACGAGCTGACAATCAAAAATGGACGAGTAGTCTCTGGACAAATTGGCAACTCAAAAATACCAGCGGATGGGTTTGTAATCTCCTTTTCTCCAATGTTTATCGAACATGTCTTTGAAAAGGTAAAGATAAATCACAAAGCTAAAACACACCTTCAGTTGATCCCTTATTCAAAAAGAATTAAGAATGATGTCTTACATGTCATGGGGGGTGGTCCTAGACTGCTAAAGAAGGGGAGGGTCTATGTTACAAAGCACACTGAGAAATTTAAAAAAGATATAGCAAATGGTCGGGCGGCTCGGTCAGCTGTTGGTGTAACCAAAAGCGGCAAGATTATGTTTATAGCAGTTGATGGCAAGCCAAGGCGTAATAGTCCGTGGAGAAAAAGCAAAGAACCTCAAAGCAGGGGAATGACCTTAGAGGAACTTGCAAAATTAATGAAATCCCTTGGTGTCCTGGATGCAGTTAACCTGGATGGTGGAGGATCGTCCGCTATGGTTATAAACGGAAAGGTAAAAAACCGTCCGGTTGATGGTAATCAGAAACGGGTATCCAATGCCCTATTAATTCGCCCCCTCGAATAGCGATTTAAATTCTGATGACAGTGGAACCTTGCCGTCCCAGCGAGCTAAAACCTCTTCTCCCTTTTCAATGACGGTTGAAGGTATTTTGGTAACAGAATAAAAAGCTCCTTCAGCCAGACCATCGACTGTTTCCATGTCAAAGAATGCTAATGGGGCATCAGACTCCCACCTTTTGAAGAAGGTTTCAAATTTCTTTACAGTAGTCTTGCAGAATTCGCATCCCGGTTTACCGAAAACCTTTACTTGGATCTCTCCGTACGGACAGGTCGCGACCTGCCCTACAATTTTTTCTTGTTCCATTTTTCTATACCTCCGTTTTATTTCGATCTTTCAACTCACCAATTTTTCCCTTATTCCATCCCGCTACTCTTGAAAAATAACCAGTAATTCGGGTTATCCCTTCTATGTTTTCCGAACTACAACTTGAACACTTATTGTGCAATCCGCGAGCGGTCTTGCCACAATCGGCGCAAGAAGTAAACTCGGGAGAAAAGGCGATTTGGCTATTTTGGGTTTCACGAAAGGTCTTAACGACAAAGTTTGCCAGAGACTCAGGGTTAGGGCGCGATTCTCCAAGCCAGATATGGGTTAAGGCTCCCGCTTCTATTAGTGGATGAAACAATCCTTCAAGTTGAACCCGGTCAATTGAATTAACGTTATGAGAGACATTGAAATAGGTTGAATTGGTATAATAAATTTCATTAGAATCAAAATTTCCCTTTAAGACTTTATTGGCCTGTTTAGGATAGTGTTCTCGGTCGAGTTTTGCAAAACGATAAGCGGTAGACTCTGCTGGTGTTTGTTCTAATACAAAATGCAGCCCATGTTTTTTAGTAAACTCCTCACACTTTAACTTCATAAACGAAGTAATTTTTAACCCGAGCTTAAGTGCTACCTTGTCTTGGTGCAACTCTTTACCGGTATGATATTGAACCATCTCGTTTAGGCCGAGGATTCCGATAAGCTGAGTACAACGGCGCAAACGAAGGTATGATTCTCCATCACGTTTGTTTGCAAGAAGAGCTAGCGGTCCTTCTTTCCCTTCTTCTAATAATTGGACAATAAAATCCCTCTTTTGTAGGTGTGCCTTAACTATTGTCTCCATTGCCTCGGTCAGTTTTTCAAAAAGTAAATCAGTATTTCCTTCGGCCAGATAGGCAACCCTTGGCAGATTGATAGTTACGTTTTGAATTGCAGAGTAGCGCATTTTCCAGGGTTGCTTGGCATCTTCCAAATCTGAGGCCTCAAGCTTAAAGGATAGTCTGCAGCACTCAGATATTTTTGCGGTTTCTCCACGATCAAAAACAAAATAGGTATTCCCCATAACCGATGCAACTTCAGAAATTAGTTTTAGGAATTCTTTGTGCCCCTCTTCCAAGAAGAATTTTTCGGTCATATGAACTAGCGGTTTTGGGAAGAAGAATGGTCTTCCGGCCGCATCTCCTTCAAGATAGACCTCAAACATGGCTTTGGCAAATTCTTGTGCTTCGCGTTTGTACTCTGAATAGTTTTTTCCAGTTGCTCTTCCGCACCTTCCGATGGCCGGGGTGTTTTCAAAGTGTTTTGGTATTTCGTAATAAATATTTAAATCAGAAAACAGCCCCTGTCCACCGCGTGATACGGCAATAAAAGCGAATTCGGTAATTAATTTGCGAGCTAGTTTTTTAATGTGTCCTCTCCCCAATCCTTCTACATAGGGAGCCATGAACATATTAACCGCATCCCATCCAATTGCTCCTGCAAAGTGGCCGTGTAGAGCCAAGGAAAACTTTACTAACTGGTCAATTAACTCTTCTGCATCTTCGGCCGGTTTAGCGGAACAGGGTGCGTCGGGCAGGTCTAATCCAAATTTCTTTATGTATTCAACTGACTGACCAGAACAGTAAGGACGATCTATAAATCCCAGATCGTGCAGGTGAATTAATCCACCCATGTGTGCATCAGCAACGTCTGGAGAGAAAACATTTAACAAAGCAAATTCTTTTTTAATGTTTTCAGATAAAGTTAGGTTGGTTGCTTCTGGCGTGTGTGGGGTGTTAGCATTTTCCTTGTTTTTGCGGTACATCATCTTTTTTACATCGTAAACCGGAGTTCCAAGGCGAGTATGTTTTCTGCGCGCATCTTCTAGACCGTATTCTAGTAGCTTTACATCTACCAGCTCTCGGATTAGTGGTGCGGTGATGTTATTAACATCTAGAGATTGGATTTGTTTTTCTACTTCAATCGCAATAATATTGGCAATCTCTTTCTTAATTCCAGTCTCTTTAACCAGGGCGTTAATAATCTTATTTTTATTCCATTGAACAATATTATCTTTTGAGGTTCTAACAAAGACCGACAGATCGGTTGATTCTTCGTGTATTGGTTTTAGTTCTGTTTCAGTTAGCACTGGTTAGACCTCCAGTTGAACGAAAACGATCACTTAGCTCTCCGCGTTTTCCTTTGTTCCATCCATTGATTTTTGAGAAGTAGCCGGTAATCCTAGTTATTCCCTCAATGTTTTCTGACGAACAGCTTGGGCAGGTAGAAACGAGACCGCGTTCCAGCTTGCTGCAATCATTACATGAAGTAAATTCTGGGGAGAATGCAACCTGGGCATTTTCTGTTTGTCGCATTGTTTTAACAACGAAGTTTGCAATCGATTCTGCGTTTGGACGAGACTCTCCCATCCAGATGTGAGTTAGGGCTCCAGCATCAATTAGTGGGTGGAACAATCCTTCTTGTTTTACCTTATCAATTGGATTCATCTTTTCTGAAACATTGAAGTAGGTTGAGTTAGTGTAGTAGATTTCGTTTGACTCCGAATTTCCTTTTACTACTTTTTCTGCTTCTTTCTTATGATGTTGTAAATCCAGTTTTGCAAAACGATAGGCAGTAGACTCTGCTGGTGTTTGTTCTAATACAAAGTGTACGCCATGTTTTTTAGAGAGCTGATCGCATTTTAACTTCATATGAGAAATAACTTTTAGTCCAAGCTTCAAGGCAAACTTGTCTTGGTGTAGTTCTTTTCCAAGTAAGGCTTGTACAACTTCGTTTAGTCCTAATATTCCAACTAAATAGCTTACTCTCCACATTCTAAGATAAGGATTTCCATCCCTCTTCATTGCTAGCATAGAGAGCGGACCATTTGATCCCTGTGCTAGGATCTCTTCAATAAATTTTTTCTTTTGAAGATGTGCTTTGGCTACCATCTCAAGTGCTCCACTCAAAAGATCCAAAAACAGATTAACATCTTTTTTGGCACGGAAGGCAAGACGTGGAAGATTTACGGTAACATTTTGCAATGCGGAATAGCGCATTCTCCACGGTTCTCTTGCATCATCTAGATCGGACTGATCTAATTTAAAAGAGAGTCTGCAGCATTCAGAAATCTTGGCAGTCTCACCACGATCGAATACGAAATAGGTGTTTCCCATTACCGATGCAGTTTCTGAAATATGGTGTAAGAATTTTTCGTGTCCATCGGTTTTGAAGAACTTTTCGGTCATATGAACTAGCGGTTTTGGGAAGAAGAAAGGTCGTCCTGATCCATCTCCTTCTTTATATACATCAAATAGGGCCCAGACAAATTGTTGGGCTTCTTTAGCATATTCGGAATATGTTTTTCCAGTATATTTTCCACCCGGACCGATGGCTTGAACATTTTCAAAGTGTTTTGGAATTTCCCAATAAAGATTTATATCAGAGAAAATTGCCTGTCCTCCGCGGGCAACTGCCTGCTGAGAATATTCATAAATCATCATCTGGGCGACTTGCTTAACATCTTTGTCTGACATGCCGACCAAAAATGGGGCAAAGAAAAGATTTACTGCATCCCATCCGATTGCTCCGGCAAATACTCCCTGCAGGGCTGCTGAGAATTTTACCATCTGTGCTAAAAGCACATCAGCATGCTTTGCTGGCTTTGCAATTGATAATGCATTAGGTAAATCTAGTCCAAACTTTTTAACATACTCTACTGATTGACCAGAACAATATGGCCTATCGATAAAACCTAGATCATGTAGGTGAATATCTCCGCGCATATGTGCGTCGGCAATATCTGGAGTAAAGACATGTAGCAATGCAAATTCTTTTTTAATATTTTCGGCCAAAGTTAAATTGGTTGCTTCTGGCCCATGTGGAACATTGGCGTTTTCTTTATTTTGATTTAAGATGATTTCTTTTACATCATATAGTGGAGTTCCAAGACGGGTATGTTTGCGTCTGGCATCCTCTAATCCGTACTCTAGAAGTTTTACGTCTACTAATTCTCGAATTAAGGGAGCTGTAATCCCATTTATTCTAAGAGAATTAATTTGTCGCTCAACTTCATGTCCGATAATATCTGCGATATCTCGGGTTAGGCCAGTCTCCTTGATTAGGGCGCTAACAATTTTTTCTCGATCCCATCCGACAATGTTTTCGGATGAGGTGCGGACAAATAGGGCTAAATCTGTTGAGTCTTCCTGTCTTTTTAATAACGTATCGGCTGGATTCATGTTACTACCTCCTTAACGACTTTCATAAATGATTTGGCATCTTTGAATTGTTTATAAACAGATGCAAATCTGATATATGCAACTTCATCGATTGCCTGTAATGCCTCCATTATTGTTTCGCCAATTTTTTTGCTTGATATTTCTTTTCCTTGTGAGTGGGCAGTTTTTTCTACCTTATCAACCATCTCTTCAACTGCCTGCATAGAGACCGGTCTTTTTTCGCAGGCCTTTAATATCCCGGTTAGAACTTTTTGGCGAGAAAATTCTTCCCTTCTTTCATCTTTTTTAATTACCATTAGCGGACGCTTTTCAACTCTTTCATATGATGTAAAACGATTATCGCAGGAGTTACATTCACGTCGTCTTCGAATCATTTCTCCGTCTTCTACCGTTCTTGACTCAAGAACTTTATCATCGTCTTTTTGGCAAACGGGACACTTCATAGTGTTTTTTCTCCTTTTACTAAACAGAGGGAAAAGACCCAACATCTAGTGGTTCGGATATAGTAACTCCTACTAATGGGGTCTGTCAACCCATCATTTTTTGGCAAAAATTGGGCAGGATGGGGACATGGTGGAGGGGCCTCGATGATTGATGCTTCTTAACCT
>CAYQVW010000019.1:0-27102 GCA_964421245.1 uncultured bacterium | reverse complement strand
CCGCGACGTTTAGTCGCTGGTTTCCAAAAAGGTTGACTATTGCTTTCATAGGCGTTAAAAATAGGCTAAAATTTCACACTAATTATGACTTTTCTGCCGCTTTGAATCGATGCCTTAGATCCGGTCCAATCATGGATAGCATCATATAAAACATCATATTTATATCGAAAATTCTTTCCTCGTCTGGTTCCAGGATCATTTGTAACAAACTCCCCTGTCATATCGTTGTATCCAATAATAACTAAAGCATGATAAACCGGTCCGGGTGGAGTATAAAAAGGATTAGGCAGCATTCTTCCTGCTGCAGGTACAATTACCGGATTTCCTTTATCTAATTCATCTTTTATATCTTGAATTGATATATCGTATTTAACTTCAACATTTTTAATCCCATAATAATCTTTAACTAATTGAGCCATCTGTTTTGCGGTAAGATCGTAATGCCCACCATATTTTTCTTTTTGGAATTTAACCATCTTAAGTATTTCTTGCCCTTCCGGATTGCCCGCCACCATGATAATCGCTGCCTCCTCACATGCGTCCTGCCAAGGCTGACTCCAATTTCCATAAGGAGCCTGACATAAAAAAGGCACTTTTAGGTAAATCTTCGAATTTTGGGCCAAAGTGGGTGAAACCACCAAAAACAGCAAAATTAAAAATAGAGTGAAATTTCTCATCATATTTGACGATATATATATAGAAGGGACTAGATCCCACCTTTTATTTGGTTGCTAAAGAGCCCGAGCCTGTTCGGGCTTTTTTGCTTTTTGGACCTCGCTAATTTTATAATCCCTAATTTTATCCCAAATTTACTGTCCCAAATGAACCCAAACTCTATAATCGAATACTTATCTCAAATCCCCGAATCTCTACTCGAATAGGTTCGGGAATTCTTTCGAGAATTCGAGAAGCAAATTTGGGACCCTCCTATTCGGATACATTGGAGAATGCTGATTCGAGATAAAAATTCGAGACTCAAAGCACTCACACCAAGAGATCAAAAAAGAAACCTATTACTGAAAACAAGATCGTATTGGTCACAGGAAAAAACAATATCCCAAGTAATATGAAGTAACTGTACTGCCTGAGCATCTCGTCTACATGAGCTGGGATAAACCTTGAAAAAATGTGCGATCCATCTAACGGTGGAATCGGAATAAGATTAAAGACCATCAGAGCCAAATTTACCCAAATAGTTGATTGCAAAATATTAATCCAAAAATAACTATTTAAAGGGATTGTCTTTAAAATTATTGCTAGCGTCCAAGCTAAGAAAAAGTTTGCCCCAGGACCTGCTAATCCGACTAGCATCATCCCCTTTTCAGGATGTTTGAAATTATAGGGATTAACCGGTACCGGCTTGGCCCATCCAATTCTTACAACAATTAAAGCAATTAAACCAATTGGATCGATATGTTTAATTGGGTTTAAGGTAAGTCTGCCAGCATAACGAGCAGTTGGATCACCGAGAATATCTGCCACCTTGGCATGTGCATATTCATGAATAGTAATACAGACAAGAAGTATTGGAATAAATATTAGAAAAAACTCAAGTCCTGGCATGCTTCTATTGTAGAACCTTTTTCAGATACTTTCCAGTATAACTTTTTGAATTTTTTGATATATCTTCAGGGGTTCCTTTTGCAATAATACGACCACCTTGATCTCCCCCATCCGGACCCAAATCAATTATATGATCAACTGTTTTAATAACATCAAGATTATGCTCGATTACTATTACGGTATTTCCAGCATCAACTAAGCGATTTAAAACATTTAATAGTTTCTTAATATCATCAAAATGGAGACCAGTCGTCGGCTCATCCAAAAGATAAAGAGTTCTACCAGTTGATCTCAAAGAAAGCTCAGTTGCTAATTTTACTCTCTGGGCTTCTCCTCCAGATAAAGTTTTAGCAGATTGGCCTAATTTAATATAATCCAAACCGACATCGTGCAAAGTTTGCAACTTTCTCTGAATTTGGGGAATGTTTTCAAAAAGATGCAAAGCTTCTTCAACTGTTGAATCTAAAACCTCAAATATATTTTTTCCTTTATATCTGACTTCTAAAGTCTCGCGATTATATCTCTTTCCTTTACACACATCACAGATTACATGAACATCTGGAAGAAAATGCATCTCTATTTTATTAAATCCATCACCACCGCAAGCCTCACAACGTCCTCCCTTAACATTAAAAGAAAATCGTCCCGGCTTATATCCACGCATCTTTGCTTCCGGAGTCATCGAGAAGAGATCCCTAATATGGGTAAAAACACCAGTATAGGTTGCTGCATTTGATCGAGGAGTCCTGCCAATTGGCGATTGATCGATAATAATAATCTTATCAATATGTTCGGCACCAACAATCTTATCGTGCTTTCCCTCTTTATCTATTGTGCGATAAAACCTCTTAGCTAAAGCATTATAGAGAATATCATTAACAAGAGAGCTCTTTCCAGACCCAGAAACTCCGGTTACACCAATAAATTTTCCTAGTGGAAATTTAACATTTATATTTTTTAAATTATTATGCTTAGCTCCTCTCACTTCTATTAAATTTCCATTCCCCTCTCTTCGCTTATTTGGAACAGGAATACAATCTTTACCTCTTAAATATCTCCCTGTCACCGAACCCCTATTCCCTATGACCTTTTTAATGCTCCCCGCCTCTACAATTTTTCCACCATGAATTCCAGCTCCAGGACCAATGTCGACTAAATGATCTGCCTCACGCATAGTCTCTTCATCATGCTCAACTACTATAATAGTATTTCCCAAATCACGCAGATTTTTTAATGTCTTAATTAGTTGACGATTATCCTTTTGATGTAATCCAATTGAAGGCTCATCAAGAATATACAAGACTCCAACCAAACCGGATCCTATTTGAGTAGCCAAACGAGTACGTTGTGCTTCCCCACCGGATAAGGTGCTTGATTGACGATCTAAACTCAAATAATTTAAGCCGACATTATCTAAAAACTTTAAACGAGCTTTGATCTCTTTTAAAATTCCCTTTGCGATAAACTGCTCCCTCTCGGTCAGTTTTAGTCCATCAATAAAGGATAAAAGTTTTTTCACCGACATTGCAGTAACTGCGGAAATTGACCGCGCATTAATCGTAACCGCTAATGTTTCTGGTTTTAATCGCTCTCCCTTACACTTTGGACAAGGGAACTGATTCATAAAACGGTAAAGATAATAACGCATGTTCTCTGATTTTGTTTCAAAGTAGCGGCGTTTTAAATTATTAATTACTCCTTCAAATTCCCCTTCATGTTCCCAATATCCCCTCTGCATCTGATATTTAAATTTTAAGGCTTCATCAGAACCGTACAAGATAGCATTAACCTGTTTCTTGCTAAGTTTATTTATTGGCGTATGCATATCAAAACCATACTTTTCTCCAAGTGCTTCTAATTTCACCATATAAAAGCTGGCGGTCTCTCCCCATGGAACAATTGCCCTCTCCGCTAAAGAGAGGCTCCTATCCGGGATAACTAATTCAGGATCAAACTCTAATTTGTTTCCAAGCCCCGAACATTCTGGACACGCTCCATAAGGACTGTTAAAAGAAAAAATACGGGGAGTAATTTCATCCAGGCTAATACCACAATATGGGCAAGAAAATTTCTCTGAGAAAAGTTCTTCTTTTGCTTTCTTTCCATCCCCAAAGACAACTAGAGCCAAACCGCTTCCATAACGAAGTGCTGTTTCAACCGACTCAGCCAACCTTTTTTTAGCTGAACCTTTTAGAACAATACGATCAACAATAATTTCTATATTGTGTTTCTTCTTTTTATCGATTTTGGGGACATCTTGAATCTCATAAATCTTTTTGTCTACACGAATTCGCACAAAGCCATCTTTTTGAATATCAGATAAAAGATCTTTGTATTCCCCTTTTCTTCCGCGAACAAGAGGAGAGAGGATTTGTATTTTTTGTTGGGACAGGTCGCGACCTGTCCTTACTATCTGATCTACGATCTGCTCTACCGTCTGTTTCTCTATCCTTCTCCCACAATCTGGACAATGAGGGATTCCAACGTGAGCAAAGAGAAGTCGCAAGTAATCATAAATTTCTGTTACCGTTCCAACAGTTGATCTAGGGTTTCTCGAAGGAGCCTTTTGATCAATCGAAATTGCAGGAGATAGTCCTTCGATCGAATCAATGTCCGGTTTTTGCATCTGTTCTAAGAATTGTCGAGCATAAGCAGAGAGGGATTCAACATAACGCCGTTGTCCTTCGGCATAAATAGTATCAAAAGCCAAAGAAGACTTTCCAGAACCCGAAAGACCGGTAAAAACAATTAGTTTGTCTCTGGGAAGTTCAAGATGGATATTTTTTAAATTGTGCTCACGAGCACCTTTGATTATGATTTTATTGGAGGTCACATATCATTTTAACATGCGATGGAAAGCTAAACAATATTAGCTCGAGAGCGCTTTCTTTAATTCAGCTTTGAAGGTTTCTTTTGTGCTTTCTGGATCAATCCCACTAGGATACCTTCTGCCATAGTCAATAGCATTTGTTTCTCCACCAACCATTGAAACAAATAAGTCCTGATCTCTAAGATCATCGCTCTTAACGATATCCTTAGCAACCATTTCAGCAATATCGCTTCTTGTAGGCAGATAAGCACCTCCAGCTTTTATTGAATAATCATCAGCTAAATAGGATGTAGCCTGTGCCAACAAAAATACCTGAACCATCGCTGGTCGATCAGCAATAACCCCAACTAGGAACAAATTAAGATCATCCGAATACCCATCAACAGTTATCTTCTTACTAAAAAATTTAACTAATATTTCCCCTTGCTCCACCACAGGCAAAAATGCCAAAGCCGCCCTAAAAATAGTTACTTGATCTTGTACTGACATTTTTTCGGTTAATTTTTCCAAAATCGCTACAATATCGTTACCATACATTCCAATACTGGCCGTTCTTATTACTTCTCCTTGCTCATCCACCGACAGGCTCTTTAATGCTCCCTGTAGAACTTCTACCTTTCCATCAAGACCAATTTCCTTCTCCCCCATAAACACTCTTAAAACTCTCCCAAAATCCGCTAAAGAAGAATTATAGAGTTCTGAACCAGTATTAGCTACTAAGTCATTTAATGCCGCGCCAACAGATCCAGGATAATTATAATAATATTCCCCAAATAGACCTTTAACCCCATCCGCTATTACACTTGAAGATCTGTATGCATTAACCTCAGTCAAAAAAGGCACTCTGTCATTTGGTCCAAATAATTTAAATATCACATCTTCCAATAATGCCTTGCGGTCATCCCTTTTCATGCCAATGCATGCTTCAGACAATATCCTCACCATTTCTGTTCTTTCCCTTCCTACTAAAGTGTCTGCCAAAAGAGTTGGGTTTTTATTTTCAGCCACTTTTCTCAAAGAGCTAGCACTGGCTGCATAAGAAATAAATATTTTCTCCGCCATAACATGCCTTAGTATTTCTCCTCGGTCAGAAGATACCCTTCGCAACACAAAAGCTCTTAACATAGCAATTCTTTTATTCATCTGGGCCGAACAAACAGCACCCCGAAGAACCTTTGCCTGATTCTTCGCTGACATCCCCTTTGTAACCTCTAATAACAATTTTACTGAATCATCACCTGCCGGATCAGCCTCTACAAAAGCCCGACACATCTCTCCAATTCCCTCGGGCTCTTTCTCCATTCTATAGCTAAGAGATAAAATTGTTTGTGCTTGTTCTTGTGGCGAACTATCAATTACTAACCCTCTAATAAAACTACCCCTATCAAATACTGTGGAACATAAATCGATTGCTTGCTCTAAAATGAACGAAGAGACAATTGATGGCAATGATGGTTGTTGAGAAAAAACTTTTGAAAAATTATTACCTTGAGAATGAATAGCCCTAGATCCAGTATAACCAAGCAAAACACCATAAAAGCCAGCAAAAAATCTACCTAAATGTGTTCCAAGAAGCTTGTTTCTAAATGTTCCACCACCCGCTTGACTCGCTCCCACCCCAGAACCCGATCCAGTTGGTACTTTTGGTACTCCTGACATGGTCATATTTTATAATCTCCTTACATATATAATCGTAATATATAGCAACTAACTTGTATTCCAAATTGCTATAATATAAACATGAAGATCTTATGCGCTATGTCCGGCGGGGTTGATTCGTCAGTCGCTGCGGCATTATTAAAAGAACAAGGTCATGAAGTCTTAGGTGTCACCATGCAGATTTGGCCGAGTAAAAAAGAGTTTGGTGGCTGTTGTTCCGCAAAAGAGATAAACGATGCAAAAGAAGTCTGCCAGGTTCTTGGAATCCCCCATTATACAGTTAATTATCGTGAAGAGTTTAAAAAACATGTAATCAAAGACTTTATCGAAGAATACAAAAACGGACGCACACCTAATCCATGTATTCGCTGTAATGAATTTATGAAGTTTAAACTCCTGATTGCGAAAGCTAAAGAACTAGGATGTGATAAGATTGCGACGGGCCATTATGCCCTTATTAGTGCCAAGGGACAAGGGGCAAGGGTCAAGTTGCTAAAGGGCAAAGATAATCGTAAGGACCAATCGTATGTTCTGTATATGATGAGCCAGCAGAGCTTAAGTAAAACGTTATTCCCGCTTGGTGAATTTACTAAAGAGAAAGCAAGACAAATAGCAAAAGAGTACAAGTTACCAGTACATGATAAAAAAGAGAGTCAGGAAATCTGTTTTGTAGAGGATGATAACTATGGCAGATTCCTAAAAGAAAATATTCCAGAAGCGGTTGTTCCTGGAAACATTCTAGATCAATCCGGAAAAGTTGTTGGGCGACACAACGGAATAATCTTTTATACCATTGGGCAAAAAAAGGGAATCGGAGCACACGGGAGCAGAAAGTTTGTAACTAATATAGATGTTAAAAACAATACTATAACAATTGGCGATGATTCTGATCTTTTAAAATATTCTTTAACCGCCGACAATTTAACTTTTACATCAGGAATTATCCCAAAAGGTAAAATAGATCTAGCTGCCAAAATCAGATATAATAGTAAAGAAGAGCCGGCGACACTAGAAATAAAAGATGGCATTGCTTATGTTCGATTCAAAGAAAAACAGAGAGCAATCACGCCGGGACAATCAGTGGTATTTTACAACGGAGAAGAAGTTTTGGGAGGAGGGATTATTGATTCAAAATAACAGTACGATAAGCCTTTAACTCTTTTTTTATCCGCCCCAAACCATTTGCTTCGGCAATCTTTAACAAGACACTTATTGCCCTTATATAATCTCTTTCAAGCCTATGTCCCGCAGTAATTAATGGATCTAATCTACTCTCAAAAATTGAGGCTAACATCGTTTGAAGCTCTTTTCTAATTCTCGGCTGATTTGATGCAGACGATATTCTTTGAAGAATATCTCTAACTTCTTTGGGTAAATTAACAAAAGGAATATCCTTTAAAGCTAATATTTTAGCATTCAGATCTGAAGCAGTTTGCTTCCTTAATTCTTTTGTTTCTCTTGCGCCTACTCTTTCTGCTTCCGCTCTTGCTGCCGCAGGTCTTTCTTGTTCAGGCCTTTGTTCAAGTCTTAGTTCAAGCCTTGGCCCCTCTACTCTTCGCGCTTCCGCCCTTTCTGTCTCTAATCGCTGTCTTTCTAATCTTAGTGCTTTTTCTTTTCTTCTCCTCGCCCTATCCGCCCTCTCTCTTTGTGCCTTTGTTCTTTGTGCTTTCATTCTTTGATTCACACTTCTCAATTCGGCTTTAGCCTCCGCTACAGATCGTTGCACAGCTGCTAATCTTCTCTCCTCTTTTTTCAAGGCTTCTGTTGTCATATCCAATCTGGTTCCAACCGCCACCACAGATCGTTGCGTAGCTGCTAATTTCTCTCCCTCTCTTCTCACGGCATGTGTTGTCAAATCCAATTTGGCTTTAACATCTGCCACAGATTGTTGCAAGCCTGCTAATTTTTGTTCTTCCCTTCTCACAGCTATGGTCACACTTGAAGATGGAGTAGGGGAAGAAGCTTTCAGCTCAGCGGCAGATAATCTATCCGGTTTTTTCGCTTGCCTCTTGCTTCCTTTTGACGGACCAAATAAAGAAGACTTTGAAATTACACTTGAATCGTGGAAACTACTTCCGTCCGGAAACAAAATCTCATCAAAAGGCGCTATCGAAACACGCCGAGGACGCACTATGATTCGACGCCCTCCTCTTCCTAATGTCATATCTCTTACTAAAACATTACACCTTCTTGTTGAAACAGCAGCCATTCTTAGCATTGTTTAAACCTCCAACTCTTGCTATTATTATATCGTACATTTTATCGGAAAATTTCACTTAAAATGCAAGAAATAATTCAAAAAATAAACAAACTAAAAAAAGAACGCAATGCCGTTATTCTGGCACATAACTATCAAATAGCCGAAGTGCAGGATGTTGCCGACTATCACGGAGACTCTTTGGGTCTCTCAATCGAAGCCTCAAAGACAAAAGCTGATGTAATAGTTTTTTGTGGAGTACATTTTATGGCTGAGACCGCAGCAATCATCAGCCCAAATAAAACAATTCTAATGCCAGATATTTTATCTGGCTGCCCAATGGCCGATATGATAACCGTGCCGGAACTTCAAAATCTCAAACTTCAAAATCCAAAAGCGAAAGTTGTTTGCTATGTAAATAGTTCTGCGGCTATTAAAGCTGAATCGGATATCTGCTGCACATCAGCTAATTCGGTAAAAGTTTGTCAGTCACTTGATTGTGATGAAATAATCTTTGTACCAGATAAATACTTGGGACTATACACTCAAAGCAAAATAAATAACAAGAAACTTATCTTTTGGGAAGGTTATTGCCCAACCCACGTTATGATCTTACCCCAACATATTAAAGACGCAAGAAAAGAACACCCAAAAGCCATTGTAATGGTTCACCCAGAATGTCGACCAGAAACAATCAAAGAAGCCGATCAGACACTATCTACCGGTGGGATGGAAAAGTTTGCAAAAGAATCAAAAACACAAGAGTTTATTGTGGCAACTGAAGTTGGCATGGTTTATCGCCTTCAAAAAGATAATCCGAAAAAGAAATTCTATCCTGCAACAAAAATAGCGGTTTGTCCAAACATGAAAAAAACCAATTTAGAAAAAATACTTTGGAGCCTAGAGGACCTGAAAGAAAAGATTGTCGTTAAAAAAGAGATCACAAAGAAAGCTTATAACTCTATAAATAAAATGATTATTATATCTGAGAAATCCTGGGACAATCAAAATCAGGGATAAAATCCGGGATCAGAGTTTAAAAACTATTTTATCTCTTTCTTAGCCTTTCTACGACGCAAACCCTTATCAACTAATTCGTAGATTTCTTCCATTAAAAATGGCTTTCTTAAATATTCTAGAGCGCCAAGATCTATTGCTTTGGCATGAGACTGATCATCAGCATAAGCTGTAACCATTGCAATTTCTAAATCCGGATCTTTTTCTTTTAAACGCTTGAGTAATTCTAATCCATTGAGTTTAGGCATTTTGATATCTAGAAAGGCCACGTCATACTTATTCTTTGTAAACTCTTTTAGCGCCTTTTCGCTATCTTCAAAAGTCTCAACAGCATAATCCTTAATCCCAAGAATCATTTTGAAAGACTCAAGCACAGAAGACTCATCATCAACAACCATTATCTTCACACTATCTGCCAAGGCTATTTCCTCCCTTTACTATGGCGACGAACGCCTCTCTCAATTAGTTCGTAAATTTCTTCCATTAAAAATGGTTTTCTTAAATATTCAAACGCCCCCAGCCTAATTGCCGTAGCTTGCGAAATATCAGTTGCGTAAGCTGTCATCATAACAACTTCAATCTCAGGGTCTTTCTCCTTAAGTTTTTTAAGGACCTCAAGTCCATCCATTTTTGGAAGCTTTAAATCAAGAAAAGCAACCGAGTACTGTCCTTTTTTAAATTTATCCAACGCAGCTGGACCATCGGCAAATGCATCAACATCATACTTTTTAAGCTTTAAAGTCATCTTAAAAGTTTCTCTAATATTTGGCTCATCATCTATAACAATAATTTTTTTAGCTTGTGGCACCTGATCTCCTACGTCGACGCAAACCACGATCGACTAGTTCATATATTTCTTCCATTAAAAACGGTTTTCTTAAATACTCTAGGGCTCCTAAATTAATTGCATTAGCATGTGAGGAATCAGTCGCATAGGCTGTGACAATCACAACTTCAAGCTTTTGGTCCTTTTCTTTTAAGTGTTTTAGGATTTCGAGCCCATCCATTTTGGGAAGCTTCATATCTATAAA
Organism: uncultured bacterium; assembly: GCA_964421245.1. GTDB lineage: Bacteria > Margulisbacteria > WOR-1 > XYC2-FULL-46-14 > XYC2-FULL-46-14 > CAYQVW01. Next base: position 16,805 of record CAYQVW010000019.1, on the reverse strand, counting down.
CGCGATATCATATTGCCCTGCCTCAAATTTTTCTAAAGCGGATGGTCCATCAGGATATGCGCTAACGTTATAATCCTTGATCGTCAAAATCATTTTAAATGACTCAAGAACCGTCGGTTCGTCATCAACAACCAATATATTTACGTTTGAAACCAAATAGAAAACTCCTTTTACGCCATTTATATCAAAATTCTATCAATTTGCCAGTTCGTTTGCAAGCATTTCTTTATTGTATTATAATTAGAAATTAAGGCTGGGTAGCTCAGTTGGTTAGAGCGCACGGCTCATACCCGTGTTGTCGGCAGTTCGAATCTGCCCCCAGCTATATTTTTATGAAAGACAAATTACTAGTACTAGTCAGCTACCTCTTTTTTGTCCCATCAATGTACATAATTCTGACCAAAAAACGCTATGAAGAGTACGCGGGATTTCAAGCCGGACAAGCCTTCGTTTTATGGTTGCTTTTTCTCCTACTTTACGCAACAATAAGGGGTATAAGATACAACCAATCCCTATTAATCTCTTTATGGGGTATGATCGCTATATGTGGGATTTTTGCCTTTATAAATAAAGATTTTAAGATTCCATTTTTGGGGAATTTGGTGGAAAAATCATGATAAAAGAACAATTTTTGCAAACAATTAAAGAATATAAAATGATCAAACCAAAAGATTCTATTTTGGTCGGAGTCTCGGGTGGTGCTGATTCTGTCGTCCTATTACACCTTTTAAACGAATTTAAGGATGAATTAAATATCAATATTTACGCAGCCCATCTTAATCACATGCTAAGACAAGATGCAGAAATAGATCAGCGTTTTGTAGAAAATCTTTGTAAAAACCTTGGTTTAACTTGCTTTTCTGAAGCAATTGATGTTGGAGTTTATGCCGAAAAAAACAAACTAAACAAAGAAAATGCTGGAAGAAAACTTCGCTACAACTTCTATCAAAGGATCGCACATAAGATTGGAGCAAACAAAATCGCCCTTGGACATAATGCCGATGACGATGTAGAAACTTTCCTCATGCATCTCTTAAGGGGCGCTGGACTAAAAGGTTTAACCGGAATCCCTCCAAAAAGAAACAATATTATTCGCCCACTACTAAAAATATGGCGAAGAGATATTGATAAATTTGTTGCCCAGCTCAAGGTTGTTCCAAGAATCGATCATACAAATTATGAATCAAAATACCTGCGCAATCGTGTGAGATTAAAACTAATCCCCCAATTAAAGATTTATAATTTAAATATTAAGCAAATTCTTCTACAAACGATTTTGCTCTTGACCGAAGACTCTCTCTATCTCGACAAAAAAGTCAAAGAATCTCTTAAAGAAATAACAATCAATGAAAAAGAATATCAAATCGAACTAGATATTGCACGTCTGCGCGATCTGGAACCACCTGTACAAGGACATCTCATTCGCGCAGCCATTGAAAGGATAAAAGGAAACCTGGCTGAACTCTCCTTCTCACACATTCACAATATCTCAACAAATCTGTATTCTACCGAGAGCTGGGAATTACACTTACCAGATAAAATATTTGCAGTTGGCAATCGCAATAAATTAATTATTACAAAAGAAAAACCAAAAACACCCGCAAAGAAATCTTTTCATTACAAAATCTCCGTTCCTGGCACCGCATTCATTGAAGAAGCAAACATGAGCATCTCTGCCACCCTCGAACCAAACAAAAATGTGTTCAACAATCAGGCCCCAACTGATGAAATAGTCTTTGTTGACTTTGAAGAGGTTGGAAGAGAACTAACCATCCGCTCTCGTCGTAACGGAGATCGCTTCTACCCACTTGGAATGAAAGGGGTAAAAAAATTACAAGATTTCTTTGTTGATAAGAAAATAACAAAAGAAGAACGCGATACAATCCCAATTATTGAATCCGAAGGACGGATTGTCTGGGTCGCAGGCCTTCGAATCGACGAAAGAGTAAAGGTCAATAAAAATACCACTAAACTGGTCAGGCTCGCTCTCCAAAAAGTATAAACTTATAACATGCATATTATTGAAATTAAGAACCCAAAAGAAGCAGAAGACGAAATAAAAAAGATTAAATCCGACAAAATTGGCATCTCAATAATGAAGCATAAGGCCCTTTTTCGGGTTTTAAAAATAAAAAGTCTCCCCCCTCTTTTAACCAACATCATCAAACAGGAGATGCTCTCAATTGGAGGAGAGGCGGCAAACACCAGAGGAGCAATCAATCACTCTGTTACTAAAAGTGATTTGCTAATCATGGGAACACTGGCACAGCTTAAGAAGCTAATTCAAAAACTCAAAAAACACTACTTTGGATTAAAAGGTATCGCGGATGAAATCGAGGAAACCTTAAACAATTACTCAAAGAAAACAAAACTAAAAGTTGGGAAGAAAATCTGGCAGTTTAAAAATCGCACCTACCTTATGGGCATTTTAAATATTACTCCTGATTCTTTTTCTGACGGCGGAAAATTCACTAATGTTGATAAAGCGGTCTCACACGGACTAAAACTATATGAAGAGGGTGCTGATATTATCGATATTGGTGGAGAATCTACTCGTCCAGGATCAAAACCAATTAGCGGAAAAGTTGAGATTAGGAGAATTTTGCCAGTTATAAAAAAACTTGCCAAAAAAATCCCCGTATCAATTGACACGTATAAATCAGTGGTTGCAAAAGCGGCTCTAGATAATGGAGCAGTAATGGTAAATGATATCTCCGGATTACATTTTGACAAAAAAATGGCAGCTGTAGTGGCAGCTTTCGATGCTGCAGTTGCAATAATGCACATTCAAGGAAGCCCACAAAACATGCAAAAGAATCCAAAATATATTGATCTAATCAGCGAAATTAGTGACTATTTCAAAAAAGGACTTGAAATTGCCAATAATGCTGGTATACTAAATGACCGAATAATCATTGACCCGGGATTTGGCTTTGGGAAGTCGGTTAAAGACAACTTGGAGATTCTTAAGAGGCTGCGAGAATTAAAGAGTTTGGGTTATCCGATCTTGATTGGAACCTCCAGAAAGTCAACTATTGGAAAAATACTTAATCTCCCAATAGAAGACCGAATGGAAGGAACAGCCGCAACAGCAGCTGTTGCAATACAAAATGGAGCCAATGTCTTGCGGGTTCATGATGTTCTAAAAATAAAAAGGGTTGCTAAAATGACTGACGCAATTGTTGGGAGGAGCTAATCATGGCCAAGAAAAAAAAGAGAACAAAGAAGACAAAGAAAGCAAAAAAGACAAAGAAAATCAAAAAAACCAAAAAAAGAAAACCTCTGAAGAAAATGGCTAAGGGACCCAAAAGAATCTTCATCGGCTTAGGCAGCAATGTAGGAGACAGAGAAGAATACGTTGAACAAGCCTGCTTTCTTATTGGAAAAATCAAAGGCGCTGAACTAATTAAAAGATCCAGCAACTATGAGACCGAACCGGAAGGAGATTCTGATCAACCAGCCTTTATTAACGCAGTTTTAGAAATAAAAACCGAACTCCCTCCCAAAAAGCTTTTAAGTGAATTTCAACATATTGAAACCGCCCTTGGGCGTGAAAGAGAGATTGAGTGGGGTCCTCGCACAATCGATATTGACTTGCTCTTATATGACAAATTAATTATGAGTGAAGATAATCTGCAAATTCCACATCCCCTACTACATGAAAGATTATTTATTCTTGAACCATTTAAAGAAATTGCTCCGGAATTTATACATCCTGTACTTGAAAAAAGTATTGAGGATATTCTAGAAGAAAAGAGAGTTGATTCCGGCCGCACCTATGATGACGAACTGCCCGGATTCAAAAAGATAAAGAATGCAATCAGCAACGACTACGAGCGCTGGTGAGGGACACAGAAATACACAGATATAAACACAGAATTACACAGAACGCTGGCGAGACAAAAGCTTTTGGAAGAGACCTTGCTAAATCTCTTAAAAATCACGACATAATTGCTCTCTCTGGTGAGCTTGGTGCTGGGAAAACAACGTTTATTCAGGGAATAGCAGAAGGTCTCGGAATAACAGATTATGTCACCTCCCCTTCTTTTACTCTGATAAACGAATACAAGGGCAAATATTCTCTTTATCATATTGATCTTTATAGATTAGAAGAATTAGAGCAAATTAGGGATTTAGGAATAGAGGACTATTTTGAAAAAGATGGTATTATTATTATAGAATGGGCAGAGAGAATGAAAGAATTATTGCCAAAAAAAGTAAGGAAAATAAAGTTAGAAATTATTTCGGAAAACGAAAGGAGAATTAGCTCTTTTTTCTAGCAAAAATGACTAAATATTCCTGAGTTTTCTCTACACTAGTCCCAGGATTAATAACTACTGCTTCTCTCAAGACTGGTCTTTCAAGAATAAATCCACTTATTTTCAAGAGAATTTTAATATATTCCTCTGATGCCAAAAAGACCCATCCCCTTGCTCCACTTTTTTTATCTTTTATAAGAAATTCATTTCTGCCCGGAGCCCATCTGAGCAAAACAAGAGCCCCTCTTTTTAATAAATCACTCAAATTTAAAAGAGCTCTTATTTGGTTAAATGGGGAAAGATAAAGTAAAACGTCAGTAACAATGGCTGCATCAAAATGTCTTTGAGAATTAAAAGTCAAAATATTACCAACCCTAAACTCAAGCCCGGTGTTTCTTCCTCGTGCTATCTCAATTACCTTCTCAGCAACGTCTGCTCCAAGGTAATTTCTAAAACCTTGTGACACCAAAGAATCAGCCGCCCTACCAATCCCACAACCGAATTCTACTATTGCTCTTTGGGGATCAGCCAAAATGTCAAAAAAAGTTCTTAGCTGAGGATCTAAAGTGTGGTCGTCGATTTTACCAGTCTCAAAATCTTCTCCAATAATATCCCAGTATGCGGTATTATCTATTACCGAGGCCGCGCTTATAAAAAAATGGGCTTGGGCTTGAAAAATCAATGAGCCTGGTCCAATTTGATTAATTACTTTTACTGGAAGTTGTCTTAAGTTTCCAACTTTTCCTATTCTATCCATAATAATTCTCCGGAACCACCCGCCTTAGGCGGGCAGGTTATCCATCCCATACTATTATCGATAGATTTGGCCAAAAATTTCAACTATAATGAATATTACAATGAAAACACTAGGAATATCATCTGCAACTAAAACAATTAGTGTTGGATTGGTTGACGGATCACAAATATTAGCCGAACTCACCTTCTCGGGTAAAGAAGCCTTTACAGAGAACCTAATTGTTTATATAAAAAAAATAATCGAAGAATCAAAGGTAAAATTGGATTGCATTGCCGTAACCGATGGACCTGGCTCCTATTCTGGTCTTAGGGGAGGCATGGCAACAGCAAAAACCCTGGCACAAGTATTAAAACTGCCAGTTGTTGGTGTCTCAACACTAGAAACCATTGCTTATAATTCTATTGATACAGAGGGAACGGTTGCCGCAGTAACCCATGCCAAAAGAGATGAACACAACTTTGCTCTCTTTGGAATCAAAAACAGAACGATAAAAAGACTAACTGATGACATAATCGTCCCGAAAGATAAACTTGAAAAAAAGCTTGCTCATATTAAAAAGTGCAATGATACCCCAAGAGGAAGCTCGGTTGCTTTTCTGGCTCAAGGCAAAAAAGATCAAGGGTTCTTAAAAATAAAACTAAATTATTCTCATCAACCAAACATACGAGAATATAAATAAAATGAAAAACATCACTATTAGTAGTCTTAAAAAAGACGACCTGCCAGAGGTTTTGGCTGTTGAGAACCTGTCTTTCTCCTCTCCCTGGAAACCAAACCAGTTTATGAGCAACCTAGAACAATTTAATATAGCCAAAATAGATGGCAAGGTTGTCGGTTTTATCGGAATTGAAAAAGTTCAGGACGAGGCACGCATCACCCATATGGCAGTACACCCAATTTACAGAAGACAAGGAGTTGGAAAAAAACTAATAGCTGAAAGCTTAAAGATAGATGCTAGAAAATTCATATTAGAAGTAAGAGACAGCAATATTGCAGCCCAAAAATTATATGCTGGCTTTGGATTCAAAGAAGTATTCCGACGAAAAAAGTATTATAATGATAATAACGAAGATGCAATAGTAATGATTTATGAAAGATAGATCACAATCTCTTAACTAAACCTTTAACCCCTGCAACCATTTTATCATTTGCAAAAGCCAAGCCCACCAAAGCCCAGAATTGGCGATAATACTCATCTTCTTTCTTTCCATGATACATATTTCCATCGCTATCCCTTTTAGCCATATTTTGTAGTTTATGAAACATATACTCTTCTGCTTTTTTATCTCCGGCAGCATGGAAAAACATTAAGCCAATTCCATTACTAAAGGGAGTTTCCTGATCAGTATCTCGATATCCAGGAACTAGCTTACCATCAATTGCAAAACCAGAAGGAAGATAGCCGTGTTTTTCCAAAAATTCCCTAAGAAATTTGTAGGTAGAACCGCGAAGATATTCTTGCTCTGCTCTAGAATATCCGGTTATTAAATAATCTATTGCTGCAAAGGCATCAGTCCTTTTTCCATCCCAAGAAGAGAGCCAACCATCTACATTAGCATCATTTTCAAAAGGAATTCCAGTCGGATTGCCCAATATATCAAAACTAAACCAGTCTGCAGGTAAAGCCCCATTACCCTTGCGGGTATTTCCTTTATCATCTTTGAGAGTTAAATTCTTGCTTGCTTTTATATCATTATAAGCTGATACTTTTAAGTCCAGCCATCTATGTTTTAAATTTGGATCAACCTTTGCAAACAATCCAAACAGCCAAGGCATATAATATGATACATTTATCCACATCTCACCTTTGTCATTAGAAACCAAGTGTTGACTTGTGGTAGTTGGAATATTTTTTCCAGAAATTCTTACATTATCTATATCAATTGTCCCACTTTCAATTTGTATCATTTGTGATTTAACACTCTTCCAATCAAAATTTTTTACGTCTTTACCCTGATTAGGCCCCCAATACGGATCAAGTTGAAAAGTCGATTTTGAAAAAGAGACATTGGTCCAGACTGAGGCATCTGGAATTGCAGCGCGAAGCTTGAGGCCATTTTTATCTTCCATTAGAACATGGGCTTTTTTATATTTCCCTTTAACCATTAGTTCTATTTTGTCAGCCACAGAAAAATCTGCTGATCCCAAGGTTTTTCCACATCCACCACCCCAAGAGGAAGAAGTGACTTGAAGTCTTAACGCATGCCCAGAAAATCCCTTTACCCTTGAAGTTGTCAAGGTTGAGCTCGATTCCTTAAAAGTAAACCATGATCCAACACTACTTTGAGCTTCGAAATTATCAATAGTCCCAGGAACCAAAGTAAGAACGGAGCGATCCCAAATTGAACCAACTATTTTTGCAGCACTGCCATAATAATCATCTACTGTCGGAACTCCAGAAGGAATTGATCGAGACTGTTTTCCCCAACCTTTTAGATGAGCAAGGAGTAGCGCCCCTCCTGCAATTAGCTCATCTCCATCAGGCGCAGTATCTGATCCATCACGCCATGTCGCCTCTCCTGCTGCCTTGGCAGTTTGATAGATAATTCCGCCGGTGCCGGTTTTAGCAATGTTTGGAGTCCACCTCCAGTAGAATCCGTAAAATTCAGATCCCTTCACATTTTTAGCATCAACCCACTTTTTATTGTTATAATCGTACAATTGTTTAACATTAGGACCCCATTGATTTTTATATGACCAAGCCCAGACTTTTTCAAAAGTTTGTTTATCATTGGCAAGAACCGCACCAAAGAGAATATAGGATATTGTTTCTGAAAAAGTTAATTCTTTTCCCAAACTTCCACCACTTATATTTTGAGTATCTGGATCAGCTAAAGGTTGTCCATCATTTCCAACCCTGTATTTTTTATAATGCTGCCAGGCTAAGTTAAAATAGTCGCCAATTTTTGTAGGATCATGAAAAGGACCAATTTTGTTAATAGGAGGAAGGGATGCCTCTCCTACTATCTCATCTCCATTGCCACAACCGAGTCTAAAAAAAGCAGCAGTGGCAGCTGAACTTCCCAAAAAAACCCTTCTAGTAACAGGACTACTACTCATTATTAATCACCCTCCCTATATACTTACATCACCTAGATTTTACAAGAATTTCACATAATTTCAAAGTATGGTAGATAATGGTATAATCACATAATCATGATAAATAATCTACTCAAAGAACTAAAAAAAAGAGTTTTAGTAATCGACGGAGCAATGGGAACCCTCCTTATGCAAAATGGGATCCGTCCGGATGATAATTTTGATCTGCAAAATATAAAAAATCCCGATATTGTCAAAAAAATCCACCAATCTTATGTTGACGCCGGAGCAGATCTAATTGAAACTAATACCTTTGGGGCAAATCGTCTTAAACTGGGACCCGATAAAGTAGAAGAAATAAATTCTGCAGCAGTAAAACTGGCAAAAGAAGCAGCCGGGGAAAAAGCTTTTGTTGTTGGATCGGTTGGTCCACTCGGAAAACTCTTAGCACCTTACGGAGAACTTACTTTTGATGAAGCCCACGATGTATTCAAAGAACATATTGCAGCCCTATCAAAAGCTGGCGCTGATGCGATAAGCCTTGAAACCATCTCCGATATTCAAGAGATGAGAGCAGCATTAATTGCCGCAAAAGAAATTACCGATATCCCAATTATTACCAGTATGACCTATGAAAAAGATGGGAGAACGCTCTATGGAACACCAATCGAAGCTGCAGCTGTAACGCTTGAATCATTAGGCGCTGACATCATCTCACTTAATTGTTCAACTGGCCCAGAAGATATGTTAGAGGTATGTCGTAAGTTGTTAGTCGTTAGTTGTAAGTCAATAATGGTTATGCCAAACGCTGGTATGCCCGAACTCGTTGAGGGAAAAGCTATCTACAAAATGACACCAGAGATCTTCGCTAAACACGCTTTAGAGTTCGCTAAATTAGGAGTCTCTATTGTCGGTGGGTGTTGTGGGACAACACCGCAGCATATAAAAGCAGTAAAATCCGAAATCCGAAGCACGAAATCCGAAACAATATCAAAATCTAAATATCAAAATCCAAAATTCTCTTCCAGGACAAAAGTTATTGAAGTAAAAGATGGTGAGTTCTTGGTTGTTGGTGAGAGAATCAATCCAACAGGAAGAAAAGCACTAAGAGAAGAGATTAAATCAGGAAAATTCCATACAATTAGGGAAGAAGCTGTAGCCCAAAACGAAGCAAAGGCTAATTTATTAGATATTAACATCAGTATTCCAATGGGAGACGATTCGGGATTAATGCAAAAGGCAGTTGAAACAGTTCAAGCTGCAGCAGACAACCCCCTATCAATCGACTCACCTAACCCAAAAGCGATTGAGAGAGGACTTAAGACCTTTTCTGGACGAGCGCTATTAAACTCTGTGAATGGAAAGAAAGAAAGCCTTGAAAAGATTTTACCCCTGGCCAAAAAATACGGCACATTACTTATTGGTCTCTGCCTAGATGACAAAGGCATTCCAAAAACTGCCAAAGAAAAAATTGAAATTGCAAAGAGAATTATTAATGAAGCTTCAAAATTTGGAATCCCGAAAAATAGAATATTTATCGACACACTTGTTATGACCGCAGCGGTGTCTGTTGAGGAAGCACTTGAAACACTAATTGCAATCCCAGAAGTTAAAAAATTAGGAGTCAAAACAATTCTTGGAGTTAGCAACTGTTCACACGGTCTTCCTCATCGATCATCTGTAAACGGTATATATTTAAAGCTTGCAAGAATTTTTGGGCTTGATGCCGGGATAATTGATCCACTTGACCCTGAAATCAAAAAAGCGCTAGCTTACAAACCAAACGAGAAAGATAAAGACAAGTTAATTGAAGAATTAAAAAATGAAGTAAAAAAATCTTTTAAAATGCCAAAAGAAAAGAAAATTATTCTATCGGAAAAGAAAATGAAGCCAACAGTCGATAATATAAAAAATCTAGTAATTGTAGGAGATGCCGAACTTACCGAGTCATTAGTAAGAGAGGCCTTGTTATCACAAAATCCTCAAGAAATAATAAACAAAGGACTTATTGCTGGAATGGAGATTATAGGAAAGAGATTTTCCAAAAAAGAGATCTATCTGCCACAAGTATTGGTTTCTGCAGAAGCGATGAAAAAGGGATTTGCTCTTTGCAAAGAAAAAATTCCAAAAGATCAAATTAAAACTATAGGAAAAATTGCGCTTGCAACTGTTCAGGGCGATGTTCACGATATTGGAAAAAATATTGTAAAAATGATGCTAGAGAATCATGGATTTGAAGTCATTGATATGGGCAAAGATGTTAGAACCGAAAAAATCATTGAGATTGCTAAAGTAGAGAAACCAGCAGCAATTGCGCTATCTGCCCTACTTACAACTACCATGCTTGAAATGAAAAATGTATCCGAAGAACTAAAAAAAGAGGGACTAGATATTCCGGTTATTATTGGTGGAGCGGTAGTTACATCTGACTTTGCAACCGAAATCGGAGCTCTTCACGGCGAAGATGCAGCCCAGGCAGTAACACTTACCAAGAAAATCATCAGTGAGATCCGGGATAATCAAAATCAGAGATAAAATCTGGGAAACAGGGATTAAAGAATCTTATTTCTTTAACAGAGTTTTAATAGAAGAAGAAAGAGATTTCCCTACATTCTTATCAAAATCAATGAAAATATTTTTAATAGTGCCATCAGATTTTAAAACATAGGTGGTCGGAATTACTAAAATCTGGTATCGTTGCGGAGAAACAAGATTAGTATCTTGCAAAATAGTAAATGGTAATTTATTTTCAGAAACATAGTCCTTTAGAACTTTTTTATCCTTATCAAAGGCGACCGCGATAATATCAACACCCTCAGGTTTAAGATCCTTTATAAAAAGAAGCTCTTCTCGACAAACCGTTGACCAACTAGCAAAGAAGAGTACCAAGGTTGGATTCTTACCCGATTCCAACACAAACTCTTTACCATCAATATCTTTAAGTGCTAACTTAGGAAATTGCTCTCCTACCTTGATTGGAGAATTTATTGCAAGGGAAGATATAGCAAAGACTATCAGTAAGAATAAAATAAAAAGTGCCCTTTTTAACATCGTTTTGAGTATAAACCTAATTATTTTCAAAGTCAACACAAAAACAGGTCCCCTCGCCCACCTTGCTGTGCACATTGACATGGGCATCATGCTCCTCTAAAATCTTTTTGACCATGAACAAACCGAGCCCAATTCCGTCTTTCTTAATTGTTACAAATGGGCTAAAAATCCGATCAATCTTATCTGCCGCAATCCCCTCTCCAGTATCCATAACACTAACCCGTGCCTGAAACTCCGTTTTTATTGTAATAATCCCCCCATTGGACATTGCCTGGGCTGCGTTTTGAAGCAGATTGAAAAAAGCCTGATACAAAAGATTATAATCAGCCTTAATCAACTTAATCTCTGAAAAATCAAGCACTACCTCCACATTTTTTTTCTTAAAGGGGATCTTAACAAAATCAACTACATCATTTAATAGCAAATTAAGATCAGTATCCATCTTATGAACTATTGGTTTCTTTCCCACCTTTAGCAGGGCCTCAATAGTTTGATTTATACGATCAATCTGTCCTGGAACAATCTTTACAAACTTATCCAAAAATTCCTGATCAGAGATATTCTGAGGAAGGATTTGAGTTAAACCCTTAATAACAGCCAAAGGATTCTTAATCTCATGCGCCATTCCAGCAGATAAGGTACCAAGACTGGCAAGGTTTGACGCCTGATAAAGCTGACGCTTGTGCTCAATAATCTCATCTAGTAAAAATGCATTTTTCAAAGCCGCAGCTGCTTGATTTAAAAAGGTTTTTATCAAATCAACCTCATAATAAGAAAAAGAATCTCCGGAGTCCTTCTCTTTAATATGTAACACCCCTAGAAGTTCTTTTTTAAGGTAAATTGGAAAGACTAGTTCGGTATCCGAAATAAAGATTACCTCAAAATTCATACTAAGCTTATGCAAAAAATCATCCTCTAAAATATTTAAGTCCTGATCAAAAAATAAATTTGATTTTCGATCTTTAACATAGATTGATGCATTTTTTATTTTTAAAACCTGTTTAACCCTAGACACAATAAAACGCAACAGCTCCCTCAACTCTAAAATTTTCATAACCTGATCAGAAAAAAAGATAATCTCTTTTTCTCGGTCAATCTTTTCTTTATAAAAAATCTGATCCACAACTTCTTGAACTTTATTTTGTAAAGGCTGAAACAAAACAACAAAGATTAAAATTAACGGTAAATTAACCAAAAATGAGTTTGTCCCAATTATTCGGCCAATAATATCTCGAAAAACCGAAAAAGTTAAAAAATACATCCCCGTAATTAGAAGAGAAAGAATTGAGTAAGCAATACCACGTCGAATAACAACACTTATATCCAAAAGGCGATGTTTAACAATTGCGTAGGCTGCAATTACCGAATAAAGAGGGATAAATCCATATCCAAAAGGTTCAAGCAATGGAAAGAGATTGGAACCAAACACCAACATTCCTCCTCCAAAACCAATTATTGATGCCAGAATCAAATATTTTATTTGGTTCCTCTTTCTGGGATCAGATTTTTTTAGAGCAAAACGAAAATTCAGCAAACCAAAAACAATAAAGACTCCAAAAAATACCCAAAAGATAATATACAGAGGACCGGCAATTATTGTTCTGATTCCATCCCTAATCCCAAGTCCCCTTATCATATAAGGAGAAAAAGAGAGCAAAAACAGAACTGAAGATAAAGCATATATCCAAAACATCTTATTCTTTTGGCCGGTAAAAACAATAGAAAAATGAAAATAAATTATTGGAATAAAAACTGCAGTTGCAACCGAGAGCTGCATAAAAAAGAGTGCTAGATCGTTTGAAATACTTACCCAAGATATAAATTTTGCCCCCGCCCATACGGCAACGCAAAGCGAATAAAGGGCAAAGAGAATATTAGTATTTTTTCTTCCTTGAATAAGAATAAAAACCGCAAGTCCGATACTCAAAACTACAGTGGTTAGGTTCGAAAGGTAGTAATATTGCTGCATTATTCTAAGCGAGCGACTTTGTAACCTAATTTTTTTATCGTGGTTATAACTTCTGCTAAATTAACAAATCCAGAAAAATATTTCATGTTAATCGATTTTCTCTTTCTATCAATACTTAAATCATTAAAATCAAAGGTATCTAGAATCTCAAGCAATTCAATTGCCTGTAAATTAGCCAATTTTTCTTTTAAATAAATTCTCTGATATACTATTTTGCTTGTGCTTTTTGGAAGAAATTGTTGCCCCAGCCTACCATTACCAGGCAAAAAGGCATAAGCAGGAAAGGCAAAAATAACTATAAAAACAATAATAAGCAATTTCACTATGCTCATATTTTAGTCCAATAAATCAAAAATAACAAGCATTTGACCCCACCCCATCATTAAGGTTATAATTAAAAGTTGTTTGTCGTTAGTTGGTAGTTGTTAGTTAATCCGGAGGGGTAGCGAAGTGGTCAAACGCTTCTGACTGTAAATCAGACCTCTTATGAGTTCGGAGGTTCGAATCCTCCCCCCTCCAGTTTTTATTTTTTTACAAACTGTTGATTTCCCTAAGAAATTAGCGGCGGCGGCAATTTCATTCGTAAATTTTGTGGCGGCTTGCCTCGCGGCAAAGTTGGCGGTCAATTTGGGCTTTTCATATAATTTTTGGTCTAACAAAGGCAAAAAATCATTTGTTTTATAAAGCTTTAATTCTATTTGCTCTTTTGAATAGATAATATTTTTGATGTGCTTTTTCATCATTCCACCTTTATCAACCTTCTCACTCGTTAAAGATATTTTTACTACCCTATCGAGCAAAGACTTTAAGTTCTTAGCATTAAAAACGCTTGAATTGTTGCCCGGTTCGAATCTGTCGTTAGTACCCTGCGACTTATAATTAAGCGTAAAACTCAAACTTTCAAGATATTGAGGGTCACTAGCCACTCTCTCTAAACTTTTAGTTATAAAACTATCAAGCCTCTCGGCGCTAATCTGTCTAATTGTGCAAGTGTTCCATTCTTTCTTATAAGTGCAGGTGCAACGGTAGTAAAAATATCTTTTGCGCCTATTCTTAATAACTTTAACGGCAAAGGTTGGAGTCATAACAGAACCACATTCCTTGCAAACGACTATTCCGGGGAATAAATATTTTTTATCAGATCTCCACTTTGACTTAGGTCGTTCTTGAAAAATAGACTTTGCCTGTTCAAACTGTAAATCACTAATAATAGGCTTGTGAATACCTTGATATATTTTTTCTTTAAATACTATTTTGCCATTATAAACGGGCTTCCTTAACGTATCGTAAATATCTCCCTTAGTAAAAATCTTATTATTCCTTTTAATAATACCTTTACGTTTAATAATTTCATAAGTTTTAAACAATGACTTGGTTTTTATATAAGTATTAAATATTTCTTTAATAATTTTTGCCTCTTCCTCATTAACAACCAGTTTTTTGTCTATCCTTTTATAGCCATATGGGGTTGGTCCTCCGCCAAATAAACCTTTCTTAGCACGCTCAAACATTTTATCCTTTACCCTCTCTCCGACCAGCTCTCTCTCAAATTGTGCAAAAGTAAGCATAATATTTCTCAGCAATCTGCCGGATGGTGTAGAGGTGTCAAATCTTTCCGTAACTGAGATAAAAGAAGCACTATATTTATCAAAAATTTCAACAAGTTGATAAAAATCTTTTGGTGATCTTGTTAGACGATCGATCTTGTAAGCCACAACAATATTTATTTTTCCATCCTCGATATCTCTTAACATTTCTTGGAGAGCTGGTCGGTCGATATGTGCTCCGGTGAACCCAGGATCAGAATAGTGTTTATAAACAACCATATTTTCCTGACTTGATATAAAAGATTTAATTTTTAATTCTTGCGATTCGCAAGAATTAAATTCAACCTCTGCCTGACTATCAGTAGAAACTCTGGTGTAAATAGCACAATTGACTTTATCCTGTTGCATAATAACCTCCTTATTGTTAAGATTTAAAGAAGAAAATTGCTTAGCGAATATATTCAAATACTGATATAGTATAACCAAATATGGACATAGTGTCAAATAAAAAATTATCAAAAAATATTAAGAAAATTAGACAAAAAACTGGTTTGTCACAAGCGAAAATAGCAAAGAAGGCAAAAATTCCATTAAGCACGTATTTGAAGATAGAATCAGGTTATACTCCTAATCCATCAATTCAAAACATTGTGAACATTGCTGAGGCTTTAAATACAAAAATTGAATCTCTTATTAAGTAAACGACCATAAGAAAAGCCCTCCTTCGCTAAAGCTTCGGAGGGCAAGCTCATATACTAACAAGGTATTAGTTCTCTTAATTCATCAATCAAGATATTATGTAACCTGTTATTATGAAGTTGTCCAATATAGTCTAAGTATTTCTGACAACGTACTCTTTTGTGTGGAGAACAAGCAATGTTTAATAAGCACCATGAACACTGGTGGCATGGCGATAAAACTGAATTAGCCATAACTAAATCACCTCCTTACGCGTATGAATAACTGAGCAATGAGAAGCTAAATCAGGCGGGAGGCAGGCACCGCCACCACAAAGAAAAATAACAACTGGAATACCGCGCCCAACTGCCTGCCTGACCGTGTAAAGCGAACCACGTGACCGGCCATATAAAAAAGCAACTAAAACAGAGGAGCTAGAAACCAAACGCCTGTTACGGGCTAAAAGAGCTGATATAACTAAATGACGTGAATCCCCTGGCGTAGCTGAACCCCAAACCACCTGACCACCGCTAGATAAAAAACGAGAAATGTGTGGACGGACTGAAACAGGAAAACCCGATGCTGACTGCCAGGCAGAATAAATAACTCCCCATGAACAAACTCCCTGCTGAAGTAAAGCTGATAAAGCAAAAAAATCAGCTCCCAAAGCACCACCTGAAACCACCCTAAAACCACGCGCCAAATAAGAAGCAACTACCTGAGAAACTAAAGGAGCAAAAGAAACTGGAAGAGAACGAGAACCAACAATACCAACAATAGAACACATAAATGACACCTCCTAATAAAAATAAACTGGCAACACAGCCAGCTAAATATTTAAGAGCATTTTCTTCTGCGCTGTCATCCGAAAGTGGTCGAGCGTTCCGCAATTTCTTTATAGTGGCGAGAGAACGAAGGACGAGCGGAGTAAAAAAATATTGCCTGATATTATGCTTTTATTCCTTACAAAATTTTTTTACGGAGCGAGATTGAGCAGCAAGTAAATGCGTAGGACGCAAGGATGAGGACGGAGCATTAGCAAAAACTATGAATGGATAAATCATCTGCGAAATTGACAGCACTAGCAGAAGAAAATGCTATAATTGAAAACCCAGGAGTGTTGCCAGCAATTAGAAATCGATAACTCTGTTTTAAGCCTTCCCTAAGCCGTTATTTATCTTAAAAAAATTTAAAATATAAGAATTTTTTTGTGAGGCTTCAAATTTAGATGTCTTTCCAATGAAAAAGCACATCAAAAATGTTTCTTTTTAAAAGAGGAAATAGAAATAAAAGGTTTATAAAGCAATGATTTTTTATCTTTGTTGACCGTTCCTTTAAAAAGCCCAAATTGACCGCCAACTTTGCCGCGAGGCAAGCCGCCACAAAATTTACGAATGAAATTGCCGCCGCCGCTAATTTCTTAGGGAAATCAACAGTTTGTAAAAAAATAAAAACTGGGAATTTAGGCACCAATCGAACTTTAGACAATGTGCCAATTCCAACCT
>CAYQVW010000018.1:0-27584 GCA_964421245.1 uncultured bacterium | reverse complement strand
GGATCATATCTTAATTTAGGCTAAAAGTGGTCCAAAGATTGGGGTCAAGCTCAAACCTAGGGAAAGACGGACCTGAAGCAGTCCTCTCTATAATCCGGCAGGATCCTGCTCAGAGAACACATATTTTAACAAAGTTGTTTAATCATTGCCCGAGAATTGGTATCCTTGGAGAACTAGTACACCAAGCACGACAAAGTGGCTTTGTATTGTCTGATCAGCTGCAAGAATTAGAAAGGCTTTTACGTAAAAATGCCTGAAATTTATAGCTGTTTTTCACGATACATATATAGATGGAATATAAAGGAGCAACTATGCGTAAATATTGTTTAATATTGGTACTAATTTTCTGTATGAGTATTCCGGCTTTCGCTTGGGTCGACTCTTGGAATAACGGTTCTTATTTTGCAACTAATGGAGAGGACAAAAGATTTAATGCCTTTCTTGGAAGAAGTGAAATAAGAATAGGAATGCCAATGGGAGAAGAAATTCCCCTCTCTCCATATATTGCAACCATTGCAACCTTGAGTCAAAACCAAGATTATTGGAATAACAATTTAGCCTTTGGTGTTGGGCTTAGAAGCATGCCTTTTAAAAAATATGAATCATCTGGTTGGGCAGATGAGTGGATTAGGGACGTTAAATTTTTTAGCGAATTCCTAACTCTTACCTTTTTAAAAGATGCAGCTACTGCAAAAACAAATAACGTAGAAACCTCTGATGTACGCGTTGGAATCGATATGTATCATGAATGGAACCAAATTAAACCAGACAAAAAGTTTCCTTGGGTAGAGGTATGGAGCAATTTATCATATCGTTCGACCAATTTCTATCAAGGTGGATTTAAGAGCTACCTTTTTACTCACGAACAAAAGACTGGTTTTCATTTTGAGGACGAAACGGTACAGCCTTATTTGCGCACCGATTTTTCCATATCCGGAAGATCAGAAAACTGGTGGAACAATGTTTATTGGGGGCCGGGTGTTCAAATAAAACCATTTAAACTATCTGACGATCCTGTCATAAAAAACTTCCGCATCTATATTGAAATGTTAAGTATTATTTGGTATAAAGATAAAGGTTCAACCAGACCAAAGAGTGATACTCGGTTTGGAATTGACTATCGCTTATACCTATAATATGTATCTAATAATTGGATTAGGAAATCCAGGAGACAAATACGGAAACACTCGCCACAACATTGGCTTTAAGGTCATTGATGAAGTGGCACTGCGCCTCGATGTAAAAAAATTCAAAACTCGTTGCAAGTCTTTCTTGGCAGAAACTAAAATCGACGACCACAAGATTGTACTAGCTCAACCACAAACATTTATGAATAATTCTGGAGAGGCATTGTCTGAACTTTTTTCTTGGTACAAGATTAGTCCAAACAAGATAATTCTTATTTACGATGATGTTGATCTTCCCGTCGGTCAAATTAGAATTCGCTCAAAAGGAACTGCCGGTGGCCATCATGGAGTTGAGTCAATTCTAAAACATGCAAAAAGCCATGAGTTCGCTCGAATAAGAATTGGGGTTGGAAAAGACTCAACAATAGATACTGCCGATTATGTCCTGCAAAAAATACCAAATGAACAAAGCGAGGCTTTAGCCGAAGCTACATTAAAAGCAGCAGACGCAATTGAAGAAATTGTAAAATCTGACATCGAAAGTGCAATGAATCGTTTTAACACTTAATAATCTTTCTGATCGGACAAAAACCTGAAATCGCAGTTACCTCAAGAATTAATGCTAGGATGATAAAAACCCAGACAAGTGTAGTGCTTATGGATAAATATAATGCAATGTAGACAAAAAGCAAACCAAGGACGGCTCTAATGATACGATCAAGAATCCCCATATTTTCTTCTATCATGATTTTTTCTCCACTTTTTCGATCGCCTTCTTCTCTTCTTCCTCTGTAACTAGCGGAGCAATATCAACAACTTTATCCCCGGCATCAAGGCGCTGAATGCGAACGCCCTTAGCATATCTGCCCTGAGTAGAAATTCCAGAGGCCTTCTGCCTGCTCATGGTACCATTTTTAGTTGCAAATAGTAATTCATCTTCCGGATCAATTACTATCATACGAGCAACCTTATCTTTATCTCTTAACTTAATCGCTATATGTCCCTTTCCTCCCCTATTTTGAGAAGAGAATTCGCTCATCTTCATTCTCTTTCCAAAGCCAGAAACAGAGACAGCCAAAAGATCTCCCTTTGGAGTTACAATATCCATAGAGACAACCTTGTCTCCCTTTTTAAGTCTAATCCCGCGAACTCCGGCAGCAGCTCTCCCCATCGGTCGAACAGTTGCTTCTTTAAAACGAATCATTAATCCACTTTGTGCACCAAGTAAGACTTCGTCTTTTCCATCGGTCTCTTCTACCCAGCGCAATTCGTCATCCCCTTTAAGTTTTATCGCAATAATTCCACTACGTCTAATATTCGCAAAATCTTCTATTTTTACCTTCTTAATTAATCCATTTCTGGTTGCCATAACTAGGAAGTTCTTAGAATCAAAAGATTCTACTAATACATAAGAATGTACTGCCTCTCCCTGACTAACCTGTAACACATTGGCCATTGATTGGCCCTTACCTGCTCGTGCAGCCGATGGAAGATCGTAGACCTTAACTTTATAAACACGTCCCTTGTTAGTAAAGAAGAGAACAAAATCATGGGTAGAAGCGACAAAGAGATTGTCAATTTGGTCTTCTGCGCGAGTGGTCATTCCGGCAACGCCCCTGCCTCCTCTAAGTTGTGATTTAAAGGAACCGATCGGCATTCTCTTTACATATCCATCTCGAGTGGTTAAGACCGCCACTGTCTCTTCTGGAATTAATTCTTCAATTGCAACATCTTCTGCCGCAGCAGTAATTGAGGTTCTTCTCTTGTCACCATATTTTTCTTTCATTTGAACCAATTCGGCTTTAATAATTTTTAGAACCTCTTTACGGTCACCAAGAATTTTCTTTAATTCCTTGATTCTCTTTTTTAGTGCTTTGTATTCTTCATCAATTTTATATCTTTCAAGCTGGGTTAATCTCTGCAAGCGCAAATCTAGGATCGCCTGTGCCTGAATCTTTGTAAGCTTGAATTTCTTCACTAACTCTGCACGAGCAACATCCGGATTTTTTGCGGCACGGATAAGTTTAATTATTTTATCGATGTTGGCAACTGCAATTAACAATCCTTCTAAAATATGTGCTTGGTCTTCTGCTTTTTTAAGCTCGAATTTGGTACGACGGGTTACAACAATTTCTCGGTGTTTTAGGTATTCGGAGAGAATCTCTTTCAGTTTTAGGAGTCTTGGCTGACCATCAACCAATGCAACCATGTTCATTCCGTAAGTAGACTGCATTCTGGTCTTCTTATAAAGCTGGTTTAGAACAACCTGCGAGCTGACTCCTTTTTTACATTCAATATAAATGCGCATCCCTTTTCGGTCTGATTCGTCGCGAAGATCGGATATACCAACCATCTTCTTTTCTTTAACCTGGGCCGCAATCTCTATAATCAGCTCTGCTTTGTTGGTTTGATATGGAATTTCTTTTACAATAATTACCTCTTTGCCCCGACTTTCTTCAAATTCTACCCGGGCGCGAACTTTTAACAGTCCCCTACCAGTTGCATAAGCATCTTTAATTCCACCCCTGCCACAGATTAATGCTCCGGTTGGAAAGTCAGGACCCTTGATTGTTTTCATAAGATCAGATATTCCTATCTCTGGATCATCAATCAGTTGAATAGCTCCATCAACAACCTCTTCCAAGTTATGTGGCGGAATGTTGGTTGCCATTCCGACTGCAATACCAGCAGAGCCATTAATTAATAAGTTAGGAATTTTAGATGGAAGAACCAATGGCTCTTCTAGGGATTCGTCAAAGTTCGGTCCAAAGTTAACGGTCTCTTTTTCAATATCTTCCAGCATTTCGGTCGAGATTTTACCAAGCCTGACCTCGGTATAACGCATTGCTGCGGCGGAGTCACCATCAACCGAACCAAAGTTTCCCTGGCCATCGATTAGCATGTAGCGGAGGGAGAAGTCTTGAGCCATGCGAACCAATGAATCGTAAACGGCTGTGTCGCCGTGTGGATGATATTTACCTAAAACTTCACCGACAACACGCGCGGATTTTTTATACGGTTTGTTGGGCTGCATTCCCAGCTCGTCCATTGCATAGAGAATTCTGCGGTGAACTGGTTTTAATCCGTCACGAACATCGGGAAGAGCGCGGCCAACAATAACCGACATCGCATAGTCGATATAAGAGGACTTCATCTCCTCTTCTAGTGAAGCGGGGACTATTTTGGCCTCTAAATTACTCTCTATTTTAGGGGTTTTTTCTTTCTTTTTACGTACCATTTAGAAGACTAATTTTAACATACTCTATAAGGAAGGACAAGAACTGAAATTGCTTAAAATGGGATTGGAATTAGGGGTTTATCTATTTTCTCAAGAACCTTGCCGCGTGCCAAATGCATCTCTTTTTGAGCAATCCGTTTCAGGCGAACCATTTTTAAGAGGTGAAGTAATTCTCGCCTTCCAAATTGCCATTTAAACGAAAGCCTTCCGGTTTTCTTGGTCCTTCCTAGGCAATAAAAGATATACTTTTCGTCTTTTTTTCTTAATGCTTGAATAAATTTGCTCATTGGGTGTTTTTGGTCAAGGTTAATGTCAAGCTTCTTAACAGAAAGGCCTCTTTTCTTGTTTTTTTCAAAAACAATTTTTCCTGTTATCGTAGAATTGCCAGACATGATTTTTTTAAGATGCCCTTTGGCGTTAAAGCCTAGAAAGTTAACCGCGCGACTCAACTTATCTCTGCGGTATCCTGCAAAGATCGGATAATACGAATAATCCATATTGGGCCCTTTGGGAAGATCCGATCTTTCTGAAAAATCATTTGCAGGATATCCTAAAACTTTGTTGGCATATTCTACCTTAGCCCTGCTATGTGTTAGCAGATCGGCCATTCTTTCAATCTTCTTTCTTGGCATTCTTTTTGAAATCATCCTTTCCAATATCTTTTTTCCTGCCTTATACTCAGCCAAATAGGCGTTCCTCTCTGTTTGAGTGCTAAGTGTTTTTGGGTTTCTCTTCATGTCCTCGATATGCGTTGCTTCGTGGACTAAAACCAGGGCAATATCTTCGGGATTTGTAAAGACCGTGCTATTTATTGTTACTACTCCTGCTAATGAAGCATGTCCCGCAGCAACAATGCTCCCCTTCCCTAATTTTCCTTGGTGAATTGAGGGGACAAAGGCGATCCTTCTTGCCAAACAAACCTTTTTCCATTGTCCTGTGTTTTTAAGAACAGCAATTACTTTGTCTGGCAAGTCCTGTGGGCGAACGTTAATTGGCACCTTACTCGATGCAATAGCTGTCAGAGTAAGCTTTTGACTGCGCACTTGGGGAATGAGTGGTTTAAGAATCCGATCTATTTCGCTACTTGATACACCCATCTTTCGTTGAAAAGAC
The DNA here is from genome assembly GCA_964421245.1 of uncultured bacterium. Taxonomy (GTDB): domain Bacteria; phylum Margulisbacteria; class WOR-1; order XYC2-FULL-46-14; family XYC2-FULL-46-14; genus CAYQVW01. The sequence goes on along the minus strand of CAYQVW010000018.1, from coordinate 22,106 downwards.
AGAAGAGCATGCATATGTGCTCCCAGGGCCGCACAGCGTTCGTAAACCTTACAATTTAAATAATTAGCAACCATTCCTTTTAGGGTCTTCTTATAAAAACTCCTTACCTTGTAGTTATCGATCTTCTCTGGGCTATTACTAATATATGAAAAGTGAGCAAAAGATGATATAAAAGATTTAATAAATTTGACCCTTTTCTTTGGATCTTTTGGCAAAGGAAGAGCATTTTTAAATAAAGATGCTGTGAGCTCTTTTTCTGTAATGCCCGAAGCAATTGCAGCATAATAAAGCGCTACTTTTAATCCAAAAAAATGTGTTCTATTCTTGCTTTGGTACGGAGATATTGCAAAACGCTGATTAAAAAATAAGAGAAGGCCAAAGATATTCTTCTTTGCTATTGCCAGTCTTCTTCGTGCCATCGAAGAGGGATTGCGTAAAAATCGTGCGCGAGCCTGTCTGTAACCCCGAATAATCCATTTGCTTTGTGGAAATGAATCTAAAACGTGTTTTGAGGCATTATAAAGAACCCTATTAACAATGCGCTGGGCTTTTACATCAAATCCCTTCGACATATCTAAAAACCATCTTAGGGCCTCCAGCCTCTTTGCATGAACAGATTTTTCTGGATTAGCTGTGCCCTTAGTCTTGTCGTAGGCTGCCAAGGTTCCTATTGCTACTTTCTTTAGCCTTAGAGCAATCTTCCCCCAAGCCTTTCTTCTTTGTGTAGGAGATCCCTCCTCAAATGCCAAGAGTAATTCAAGGTCTCCTTTTTGAAGATCTTGATTGTTTAACCTGACATAATATCTAACCCATGGATCGGCAACCTCCTCTTTTTGTGCAAGATCAAGAAGGGAGGATAGTGCTTTTCTGGAGGTTTGATCTATCTTTGTGATTTTGCCTTGCGCTTTATCAAATCTAAAAGTTTTTTCAAAAAGCCCCTTTACCATCTCAACAAGCCTTTTATGCTCTTGAGTCTTCATAAATTTTGCAAACAACGCTTTTTCGGCCGCAGTAAATTTTTCCTTTGATCCCAAATAACTAATACGATCAATCTTGGCAGCCAAATCTTTTCCCAGCATGATTTTGCGCTTCGTTTTGTAATCATGTATGGCCAAATCCCAACGAGTACGCTGGACTGTTACAATCGTTTGTGGAGGAGCAATAATTGGAACACAAGCATACCGGGCTGGCTTTTTCGCTGCCCCTTTGGCTCGATACTGTGGTTGTTTTACTTTAAAGTAGCCGGGCCGACATTTTTTAGGCCCAGGCGCTGCAACAGTTGCTCCACCATCTACCAATTGTTTTCCTCCTATTCTATGGTTACGCTACATAATTTATCGTGTTAAATGAGGAAAAACTTGTGCCTTTTTGGCGTTAATTCTTCTTTAGCGGCAGGCTAAAGCTAAAAGTCGATCCCTTGTCCCTCTCACTCTTAACATGAATCCGACCACCGTGCATTTCAACCAACCTCTGGCTCAGGGCAAGTCCAAGGCCGGTCCCTTTATATTCTTTAATAAGCGGCTTTTCTAACTGCTCAAACTCTTCAAAAATAATATCTAGGCGATCTTTGGGAATACCGATGCCTGTATCCTCTATCTCAAAAAGTAAATTTTTCTTGTCGTAGCCAACTCGAACAACTACCTTTCCCTTCTTGGTAAACTTAACAGCATTGCTTATTAGGTTTCCCAGAAGCTGCTCAATTCTTCTAATATCTCCAAAACCGATCGGTATATTTTTGTCGTACTCTTTTTTAATAATTAGCCCCTTTTGGGTCGCCTCTCCCTCAAAGCGGGCAACAACTGCATCAACAAAATCTATTGCAGAAAAGTCCTCTCTCCTAAGTTCCATTTTATCTGCCTCGATTTTTGAAAAGTCCAAAAGATCATTAATTAAGATTAATAAATTCTTTCCGTTTCTTTTAAGCTCGATCATTACCTGCCGGGATTGATCGGTTATCTCTCCAAATCCACCTTCTAGAATAATATCTACATAGCCCAAAAGACCATTAAGTGGGGTTCTAAGCTCGTGCGACATATTGGCTAAGAAGGCAGACTTATGCTTTGTGGCCGCCTTAATGTTTTGGTTAGCTTCTATTAATTGCTCTGTCCTTTTTTCAAGTTCGAAGGTTCTAACAATAACCTTTCTCTCAAGTTCGATATTTAATCTTTCAAGATGTGACTTGGCATTTTTCAGCATCTTATACAAGCGGGCATTTTCAAGCGCGGTCGCGGTTTGCTGTGCTAAAAATGTTAAGAGGTTAACATCGGCCAAATTAAAAGTCAATTCTTTTGATTTCCTTTTGCCTAAGGCGAGCAATCCTATTAGTTTGCTGCGAAAACAGATCGGAACGACAAAGGCCGCCTCAATTTTTGCCATCTGAGCTAGTGAGCGGGAGCGGACTGGATGAAGCTTGGGTGAATTTATCATTTCATCCCAAGAGACAATTCCTTCCCCTTCGTTAATAACTTTAATTAACGCATCTTTTTTATTTAAAACATATTCCTGGTCCACAGATTCGTATTTTAATCCACCCTCGTCTAATAAAAGAAGATGGGCACCTTCTAAAAACAAATTATTTTTTACAATATCTTTTACAATTGTTGAAATATTTTCCGCCTCGACGATAACAGATAGCCTGTCTCCTATTTTTCTATAAAGCTTTGCATAGTTAACCCTCGATCGAAAGAAAACCTTGTCCAAAAACAGCAATAGCCTGTTTTTTAAAAAAACAAAGACAAATAGAAAGAAAAGAATAAAAATTAATAAGATTTCATTTAAAACCTGATTAAATCCCCACAAAATAGCAGCATAGGTAGTTCCAACAATTGTCAAAATAATTGCATATAGGACCGACCTCTTTACAATTTCATCAACCTCGAACAAGTTGTATCTTAATACCCCATAACTAATTGCAATTGGAAATAATATTGAAGGGAATAAAGAAAAAGAGAAAGAGACAAAGACTCCAGCAGAAAGCAAAACGATACTTATTCCTCCGCTTAGTCCCGCAACACTAAGGGCCAAAAGCAACAGCCTCGCTCTTTGTCTAATAATTGGAATAGCGCTTTTATACCTGGTCCAAATGGTTATAAAAATCATATATGCAAGAGCTAATCCGCTATATATAATTCCAAGATAATTCCAGAAGATAAACGCCAGTTCATAATTGCCAAATGTCTTTGAGATGTTTGCTCCAAAAACTATTGCAAAGCCAATAAGATAGAGCAAGGAATATCTCCAAGGTTTTTCTCTAAAAAACTTTGGCTCTTCAAACAAAACAAAACTTAGATGAAAAAGATAGGCTCCGGCTCCGGTTGAAGCATATTCACCAATAAAATGTATTATATAATTTAGAAAAGGGCCAAGATGATAATTTGTAGCATAGGTTAGACTATTCATCATTGCGAAACTTGTACCAAAAAGTAAAACTCCCCAGCTAAATACCTGGTTTGGACGCAAAACAAACACCAGGGTTCCAGAAATTAAAAGTGTGGCTGATAAAATAATTAATAAAGAGTGCATCAATAAAAAATCGCGCCAAACAAAGCGCATAGTAGGAACATCTATTGCCTGCTCTTCTTCCCCCACCCCCCGAAAGACCTTATATCTTATTTTTGTTCCGACCGGCTTCCTCTGAACCAGCTGCATTAATTGTTCCCCGGACACAAACTTCTTCCCATCAACTTCTGTAATAATTTGCGGCCAGTTTAAGCTGTGCTTTGACCCACTCCAGTAAGGTAAAACCGCAGAGTTAACTGTTCCAATAACTGGTAATACAAAAAAACCTGGGAAGGGTTTTCCTAAAAGAGCTAATCCATCGTAGGTAAATAAAATTATCCCGTACGCAGTAATTATAATTAAAACAGCAGCAAGAAAAATTCCTACAATTCTATACATCTAGTCGTCGTACTAGTTTGGCGTTCTCTTCTATGAAAGAGCGACGCGGCGCAACTTCTGATCCCATTAAAATACTAAATATTTCATCGGCCGACTCAGCGTCTTCTAACTTTACCTGTAAGAGCGTTCTGGTTTTGGGATTCATAGTTGTTTCCCATAATTGTTCTGGGTTCATTTCTCCAAGACCTTTATAGCGCTGGATATGAACCCCGTCTCTGCCGATCTTTTTTAAAACTTTTTCGAGCTCTTTATCAGAATAGGCATATTGACCAGATTTTCCTTTTTTAACTAAATATAAAGGAGGTTGAGCAATATAGACATTTCCATTTTCAATTATCTGTCTAGCATAACGATAAAAGAAGGTTAATAATAATGTCCTAATATGCGCTCCGTCAACATCCGCGTCGGTCATCAGGACAACCTTGTGGTAGTTTAATTTCTTGAGCAGCTCCTCGGTGTCCATCTCTTCCCCTTCTTCATTTCCCCTCTCCGCTTTTAATCCGGTAATAACTCCAGGTCCAATTGCAGTAATCATTGTACGAATTTCATTGTTAGCTAAAATTTTATCCAATCTAGCTTTTTCAACGTTTAATATTTTTCCACGCAGTGGGAGAATGGCTTGGAATTTTCTATCCCTACCCTGCTTTGCAGAACCGCCAGCAGAATCTCCCTCTACTAGGAAAAGTTCGCATTTGGCTGCCGAAGTTTCTGAACAATCCGCCAGCTTACCAGGAAGAAGAGCTGTATCAAGTGCCGATTTTTTTCTCTCAAGCTCCTGAGCCTTGCGTGCTGCCATTCGAACCCGATATGCCAGAGCGGATTTTTCTACCATTGCCTTTCCGGCTGCTGGGTTTTTATCTAGATAGGTTGTGAGCCCTTCCATAACGATCGAATCAACAATTCCTTTTACTTCTCCATTCCCAAGTTTGGTTTTTGTCTGTCCCTCAAACTGTGGGTTAGGAACACGAGTGTTGATTACCGCAATAATTCCCTCTCTTACATCATCGCCCATTAAATTTTCATTATCTTTAATGATTTTATTTTTTCTGGCATAGTTATTAACCGCACGGGTAAGTGCAGTTCTAAAACCAGCCATATGAGTTCCGCCCTCTTTAGTTCGGATACAGTTTACAAAAGAATAAATATTCTCGTCATAATATTCTTTGGCGTGTTGAATTGAGACCTCAACAAAAACATCATCCTTTTCTCCCTGTATATAAACCGGTGGTTTATAAAGGGCCTGTTTTTTCTCGTTTAAATGTTCTACATAGGCAATTACTCCACCATCATATTTAAACTCTTCTTTGGTGTTTTTTCTCTCATCTTTAAAAACTATTTTTAATCCTTTGTTTAAAAAAGCCAGTTCCTGCAAACGATGCTTAACAACGTTGGCATCAAAAACACTTTCGGAAAAAATTTGCTTATCGGGCATAAAGCGGATAACGGTTCCTGTCTCTTTGCCCTTTGCTTTTACAATCTTTTCTTTGCGTGGTTTTCCTCTATCGTAAGCTTGCGTGTAGAGCTTTCCCTCTCGCCTAATTTCTGCCTCCATCCATTCGGAAAGTGCGTTTACGCAGGAAACACCAACTCCGTGTAATCCGCCGGAAACCTTATAAACTGAGTCTTCAAATTTTCCACCTGCGTGTAAGGTTGTTAAAACAACTTCAACCGCTGGCCTCTTGGTCTCTTTGTGTTTATCAAAAGGGATTCCACGACCATTATCTGTAACTGAAACACTATTGTCTTTATGAATAATGATATCAACTGTGTCGCAATGTCCGGCCAATGCTTCGTCCACAGAGTTATCAACAACCTCATAAACTAGGTGATGTAATCCAGCTTTTCCGGTTGATCCAATGTACATCGCCGGTCGTTTTCTGACCGCCTCGATTCCACCCAGTATTTTTATTTTCGAGGCATCATATTGATTTGCTTTATCTTTTACTTTTGGCATAAGAGTCTCCTTTCACTAGAAATTTTATATCCTTTATTTTACCTTTTTTAAATTTTTCTTTCAGCCTATTTATTATTTCTTCTTTATAATAACTAAGTTCAGATGCCCAAGCAGAACTATCAACCTCAACATATAAAGATCCTCTTACAAATTTCAATGCTCTGCTATGAGCTCTAATCTCTCCTTCAACCACCTGGGGCCATTCTAAAACCAGTTGTGCCCCTTCAATTACTTGGGGAGTATGATTATCTAAAATATCCCCAAAACTGACTAATTCACTCATGCGGAAACAGCTTCTTGGGTTCTAATTGGCATTACTATATAAATATAGTTTGTTTCATCGCTTGGTCGAATAATTCCAGGACTTAATGGGGCACCTAATTCTATCTTTACTTTTTTTGATTCCATAATTTTTAGAGCGTCAATAATTAATCTTATATTAAAGGCAACTGCTTTTTTACTTGTTCCCTTAACTTCTGCCTCTATTACTTCTTCAATATTTCCAACGTCGGGAGCTGACGCAATAATATGCAATTCCTGAGGCCTAATCTCCATTCGCACAATATTTGCGGTAGACGAAGCAATAACTTGCGCTCGTTCAGAAGAAGCAAGTAACCCTTTAATATCAACTTCTATTTTGGTCTCTGATTTTTTTGGCATTACCTGATGATAATCAGGAAATTTACCACTTATTAAACGAGAAACTAAGTAAAAATCATTATATCTAAATGAAATTTGATCTTTTCCAACTACAACTAAAACCTCACCATCCCCCTCAATTTGCAAAGCACGATTTAACTCTGATAAGGCACGGGTTGGAACAATTACTGCTATTTCACCACTTACCTCTTTTAGTTTATAGGATGAACAAGCCAATCTATATCCATCTGTGGCAACTAATTTTATAACTGACTTTTCTTTTTTGTTTAAATCAAAAAATACACCATTTAAAACATATTTGTCCTCGGCAGATGAAGCTGAAAAAATAGTCTGAGAAATCATTTTTGAAAATATTTTCGAATCAATTTTAAAACTCTTATCCTCTTTTACCTTTGGTAAATGAGGAAATTCATCAGCTGGAAGAGCATGTAAATTAAAATTTGACTTCTTATAACTTAAATTAACTATGCCCCTATCTTTAAGTTTAAATTTAATCTCGCCTTTTGGTAATTTGTTTACTATTCCAGCTAAGGTCTTTGCTGGAACTAAAATCGAACCCTCTCTTACAATCTCTGCTTCAATTAATAATTCAATCCCAACTTCTAAATTGTTTGCGTAAAGTTTTAATCCCTTTTTTGATGTTTCAAAAAGTATATTTCCAATAATTGGTAATGTGCTTCTAGTTGAAACAATTCTTTCAACAATTTGTACCCCTTTTTGTAAATCATCTCTTAAACAAGTAAATTCCATAACTTATCCCCCTTTAATCAATTCTTTCTTATAAGAATATATATATACTAGTAGTAGTAGTACTTGTGTATAAGTGGATAACTTTAATTTTTCTGTTAATAACTACCAAAATATTGGTATAGTTATCCCGGCCATTATGTTAATAGTGGATAAATATTACTTATCCACTTTTAAACCCCCATCTTATACACAGGTAATCAACAGACTACCTACTCTTTTTTAAAACTTTTTCTATTGATCGAATTGCTTCGGTAACCTCTGGATCGGTCTTCTTTGCTTTTGAAATTTTTTCACAAGCATGTATGACGGTTGTGTGATCCCGACCGCCAAACTCCTCCCCTATTTTAGGCAAAGAGGTCCCCGTCAACTCTCTTGTGATAAACATTGCTACTTGTCGAGCGAGTGCAATATGTTTTGTTCTTATTTTAGCAGACATTTCATCTATTTTTACTGAATAATATTCTGCGGTTGCCTTTTTAATAAAATCGATAGATATTCTTTCTTTTCCCTTTGCTGATTTTGAGATGTCTTTTAATACTTTTTCGACTAATTCAAAACTTATTTCAGATCCAGATAGTGATGCGAAGGCAACCACCCTAATTAACGCCCCTTCTAATTCACGTATATTTGATTCAACCCGGGACGCAATAAAGGTTAAAAGGTCGTCTGGAATAGAGAGTTCTACAAATTCGGCTTTTTTACGTAAAATTGCAATCCTGGTTTCAAAATCTGGGGGTTGAATATCAGCAGTTAACCCCCATTCAAACCTAGAACTTAATCTTTCTTCGAGAGTTGGTATTTCTTTTGGTGGACGATCGGAACTTATGATAATTTGTTTGTTGGAAGAGTGTAAAGCATTAAAGGTATGAAAAAATTCTTCCTGAGTGGCCTCTTTTTTTGCTAAAAATTGAATATCATCAACCATTAAAATATCTATATTTCTATATTTATTTCTAAACTGAGTTGTTTTGTCATTTCGTATGGCATTAATTAATTCATTAGTAAACATTTCACAAGTTATATATAGAACCCTTTTATGAGGTGACTTAGCAAGGACTTCATGGCCAACCGCTTGCATCAAATGGGTTTTGCCCAGCCCTACCCCCCCATAAATAAAAAATGGATTGTAGGCGGTTGCGGGTGACTCTGCGACGGCCTTGGCGGCTGCATGTGCAAAACGATTCCCTGCTCCAATAACAAAAGTGTCAAATGTATAACGAGGGTTTAGATAGGTAATTTGAACATTTCTAGAGACAACTTCTTGGAATTTTTTTTCTTGGGTTTCAGAATAGCCCTCTTCAAGAGATGGAGTTGTAAATAAATCTTTTGGTCCAATAAAAAAGGATATTTTTTTTATGGTGCCATCAATACTCTTTGCTTCTTCTTCCAATATGGTGAGGCAGTGACGCGAGAGCCACTCCTTAATGATTTCATTTGGAACTGCAACCTCCACAATTCCATCGCGAAATTCTGTTGGCCTGGCCGAAGATATAAGCGTTTCATAAATAGGCTTATTTAAGCTTTTTTCTACAGCCGGCAACAAAAGATTCCAAATACTATCAATATTGAGTTGTTCAATCATAATTCACAGTTTATCCACAGCTATCCACAGTTATCAACAAGGTTATCCACAGGCCTTCGCCCTCACTACACAACAACGAATTCAGGGAATAAAATAGTAACATATATAAGAGATAAAATCAATAAGAACAATTGACAATACTCTTAACAATTTGGTAAAATACATATTATGGTTAAACGTACATATCAACCACATAAAAAGCGCAGAAAAAAGAAACATGGATTCTTGGGACGCAGTAAGAAAGTAATTTCCAGCAGAAGAAAAAAAGGACGTAGGAAGTTAGCTGTTTGAGGGAATCTGAGTTAAAGCTGGTTCGAGCTACCGGAAATAAATTTGAGAGTAGGTTTTTTGTAGGTTATTTTCTGGATGATCGAAAGAGTGATTTGGCCGTGATAGTGTCAAAAAAGCATGGATCAGCAGTTGAGAGAAATCGAATTAAGCGGCGCGTAAGAGAAGCCTTTAGAAAAGTAGCTAAAAAAGTAGATAGGAGTGTAAAGGCAGTGCTTTATTTAAAATTTGTTGTTAAAAAGGCAAATTTTGATGATTTGTGCATAACTCTCGCAGCCGCTCTGGAGCGGAAATAATTGAGAAGCTTAGTTGTATTTTTGTTGAGATTATACCAAAAATTTGTATCACCCACCCTTGGTAGCGGCTGTCGTTATTATCCAAGTTGTTCACAGTATGCGATTGACGCTGTGGAAAAGTATGGGATTGGTTCATTTTTTCTTATAATAAAGCGAATTATTCGGTGTAGTCCCCTATCGTCCGGCGGATTTGATCCTGTGCCTAATATAAGGAGGAAATAGTGCATATTTTTACGAATTTACTTTTACAGGGTTTGCAGTTTTTCTATTCTCTTTCTGGAAATTACGCCTTTTCTATCGTCCTTTTAACGGTGGCAATTAACTTGGCGCTCTACCCCCTTACTCTTCAGTCTATTGTTCAGATGGCTGCATTGCAGAAAATACAGCCAAAGATGAAGGAGCTGCAGACTAAGTATAAGGACGAGCCTCAGAAAATGCAAAAAGAGACCATGGAGCTTTACAAGGCCGAAAAGGTAAATCCTCTAGGAGGATGTCTTCCTACTCTTTTGAAGATCCCCTTCTTTATTGGTCTATTTTATGTTTTACAGGGGAAAGAGTTTGCTGCTCTAATTTCTTCTCCTGAAGCGAATGCTTCCTTCTTTTGGATAGCAAACTTGGCAAAGCCCGATCCGACCTATGTTTTGCCGGTTCTAATCGGACTATCTACTTTTTGGATGCAGAAATCGATGCCCAATACGGCTGGCAATAATTCCCAGATGCAGATGATGACCTACATGATGCCAGCATTTTTAACATTTATTTGTTTGAGATTTCCGACCGGGGTTCAGATATATTGGATGGTGTCCAATTTGATGGCCGCCGCGCAGCAGACCTATATCCAAAAGCAGGTTATTGCGAAGAAGTAAAATGTTTCACGTGAAACATTTTGTAGATTAAATAGGAGGATTAATAATGGACAAGATTACGTTTAAGGGCAACAGTGTTGATGAGGCAATTGATGGAGCCGCAAAGGTGCTTGGTGTTTCTAAGGAAGAAATTGAATATAAGGTCATTAGCGAAGGAAAGCAGGCAGTGCTTGGGATAATTGGCGGAAAAGAGACCGAAATCGAAGCATGGAAAAAAGGACCCTTGCAGGATGAGGCAAAGGATATAATGCAAGGGATTATTAACAGAATGCACTTGATGGCGGTTGCCGAAGCCGAACTCGGAGAGCAGGGCGAGGTATTGGTTGATGTAAAGGGCGAAGACCTTGGGCAGCTTATTGGCAAAGATGGGGCAACCTTAATGGCGTTACAAATTGTTATTTCAACCGCTTTGAGCAATAGGCATTCGAGGCGGGTTAGGGTATATGTAGATGCTGGCGGATACAAAAAGAGACAGGCTATGGCAATTGAGCGCCTAGCCAGGAGCGCAGCTGAGGACGTTGAATCAAGTGGCGAGCCAAAGGTCCTTCCTCCGCTAACTGCTGCTGAACGACGAGTTGTCCATATGGCGCTTCGCGACAATAACAAGGTGGAAACTACCAGTAACGGCGAAGGGGCGGATAGGCGCTTAACAATTAGCCCGAAAAAGTAAAATGTCTGCTGACACAATTTCAGCTATTGCAACTCCATTAGGCCAGGGCGGCCTGGGCGTTATTAGAATTAGTGGCCCAGACGCAAAACGCATTCTCCGCAAAATTTGCAAATGCCCCCGACGTGTTATGTCTCACAAGGCACACCATTCTTGGGCCAAAATTGTTTCACGTGAAACAATTTTGATCGATGAGGTTGTTTACATCTACTTCAAATCACCCAAAAGTTTTACCGGAGAGGACGTTGTTGAGATCAGCTGCCATGGTGGTGGGGTTGTTTTAAAAGCGATATTGGGCGAAATAATAAAGCTCGGAGCAAGGCTGGCCGATAGGGGAGAATTTACAAAAAGAGCCTTTCTAAACGGAAAGCTTGATATTGCGCAGGCAGAAGCAATTTTAGGCCTGATTAGGGCAAAAAACACCTGTTTCGCTGTGCGCTCTGCCAAGCAACTTAAGGGGCATTTTTCGGACAGAATCAATAAATTATATGATCAGGCGCTGGGATTGATTGCCTCTCTTGAATCAGAAATTGATTTTCCAGATGACGTTTTGGCTACGCCAAGACGCAAACAAAAGGCGGGGATAAATTACTTGTTGACTCAAATTAATCAACTCCTAAAAACGGCTGATATTGGTCGGGTAATGAGGGATGGGGTTAGGACCGCAATTGTTGGTTCCCCAAATGTTGGAAAATCTACTTTGCTCAATATGTTGCTGGGAGAGGAGAGGGCGATTGTTACGAATATTCCGGGAACAACCCGCGATGTAGTTGAAGAAACGATAGATCTTGGAGAAGTTGTTTTGGTTGCGGCGGATACTGCCGGAATCAGAGATTCTGATTGTGAGATTGAGAAGGCTGGCATGGATCGCTCGATGACAGAGATCAATAGGGCAGAGCTTATCCTATTTGTCTTAGACGCTTCTAGGAGGACCAATAAGGCGGAGAGAGAACTATTGTCCAAAATGAGCGATAGGAGGGTGGTTGTTGTTGGAAACAAGATTGATTTATGTAGAAAGCCTTCTGGCCGGCAAAGCTTCTCCGGTCTTCCTGCGTTTGAAACCTGTTTATTGAGCGGAAGAGGGGTTGCTAAGTTAAGAAGGGGGATAGCTAGGGCTGTTTTGGGCAATAGTGGCGGAATAGAAGCGGGCAATATTTTGGTCAATTCTAGACACAAAGAGTGCCTTGAGCGAGCAAAAAAGCTGTTGCTAAAATGCTCCGAATCTATTAAGATGAAGGTGCCGGTTGATTTTGTCGTTATTGATTTGAGGGGAGCGGCTCAGGCGCTTGGCGAGATTACTGGAAAACAGATTTCTGAAAAAATTATTGATAAAATCTTTTCTGAGTTCTGTGTTGGAAAGTAGGGGGAAATTGTTTCACGTGAAACATTTTTGCCCCTGTGGATAACTTGTGGATAATAAAGGAGGACCAAAATGGCACAAATAATTGACGGAAAAAAAATTGCGAAGGAGATAAGAGAAGAATTAAAAGTTAGGGTGGGGGAGATGGGAGTTGTTCCAAAACTTTCGGTTGTATTAATTGGAGAAGATCCTGCTTCCGCTATTTATGTAAGACACAAAGAGAGAGCCTGCGAAGAAGTGGGAATAGCTACAGACACCCATAAATTTTCCGCTTCTATAGAGGAAAACAAGGTTCTGGCCCTTATTGAATCTCTAAATCACCAGAAAGATGTTCATGGAATACTGGTTCAGCTTCCCTTGCCTAAACATCTTGATGTAAAAAAGATTCTTGGAGCGATCTCTTATGAGAAAGATGTTGATGGTTTACATATAGAAAACATGGGACGATTGTTAAAGGGTGAAGAGCCACTCTTTTTGCCTTGTACTCCGTCTGGAATAATGCACATGATATTATCCACAGGAGTAGAAATTAAAGGGAAGAATGCAGTTGTGATTGGTAGGAGCAATATTGTTGGAAAACCGATGTCTCTTCTTTTGTTGGACCAGCATGCCACGGTTACAATGTGTCATTCTAGGACCCAGGATCTAGCAGGAACCTGTCGCAGTGCTGATATCTTGGTTGCTGCCGTTGGTAGGGGTCAGATGGTTAAGGGAGATTGGGTAAAAGAGGGGGCAATTGTTATTGACGTTGGTATGAACCGTTTGCCTCCGACCGAGCCAGGTAAAAAGGGCAAGCTGGTTGGAGATGTTGACTTTGATGCTGCCAAGGAAAGGGCTGGTTTTATCACTCCGGTTCCGGGTGGCGTTGGTCCAATGACCATAGCTATGCTTTTAAGGAACACGGTTTTGTCTGCCAAAAGGACCATCAAGGACTAATTAAATTTTTCGCTGAAGGCTGCAATGTCTATTTTTAGGCATAATAGAGCCAAATATTTTAAAGGTCCTTGGCTAATGACACTATAAAAATAAACTGAAATTTTTTTTTATTTCTGTCGAAATATTTGCATGATTTCAAATCGAACTGCTCCATTTGGTTTTACAAGAGTTGTTTGGCCTTGTGGCGTGAATATATCTCTCTTTTCTAATTTTCAAGAAAGGCCTAGCTTACTAAACTTCCGTTTTCAGTCCTGGAGAAACCTATCAGATACTAAATCCATTCATGCCTTTGCAGATGATCTTAGACAAGTAATTGCATTGATGGGTTTTTCTGACAAGCTTTTTGTCCGAAGAATTTTTAGCAAAAGGGGTGAAACTTTAAAACCAACGGATCGGGCCGAGTGTGTTGATGCAAAGGGTTTTTATCGTTATTGTCATTATTCAAGATGTCGAAATGGATATGTAGGAATTGAACTTGCCGTCAAAAGAAATGATTTTAATCAAAGCGAAAGCTTGAGAAGAAGCATTAGAAAATCATTTGAGGTTCTTGATCTGATCTCTCGAGGCTGGTGGTTGGACGATGGAGAGGAAGAAGTCTATTTGTTAATCGACAATTAGTCTGAAATTTCCACAATTTTTTTAAGATAAATATTTATGACAGTGTTATTTTCACAGTTAGCATCAGCAAAATTCAGGCCGATAATTTTAAGTCAAACTGGCGACTTTAATAGTCCCTCTTATTTGAAAGCCGTTAGTAGATTCATTGGGACTTCTGCTTTGCCGATGCCAGTAAAAAACAATCGATATAATGCCTATGCTTCACGCCGTATAGTCGCCCTTTTGTCTCTCCCAAATTTTGAGGAAGAGGTCTTTGAAGTAAAGCTAGATGATATTGGTCGGTTTACTCTCTATTCTTTTTTAGAAAAGGAGGGAGGACCATTATATCTTCATCCGTCACAACGATTGGCAAGAGAAAAAGTTAGGTTAAGGGTCTTTCAAGAGGGTGGGGAGAAGAAGATAGAGATTATTGTTCCTGATAAAAAATTGGGAGGCAATTTCCCCAAAGAAGGATATGTTTTATTTAGAAATGGGAGAAACCTTAGTCCAGCCGAGGTGCACGCTTCGAAATATCGACCAGGGCTTGAGGGAGACGGGATTATTCCAAGATGTGTTATGACCGCGCTTGAAAGACAACATCTGGCTCATTATTTAAAAACAGGACAGGGGGATAGGCCGAATGATTGGGTTTTCCCAATGCCCCAAGCTACCCAGTTAAAGACAAAGGAGAGAGAAGAAGGAGCGGCTCTTTCAATTTATGAATACGACATTTTTGATAAAGGAATAATTGTTGGTTCAGGAAAAATTTCGGTAATTATTCCTTTATCAGTTATTAGGTCGGATGCAACTCACATTGCAGCAAGAGTGGAAGAGCTTGATAATCCAGAAAAAACGAGAGCCCTTGTTTTTTATGCTCAAAAAAGTGGCGAAGATCTATTTCGTTTTGGCGGTAGGGTTTTAGCGGAGAGCGGCGAGCTACTTGACGCAGATCATGCCAGAGCATTGCCCTGTGGAGTTTTGGGAATAGGGAATGTTCCAAATTTAGCAAAATCCTTGCCGGGAATATGACTTGTTTCTGCCCTTTCCGGAGCCGGAAAGATTGGTGCTATTTCTTGTCGACCTGGAGATAAACAGCTAAATGTTTTTGATCTAAAGGAAAATACCAGCAGAGTTACAATTCCAGGATGTCTTGCAGCTGATGAGGAAGTAAAAACAGAATATATTCAAGCCAATCAAGGATTAACATTGTTTGCTCAAAAAGGAGGAATCCGTCTTCCAGTAAATTATCATGCTCTAATTGAAGGAGGTGTTTTTTTAAGCGGAACCGTTCCTGGGATTCGTGCTGGTTTTGAAGATCAAGAAGGGGATTTTGTTCCAATGGCTTTTTCTAGAGAAAACTCTTTTGAACAAATCTTTTTTCCTTATTACTTAGCAGGGAATTCAGATAAAAGCTTGCCTTTTACAATTAATGCTGCGAACCTCTATAGGTTTTTTAGTTTAGTCCTGGGCAGCGAAAAAATTGGGGCTTCAGTCAGGCTTCCAAAAGAATTTAGAAAGAGGGATCTTCTTGTTACCCCAATCGAATTTTGTCCAGGAGTTCGTGGCGCAGAAATTGTTCCAAAAGATGAAGGATTTCCGGCATTAAGAGTTGTAATGTTTGCAGGGGGAAAATTTGTTACCCAACTTGATGATTTTTCTTTTGAACCATGGAGCCTTGACCGAATTTTCAGGATTCGAAATGGGCTAGAACCAACAAGGCTTGATACTCTTTCGGAGCTTATGGCTTTGTTTTCATATCTTTCTGACGGAGAAAGGACAATGGACGAGATATGGACCAAGCTTATCCAAGCAAACGAGAGATTATTAGAAGAGACTGACCCTCTTTCAAAGGATTGCTATGTTGCCCTGCAAGTTATTCTAGGGTGCTTAAAAAAACCTGCTCAAGCCCAAAAAGTTTTATCTTTTTTACATAGATCTGGAGATTTAATTCCTCTTTTTAAATTGTTTGCCGGAATTAATTTCTCCGAAGGAGACCATAGGCGAATTACGCTGGCTGATTCACGATTATTAAGAGTAAGAATTGCAGAATTTGTTGATACAAATCCGTCTGCAAAAAAGGTGTCTGAAATTATTCAATCTTTCTGTCTTGAGGAACCAAAGGAAGGAGCAGAAGTTATTCCTTTATGGGCTGCTCCTTCTTCAAGAAAACAAAGGGCGGCCGTTACAATGGAGCGGGCCAGGGCACTTGCCAGAAAATTTGATTGGAAGAGCATGGATGTTGACGATAGAGAAGGGGCGACCATGGTGGGGCTTGCAATCTCTATTAATCAATTTGATCCAAATAGAGGAGTTCCATTTGCTGCTTATGCAAGCGGCGTAATGAGGAATGTTTTGTTGCAGGAGATACAAAAGACAGCTGACGATGTTAGAAAACCGGCTTGGGTTCACAGACTTATGCCTTTGTTAAAGAGCGAATTTAAAAATTGCAGAAAGCCGCCATCAGAAGAAGACCTTATCTCTTTTTATGAAAGAAATAAGGATATAATGGTCGGCAGTAAACCATTAAAAAAGGTAGTGCTTAGAGAGCTTTTTGTCCAGCTAATGAGAGATTATTGGACCCTTGATCATACAAGATTAGATCTTGAGCCGGATGACAATAAACCGGTTGCTGAACGATTTAGTATTGGAGCTAAATCAGAAGATGAATTTCTTGATTTGCTTGATAGAAGAAGGGAATTAGAAAAATTGTATCGAGGTATTGCAGGGCTTTCTCCGGGCCAGAGAAGGGTGTTTGAATTAAGATATGGACTTGCCCATGACCAAAGTGATTATTCTAATGGGAAAAAAGGAGAGGCCTTTTTATCTTGGAGGACTATTGGCCAAGTAGTTGGATTAAGTGGTTCAAGGGCGCTTCAAATTGAAGAAGAAGCAAGAAGAAGAATCGTCGAAGGTAGAGATAAACCAACCAAAGAAATGGATGTTTCCTTGCTTTTGCCAATTAGACTTACCGACCAAGAAAAAATGCTTTGCAGGTTAACCTATGTTAGTTGGGTTTCTGACAAGCGGGCAGAAGAACTGATGGGGATATCCAATGTTGCACAAATGCGAAGAACGCTTGATACAAGACTTAGGCTGCTTAGGGAGAGAAGAAGATGGTAAGCCTAGCCCCTAAAAATCCTCAAGATATCGTTAATTGTTACTACAGCAAGAAAGCTAAGCAAAGCAATCAATCCCCATTGATGAATTTTGTTCTCTATTTTTGGATCGACCGCTTTTCTGCGAATGGCCTCTATTCCTAAAAAGACAATTCTTCCGCCGTCTAATGCAGGGAGGGGAAGTAGATTTAAGATTCCAATATTAACATTTAACAATGCTAAAAAATGCATCAGGGAGATAAAACCAGAGTGCGCGTATTGTCCGGTGATGTGTGCGATTCCGACCGGTCCGGCTAAATTTGCTATAGATAGTTTTCCGGTAAACAACATTCCAAGAACGGTAAAGGTCATAAGGATTAAAGCCCCAACTTGTTGAAAGCCATAATAGATCGCCATTAGCGGATTAACTCGTTCGTATTTTGGTTTTGGAGCAAAACCGATTAATCCGACCTTTAATCTTTTATTTAATTCTGGTGTCGCTTTAATTTCTAGATTTTTTCCACTACGCACAATGCCAAGAGTTAATTCTTTTCCAGAGCTTCCGTGAATTTTGCTAATAATATTTTCCATCTTAGAATATTTCTTTCCGTTGATAGAAACTATCTTATCCCCGGCCTTTAGGCCAACTTTTTCTGCTTGTGATCCCTTGTTTATCCTTGCAATTTCATTACTCAATGTTTTTGGAACACCAACAAACATAAAGACCAGGCTTAAAACAATTGTTGCGACAATTAAATTTGCAATCGGACCAGAAACGCTAGTTAAAAAGCGCTCTTTTAAGCTTTTGTTGTAATATTTTTCATCTTCTGGGGTTTTTGCATCATCTTCGTCGGTTGTATGTTCGGTGTCTGCTCCGGCAATTCTGACAAAGGCCAAGATTGGAATCGCGTTGATTGAAAAGATCGTCTCTCCTCTTTTAATTGCAAAAAGCCGTGGACCAAATCCAAGACCAAATTCATGAACTCGAATACCGGCACGTCTGGCAAAATAATAATGTCCAGCCTCATGAGCTAGGGCAAGAATAGTAAAGACGAAAATAAAAGATAATATTGTTAAGAGCATGCTATTTTTTCAACCTCCTCAGCAGTTTTTAAAGCGATTGTAGCTTGTTCAAAAGAAATTTCTGGGTCCCGATCTTTTTGAATAGAGAGCAAGAAGCTTCGAAGTTCGTTTTTTAATTGATCCTCTACTTTTAATTCTACTTCTTCCTTTTTGGTCATATCTTCAAAGCTTCTAACGAAGAGCTTTTTGTTTAAAAGGTCTGCTTCATAAATTGCACGATCAGTTGTTACTATTACCATTCTTTTTTTGTAATCTCTTAAACGACTTGCGTCAACTTTTGCAATCATCCCATCTTTATAATAGAGTGTTGCGAGGACTTCGTCTAAGCTGTCTGATTTTTTCTTTTTACCGTAGGCGCGAATATCCTCAACTCTGGTTCTTCCTAGTTTTCCCGCAAGGTCGAAATCGTGAATCATCATATCAAAGACAATGCTCTCCTTGATTCTTTCGGGGTAGGGGCTAATTCTTTTTAATTCCATTCCGATGATCTTTTGTCCCCTGACTAGACGCACTAGCTTTTGAAAGGCCGGATTAAAGCGTTCAATCATCCCAACAGTGCTTTTGATTCCCTTATCTTTTATTAATTCAATTAATTCTTGAGCCTGCTCTGCTGTTTGGGTGATCGGTTTTTCAATCAAAATATGTTTTCCAGCCAAAATGCAATCTTTTGCAATTTCAAGGTGAGCCTGTGTTGGGGTTGCAACCACCACGGCTTCTAAATCTTTTAATAAAAGTTCGTAAGACTCGTAATGTTTGACTTTAAGCTCTAGAGCTAGAGCCTTTGCTCTTTCTTGGTCAAGGTCGAATATCCCGACCAGCTTTGATTCTTTAATTTCTTTGAGTTTTTTGGCGTGGAAGGAACCCATCTTTCCGCAGCCGATAACCCCGGTCTTAACTCTGGCCATATTGATTTACAACCTCTGCAACTTTCTCCAATTCTTGGCGAGTTAGCTCGGGGAAAATCGGTAGAGATAAGACTTCGTTTTGAACTTGTTCGGTGACCGGAAGATCTCCCTTTTTATATCCGAGATTTGCATGAGCTTCTTGTAGATGAAGAGAGATAGGATAATAAATCATCGAGCCAATTTTTTTCTCAGCAAGTTTTTCTTTTATTTCGTCACGATTTTTAGCCTTAATTGTAAATTGGTTATAAACATGTAATCCATTTTTATCCTCTTTTGGAAGAATTACGCTTTTAATCAGCTTTCTATAAGTAAGGGCATTTTTGTTTCGCTCTTTGGTCCAATCATTAAGATGTCTAAGTCGTACTCGAAGAATTGCCCCCTGCATTGCATCAAGACGAGAGTTGTATCCTATAAGGTTGTGATGATATGCCCTTCTGCTTCCGTGATTCCTTAAAACTTTAATTTCTTTAACAAGTTCTTCATTGTTAGTTGTAATAACTCCACCGTCACCAAAGCAGCCAAGGTTTTTTGTTGGGAAGAAGGAGAATGCCCCAGCATCTCCAAATGAACCGACCTTCTTTTTGTTATATTCTGCGCCAATCGCTTGGCAGCAATCTTCTACAATTTTTAAATTATGTTTTTTAGCAATTTTTTTGATTTTATCCATCTCTGCAGATTGTCCATAAATGTGGACTGGCAAGATCGCTTTAGTTTTTTTGGTAATTTTTTCTTCAATTTTGCCTGGATCAATATTAAAGCTGTCTGGTTTAATATCTACAAAGACCGGCTTTGCTCCGATATATTCAATTGCTTCTGAGGTTGCAATAAAAGTAAAGGGCGAAGTAATTACTTCGTCTCCTGGTTTTATTCCGCAGGCAAGAAGGGCCAGGTGAAGAGCATCTGTTCCAGAGGCGACTGCGACAGCATATTTGGTCCCACTGTATAGAGCGACTTCTTCTTCAAGGGCGGCGACTTGGGGGCCAAGAATAAAAATCCCAGAATCAACTACCTGTTTTATGGCAGCATTTAATTCTGGACGGATTCTTTTGATCTGTCTTTTTAGGTCAAAAAATGGGACTGGCATAAGTTAATTATATCATTAACTATGATGCATTAAAATATGTTTTTCCCTCAAGCCAAAGAGATGTTATTAAGTTGCTTCTTCTTTCTTTTGCTCTTAGGTCTTCTACGCTAATATTTCCCGCGGCTGTTTCGGCTTCAAACCTATCGGGATGATATTTTAACTGAGCTGCGCGATAGGCCTTTTTGGCATCTGTCGTACTCATGTCTAAGTAAAAACCCTCATCAAGCTCTACTAGTTTTCTTGCAGCTGCTTCGGCCGGGGTCATTCCTCCGTGTTCTTGCCTAAAATGTTCTTCTTTTTGCTCTTTGAGCAACTCTGCCATTGCAGTGTGTATTTCAGGGTTCAGAGAAGGGTAGCATCTTTCTTCCCAGGAAGGAGTTTGTTGGTGAGCAAGTCCGCGGATAATCGCAATTGTTCTTGCTGCTCTCATAGGATGCAGGGAGTTTAATGCTCCCGTAGCAGCGTCGTCTTGTTGTTGAACTAAATGTTCGGCAATCTGTTGGTCCGAAAGTTGATCAAGTCTCTCTGCTCGAGGAGCCTCCGGATTTTCCCTTAACCTGGCGGCCTCTCCAAGCATTTTCCCGAATTCCAAAGCCATTATATTGTTCCATTGTCCAACTACAAACATCATCCTTTGAACCCAATCATCTAGCTGCTGATAAGGAATATTTTCTAAGGTTAGTTTAAGGGCTCTCTGTGTGCTCAAGGTTGAAAAAATAAAGGCGGCCCAATCATAATTCATGCCAGCCAGGGCACCTAAGAAATACCAAAGCGATTGATCATCACAGCTCTGAATAAATTTCAATATCGCCTGATATAGGTGTGGATGAGCTTGTTGGGTGTTTTGTAATAAATATAATACTAAGGATGTGTGTTGAGGGACGCGTATATGGTAATGATTTTGGATCCTTGCTGTTGCTGCTGCGATAGAATATGGACTTGTGAATAAAGCATTAAGAAGTTCGGGCTGTGGGGACAAGGAAGAATATAGAGCAATTATTTGATCAGTATTTAGTTGACTTAGGCAGGTTGCGATAGCCCGATCTCCCATCCTTGCTACTATTTTTGCTGTTATTGTATCGCTCAGCAATGCCTGTACTGTTTCTCCTGGAAGATTTCTTGTTAACCTTGACAAATTTTGTGGGTCTTGAGAAATAATCCTTCCGAAGACGGCATGTCCATTATATCTATCATGCCTTACTGCTATGGCAAGCAATCCTGCATAATCCATATCTTCAACATATTCTCGGTCTACCGCTGTGCTTCCACATAGTTTATCGCAAACAAACATTATATCTGAGCCTAGAAGCGAATCAAGCTTGATATTACCAAAGTCACTGTGCATTTCCAGTAGCTGATCAACGGTTAAGAATTTGATAACAGAATACCTTGCCGCCGATTCAGTTAAGCGTAAAACGTGGTAGGCCTTTCTTGGTGACATGGAGGTAACAAGACGTTGTAATTGTTCCGCATTAAGAGGGCGATCTCTTCCATGATCAAAATCTTCTTCAATTCCTGCGGCAATATGCTTGGCTTTCACCCCCGCTAAAACCTCTTCTGGGCTAGGGTAACCATAAACATCTTTTGCCTCCCTTGGATTTATCTCTTTTGCAGCATCGATAGTTTCTAGAACTGTTTCTATTGTTGCTAATGGGTCTTTAGGATTATGGGCATTATTGATGGCCATTGCCTGTGCCTTGGCGATCTTTGCTCCAAGCGCCTCGGGCCTGTCTACATTGCTGTTAACAACGTTAGGCTCTTCTCGTGCTATTTCTAAAAGTATCTTTGCATCTTCGACAACACTGGCTATGCTTTGTGAGTCAAGAATGCGTCTTTCGGCACCCTGCACTCTTATTTTATTTGGGACAATAAAACTTTCCGTAGCTCTCCCAACGCCGGCCATTGTTGTTGTTAATCTTTTTATCAATCCTTTTCCTGGTGGTGGTGTTTTTCCATTTCCGTTAATTGCCATATTTTCTTTTTTCCCTCCTAATTTCCTGGTACCCGGATATCCCGATACCCTTCTATATGTATATCGTTAAAATGAAAGCGAAATTGCAGGTAATTTTGAAAGGAGAGGAATAAT
>CAYQVW010000017.1:0-30559 GCA_964421245.1 uncultured bacterium | reverse complement strand
TCTACCCCTCCCCAAAACTCATCACGTCACTTTAGAACAAGCCCAAATTTTTCAATTTACCTCACGATAAAAAAGCATGAGTTTAAGCATTGGTAAAATTTATAGTGGAAAGGTTTTGTTTTCTGCAGCTAATAGTGTGTATTTTGCTTTAGCAGAGAAAAAAATGGGGTCTTTGTATCGTGCTGATATAAAGCATCCTGACCAGTCTTTTTCAGAAGGAGATAGAATGGATCTGGTTGTCTCTCATGCTCCGGCACGGGGAACAATTTGGGTCGATTTACCGACAGAAATGGATAGGTTGAGCGCACAGGCCGTTGAGCTAACGATTGACAATCATAATGAGGGGAGGAGTGGAACAAACTACTTTTTGAGAATTTCGAGGATGGAGGGAACGCTTTATGTTCCTGAACACTTTGCAACAAGAAGTTTAAAAAGGGGACGTTATGGAGAGAGAGTTCTTGCAATAATTACGGGGAAACGTGTTAGTGGAATAGGGGTTCCTGTTGCTTGCCCTGAGGCCTTTCTTCCTATTGCAGAAGACTTGCTTTGGGCAATTGGGAGCGGAAAAGTTTTTATTGCAGATCAAGAACTTGATTGGGATCGTTATAGTGTCATGGAGGACAATCTAAGATTATTCTTAAGACCAACCTCCCCATTACGGGGCAGCTATTTCCCAAGGGCAATTATTGAGGTTAGCAACCAGGACCAAACAGAACAATCCCGCCTTAAAGAATTAATTCGGGCGGGGGGGCTAAAATTCAGACTTGCGATTGAAGGCTTCGATGAATCTTGGGGGATCGAAGATCTAGTAAAAGCAATGGCTAGTGAAAGATATCCGCTTAGGGCAGAATTAGTTGGGGTTGAAAAGAAAGAAGAATCTCTTTCAATACCTCGGGCCTATCCGGCTCAGTACGATGGACGATCACTAGGTGGAGATTTCTTTGTTGATTTTGATGGAGAAGATGAATTTTATATTGTTCCAAAGGCATTAGCTCCGGACAATCATAGAAAAACAAAAAAGAAAGGCGAAAAACTGCAAGCGCTTTATACAAATGTTAGGTGTCCACATACGAACAAAGTAATTTGTTGTCCAGAAGAGTTTCTTCGTGTTGCGGAGATTCTCCGTGAAAGAATTCTTGACTCATGGCATTGTATTGCTGCTAATGAGAACATTGTTGTTGCTGATTCTTCTGTTAGAGGGGTAGCAGAAGGGGAGAGAGCTATTTTAATTCAGTCTTTAAGCCCCATTCAAAGGACCTCATATGTCTTTTCGGGGGTTCTGATTATTCCAGAAGGGCAAGTAAGCAATACAATGAACAGAATTACAGATGAAGCCTTCCCCTTTGAAGTAGATAGAGAAAGGTCTGAGCTATCTGGTGATTTTTCTGTTTGGGATCTAATCTTAAGAATGGCAAAGGGTCCTTTATTTTTGCGAGAGGAGCAGGGATAATAAATGAGAACTATGCAGGCTGAAACAAGAATATCAACATCCGAGGCAAATTATAATCGAATAGTTACCCCCAGGTTAAAAAGAACTGCTCTTTGGGCGCTAACCCAGGCATATTCTGATGTTTCTGGTTTTCCGGTTGGAGCTGCAGCGCTAGTTGTAAGTGATGCAGGAGAACACTCTATTCTTGCTGGTTGGAATACGGAGATTGATACAGATCTTGGTGGAGCGACCATAAATTTGAATGCCCATTCTTATCATGCTGAAGCTGCGATAGTATCAAGACTAGGAAGAGATAGAAAAATTAAGAGAGTAATGATTTTTGCCGGGCAGGATCCGATCTTGGTTCCTGCTTGTGGTCAGTGCCGCCATTCTCTTATGTCAAAAGCTGCCGAAGGGGGCCTGATTTTTGTCAGAGATGCTTCGGGGAAAAATAAATGGATAGAAATAAAGAGCCTATTGCCTAATTCTTTTCATTCAACATCAAGAATAGGGGATCATGGTGAAGCAACAGATGAATTTAGATTGTTTCATGAGGCCTTGAGCCGGACTCAAGATAATCCCTTTGTTGCGATTCATTCTGATTATGCAACAGCTGCGGTTTTGACTAGGGGAGGGAGGATCTATTCTGCCTCAGATAGACAGCAGGCCGCTTTTTATCATTCAAGGGCGCTGCAAATGTCCATAGATCAGACAGATAGTGCTCGTGACAGAGCGATTACTAAGGCATTATTTTTATATGTTACTGATAAATATGATGATCCAGTCTTTCCTTGTGGTGCTCAGCGCCAAGACTTGTATGAAGCATCGCAAATTGGTGCTAATGATGACATTCCATTAATTGTGGCTAGGAATGATGGCAGGTTATGGCATTCAACCATTAGAACAATATTTCCCTATCCTTTTGGCCCAGAAGATGTTGGGGCGGATTTATCATCTTTTAGATAAGTTGACAGAGCCTAAATAATCCACTCACAACTGTCAACTCTCTACTATCTACTATCACAATTTCTACTACTCCAGTTTCCTTTGGTAAATGGATAAAGAATAAATAGAGATTGGGAGAAAAGCCAGCTTTGGAATTGTGGAGGAGTAGAAAAGTTGAGAAGTAGAAGCTGGGAAAGTGGTAAGTTGTAAGTGGTGAGTTGAAGGTAGCTTTAAGCCCACTTGCCACTATCAACTTTCTACTTTCTACTATCACAATATCTACTCCTCTAATTTCCTTCAAACTGTCCGGAATCTCGTCACTTTAACCCCATTTTAAGTTCATCCCCTTCTTAAAAAGCGGGAAGGAAAATTGCTAGGTATTATCTTAAGAGGGGGTGAATATATTATGGCATTTTTATTTGAGAAACTGGATGTTTATAAGTTATCCTTAGAATTTGTTGAAGATGTATATAGGTTCTTAAGAAATTCAAGGGGTCGGGAATCCTATAAGATTGCTGATCAGCTTCAAAGGGCTGCACTCTCCATTCCTTTAAATATTGCAGAAGGAAATGGAAGACAACATGGTAAGGAGAAAAGGCAATTCTTTTGTATAGCAAGAGGCTCTTTGTTGGAGTGTGTTCCATTAATTCAGCTGTGCAGCCGTATAGGTGTTTTGGACCAACAGAATTTTTTGGTTTTATATTCGAAAGCTGAGAAAACTAGCAAAATGCTAAGTGGATTGATTGGTTCAGTTGATAAAAGGATAAATAGAAATTTGGAGAAGGGGAAACTTTGGAAGAGTGGATGAGTGGAATGTAGGAAAGTGGTAAGTTGTAAGTGGTGAGTTGAGAGCAGATTTAAGTCCACTTACAACTGTCAACTCTCTACTTTCTACTATCGCAATTTCCACTCCTCCAATTCCAACTCCTCTACTTTTCCCTGCATCTCTCACTAAGGTAGAGATTAAAATAATTGACATAGGCAAGGCGATCCCCCATAATATAGAAGTGAACAAGAAAAAGAACACGCACTATACATTTGTAATGGTGCCGCATAATGACCATCACAAAATGCATTCGCTGAAGGTTCCGGCTAAACTAGTGCACGGAATATTTTTAGTTGTAGTGTTTATTGCAGGGATTCTAATTGGATCGGTTGGATACAATGTCTTTCTATCCGCAGAAAATGTTAATGTAAAGGTTGCCCTTACTAATAGTACTGCCAGAGCTAACCGAGTAGACTTCTTTGAGTCGGAGAGCAACAAACTAAAATCAGCAGTGCTTGATATGCACCTTCGTAATAATCAGTTAAGAAAGCTATTAGGACTAAAACTCAATAATCCTAGTAAAAATGTGCAAGAGGTAGTTGATAACAAGCAACTTAGCGGGCTTGACCCAAAAGAAAAAGCTATTTACAAAAGTCTTAGCGAAGCCTCTAGCATTGTTGAAAAAAATCAAAAACAACTTAAAGAGCTTAAGGCCCATGTAAATGATGTTTACTCAAAGATGGCATCGATACCATCAACCTGGCCAATTTATGGAAGACTATCTTCTGGTTACGGATATCGCATCTCTCCTTGGAGAGGATTTCATTCTGGAGTAGATATAAATGCTCGTTATGGAGATCCGATTAAAGCAACCGCTCCAGGACTTGTGGTTTACTCTGGTTGGCGCTCAGGATATGGCAAAACGGTTATCATAAAACATAGATTTGGATACTCAACCCTTTATGCCCATTGTTCTCGCCTTCTAATTTCAAAAGGAGAGAGGGTAAAGGCTGGTCAGGCAGTTGCTCGAGTTGGAACGACCGGATATTCTACCGGGGCACACCTTCACTATGAAGTTAGAAAAGATAATCGTCATATCAATCCAATGGCGTTCTTAAATTTAAAGGTTTTAACTGCTGCTAGAATCTTAAAGTGAGCCTATTTGTTGTTGCAACCCCAATTGGTAATTTAGAAGATATTACCTATCGTGCTATAAAAGTGTTATCCGAAGTCGATCTGATTGCGGCAGAAGATACACGTGTTACAGGAATATTATTAAAACACTATGATATAAAAAAGCCTTTAACTAGTTATCATAAATTTAATATTGCCGCCAAAACCAATAATTTGATCAATCAGTTAAAAGAGGGAAAAAGCATTGCCTTGGTAACTGATGCCGGAACTCCAGGGATCTCTGATCCTGGAGAAGAGCTGGTTCGGGCTGCGATTATAAATAATATTGATGTTGTTCCAATCCCTGGGCCTTCTGCGATTGCTTGTGTCCTTTCGGTTTGCGGGCTGCCGGCTAAAAGTTTTTCTTTCTATGGGTTTCTTCCAAAAAAACCGGGCAAGCGAAAAAGTTTTCTCGAAAGTATAAAAAACAGAGAAGAGACTTCCATTTTATATGAGTCGCCCTATAGATTAATAAAGACACTTAATGATATAATTGAGGGGATAGGGAATAGGGAATTGGTGATAGGGAGAGAAGTAACAAAAAAGTTTGAAGAATTTGTTCGAGGAAGAGCGTCTGACGTTCTAGAACATTTTCAAAACAAAAAACCAAAAGGGGAGGTGGTAATTATAATAACTGGTTCCAGATGAGTTTCATGTAAGTCTTATCAAGATTCTCAGCGGGAGAGATTAAAACGGATCTGTAGGTTCTAATCCTACTTTGATAAGACAAATAGAGTTTCCCGAACTTTATACTTCAAAAAATAAGGAGTATAGAGATGTTTCTAAATAAAAAAATTGTTTGTATTTTGTTTCTTCTATTTTGTTTCGTTTTGTCCTCACCTAGTTTTTCAGAGAGTACTATTTTTTACGAAACCGAGGTTGTTGTTACAGCGTCAAGGGCATTACAGTTAAAATCTGAGTCCCCAGCAAGTATTAGTATAATTACAGCCGAAGATATTAAAAATATTGGGGCAGAGAATGTCGGTGATGTTTTGCGTTTTATTCCTTCTGCCCACATCAAAAGTTATGGGCCGCTTGGGGCATCGAGTTCCGTTACACTTCGTGGGTCTACTTCCGAGCAGGTTTTAGTCCTTATTGATGGAATACGCATGAATTCTCCACAGGATGGACAGGTAGACCTAAGCACTTTTCTAATCGATGATGTTGAAAAAATAGAAGTTGTTCGTGGACCAGCTTCGGCCCTCTATGGTGCGGATGCGGTAGGCGGTGTGATAAACATTATTACCAAACAGGGTGGAATCCCAAAGACCAATCTATCTTTATCTCTTGGAAATTTTGGTGAGAGAAAGACCATCTTTGCTCGCTCTGGATTGTTGGCTTCCCTCAATTATTTTCTTTCTGTTAGCAATGCGCAGTCGGATGGATATAGAGCTAATAGTGATTATAGTGCGCAAAAATATATTTTTAAGCTTTCGCAAAAATTAGGCAAAAAAACAGATCTAACTTTTTCTTCCAGTCATTATCAGGGAGAACATGGGAATCCAGGGTCCCTGTCAAGGCCAAGTTTGGCGGATGAGGCAAAGGAGAGAAAGACGAACCTTTCTTTTGTAATGGATTCAAAAATATCTTCGAAAAGCCAATTAAAGATTAAAGCATTCCAAAATTATAATGACAATGAAATCTTGGACGGAGCAACCTGGTTTCGCCACAAGACCTGGGTCAATGCCCTTGAATTGCAACAAAATATACAGTTAGAAAGAAATGATTTTGTTTATGGTTTTGAAACGCGCGGCGATAGAATAGACAGCACCAGTAACGGGGACCATCAAATTAGCAATCTTGCTTTCTTTTTAAATAACCAAACTACTTTAAGCGAGATTACTTCCATTTTGGTTGGCGGCCGTGTAGATAAACATTCTGTCTTTGGCAGCCAAATAAGTCCCCGCATAGGAATGGCCTTACATCCTGCTTCAGATATAACACTTAGGACTTCTTGGGGACGGGCTTTTCGCGCACCCAATTTTAATGACCTTTATTGGCCAAAGACTTACATGGGGGAGGGGAACCCAAATCTTAACCCTGAAATTTCAGAAAGTTTTGATATTGGTCTGGATCGAAAGTTGGGACCCTCAAGCATGCTCACGCTCTCTCTTTTTACCAGCAGCGTAAAAGACAAAATTGATTGGGCACCAGGGAATGATGGTGTTTGGCGGCCTTCAAATGTTTCCGCAGCTAAATTAGAAGGAGCAGAAATAGAGCTTAAACGTAAATTTTCTAAATGGGTTGAGGCCTTTGTTAATTATACTTACCTAAAAGCAATTGATGCAAATACTCAAAAAGAGCTTACTTATAAGCCGAATGACAGCTACAACTTAGGATTTAGTTCTTTGATCGGTGTTTTTGAAAACAATGTTCAAGTAAGTCATATTGGTAAAAGATATATCAATAATGCCAACACCCAAAGTCTTCCGCCCTATACTGTCGCTAATTTTAATACTTCAACCAAGTTGGGAACCCTGTCTTTCAATTTCGGTATTCAAAATATGTTTAACGAACAGTATGAAGAACAGGCCGACTATCCGATGCCGGGTAGAAAATATACTTTTGGGGTGAAAACTGATCTGTGATTAACAAAAAGTGTAAATATTATCCATGTCACAAAAAAGTTGAGGATTGTACTTTTTGTTATTGTCCCCTTTATCCTTGTCTGGACGATAAATTGGGTGAATATTTATATAAAAAAGATATAGTTATCTGGTCTTGTAAAGATTGTGAATGGATACACAAAAAAAGCACAGTTGCCAAGATTTTAGCCGAAAACCCCAAGACAAGCAGGTTTAAGGCATGATAAGAGAATTTATTGCAACTGTCGGATTTTTAACCCACATCCCTACTGCGGTAAAAAAGGGGCCTAAGACGGTTTTCTTCTTTCCGATTGTAGGGATGCTTTTGGGTGGTATTTTAGTGCTTTCAAATTTGGCTCTTTCAATAATTCTTCCAAGAATATTAGTAGATCTCTTATTAATTATCGTTTTAATAGTCATGGCGGGAGCTTTTCATTTGGATGGCTTTGCCGATAGTGTCGACGGACTTTATGTTGGACGATCAAAAGAGACTATCCTAAGAATTATGCGCGATACTCAGATTGGTTCAATGGGAGTGGTAGCCTTAATTTGTTTGTTGGGATTAAAACTAGCTGCCCTATACCAGATTCCGGAAATATATAAGAACATCTCTCTCTTAATTATGCCGATGGTTGGCCGCTGGATGATTGTTCTTTCAGGGGCTATTTCCACTTATGCTCGGGCAGAAGGAGGGCTAGGGGAGGCCTTTACCAATAAGGTTGGCCTAAGAGATTTTATCTTGACCAGTTTTTTTCCGGTCATTCTGTTGTTGTGGTTACTTAAAATCAAAGGGATTGTCTTGATGCTTTTAGCTATATTTTTTACCCTTGGGATAACAGAATATATTAAGAAAAAGATTGATGGGATGACCGGTGATACCCTTGGGTTGATAAACGAAATTATAGAAGTGATAGTTTTATTAGGTGTAGTGATAATATGAGATTAATTTTAGCAAGGCACGGAGAGACGGAAAATAAAAATTATAATGGCATTACAGATGTGGCATTAAGCGATAATGGCTGTTTTCAAAGCGAACAGATTAAAAAAAGACTAGAAAGAGAAAAAATTGATAAAATTTATTGTAGTGGGCTTTCCCGAACCCAAATAGATGGTTTAGATTTTGAGATAGAACCAGATCTCAATGAAATAAATTTTGGTTTATGGGAAGGCTTAAGTTTTTCCGAAGTTAATACTCGTTATAAAAATAAGTTTGCAGAATGGATGGATAAGAAGAACTCGTTTAGATTTCCTAAGGGAGAAACTTTGGAGGATTTAGGAAAGAGGGTTTCTCAAGTTATAGATAAAATAAAGAATAAACATAATGGAGAAAATGTTGTGCTTGTTTGTCATGGTGGTCCGATCAGGATGATCCTTTGCCGGGCCCTAAATCTTAATCTATCAAATTTTTGGAAAATAAAAATCGACCATGCCAGCATTAGCGTGGTCGAGTTTGGGGAGGATGGCCAGATGGTTACTTTAGTTAACGATACTTGCCACCTAAATTATGGGTAAGTTAATATTAATAATTGGAGGGGCTAGATCTGGTAAGAGTACCTTTGCTAACAAGCTGGTTGCGGGAGGGAAAAAAGTGACCTTTCTTGCTACTGGTGCAGCCGGGGATAGTGAGATGAAAGAGAGAATTAAAAAACATCAAAAAGATAGGCCTTCCAATTGGTTGCTTGTTGAAGAGGAAATTAATATTGAAAGGGCATTATCTAAAATAAGGAAAACGACCAAATTTGTGATTATTGATTGCATAACCTTATGGGTTTCAAATTTATTGTTAGCAGGGGGCAAAGAGAAATCAATTTTAAGTGCGGTTTCAAAACTGGTAAAAGCTGTAAAACGAAATAACTTTACGGTAATTATGGTTACAAACGAAGTTGGGATGGGGATAGTTCCAGAAAATGCGCTTTCCCGCACCTTTCGGGACATTGCCGGGCTGACCAACCAAAAATTAGCTAAAAGTGCGGACGAAGTTTATTTGATTACGTGTGGGATTTCAGCGAGGATCAAGTAGTTATGCCAGCCAAAGCATTAATGATTCAAGGAACTGGTTCGGATGTTGGCAAAAGCATCGTCGTTGCCGCACTCTGTAGAATTCTAGTCCAGGATGGTTATAAAGTGGCTCCGTTTAAATCGCAGAATATGTCTTTGAATTCTGCTGTAACCCTTGAGAAAGGAGAAATTGGCCGAGCTCAGTTTGTACAAGCCAAAGCGGCTAAGGTTGATCCGAGTGTCGCGATGAACCCGATTCTTTTAAAGCCGATTGCGGATACAAGATCACAGGTAGTGCTTAATGGTCGGCCCCATAAAAATTTGACCGCAGTTGAATATCATGATTTTAAGCCCGAAGCACTTGAGGTAGTAAAACAAAGTTATCATGATTTAAGCTCAAACTTTGATGTAGTGATTATTGAAGGGGCAGGAAGTCCGGCGGAAATCAACCTTAAAGAATTTGATATTGTAAACATGAAGGTTGCAGAAATTGCCGAAGCGAAGGTTCTTTTAGTGGGGGACATTGATAAAGGCGGGGTCTTTGCCTCCTTTGTTGGGACGCTTGAACTTTTAACCCCGATTGAGAGGGATAGAGTCCGCGGATTTTTGGTTAACAAATTTCGTGGCGACAAGACCATTCTTGATCCAGGGCTTAGGTTTTTGGAGAAGAAGACCGGAAAAGATGTTCTTGGGGTTATTCCCCATTTTTCTGACATAAAAATACCAGAAGAGGATTCGGTCTGCATGGAGAGAAAAATTCTTACAAAAAGCAAAATTTGTGTTATCTGGCTTCCGCACCTTTCCAATTTTACAGACTTCGACTCACTAAATGTAAGATATATAAAATCTGCTGCAGAACTATCCGCCTTCGGCGGAGAAAACCCAGAGATGATTATTCTCCCCGGTTCAAAAAGCACCATTGACGATTTGGTTTATTTAAAACAATCAGGTATTGCTGACCGGATTATTGAATTAGCAAAACAGGGGATGCAGATTATGGGGATTTGCGGAGGCTATCAAATGTTGGGACGTAAAATATATGATCCAAATCGCGTTGAATCGAGCCGCGAATCAATTGATGGATTAGGGCTCTTAAATGTAGAGACTACTATTTTAAAAGAAAAGATTACCTATCAGGTGAAGGCCAAGGATTTGGATGGTGGCCGGATTTTTTCCGGTTATGAAATCCATATGGGAGAGACTAAGAAATTGGAAGGGGTTGATCCTCTCTTTAGAATAATTGAGCGTGGTGGAAAGAAAACAGATATCCTGGATGGAGCAAAAAGTAAGGATGGTCGTATCTTTGGTACATACATCCATGGATTGTTTGATGATGAGCAAGGTCTTGATGTTGAGCTTGATAAATTGGCAAACCTCATACGAGAGAATGTTGATATGGAAAAGGTATATAAATGCATATTTTAATTTTAATCCTGGCCCTTTTGATTGATCTCATCCTGGGGGAACCCCACAGGTTGATTCATCCGGTTGTTTGGATGGGGAAAGTGATTGAGATTTTTGAGTGTTTTCGACAAAGAGAAAAAAGAATTTTAGAGTTGATCTGGGGTATGGTTACAGTTGTGATTGTTGTGTTTCTTTTTTCTGTCCCCCTATATTATATTTTAGCTAGACTAGCTGGCTTCAATACAATTTTGTATGTTTTGGTTAGTGCATGGTTGTTAAAAACTACTTTCTCAATAAGAGAGTTAAAACGATCTGCGAAAGAGGTAGAGCAAGCCCTTATCAACAATAAGATAGATCTGGCCAAACTAAAACTTAAAAATCTAGTCAGCCGGCCGACCAATCTTTCAGAAATCGGAATCATATCTGCCACAGTTGAATCTATTGCAGAAAATATTACAGACAGTATTATTGCTCCTTTATTTTACTTTATGCTTTTTGGTCTGCCAGGGGCCTTTGCTTATCGGGCAGTAAATACAATGGATGCCATGATCGGCTATCGTGGTAAATATGAATTTTTTGGCAAGGCCGCGGCGCGTTTAGATGATATTTTAAATTTTATTCCTGCCCGCATAGCCGGGGTATTTATTGTGATTACTGCTTTTTCTGTTGGCGAAGATTATAAAAATTCTTTTAGGATTATGAGAAGGGATCGAGGGTTAACTCAAAGTCCAAATGCCGGCTGGACTATCGGCGCCATGGCTGGGGCCTTGGGGGTTTTACTTGAAAAGCCAGGTTGTTACAAACTTGGCGAAGCAAGAGAAGCACTCACTCCGCATACAATCAGAAGGGCACTTAAAATTATATGTTGAACTTTGCAAGATCTGAATTAGATAAAGTAGAAATATGTGAGCATGGGGGCAAGCGCCCTGGCTCGGATTTATTGGATTTTAGCTCAAGCACCAGGGATTCTTATCCTGATTCTAAGTCTTTACAGTTTCGCTCAGTCATTGCAAAAAAATATAGTTTGAATATTAACAATATTATTGCCGGAAATGGATCATCCGAATTAATAAGATTAATTGCCTTGGCCTTTTTGGAAAAAGGGGATAAGGTTTTAGTCTTGAACCCGACCTTTGGTGAATATGGAGTAGCTGCAAAAATTATGGGGGCCCAGGTTCTCAAACCGCGACTTAACTTCAAAACAAAAGTTGATGCTTTTTGTAAATTGATTAAAAAGACCAGACCTAAAATGGTATTTCTTTGCAACCCAAACAATCCTACTGGTGAATATCTGGACAAGAAAAGTGTTGTGAAAATTATTAATACGAGAAAGAAGTGTTTGTTTGTTTTGGATGAGGCCTATATTGATTTTGTAAAAAACCCCTGGTCCTCTTTAGGGCTTATCAAAAAAGGAAATGTTATAATTGTGCGTTCCTTAACCAAGGCCCATGGTTTGGCTTCACTTAGAATCGGTTACGCGGTTTCAAGCCCTTCCATAATTTCGACTTTACAAAAAGTGCGGCCGCCTTGGAATGTGAATTCTTATGCCCAGAAAGCGGCTGTTTCTGCTTTAAAGAATGATAATGATGTTTTTAAATTTGTTTCAGGGGTAATAAGAGGAAAAGAATATTTGCAAAGAGAGTTTAAAAAGTTTGGTTTTTGTGTTATTCCGTCCCAAACAAGTTTCTTTTTGGTCGAGGTCGGGAATGCAAAAAGTTTTAAAGAAAAACTCTTGCAATACAAAATTTTGGTCCGGGATTGTGGTTCTTTTGGTCTGCCAAATTTTGTTCGGATAAATGCGCAGGGGTTCAAAGAGTGCAAACGATTGGTAAGGATATTATGCAAAAACTTATTCTGACTTTAATTCTTGTTCTAGTGTTAGCCGCTGCTGCTTTTGCAGCTCCCAAGCGCATAATTTCTTTGGCCCCCAGTATTACGGAGATTTTGTTTGCTCTGGGGTTGGAAGAAAAAATAGTAGGGGTAACTGCGAATTGTGACTTTCCTTTGCGGGCAAAAAAAATTGAGAAGGTCGGTTATTTTGGAATATATAACTTAGAAAAAATAGTGAAGTTAGAACCAGATCTAGTTATTGCCGGCCATGCAAATACGGACGCAATCTTTTTGGGTTTAAAAAGAATGAATATTCCGCTGGCAGTCTTTTCCTCAGAGGATTTGAGCGAAGTTTTAGAGACTGTTGGGAAGATTGGAAAAATAACCGGAAGTGAAGAGCTGGCAAAAGCTGTCATAGCCGGGATGAGGGCAAGAATCGCCAGGGTAAAGGAAAAAACAAGAGCCCAGAAGAAGCCCAGGGTTTTTGTTCTGATTTGGGACGATCCGCTTATGACTGCAGGGAAGGATTCTTTTATACATGAATTGGTGACGATTGCGGGGGGAGAAAATATTGCGAAGGAAGTTTGGACCGATTATTCTTTGATTAGCCAAGAATTTGTTGCTTATAAAAATCCAGAAGTAATTATTTTGGAAGATATGGGACGAAGATGGAAAAATAAAAATGAAAGTGAGGTGATAGTGAGACAGATTGGACTAACAAATACTTCAGCCGCAAAAACAGGGAAAATATATCAAGATATTGATCCTGATTTGCTTTTGCGTCCCGGGCCGAGGCTAATTGATGGTTTAGAAAAACTTGCGAAAAAATTGCATAAATAAAGGAGGACTTGGATGAGAAAATTTGAGGAAATTCTTAAAAGGATCAAACCAATAGATAAGGGACTAATAGAACAAACGCAGAAAAGACTTGATAATTTAACCAAGCCACCAGGGAGTTTGGGGCGATTAGAAGGGTTGGCTAAACAGATTGTTGCAATAACCGGCAAAGAAAAACCCGGCATGAAGAATAAGGTTATTTTTACTATGGCGGGAGATCATGGGGTGGTAGCAGAAGGAGTGAGCGCCTTTCCTCAAGAGGTAACTCCACAGATGGTTTACAATTTTCTTAATGGAGGGGCGGGAATAAATGTTTTGGCCCGACATGTTGGAGCAAAAGTTATCGTAGTGGATATGGGAGTTGCTGCCGAACTCAAGCCTCATAATGAATTAATTAATAAGAAAGTAGATCTTGGCACAAAGAATATGACGGCTGGACTGGCAATGACTAAAGAACAGGCTATTAGATCTATTGAGGCAGGGATGGAGGTTGTTGAAGGGGAATTAAAAAATGGGGTAGATATAATTGGAACTGGAGACATGGGGATTGGAAACACTACCCCTTCTAGTGCAATTGTATCGGCTATTACTGGAGAAAGTGTTTCAAGGGTTACTGGTCGGGGAACCGGGATTAATGATAGTGCCTTGGAGAATAAGATAAAGGTAATCGAGAAGGCTTTGAGGGTCAATAAACCGGATCCATCGAATGGACTTGATGTTCTTTCTAAGATTGGGGGTTTTGAGATTGGAGGAATTGCCGGAGTTATGCTGGCTTCTGCTGCAAACCGCATTCCCGTTTTAATTGATGGTTTTATCTCGGGTGCAGCAGCGCTTATTGCTGTTACTCTTGAGCCAAAGGTTGCCGATTATCTAATTGCTTCTCATTGTTCGGTGGAGGCAGGTCACAAAATTACTTTGGATCATATAGGGGTAAAGCCACTTTTTGATTTTGATTTTCGATTAGGGGAAGGGACTGGAGCTGCTTTAGGGATTGGAATAGCCGAGGCCGCTATAAAAATATTAACAGAGATGGCGACTTTTGGTGATGCTGGAGTTTCTGAAAAGAATTAAAGATCGATCTGAATCAATTCTGCCTTTTTAAGTGGGCGGGCTCCTCCGAGTCCTAGGAGCTCGCCTGCTATTATTCCAAAATCGGGTTCATGTCCAATACACAGCATTTCTTTGCTTGTTTGATGAGCATTTATAATTTGTCTAATATCCTTTGTTCTTGATCCACAGGCCAGAGGAGGCTCTTCTATTAGTCGATCTTCTAGGCCCAGCTCGTTTGTAATAATTTCGGCAGTTTGGAAAGCGCGTTTATAGGGAGAAGTAAAGATAAAATCAAAAACAATTTCTTTTGATTTTATTTTTTTTGTTAGATCTTTTACCTGTTTTATTCCTTTTTCTGTCAACGCTCGCTCGGCGTCATCAAGCCCTTCTCTTTTGGGTTCGGAATCAGCATGGCGTAGTAAATACAGCTTCATGCCTCAGGATTATAACATAGTGTATAATAGATACAATGCGTTTGTTATTTTTATTATTATTAAGCCTATTATTAACATCTTGTTCTGCTCCAAAAACTAATGTTCTCAAAGTTTCTATGAGTCTCTCAGATTCCGAGTGGAAGATAATGCGCCAAGTTGTTATTCCTCCATTTGAAAAAGAGAATAATTGCAAAATAGAGACTATGCAGATTGAGGCAGGCGATCTTCCACAAATGTTGCAGGCGATGTCATCGGCCGATAGAATGGAGCTTGATCTTTTTGCCCAAGACAATATGAATTTGGCTCAATTGGTTGATAAGGGGTTGGTCGAAGATTTATCTCAATATAAAAAAGATATCCCAAAAGCAGTTCAGAATAATCTTATTGATAAACACTTTATGCCGTATCGTCCTAACGTCCAAATTGTTTACTATAATAAGGACGTTTTTAAGAAATATGGATTAAAACCACCTAAAAACTGGGACGAATTGCTAAAAGTTGCTAAAATCTTTAAAGAAAAAGAGGGGGTTGGCCGAATTCTTTTAAAGGCCTGGGGTGGCGGTCCAACTGTAACCCAATTATATGAGTTTATCGTTTCAGCTGGTGGAGACCCGTTCTCTTTTAATGATCAAGGCTGCGTTAAGACTTTTACTTTTTTACAAAAACTTTGGCCTTATGTTTCTCGTGATTCCCTAAAGGCAAAATGGAATACATCTAATGATTATATTGCTCGGGAATCGGTTTATCTTATGCAAAACTGGCCTTTTGGTATAAATATAATCAACAATAAATACAAAAAGAAGAATATTGTCACTTATTCTGGTTTTTCTGGTCCAAAACGTGAAGCCCACGTTATTGGTGGTGAAGTTTTGGGCATACCCAAAGGTTCAAAAAATAAAAAACTTGCTTTGAGGTTTATAAAATATCTTCAATCAAAGGAAGTGCAGGAGAAGTTTGTAAAAGAATTAAGCTGGCCTTCGATTCGAAGTGATATTAGGGTTCCGCTGCACTTTGAATCAGTTAAAAATGCCTTAAAGTACGGAATATTTAGAAAACATGTTTCTAATTGGGCTGATTTTGATCGTTATATGAATGAGGCTTTTATTAGGATTGTTATAAGGGGTGAGCCGGTTAAGAAAACTCTAGATTATTATTCAAACAGGATAAATAATGTTCAATAGTAGGCTTATGAATATCTTGACAATAAATTAAACCCAGGTCATAATCGTGAAATGCTTTTTTGGGGAGGAATTCTTATTTGAAGAGCCAATTAAGCCCAGGGCGGACAAAAAAAATCCCTATTGGTATAAGACTGTGTAGTTTGTTTTATGTGTTTCTGTTTATCTATTGGATTATAGTGCTGTTTTCGGTACTTAATTTGTTAAATCTATCGGATTCGGAAAAGCTTGAAATAATAAAATCCGGTAGGTTTATGCAGCAGTATATTACCAAGCATATTGATACAATTGCGAAGTTTAATGGGCATGTTATTTTTATGTTTAGGGCATTGTTTTTTACAGAGGTCATACAAAAAACCCTGGGATTGTTTTTTGCAATCGGTGTGTGGGGATTAAAAGAGGGGGCGAGAAAGGGGATGGTTTATTTATCGGTGTTTTTATCGATTACTGGGGGTTGGGCATTGTTGATGAATCCATCATTAATTAATGGTTTTTTTTGGTTGTGTGGAGTCTTTATTATTTTTTACCTCTCAAATGCGAAAATACAACAATATTTTAATTAATAGTCTTGTTTTACAGTTTGTAATAAAATAGGTCGTATGAAAAAATTATTCCATAATAATTGGAAATTTCTCTTTTTGCTACCATTGCTTACTTATCTTGCTCTTTTTACCCTCTTTCCAGTAATTAAATCTATCTTAATGAGCTTTGAAGGTGGCAATAATTATGCCTGGCTCTTTTCGCATTTTCAATTTAGAGAGGCCCTAAGCAATACGATTCTAATTACAATCTTTGCTTTATTGTTTGAATTTTTGTTGGCATTGGCAATTGCATTGTTTATAAGTGGGGGAGGGAGACGGAGGATTATTCAGGCGCTTATTTTGATTCCATTGGGAATCCCAACTATAGTGGTTGCCTCCAATATGCGCTATTTATTCGATACCAATGGGTTTATTAATGTTGTTTTGACCCGTCTTTGTGTTGTTAATATTCCGATTGATTGGCTCGGCGGCGGAGTATTGACCCTCTTTTCTGTTGTTATTTCGGATATGTGGAAGGTTACACCCCTAATGATGTTGATATTGCTGGCTGGAATCGAGCGGATTCCAAAGGATCTGTTTGAGGTATCAGAAATTGACGGCGCTTCATTTTGGCAGAAGCTTCGATTTATAATTCTGCCACTTTTAAAACCGTTTATCACTATGGCGCTTATAATCCGCGGAATTGATACTTTTCGCATCTTTGAATTACCATTGGCTTTGGCGGGGGAGAGTTTCCCGGTCCTCTCTTCCTTTGCGTTTTTTGAGTACCGAAATTACAACAACCCGCACACTGCCGCTGCCGCCTCAACCGTATTGTTTATTATTGTATTGTTAGCCATATTTTTATATTTAAAACTAGTAGGATTACCCAATGAAGAGACTGCTTAGATATTTATTTATTGTACTAGTATTAACATGGACCTTTTTGCCTATTTATTTAATGTTGAAAGTCTCTTTCTCGCCGGCAGAAGAGATAATGTCTCAAAATCCACCACTGCTAATTCACTCAATTACTCTTGATCATTGGAAAAACGTCTTTCAATCGGGTAACTTATGGCAGCCACTTACAAAGAGTTTGGCCGTTGCCTTCTTTGTTATGATTTTGGCCTTGTTGATTGCAGCTCCAGCTGCGTATGCTTTGTCTAGGATCTCATATAAGCTAGGAATTGGAATAATCCTGCTTATTTTCTTTTCTAGAATGTTGCCGGATGTTCAAATGGCCCTTCCGGTTAGTGTCTCTTTTATCCGTTTGGGACTTTTGGATACAAATTTGGGATTGATTTTGTCTCATCTTATTCGGGTTCTGCCAATTGTTACCTGGATATTACTTTCGGTCTTTAAAACGATACCGATTGATCTGGAAGAGCAGGCAGAGATTGATGGAGCCAGTCGTTTTCAAATAATTAGAAAGATTGCGTTGCCCTTGGCTGCACCTGGAATTATAGTTTCTGCCATTTTTGCTTTTTTGTTTTCCTGGGATGAATTTATCTATGCAATGTATATGTGTTTAGGTAAGAAAACTCTTCCATTAATGGTTTACTATTATGTCAATCGAGCTGGTTGGTTTGATGCTGCAACCTTTTCTACGATTATTGCTATTCCTGTTTTGATAATTACCCTACTTCTTCAGCGCTATCTTAAGGCAGATTATTTATCGGGAGCCATTAAGGGTTAAGTGAAATTTTTGTCATAAATTAACGATAAGTTAATAGGTGAATAAATGACAAGTGTAACTGGAACTACATATACGAATATAGCAAAAAAGTTTCTTTCTTGCGCTAGCCCTATAATCGTTAGACAAAACCAGCAAAGGATGGCAGGACCGTTTGACGAAAGCTGGAAGAGTTTTCGTGGAGGGCTTCCTGGTTTTATTGATGAAGGGAGGGGATGGGAGAGACCACTTGTTATTCCCCCTTCTCCGGCAGAAGAGGCTTTGGATGACATTGATGAAGGCGCAATTCTTGTGGACGATCTTGGAAGTTGGGAGAGGTGGGATGAAATAGAAATATTGGAAAATCCCTTCAGTTTTGCTGCTTTGACTCAAACTATTAAAAGGATGTATACCAACGCAGATGAGGCAGATGCTTTTTTTGCAAGCCTTATTAAGGGGAGTGAATACGCAATGGGATTATCTTTCATAGTAATACAAAACGAAATAATTAAATTTTTAAATCAGACAGGGAGAGCTGTTCGTCTTCCAACACCAACCGAAATAGAAAACTATCTTTATATTAGGGCTAGGCAGAAGGATTAGATCTGAAGAGAGACCTCTTTCTTATTCTGGAGCTAACGCTGCCTTCTTTTTGGTTCGTGACGCGGATTAAAGTATTGCCCAACTCTCTTGTTTAAAAGGATTCAATTCAAACTCAATCCTTATCATTCTAATGGATTTTTTAGATTTTCCGACAGCAAAAGCCCTTAGCTTATCTTTTTCTCTGACAACAATAAATGTATTAACCTTGGCTTTATTGATGATCCACTCTGTATCAACAGAAGGATAGTGGGGGAGATCGGTATACCAATTTGGGTTTTTCTTAAGCTCATACTTTATCTTCTCAATCCCAGCTTCAGCTAGATAAAAAGCTTTAAGGCCCGAAGTTTTATTTTCTGCTACAGTCATACTATTTAGAACAACTCGAGTTAGGACTGACCCTAAAAGGAGTAACACAGTTATTATGAATATTATTGTTATTAAACTGATTCCTTTATTTAATTTCGACATAACGCCTTTGTTGTATAGTCATCCAATTTAATTTCGACCAAGTTTCCTTTATACGAAAAAATCAAACTCGAGACATCCCCAACATCGGTCAAATATCGATTTTTGCGTTTTACTTTTCCATTTTTATATTCATAAGTCCATATTCCTGTTGGATAGTTAAGGATAAGCCTTGATGGAGTTGATGAATTTGAGATATTCTTTGCATTTTGAATATCTTTGGTAATTATGTCTATTATATTGTTACAAATCTGTTGTTGTTCAACGTTGTTGTTTATCTTGTTTGAAAGCCTCACGTGACTAGATAATAAATAGAACCCTGCTGAGATTATCAAAACGGACAAGCTCGTAGCAATAAGTATTTCTATAAGAGTAAATGCCTTTTTCATCTTGCCCTCAAGCTGTAAACTGATCCGACCTGAATTTTTAGTAAATTAGAATCTATTATTGTAACCCCTTTTTGTAGTTTTAGCTCTTCAAAAGACAAAGCCCTCAAATCCTCCATCTTTGCCTGTAGGAGGCACGCTTCTTGAAGCTTTTTCTCCGAATGTTTTTGTAATCGAGCACTGTTTTGGAATAAGAAAAAGAAAGAGATCGAAATTATTACAAGGAGGGAGGTGGAAACTAAAATCTCTACTAAAGTAAATCCTTTTTTATTCAACTCTAACCCTTCCGTTTGATGAAACAATAATCTTTTTCGACTTCTTTTTACCAGATAAGATAATTGTTCCAGAATATCCTGGAGGACAAAATCCAGAGGCGGCAAATTTTATTATTTTGTTGCTGACAGTTATACCACTTGGTAATTTTGTCTTATTGTCGAATGTTATTGATACTGTTTTGTGTTCGTTTGTGGCCTTGTTTTGAGCTGCCCTTAAATCTGAAACAATTTGTGTTTTGGCTGCATTTAACTTGCTTATTTCAACATAGCCACTATGGTTAAAATAGGCTGCAGTAAAGAGTATGCCAATAAGTGAGATTACAATTAGGATTTCAATAAGGGTGAAGCCTTTTTTAAGCATGAACAACCATGTTGTCAATTAGGCGAGTGTGGCCGATGTGAACTGCTGCGGCAAGCAGCGCTTTTCCCTTAATGTTTTTTATTTCTTCAAGAGTCTCTGGATTGCACACTC
Organism: uncultured bacterium; assembly: GCA_964421245.1. Taxonomy (GTDB): domain Bacteria; phylum Margulisbacteria; class WOR-1; order XYC2-FULL-46-14; family XYC2-FULL-46-14; genus CAYQVW01. The sequence goes on along the minus strand of CAYQVW010000017.1, from coordinate 10,536 downwards.
CAACATAGTCTATTTTTGCAATTGGTTCGCGACCAATATGTTGAGAGATAAGATAATGAATTCGGCGCCCATCTTTTTCTCCCGATTGAATTGCCTCCGAGGCTCGAACCAGGCTTTTATACAGAATTGAGGCGGCCTTTCTCTCTCTGTCGCTCAAATGTTTATTGCGGGAGCTAAATGCTAGACCATCGTATTCTCGAACGGTTGGGATTGTTTCTATTATTATATTATAATTTAGATCTCTTGCTAGTTTTTTTACTATCAATTGTTGCTGATAGTCTTTTTCACCCAAAAAGGCAAAGTCTGGTTGGACGATATTAAACAGTTTTGAAACCATAACAGCCACACCACGAAAATGACCAGGCCTGCTTTTACCGCAAAGCCTTTTTGATAAATCTTCTACATCTATTGTTGTTGAGATATCCTGAGGAGTTAAATCCTTTTCTTTGGGGGCAAAAATAATTATCGGATCAAAGTCTTTGAGTCTCTTTTTGTCTTCTCTTAAAGTACGAGGATATTTTTTTATATCCTCAGTTGGACCAAATTGGAGGGGGTTTACGAAAATAGATACAATTACAACATCTGCTTTTTTCTTTGCAGCATTAACTAGCGCGAGGTGTCCTTCGTGAAGTGCTCCCATGGTGGGGACCAGTCCGATTGTTTGTCCACGATTTTTAATCTTGCGGGAAGCCTGCGCCATCTCTTTTGCTGAGCTTATTACCCTCATTGAACAAACCAACCTCTTGCTAGAATCCAAAGAAGGATTGCAAGAATTATTGATAACAGTTTTAGCCCTAAATTTTTATTAATCACTGTTCTGGTTTATTTATTCCCTTGCTGTTGTCGCACGTTTTGCTGCTACAAAAAACAACCTCACCACTCTTGAGTTGCTTGATTAGCAACATGCTACCACATTTGTCACATTTGTTTCCAGTAGGTTTATACCAGTAGGCTTCTGTACACTTTGGGTATTTGCTGCAGCCATAAAATATTTTTCCACGGCGGCTTCGTCTTTGAATAATTTCTCCATCACATTTTGGGCATTTTATCCCAATTGATTTTATAATCGCTCTGGTAAATCGACAGGCCGGAAAACCAGAACAAGCATAAAAATCCCCATATCTGCCTGAGCGGATTACAAGGTTTTTTCCACAAGTTGGACAAATCTCATCTGTTTTGATCTCTTTCTTTACCGATTTCATGTTTTTGTGGGCGTTGTCTAGGTTTTCTGCAAAGGGACCATAAAATTGTTTCAAAATAGTTATATAATCTGTTTTTCCGGCCAAAATGGCATCTAATTCATTTTCCATCTGTGCAGTGAACTGAACTTCCATAATAGTAGGAAAGAATTTTACCAATAGACCATTGGTTGTTGTTCCAAGTTCGGTTGGAACAAATACCCGGCCTTCTCTTTGTATGTAGCCCCGACTATCGATTGTTGCGATGATCGGTGCATAGGTAGATGGTCTGCCAATCCCTTTTGCCTCAAGCTCGCGGATTAAACTTGCTTCATTAAAGCGGGGAGGAGGCTCTGTAAAATGTTGTTTTGGAAGTAATTTTTCAAGAGCCAATGTATCCCCATCATCTAAGTTAGGGAGGGTTTCATCTTTTTCTTCCGGAGCCTCTTTCCCTTCTCGGTCCTCTTTTGCTTCTGTATAGAGCTCTATAAAACCCTTAAATTTTATTATAGAACCATTAGCTCTAAAACGATATTTTGCTGCACTGATCTCAACAGCAGTTTTATCTAATATAGCTGACGACATCTGACAAGCCACAAACCGTCTCCAAACAAGAACATAAAGCTTGAATTGATCAGGACCTAGAGAATCTTTTAGTAGGCTCGGATCACGCATTGCAGAGGTTGGTCGGATAGCTTCGTGAGCATCTTGTGCCGATTTCTTGGTACGATAGGTTCTTGGTTTTTCAGGTAGATAATCTTTTCCAAAAGCAGATTCAATATATTTCCTTGCTTCAGTTAAGGCGGTTTGGGCAATTCGAACAGAATCGGTTCTCATATAGGTGATCAAACCGACATGCCCCTCTCCCTTAATGTCTATACCTTCATATAGTTGCTGAGCAAGGGTCATAGTCTTTCTGGCGGAGAATCCTAGGCGTCGTGACGCTTCTTGTTGAAGGGTTGATGTAATAAATGGTGCAGATGGATTTCTCTTTTGTTCTTTTTTTGTTACTTTCTTAACGAGATAAGAGGCATCTTTGCAAGCATTAAAAATTTTGTCTGCTGCTTCTTTGTTCTGGATAACATCTTTTAACATCAACTTTGCTAAAAATGTTTTTGAGTCTTTATTTAGTTCTGCAGTAATTGACCAGTATTCCTGAGGATTAAAATCCTTGATCTCCTTTTCTCTTTCACAGATAAGGCGGACAGCAATTGATTGAACTCGTCCAGCAGAAAGCCCTTTTCGAACCTTCTTCCATAAAAGAGGGCTAAGCTTGTATCCTACAAGACGATCCAGGATTCGGCGACCTTGCTGAGCGTCTACCCTTTTTATATCTATCTTACGAGGATGTTTTACTGCGTCCTGGATTGCTCCCTTAGTTATTTCGTTGAACTCGATTCTTTTTATCTTCTCATCTTCTTTTAGAAGATACTTTAGATGCCAGGCAATTGCTTCTCCTTCACGGTCAGGGTCGGGTGCTAGGAAAATTGTCTTCGCATCTTTGGCCAGTTTTTTTAGGTTTTTTAATATTTTGTTCTTTCCCTTGATGGTTACATAGGTTGGGGCAAAATCTTTTTCAATATCTACTCCAAGTCTTGAGGCGGGTAAATCACGTATGTGACCACCGCACGCAGCAACTTTATAGTCAGGACCAAGGAACTTTTCCAAGGTTCTGGCCTTAGCCGGTGATTCTACAATTACCAGATTTTTTCCCCTTCGCTCTTTTAGCTTCGGGGAACTTGTCTTCTTCTTTACCATACAGCCTCCTAGGGTATCAGAATGTTCTATTATATGTCAAATTATATATCGACGCTTCTATTGAAAAATTTCACATTTGGGAGTATTATTTTTAATATGGCACTAAAAGATGATTTAAGTAAATGGATAGAGGAGAGGGTATCTGCTGCGGGAGTTCGTGGATGTGTGGTTGGATTATCCGGGGGAGTTGATTCTGCAGTAGTAGCAGCTCTTTGCAAAAAGGCCTTTCCTAAAACAACCTTGGGGATTTTAATGCCGTGCCATTCTCACAAAGATGACCTGAAGTATGCAGTAGAATTCGCTAAAGCTTTTAGAATAGAAACGGAATTGATGGATTTAACCCTTCTTTTTGAGTCTGCTTACGTTAGTTATGAGGGGATTACTTTTAAAGATAAATATAGAGATCTGGCATCTGCCAATTTGAAACCGCGCCTTAGAATGATGACCCTTTATTATTTTGCAAACAAAAGAAACTATATGGTGGTGGGGACCGGTAATAAATCGGAAATTATGATGGGATATTTTACAAAGCATGGGGATGGGGGAGTAGACCTTTTACCGTTAGGAAATTTGTTAAAGGGTGAAGTTATAGAATTAGCTAAAGAATTAAAAATTCCAGAATCTATTATTGGGCGTCCTCCTTCGGCAGGACTTTGGCCTGGGCAGACCGATGAAGGTGAGATGGGAATTACCTATAATGAGCTTGATCGAATTCTTTTAGGCAAAACTGATGGAATCCCTTCCAAAAAAGTAAGAATGGTTCAAGATCGAATGAAGTCTTCTAAACATAAGCGTTGCGGGCCACCGATTTTTAAAAAGTGAAAACCAACGGCAAAATATCAAAAATTCTTCCTAGCAATTTAGCGGAAGTCATCTGTGAACCAAACCAAGCTTGTGAGAAATGTAAAGGTTGTTCAATGGCAGGATCGGGAGAAATTATTGTACAAGCAGCTAACGAGGTTGGTGCAAAAGTAGGAGACCGGGTTGAAATTGATGTTCCAGAAGCTGAAGGAATCAAAGCTGCACTAATTATTTTTATCTTTCCTATTATTGGATTATTAGTTGGCTATTTCATTGCCCAAAGATTTTCAGAGACTGAATCAGCCGGAGTTCTTGGTGCATTGATGTTTATGGCCCTTACCTTTTTGGTCTTAAATTTATATGATAGATATATTAGGTCGAAAAATAAATGCATAGCAAAAATAACAAAGATAAATGATTGATCTAGCAAATCCGATATTGGCCTATATTGCAGTCTTCTTTGCTGGAGTAGTTGCTTCGGTTAATCCCTGTGTACTTGTGACCTATCCCTTGATTGTTGGATATGTTGGTGGTTATTCTGGAGGAAATATAAAAAAAGCTTTTTGGAGTTCTTTGGTTTTTATTATTGGGCTATCAATTACTTATTCTATTCTTGGGACGATTGCTGCACTAAGTGGCAAGTTGATTGGCAATATCGGTGGATACTGGAAATACATTTTGGGAGTAGTGGCAATTGTTATGGGGCTAGAGCTTTTGGGTGTGATTCATCTTAGGATGCCGGGGTTGCATAAATTTCCAACCAAGCAAAAGGGACTGCTTGGAGCACTTTTATTGGGATTGCTTTTTGGCCTCACAGCCTCGGCTTGTTCTACTCCAATTTTAGGATTTGTCTTGACCTTTGTTGCATCAAAACAAAATCTGGTTTATGGAAGCACTCTCCTCTTTACCTATGCGCTAGGCTCCTCCCTAATTATTTTAATTGTTGGTGTTTCAACTGGAGCTGCTCAAGCCGGATTAAGGGTTCGTAAATTATCTATGGTCTCTCAATACTTTCCAAGAATTGCGGGGGCATTATTTGTTTTAATCGGAATTTGGATGATCATTCTTTAATCCCCGCACGCGGATCCTATCTCTGATTTTGATTGTCCCAGGATTTCCCGGATATCGGGGAGATCAGAGACAATCACTATCCTGGGATAAATTGGGGAAACAGGGATTAAAGAATTTGACAACCAGTCAATAACCAGTACAATAAAACTATGCGGAAATTATATATTATTGTTTCTCTTCTTTTGTTTTTTCAGGTTTGTTCCTTGGCTTCTGTTTGGTCAACCAGGTATGACGGAGTAAAGATTTATAAAAAACCGAGTACTACCTCAAATGAGCTTTTTGACTACCCAAAAAACTTTCCATTAAAGATTATTGCAAGCTCAGGTAGCTGGTATAAGGTAGTTGATTGGATGAGGCTTTCTGGTTGGGTTAAAAAGAGCCAGCTTAAGAATGTAAAAAGTTGTGTTGTTAATCGCAGCAAAATGAATTTTCGTTCCGGTCCAGGGCGGGGTTATCGAAAGATTGGAAAACTAGTACAAGGCAATGTCCTTCTTGTGTTAAAGACCACAAAATATTGGGCTAAGGTTAAAGTTATTGATCCAAATACCGGCCAAGTTGGCTGGGCCCATCGCCGCTATCTCTGGGGAATTTAGTTAGCGATTTCTTGGCAGCCATTCAACTGCAACGATATCTTCGACAGTTTTAAATTCTTTATCTCCAGTCAAAACAATTGCTTTTTTATTTAATGCTGTACCGACAACATAAGCATCAGCATAGGATAGTTTATTTTCAGCTTTTATTCGTCCGGCGATAATAGCATTAGATTCCCTAACTCCGACAAAATTGATTGGGAAATGTTTAACCATGGTAATTATTTGATCAGCAAAGGCAGCCCCAGTTTCTCTATAAATAATATAGTATACTTCTCCCAAATTAATATAATTCATAAAAAGAGTATGTTTTTTTGCCGAAGCATCCCACAACGCTTTTCTTATTTTTTTTGACCCCGGCTCTTCTTTTAAATAGGTTAGTATTGCGTAGCTATCTAAAACATAGCGCTTTTTCATCTTTTTCTTTTCTCATATTTTTCTTCTTCTTTGCGCGCCGCCGTGAGTAATTGGCGGGTTGATTTTTTTGATTTTAGAATCCCCATGGCATTATCTATGGGATTTTTGATTAATATTGGAATTATTACTATTTCGCCGCCAATATCCATTAGTTCAACAGATGATCCGGGTTTAATATTGTACTTTTCTCGAAGTTCAACCGGTATTACAATTTGCCCCTTTGTTGATATTTTTGTTGTCATGGTATTACTTTATCCTCCTATGTTTTACTTATCACTAAATTGTATTACTTTTGAGGGCGATTGTCAAGAGGGATTATTAATCTTTCAATTCAATCATCACACCATCAGGATCAATTGAAAAATAGATGTAATCACCGTTATCTTTTGTAAAAGTTTTGATTTCAACACCGGTTGCCTTTAATCTTTTTGCAACTTCATCTCGATTTCTAACTGATAACGAGATATGAGAGATGCTTCCCATAGAAGGGTTTAGGTTTTTTGCTTCTGGGAATTCAAATAGCTCCAACAATTGTTTATTTTCACATTCTAAATAGACCAATTTTGCAGGAGATGAAATGCCAAAAAGCTGCTGCATCAGTTTTGCCGGAGCTATAGCTTCTTTTGTCTTGATAAATCCAAAATGTTTTACATAAAACTCTTCAGATTGCTTAATATTTTTGCAGGTGATACCAATATGGTGTATTGACGTCATAATGCTTGAATTATAGCATGCCAGTGCTATAATAATTCCACTATGCAAGAATTTAGATGCCGCTGTTGTAACCGCATGTTGGCCAAGATAGAAGAATGCCGCATAGTTGAGATTAAATGTCCCAAGTGTAAGACCATCAACCTTTTTCGAGATAATGAAGTTGTGCTAGTTCAAGTAGGATCTACTTATTTTAAAAACGTAAAAAGACCATCCCCACCAGAAGCAGTTACAAATTAATGCACATCCCTGTTATGGCCTCGGAAGTTATTGAATATCTCAATCTTCATGACGGAGCAGCTTTTCTAGACTGCACTTTGGGATTTGGGGGACACTCTTTTAGGGTTAAGGAACAAGTGCCAAGGGTCAAGATAATTGGCGTTGAACAGGACGACGATGCAATCAAATCCGCCAAAGAAATTGAAGGAATTCAAGTCATTAAAGGAAATTTTCGCAATCTTGCTGAATTAGTAGATCAAAAGGTTGATGGGATCCTTTTTGATTTAGGTGTTTCTTCTTATCAAATCGACAATGATAAAAGAGGATTTTCTTTTCGCTATGATTCTCCCCTTGATATGAGAATGGATCAATCAGAGGGAAAGGATGCTTATGATCTGATTTGTGAAAGCACAGAAGAAGAGCTTTTTTTAATATTTAAAAACTTTGGGGAAGAGCGCTACTCTAAAAAAATTGCCTTTTGGGTTAAGAAAAAACTTCCAGAAACCACCTTTGAGCTAAAAGAGATTATAGAAAAAGCAATTCCGGGCTGGAAAAAAAGAGAGTCGGTTACGAGAATATTTCAAGCTCTTCGAATTGCAGTAAATCAAGAACTAGATGCACTTTCTGAGGCACTTCCACAGGCAGTTAGCTTGCTAAATCCTGGTGGGCGAATTATTGTAATCTCATACCATTCTCTAGAAGATCGAATTGTTAAATGGTTTTTTAGAGAGCAGAAGAAAAATGGTATACTTAAGATAATAACCAAGAGACCGATTATGGCAAGCGAGAGTGAGGCCAAAGAGAATCCACGCAGCAAAAGTGCAAAGCTAAGGGTTGCAGAAAAAAATGAAGGTTAGTAAAAAACATCGACAAATAGTTTTTTTAATCGTTTTGGCAATTGTTTTTTCGTTTGTGCATTTATACATTCAGAATAAAAGTATAAGTTTAAAATATGAGTATGCCAAGGAGAAGGTTAAGTTTCAAAAACTCTATGATGAAAATAGGTACTATAGTTATCTGGCCAGTAAAAAAGGGGCATTAGATATAATAGAAGCAAAGGCCAGAAAGAAAATTGGGATGATATACCCCAAAAAAATAACATATATAATTACGAGTGAGGAAGCAAAATGATTAGGGTTAGATTTGCACCGTCTCCAACGGGGGCTCTCCATCTTGGTGGAGCTAGAACTGCCTTATTTAACTGGTTATATGCCAGAAGCCAGGGGGGACAATTTCTTTTACGCATAGAAGATACCGATCAAACCCGCTCAACCAATGCTGCGGTTAATGCAATCTTTTCTGGAATGAAGTGGCTTGGGCTCGATTGGGATGAGGGACCAGATGCAGAAGGGACACATGGGCCATATTATCAAACCAAGCGTTTAGAACTTTACAAAAAATATGTTCAACAGCTTGTTGACGAGGGCAAGGCATATTATTGTATTTGTTCATCGGAAGATTTGGCAAAAATGCGATCCGACGCGGCCAAAAAGAAACTTCCTCCAAAATATAATAATACTTGCCGAAAACTTTCACCAGAAGAAGCAAAAAAAAATAAAGATGCCGTTGTACGCTTCAAACTTCCGGAAGGGGTTAAAGCAATTGTTCGTGATGTTTTGCGTGGAAATGTTGAGTTTGAGGCCGATCTTTTAGATGATTTTGTTATTCAAAAATCAGATGGTTTTCCAACTTATAATTTTGCTTGTGTGGTTGATGACTATTTAATGGAAATATCGCATGTAATTCGTGGAGATGATCACTTATCCAATACTCCTAGACAGATTTTGTTGTATCAGGCCTTTGGATGGAAGATTCCTAAGTTTGCTCATATTCCGATGATTTTGGGGGAAGATGGGAGTCGTTTATCTAAACGCCACGGAGCAACTTCTGTAATTGAATACGAAAAAAAGGGTTATCTTCCTGAGGCCATGTTTAATTATCTTGCAAGGTTGGGGTGGGGTTATAAAGACCAGGAACTTTTCTCGCGTGACGAGCTTGTGAAAAAATTCACAATCAAAGGGGTTTCAAAAAACCCGGCCAAATTTGATGTTGATAAGCTGAATTGGCTAAATGGGCAGTATATTCGCAAAGCCTTGCCCGAGAGAATAATTGATCTTTGTCAGCCACTTTTACAAGATGCATATGGTGATCATGACTTTGATCATTTGTCGAAAGTTATAAGGCTTTTTATAGATAGGCTTGTAATTATTCCAGATATTGTTGCACTATCAAAATATTTCTTCACTGATGATTATGATATTGATCAAACTGCAGTAGAAAAACACCTAAAAACAGAAATTGCTCCGAAGATTTTGTCAGAATTGAAAAGACGCCTGGAAAAAGTTGAGCCGTTTACGAAAGAAAATATTGAGCCTGTGTTCAAAGCGCTGGCGTCTGAGTTGGGTTTAAAATTAGGACAGATTATTCACCCCTGCCGTGTTGCATTGACCGGCACCGCCGCTTCTCCCCCGATGTATGACGTTGTGGAAGTTTTGGGGAAAGAGAAAGTTTTAAAAAGATTAGCTGCTTAAGTATCCCATCAACTTGTAAATCAACTTCGCTACCATAAAATCCGGAGCGTGCAAGTTTTTGATCGGAGACAATTCTACAAAGTCAGCGCCAACAATCTTTTTCTCTTTGCAGATTTTTCTGAATATCTCTAAGACTTCATTCCAGAGTAGGCCACCAGGCTCTGGGGTCCCTGTTGATGGCATAATCGATGGATCAAAGGCATCAACATCAAAGCTGATATAAACAGCATTACTTAATTCTTGCTGTTGTAATGTTTTTGCGAATTTATATCCTGCTTCAGAAATATTTCTGACTCCAATTGAGACGACCGGACATATTTCTATCATTCGTCTTGCTGCACAAGCGTGGCTTTGTTTTGAGCCTTGATAAATATTGTCCAAATCTGCATGAGCATCAAAGTGTAATACGGAAAGATCAGGATAAACAGCTTTAGCCGCTTTTACGACTTCTGGACTGATGGAATGTTCTCCGCCAAGAACGATTGGGATTTTTTTGCTTTTAAAAACTTTTAAACAGGTCTTTGTAAGTTCAGATTTCTTTGTTACTTTTGTTGTGTGAATACCAACTTTTTTATAAGTAACTTGATGTAATTCTTCGTCAAATTCTTCAATATAATCTGAAGCTTCTATGATTGCCTGCGGGCCATATTTTGTCCCTTTGCCGTAGCTTACGGTTGTTTCATGAGGGCAGGGAATTACTACGAATTTCGAGTTCTTTAGATTTGAGTATTCTTTTTCTGGATTTAAGAAGTTCTTTGGCATATTTTTACAATTTTCAAAATTGAGTGAAATTTTACTATAATATAGTACGATATGATTGTAACCTGTTAGATGCAGGGAGTAAAGGATAAAAAGAGAATGGCAACACAAGCAATTAAATTAATTTTTTCTCCAGGAAGAAAAGTAGTTCCAGTGCAGTTAAAAGAAGGACAGGTAAGTGCTTCTCTCATTCGACGACATCTTGAGCCGGGAGATCAATTGTTAGAGGTCTTGAGCAGTGATGGAAAGGCTCTCCCTCCAATGGACGCTGGTAATATTTTGCTGGAATTAGTTGGTCTTTTTGTTGTGTCAAGTGATAATATCCATATTGATTTGGTGCGAATAAGAGAGGGGCTTAGAGTGGCTAGAAAAATGCTTTGTTTGGATATGTATAGGGAATTAATGAAGGTAGATGAGACATTACCTGAACCACTTGGGATTCGTACTGATCTTCCCCCCAAAAAGTGGACACCGAATTATGAAGCCACAGATACCTTCTCA
>CAYQVW010000016.1:0-32179 GCA_964421245.1 uncultured bacterium | reverse complement strand
TTATCATGATTTTCATATCTTAATGGGTGGTCCAGTTTTTGGGGTTAATTATAGTCCTTGAAGTTGATTTTGGATGGTCTTTGAGGCCCGGGCCACATGGAGGGCTGCTTATTGCTGCTACCGATGCGTTAGGGGAAATAGGAAATAGAAGTACCGTAGAAATATTGATTAGGCTTCTCCTTTCAAGCATGCTCGAATACCATTATATGAGGCATATTCTTTGGGCTCTTGATAAAATCATTGGACTCGAAGTCCTAACAACAATTATTGGTACAGGTTGTTTGGAGTCAGAATCTAAACTTGAGAGGGCCCTGACTTTGTATATTTCTGAAAAACTGGTTGAACTATTTGACCAAGAAGGAGATGAAGTCTCTGCCTGGAAACAATTGGTATTCAGAACCTTTGATAAGCGTGCTTTAGCTGCTGGAGTAGGACATAGTATGGACCAAACCTTTGGGTATGAACTACTGCCAAGAAAAGTTAGATGCTTGAGCTATTTAGGAGAGGCAAGTGCTCTTCCTAATCTCACGTACTGTCTTGAGCGGTTGAGGAGGGACATATATAGCAGTTTGCCTCGAGGTGAACAACTTAGGTTGGAATTACTTTTAGAACAAACAATTGAGGACCTGGGCGGGACGATATAGCACAAGTTACCCCCCTTTTATTACGATATATATAGTATAAAACTAATATAAAGGAGAACTTTTTGGTAGTACACCGTAGACCATCTGCGTCCGAACCAGCTTTTGGAGGCATCTTTAGAGGGGGGGCAGCTGTTCCTGCCCATACATCTTTAAAGGTCAGAATTGAAGAATGTTTGAGATTAGGGAGCGAACTGCAAGCTGCCGACCTTGCTTTTGACGGATTAAATAGCGAGAACACCCTTTCAAGATTTGGTGAATTAATTAAACTAGCCCCTCAAGACTTAGGAAGACTACTAGATTCTAGGCCTCGGGCTGAAAGAATCGAAATCCTCCGAGACTTAGGGAATACCGTTGAAATAGAAAATCGTGAAATTGGAGAGGCTGTTTCATTAATATTGCTTGATCGTCAAGACCTACTTAATAGTCTTATAACCAATAGAGGAGCGGTGCGTAAGGCGGCAAGAAAGTTTATATTTTTTGGTTCAATGGCTTACCCAGATAGATATATGGAAGTATATGGTCAGATACAAAGAGAGAACCCTTCAATGTATAAAAGCGACTGGTATGATTTTCTTGCAAGCGATGGACAAACTGTTCCGGGAACTATATCAATTAGATTAAGAGAGGGGTACTTGGCTAGCAGCATAGAAACGCTCAAGGATACGAATGGGCCAGAAGAAAAGAGGATAAGTGCTGTCTGCTTGCTGGGGATATTGGGAGCAGTTGAGCATTTTGATTATATACTTTCTCTTGCTCGGAAAAGTGCAAAAAGGAACAATACAGGTCTCTTCGACAGAGCAATTGCAAAGAGCCTTTCAAGGATATATGGAAGATTGAGGGGGAATGATAGAAAACAAAAAGCTCAAAGAGCTAATTTTTACCGTGCCTTTGGGGTTTTCAGTAGCTGGCTTGTTAACTGTTTAATAGAAGGGGGAGCGAGGCTTGATTTAAGCGACTTACGCCTTGTCGAATTACTGATCACAGAACAAAAACTAAGCCAAGAAAAGGTAGTTGCAACTATTGCTCGGATCAATCATCCCAGAGGAATTCATATTTTATTGTGGATTCTTTCTTGTGGACAACAGAGCAAGCAAGATGCTTTTAAAACTATTTCTACAATGGACACACTAAACCCTTCGGAAGCCTTTGGCTTAATCCGTGAACTTCTTAGGGATAACCCAGAAAGAACCGGCTCTTCTCTTCAAAATGTTTTGGGAGCTTTCTGGTTTTATTATTCTCTAAAATATGCCGGAATATATAGAGTAAGAAGTTTTCGTATAGATCGACCAATCATATTGGAAATAGGAAGAACCCTAGAAAGAAAAGAGTTGGCCCGGCAGCTCACCCTAGCCTTAGATCTTAACCCAGCAACATCATGTGTAGTCGGGTACTTTGGCGTTGGTCCCCTTCCAAGAGAGAAGAGATATCAATGTTTGCGAAGTTTGGGAGTGTGGAGACAAAGAGAAACAATCCCAGAATTAGAGAGGCACTTGGCTTATTTGGAGAGTATTGTTGATCGCAGGGACAACGATGTTGAGCCAAGCGAAATATCATTCTGGAAAAGAACTATTAATTGGATCCGGGGAGCGAATCAAACATAAATATGCTAAAATCGTGGTATGGTAACACCACGAGACATAGTCAATAATCTTTCCGAATATACTCCAGGAAAGAATCCAGAAGGGCCCGAAGTTGTTAAGTTAGCTTCAAACGAAAACCCATTAGGCCCATCTCCAAAAGCTTTAAGAGAGATTAAAAAACGTCTTAAGTCTATTAATGTTTATCCTGATCAATATTCCCTTGAATTAACGCAAAAATTATCGAGCCGTTTAAATGTTTCTGACAAAAACATAATTATTGGAAACGGCTCTGACGAAATTATGCAGATGCTAGCAGCCGCCTATCTGTCTGCCGGTGATGAAGTTTTAATTTCAAAAAATACCTTCTCAACTTATGAATTTGTGACCAGATTATTTGATGCAAACCCGGTTTTTGTTGATTTAAAAAACAATACTTATGACTTGCCTGGTTTTGCTGCAAAAAGCAATGAGAAGACAAAATTAATCTTTCTTTGTAACCCCAATAGTCCGACCGGGACTGCTTTTTCTGGTGCCGATCTCGATTCTTTTATGGCCGATATTCCCGATAACTATATTGTGGTAATTGACGAGGCTTATAGTGAATATGTAAAAACAAAAAAATATCCCGATTCACTCAAATATGTCCGAGAGGGAAAGAATGTTATCGTTCTTCGTACCTTTTCAAAGCTTTATGGCTTGGCCGGACTTCGAGTTGGATACGGAATAGCAAAAGAAGAAATAATTAAGTACTTAAAAATGGTCAAGCTTCCCTTTGGAGTCAATAAACTAGCAGTGGCTGGTGCAGTTGCGGCATTAGATGATAAAGGTTTTGTTAAAAAGAGCTTAAAGAATAATAAGGATGGGAAAAAGTATTTGTATGAGGAATTAGGAAATAGTAATTTGAAACTAGAATTTACAAAGACAGAAGCTAATTTTATTTGTATAGATATGGGTCAGCCAGCCGATCAAATTTTCCTAAAATTAATGAGCGAAGGGGTAATAATTCGCCCCTTAACTTCTTTTGGAATGCCAAATGCGATTCGAGTTACGATTGGAACTCCTGAGCAGAACGAGAAGTTTATAAATTCATTAAGAAAGGTATTGTAGGGGATAGGGGTTAGGGAATAGTAAGAATGCTGAAGAAAACACCACTACATCAGAAACATATATCTCTTGGTGCCAAAATGGCTCCCTTTGCTGGCTTTGAAATGCCAATTTCTTATCCTACTGGAATAATTGCAGAACACAAGGCAGTTCGCTCAAGTTGTGGGGTTTTTGATGTGGGGCATATGGGAATTGTTAGGGTCAAGGGTCAAGGGGCAAGGGATTTTTTAAATAAGATCGGGACTAATGATGTTTCAAGATTAAAAGATTTTACTTGTCAGTACTCGGTAATATGTAATGAAGAGGGGGGAGTTGTTGATGATGTTTTGATCTATAATCTTCCTGGTCATTATATGGTTGTGGCTAACGCTTCTAATACAGACAAAGTCTTGGACTGGTTTTCGAAATATGCCGAGGGGGTTGATTATGTGCATATACACACAATCTCTTCTTTGGCCGTTCAGGGACCACGCGCAGAAGAAGTTGTTGTTTCTCTTTTTGGAGACGAAAATATCAAGAATTTAAAAAGAAACCATTGCTTGCAACTCGGAGATGTTTTGATTTCACGCACTGGCTATACTGGAGAAGATGGCTTTGAACTCTATGTGCCTAATAATAAAATCGCAGACTTGTGGGATGAAATAATTGAGATGAAAGTTCAACCATGTGGGTTGGGTGCGCGAGATACCCTTCGTCTTGAAGCAGGACTTCCGCTTTACGGTCATGAGTATGATGATAAAACAACTCCACTTGAAGCAGGCTACGGATGGGCAGTTAAATTTAATAAAAAAGATTTTATTGGGCGGAAAGCTTTGTTTGAAGAGAAAGAAAAAGGGCTAAAAAAGAAATTGGTTGGAATAGAATTTTCTGAGAGAATGATTCCGCGAGAGGGGATAAAAGTTTTTAATGGGGGGGATTCCCCAATTGGAGAAATCACCTCTGGATCATTTTCTCCCTCCCTTGAAAAGCCGATCGCCTTAGCGTATATTTATAGTGATAAGGCGAAGGCTGAGGCAGAGGCACAGGCGGAGGTAAGGGGAAGAAGGATAAGGGGAAAAATCGTGAAACTTCCGTTTTATCGAGGAGAAAAGAAATGATCGATTATAAAAAAGCCTATTATTATATTATTTGTCTGATTGCTTTTTTTGTTTTGTTGTGGGGAACAATTGATCTTGGCAGTGCCGGCGTTAGCTATATATCCAACAAGCACTATAATGTTCCAGACGAAAAAGACAGTCGTGTGCTTGACGAATATTATCAAAGAAAAATGGTAAAGGAGCGCTTTGGTGACAGCCTAATTCGTATTTTAATTGCCGGAGGGATTTTTGTTTACAGTAGAAAGAAGGCGGAAAAGGCTTAAGGCAAAAAGGCGAAAAGGAGGGAAAAATGTTTCCAGAAGAACTAAAATACACAAAAGAACATGAGTGGGTAAAAGTAGAAGGGAATGTTGCAACCGTTGGCATCTCCGCCTATGCACAGGAAGAATTGGGAGATGTTGTTTTTGTTGAGCTTCCATCCGTTGGCCAAGAATTTAAGGCAAAGGATGAGTTCGGTGTGGTTGAATCTGTAAAAACAGTTTCAACACTATTTTGCGCAGTGTCTGGAAAGATTTCGGCAATAAACGAAGAGTTAAACAATGCCCCAGCACTGGTTAACAAAGATCCATATGGTAAGGGATGGATTATAAAAGTTGAAATAAGTAATCCAGCAGAAGTTGACCAGCTCTTGTCTGCAAAAGACTACCAAGCACTATTACACGGATGAACTACATAGCAAATACCGAATCTGATCAAAAGGAGATGCTCGAATATTTGGGCATCTCTTCTATTGATAAACTTTTTTCTAATATTCCCGATTCTGTCCGTCTTAAAAAAGAAATAGCCCTTCCCAAAGCATTAAATGAGAGGGAAGTGTTGGATGAGCTTTCGTCCCTAGCTTCGAAAAACACAACAGGCAAGGCCTCTTTTCTAGGAGCAGGAAGTTATAATCATTTTATTCCATCGGTTGTAAAACATATCTGTTCACGTTCGGAATTTTATACCGCATATACTCCTTATCAGGCAGAGGCTTCTCAAGGAACGCTTCAGGCAATCTTTGAATATCAAAGTATGATTTGTAATTTAACCGGGATGGATGTTGCCAATGCCTCTATGTACGATGGTGCAACTGCAATGGCAGAAGCTGCTCTTCTGGCTTGTGCCGCAACTCGTCGCAGGGAAATTGTTGTCGCGCAAACAGTTCATCCAGCCTATCGCGAAGTTTTAAAAACTTATGCGACTGGAGCAGACAAAAAAGTTGTTGAAATTGCTTTTGGTGAATCAAATATTTCGCCAAATGCAGCCTGTGTGATTGTTACTCAACCGGATTTTTTTGGCTGCATCGTTAATCTTGATGGAATTGCTGAAAAACTACATCAAAATGGGACGCTCTTTATTGTTAATGTAAATCCTATCTCTTTGGGAATCTTGAAGCCTCCAGATGCCGATATTATTGTGGGAGAGGGACAACCTTTGGGGAATCCGCAGAACTTTGGAGGACCGGGACTTGGGATTTTTGCAGTAAAACAGAAATATCTTCGCAATATTCCTGGTCGTTTGGTTGGAAAGACGGTGGATAAAGACGGGAAAGAAGCATATTGCTTGACTATGCAAACGCGTGAACAACACATCCGTCGCGAGCGGGCAGGATCAAACATTTGTTCAAACGAAGCACTCTGTGCTCTGGCTGCTTCTGTTTATTTGACTTCTCTTGGAGCAAAAGGATTAAAGCAAGTTGCACAAACCTGCTTTGAGAAGGCCCATTATCTTGCAGACAAATTAAAAGATAAATTATTATTTAAAAAAGCAGTCTTCTTTAACGAGTTCGCTATTAAACTTAATAAGCCTTTCTCAGAAGTTAACAAAAAGCTATTAGAAAAGGGAATTATTGGCGGGCTAGATTTAGGTAGATTTTATCCGACACTTAAGAATCATATGTTGGTCGCAGTTACCGAGATGACTAAAAAAGAAGATATGGATCGGTTTGCAGAGATCGTTTCTTGGTAATTATTTTTTGTGCTTTCTAATTAATTGATATCCTTTCTCAATAGATTCGATTACATATTTGGTTAAATGGGTTTCTGATTTCTTTTGTGCGAACTCTAAAACTTCATAGTATTCTGCTTTTCTTTTGTTTTCTACGATACAGGGGGCATAGTTTGTATCTAATAGTTGAATGGTCATAATTAAGCGGCCGACCCTTCCGTTGCCATCTCCAAAGGGATGAATTGCTTCAAAGTCTGAATGCATTGAAGCGATATGCGAAACAGTGTGGGGTTTTGGCCGATTAATCTTTCTAACCAGGTATGCCATTTCTTCTTCAATGTCTTCTGGATCAGGTAGGTGAAGATCAATCCCTCGAATTGCTCTTTTGTGTTTTGAATATTTTCCAGCATCTTTGCTGATTCCTTGCATTATAATACTGTGTAGCGATTTGATCTTTTTTCCAGTAATTGGTCCAGAAAGGGCTCCGTCAAAAATTGCATTTAGGGCAGCCGCATGGTTTGTTGCCTCCAGGTGTTCAATATAGGATTTATCCGGAACACTGACCTTATCAAAAATAATATTTTCTGTCTCTTTTTTGGTTAGGGTGCTCCCCTCAATAGCATTTGAGTTGTATGTTAGTTCGAGCAGCAGATCGTTTCTTAAATTTTGATTTTCTCTTAATATTTTGTAGATATTTTTATGTTTTTTTCTTTCTTTATTAAGTATGGTAAGCTGTGCCTCTAGTTCCTTTTGAGAAAGGGGAAGAATGCCGACTCTTTCTTTGTATATCTTGTATATTTTTGCTTTTCTTGATGGGTGGGGGACAGCCTTTTTGTTTAGCCAGCGATTTAAAGCAGCAAAGGTAACACTGATCTCTTTGGCTAGATTGGTTTGGCTCCAGCCGGTGGTTTGTAATATTTGCTTCAATTGCTCTATATAGTTTTTACTCATTTATATCAAAAGTATATAATAAACTATATAAGGTGTCAAGGGGGCCTAAATAGTAATATCTGATCGAGATAGTGGCTTATCGATTACGTAACCTTCTCCTCCGAGGATCACTTCCTCTTTGCCAGAGACGGTAATCTTTACTTCATCAATTTGAGGAAGATCAGTAAAAGAGTAGACAATTTGGCCGATTAGTCCCTGGACTCGAGTAGCTCCACCGCCATAATTTTCTAAAGCCGAATTAAAATCAACAATTACAAGGTTTGCAATTCTATCTGCGTCAACTATTACTGCATTTTTTGGTATTTCTGTATAAAACCCAGCATCTTTTTCAAGTTTTGATGGACCTTTTGAGAGGACTTGAGCAATTATTTGAAGAGCATCTCCTTTTTCAGGCAATATCCGTTTAACCGGAGTAAGGACCTCATCTTTTAAAAAGAAAATATTAATAGTATTCGTTTTTGTTGGAGTGTATGAGCGAAATAAGTAAAAACCAATTGCAATTAGGACAATTGAAAGAACAATTAGCAGGATCCTCTTCTTCCTTCTTTTTGATCCCTTTGGCATGAATATATGATATCACATGCTATAATTATTAGCTATGGAAGAGGAATTAAAGGCTAAGACCGAAGCATCGCTTGAGAAAATCGAAAGTTTTATTCTAGCGGTAGAAAAGGAAAAGCTTAACAAGGGACAACTTGAATTCTTTTCTAATCTTTTGGAAAACAAAAAAACCGTCCAGGGTAGAGTTGAGGATTACGTAAACGGTAAGTTTCCGGAGGATTGGTTAAAAGATAAGGGGGTTTTATCCCACAAGCTGGTTAGCGCACTTGCTCGAGTGAATGAGTATTCTTCTCTTATCCTTGAGGGAATTGCTGGCCCGGTTGATGAAAATATTAAAACTCAATGCCAAAAGATTCATGATGAAGCCAAAAATCTCGAAACGATCTTAAGAAATCACGTTAATAAGAAATTTGGATAATCAAAGCAAAACCATAATTAATAATCTTCCCTCCTCGGCTACAAAAGCAGCTTGGATTAAAGAGAACATCAAACAGCCAATTTTGATTATTACTAGCCATACCAAAGACGCAACGGAAATTAGTCAATATTTATTGGCTGATCTCTTTCCTTCTCCAGATACTATTCCGGGTGAGGAGTTTGCCCCTGAGAAGGAGTTGGTTGCGGAGCGCGTTCAAGTCTTAAGCGATGTCCCTCGTGTTGTCGTTGCTCCTTTGAAAGCAGTTATGTGGAAAACCTTTGATAAATTAAAAATTAAAAAATCAAAATTAAAAATTAATATTGGAGATAATCTTGATATCGAGAAACTAGTTTCTAAACTAATTAAATTAGGATACAAACGGCAAGAAATAGTTGGAGAGAGAGGGGAATTTGCGGTTCGAGGAGGGATTGTTGATATTTTTCATTATGAACCAGTTCGTATAGAATTTTTTGGAGATAAAGTAGAGTCGATCCGTATTTTTGATGCACAAACCCAACTCTCTGTTAATAAAATAGAGAGTTTCGATCTTTTGCCAATTGTTGAGAGCGGAAACTCTTCATTTTTTGAACATTTGGCCGAAGATACAATAATCTTCTTAGACGAACCGATGCAATTAAAAATTGTGGCAGAACAAGAAGGCTATTTTAGTTACATGGAGCTGATCGAACAGACCAAAAACTTTAAAATAATTGTAAATACTTCTTTTGAGGAAGGAATAAAAATAGATTTATCGAAGCTTCCTGTCTTTTCTCTCAAAAAGAAAAAAACGGCCAAAGAGGGGATTAATCGGTCTTTATTGCTCGAATTAAAAGATGGAGACTATGTTGTCCACGAAAATTATGGAATAGGCCTATACCGCGGTATGCACAAAATGGAAATTGATCAGGTAGAACAGGAATACCTGTTGCTAGAGTATGCTCAAAACGATCAGCTCTACGTTCCACTGCAACAGATGGGACTGGTTGAAAAATATTCGGGAAATCCGTTTCCCAAGATATATCGACTGCATGGGAAAGAGTGGAAAAAGACGAGATCTAAGGTTAAAAAGAGTTTACAGGTTTTAACCAAAGACCTTTTGTTCTTATATGCTATTCGCAATAAGACTAGAGGCTATGCATTTCCAGGAGACCTGCAGGCGCAAAATGAATTAGCTATTACTTTTCCATATGAAGAGACCAAAGATCAAGAGAAGGCAATAAAAGATGTTATGTCTGACATGGAATCGGACAAACCGATGGATCGCTTAGTCTGTGGTGATGTTGGTTATGGAAAGACCGAGGTTGCGATTCGGGCAGCCTTTAAAGCGGCAACATCTGGAAAGCAGGTTGCGGTTTTATCCCCAACCACAATTTTGGCACAGCAACATTACGCAACTTTTTGTGATAGATTGAAAAATTATCCAGTAAAAATTGAAGTGCTCTCTCGCTTTAAACACAAAAATGAACAGAAAAAGATTATTGAGAAAATCCCTACCGGTGAAATTGATATTTTAATCGGAACACACCGATTGCTCTCAAAAGATATCCATTTTAAAGATTTGGGGCTTCTGATCGTTGATGAAGAACAGCGTTTTGGGGTAACTCACAAAGAAAAACTAAAACAGCTTAGAAAAAATGTTGATGTAATTACCCTTACGGCAACACCAATACCAAGAACACTCTATTTTTCATTATCTGGAGCGCGTGATATGAGCTTAATTAATACTGCTCCGGTTGATCGTCTCCCAATTCGCACCCACGTTGTTGCCTGGAATAATGATTTGATCAAAGAGGTTATTTTAAGGGAGCTGGATCGTGGTGGACAGGTTTATTTTGTACACAATCGAGTACAGACAATTGATACAGTTGCAAAAAGGATAAGAAAATTAGTTCCCGATGTAAAGATAGCCATCGGTCATGGTCAGATGCAAGAAGATAAATTAGCTAAGATTATGACCGACTTCCAAGAAAAAAAATATGATATTTTAGTTTGTACAACTATAATAGAATCGGGTCTCGATATCCCAAATGTTAATACTATGATTATTGATCATGCAGAATGTTTTGGATTGGCTCAGCTCTATCAGTTGCGAGGAAGGGTAGGGAGATCTTCAAATAGAGCCTATTCATATCTTTTGTATCATAAAGAAGAAGTCTTAAAAGAAGAGGCGCTTAAGAGACTAAAGGCAATTCAGGAGTTTACCGAGCTTGGATCTGGCTATCGTCTTGCTTTGCGCGATTTAGAGATTCGGGGATCTGGAACTTTACTTGGAGCAAGACAATCCGGACACATTGTCTCGGTCGGCTTTGATATGTATTGCGATATGTTAGAAGAAGCAGTTAAAAAGGCCAAAGGAATTGAAGAACCATCTGCACGTCAAGTTGTGGTTGATTTAAAAATTTCTGCTTTTATTCCGAATGATTATATTCATGATGAGAGGCAGCGCGTTGCGACCTATAGACGTTTAACTTTGTTAGATAACAGACAAAAATTTAAAGAAATGAAAGAAGAGATGGAAGATCGTTATGGGGAAATTCCAAAACCACTTAAGCAACTTTTTGACATAGTTGATATTAAAATTAAAGCACAAGAAAAAGGGATTAAACTTATAAAAGAAGAGAAGTATAAAATTGTTATTGAATGGTTTGATGGAAAACATAAAGCTTATAAAATAAAAGCGGCAGATACCCTAGAAAAGGTTCTGAGGATTAAGTCTCTTTTTTAGGGAGAGGAAGCATCATTTCTTTCGGCCAGCGTAAACAAGAGGGATGTTGCACCTCTTCCGGCGTTACTACGATGGGCTCTTGAAGGACGACACTTCCATCGGAGACTTTTTGTTCAGCAAGTTCATCTACACTTGTACCACCCATATTATCAAACTGGCCATAAAACCTTCGCCGAAAAGTTTTTATATCTCGTTCAAAAAATCTAAGGATTGTAAAATCAGGAGATACATGGCGGGCTAATGTTTTTAAAAAAGCATCTCTCTCATGAAAAAGAATCATTCCTGTCAGCCCAGATTTTGGAGCAACTGCCCACATACCGCTCATGTGGGGAGAATTAACGTACATTATTGCAATGATGTCCCTTTTTGCCATAAACTCAACTTGTGTAAAGAGGAGTGTTTGCAGGTTGGTGTCCTCCACTGTCATTATTCCAAACTCTGCCATAGTTGGAATTAATAACGCTGTTTTCTGGCTAACCTCAACATTAATTGGATGAAGGATAAATCCTTTAATATCTGGGTCCATTAAATTTCGAGCACCCGTTTTTACTCCGGATCCATCTCCAATAGAGGCTGTTCCTGTGCGCACGAGTAGTCCCAGGTCATTGGCAATATCTGTATGAGATTTTTCATTAATAATTCCATCACTTATTCTTCGGCTAAAGGCAACCACCCCTTGTCCTTGGGAACAGCCTGGTGGATAGTAAAGTCCTTTAATAACAGAGCTGGGGCTGGCTAATTGGCGGATTGTTAGTTTGCTTGGACGAGTTGTTAATAGATCTGTATGATCCACAACATGATCTCTAAGACCAATAAGTCGGCAGCCTGAATTTGGGGCTGCGCCAATACAGCTGGGCATAAAATTCACCTCTCTCTATATATATATCGTCAATTTTGAGGTAAAATTTCAGGTAATTATACAAGAAGGCTGTTCGGGTGCTTCAATTGGAGTGGATTCTGTAACAGGAAGGACATTAAAGGATGGCTGTACATGTCCTGCTAAGGAGAAAAGAAGCTCATTAATTAATTCTGGGTCGGTCAAACCCTCTTTTGTTCTAACTGACCAACAGCCCATGTAATGCCGATTATTAAGATAAACAAGTGCGTGAATATTGTGTCTTCCTAGATTTTCTCTTTCTTCGGATCTAATCCTTGCCGGAAAGCCTTCTTCCATTGTAACTTTTGCGATTCTCTCTCCGATTCTGTAGACTTCAAGCCTTTTTTGTTCAGCATCTATTCGACCATGTAGTATTGAGGTATGTAGGTCAAAGCGAATAAATGGCTCGGACGTGCTCATGTTTCTCTCGGACCCTGAGAAAAAAATTGCTGAACGTCCATTGGGGCATTCGGAGGGCTTTGGTAGAAAAAGCCCAGAGGTGATGCCTGGGGAGGCCAAGGAATAATGTTCAACATCAGATAGGTTGCTCTCTATTCTTCTTCCAGAGGGTACCAATGCAGCTACCTGTTGAAATAGCCTACAGTTTCCAGATTGAGATGGAACAGCGCAAGAACAATTAGTTGATAACATAGATCCTCCTTAATATTATCGGAGGACTTTGTAGGAAATTTCAGCTAATTTAAGTATTCGTTAATTACGCGAGGGGAACTTGTTGAGGCAATTACCTTACCGTCTTTATCTTTTATTCTTAAATATCCGTCTTTAATTTCGATCTCTCCATTAAAGAGAGGATCGACTTTGATCTTTTGAAGATAAACGCCAATTAAGAATTCCGCAATTTGTGGATTAAGCGTTCCGTTAATGAACGGCTGTGGCTCAATTGTTATCTCTGTGTGCAGGGCTTTAATTGGTGTTGGGCTTTTGTGTTGACGCCAGAGCTTTTTTATTCCGCCACTTAGAATACTTAAATATGATCTTTTTTTCTTTTTAGGCGACATTAGTTTTTCCTCCAAGAACTACAAACTTCTGCGCTGCTGGCATATAGGCCTTTCCACAAGTTCCCCCAATGACAGTAGGCAAGTTATAAATCTGCGTATCACCAACAACTGTATTTGTATTTGCCGCAACTTGAGCTGCAGCTTGGTTTTTTGAGGAGCGATGATATATTATCGAAGGGGTTGTGTTGTGTCTTGGTATTAATGTTTGTGCAACTTTTTGAGAAGAACTTTCTTCTAATACCAGTCTTGGATTCTTTTTTGCCTGAGCATCAGCAACACTCTTTCCAAAGGCCAATTGGTCTAATAAATTTTCTCCCAACTCTTTTAATCTGTCCAAAGAGGTGTGATAATAACCGAGTCCTTCAGAAAGACCTTTTTGTTTTATTTCCCTATTTAATCCCTTGGTGGCAGCTGCTTGTTGTGGACGAGAAAATCCGCTCTTTTCTAAAGCATCGGGCAGCTCCGCACAAGCAATCCTGCCTAGTCCATCACATTCAAGTGGCATCACCCCTAGTTCGTGTTTTGTGTAGAATTTTAGTGCGTCGGAGGCAATTTTATCTACAGAAGAATACAGCTTCACAATTACATCTTTAATATTAGGTATAAGATGTTTATCTTGTTTCTTTGCAATAAGTTTATTTGGTATGGGCCTTGGTCTAACCCGTGCCTTAATTCGTGATGCCATGCGTATCCTCCCACTTATTTATTCGTAATAACAGGGCCAAAACTTGTGTGATATAATGGTAAATATGAAGGAATTTGACCAGCTAGTAGGTGTGGTCAGTCGCCTTCGCAAAGAGTGCCCCTGGGATAGAGAGCAAACCCACGCAAGCCTTAAGCCATATATGGTTGAGGAGCTGAATGAATCTCTCGAGGCGATTGATAGTAATGACCCAAAAAGAATAGAAGAAGAGTTGGGAGATCAACTCTTGCATATAATAATGCATGCCGAGATTAGCGATGCTTTTTCTATTAGGGATATAATAAGACAGATAACCAATAAAATGATTCGTCGGCATCCACATGTTTTTGCTGATGGTGCTGCAAAGACTAAGGAAGAAGTAATTAAAAAATGGCAAGAAATTAAAAGGGGTGAAAAAAGTGAAAAAAAGAAAACTTGATTGGAAAAATATAATACTTTATGGTGTAGTCGGATTGTTGTTGCTCTCTTTATTTGCTCCATTGTTTGACCTATCTCCCAAACCCAAAGACCTTGCTTTTTCTGAATTTCTCAACCAGCTTGATTCTGGCAGTGTAAAAGAGGTAACGGTTAGCGGAGAAATTATTACCGGTAAGCTAAAGGATGGCAGTCTTTTTAAAACTCGTTCGGTAAAAGAATACGAAAACCTTGTCCCCGAATTAAGAGGAAAGAAAGTACAAATAAAAGTAAAAGATCCGAATGAAAATGCTTGGGTTGGAGCGCTCTTGCTGCAATTAATGTTCCCAATTTTGTTAATTGGTGCTTTTTGGTTCTTTATTTTACGCCAGGCTTCTTCTGCCAATAATCAGGCAATGGCTTTTGGCAAGACCACTGCGAAACCGATACAGGGAAAGACCAATGTTACCTTTGCTGATGTTGCCGGGGTTGATGAGGCCAAGGAAGAGCTTAGTGAAATTGTCGACTTTTTGAAATATCCCAAAAAATATCACGACTTAGGAGCAAAAATTCCAAAAGGATTGCTTCTTATGGGAGCCCCAGGAACAGGAAAAACCTTGCTAGCCCGTGCAATTGCTGGTGAGGCTGATGTTCCTTTCTTTTCTATCTCCGGATCTGACTTTGTCGAGATGTTTGTTGGAGTCGGTGCATCAAGGGTTAGAGGTATATTTAAAGAAGCGCGCAAAAAGACTCCGTCAATTATTTTTATGGATGAAATTGACGCAGTTGGAAGGCATAGGGGTGCAGGACTCGGCGGAGGGCATGATGAGAGAGAGCAAACCCTAAACCAGCTATTAGTTGAGATGGACGGTTTTGATCCAAAAACAAATATTATTGTTATTGCTGCCACTAACCGACCAGATATCCTAGATCCAGCACTGCTTCGACCTGGTCGTTTTGACCGGCAGGTTGTTTTAGATAAACCAGATTTAAAAGGGCGTCGTCAAATTTTGGATATCCACGCTAAGGGAAAACCTTTTACAGAAGACGTTGATCTTGAGGTTGTTGCCAAACGTACTCCTGGAATGACCGGTGCGGATCTTGAAAATGTTTTAAATGAGGCGGCAATACTTGCAGGCAGAGAAAACAAAAAACAAATTTTCATGACTGAGCTTGAAGAGGCAATTGATCGAGTAATGGCTGGACCACAGCGTAAAAGCCGAGTTATCTCTGAAAAAGAGAGAGATATAATTGCGTATCATGAGGTTGGTCATGCGGTCTTATCAAAACTTCTTCCTGATTCTGACTCGGTTCACAAAATCTCGGTTCTACCTCGTGGAATGGCACTGGGATACACGCTTCAGCTTCCAGAAGAGGACAAGCACTTGATTTCAAAGAGTCAGATGTTAGCAGACATTACTGTTTTTCTTGGTGGACGCGTTGCAGAAGAAATCTTCTTTAATGAAATAACTTCTGGTGCTCAAAATGATTTACTGCGGGCAACTGCCATGGCCAAGAAAATGGTTTGTGAGTTTGGAATGTCAGAGCTTGGTCCGCGCACTTTTGGAAAGAAAGAGCATCAAATATTTTTAGGACGCGATATTGCGGAGATGAAAGACTATTCTGATGTGACGGCTGATGGCATTGATAAAGCAATTGAGCAAATTATTGAAGAGTGTCATATAAAAGCGCGGAGGATAATCAAGGCCAACAAGGCGCAAATTAAAGATATTGCCAAAGTTTTGCGTGAAAAAGAAATCCTTGAGGGCGAGAGTTTAAAACAGGCTCTTGAAGGACTAAAAGAAGAAGATGCTTGAGTGCGTACCTAATTTTTCCGAAGGGCGCGATCAAGATTTAGTCGATCAAATTATCTCTTCCGTTAAGGCTTGCCCGATTTTGGATGTTCATTCTGATCTGGACCACAATCGTACAGTTGTAACTTTTATCGGTGAAGATGCCAAGGTTATTCAAGCTGCCTATGAGCTAACTTCGGCCGCCCTTGAACTAGTTGATATCCATAATCATTATGGAGCTCATCCTTTTATTGGATCGGTTGATGTTGTTCCATTTATTCCAATAGGCGGCACCCCAATGTCTGCCGCAATCACTGCTGCAAATACTTTGGGAGAACAACTATGGAAAGAACATGCCCTCCCATCTTATTTATATGGTCATGCGGCAAAAATGGATGAGAGAGTTAATCTCCCTTACGTTAGAAAGGGTGGATTAAAGGCTTTAAGAAATGAATTTTCTTCAAAACATCGCCAACCGGATATTGGGAATAGGCTTCATCCTTATGCCGGAGCAGTTGCGATTGGTGCGCGAGATTTTTTAATTGCTTTTAACGTTAATCTAAAAACCTCAGACATCTTAATCGCAGAGACAATCGCAAGGGACATAAGAGAAAAAGCAAGTGGGATGAAAGGGGTCCGGGCGCTTGGATTATATCTGGAAAGCAGAAAGATTGTTCAGGTTTCAATTAACTTAACGGACCACAGAAACACATCTCTTAAAAAGGTTTTTGATAAGGTTCAAAAGATGGCAGCGGAGTTTAAGGTAGAAGTGTTGGAATCAGAGTTAGTGGGGATGCTTCCTAAAGAGGCTGTCATTGATCATATGAAAAAAGAATTAATGTTACCAGGGTTTTCGAAAAATAAGATTCTGCCGTTAAGCAATTAATTGTTTTGCTGCTTTTATCTTTTCTGCTTGTTATGTTATCAAATTTCACGCGATTTCGTATCCAGGATGCCCCGCGCTTTGCGCGGGGATGAATGGATCCCTTGCCAGCTCGAGTTAGAGCTGGGTTAAGAAGTCCCGTGCTTTGCACGGGGAGATTTCACTATATTTGTTATAATTATACTATATGATCACAGGAACACAAAAATCAAACTAGTCTAAAATTCCTCTTGACAATATAAGTTAAAAGATATATCATTGTGCATGTATTATAAGCTATGGCTTATATTTGTACAGTTGTGGGCATAAGCTAAAGCTTATATTTAGGAGGAGAATATGAGAAAAAGTAAGTTTAAGAGACTAAAATTAAAACAACTTTCTGATTCGGTGAAGAAGAAAGATTTTTTTCAGATAGATAAAGTGGGGCAGAGGATAAAGGATATTCGAGAAGCATTGGGAATAACTCAGAGGCAATTAGCAAATAAGTTAAAAGTTAAACAACCGGCCATATCTCAAATTGAAGAAAATATTGAATCAAGTAGCTTAAAAACGGTAGCAAAAGTATTGAGAGCACTAGAATGTGAGCTTGCGATTGGGATTGTTTCAAACGTTTCCCTTGAGGATTTGGTAAAAAAACAAGCAGAGAGGGTTGCAAAAAAAATGCTCGATCGTACTTATTCAAATATGGCATTGGAGAAACAGGCATTAACGAAAAAAGGATATAAATATGATTACAAAGAATTGGTCGAAGACCTACTTGAAAATCCGGGACCGGAGCTCTGGGAAGAATAATGCCTACTTTCGAAACAATTGAGGGATCAACCCCGATTGATCCTTCCGGTTTAATCCCGACGCATATAAATACCCGCCCAGAACTTAACGAATGGGAAGCAGCAAATATTCTCAAGGCTGTTAGAAAATATCTTGGAAAAAGGAAAGATCAAAAATTTAATATTTCTTTTATTAAAAAAGTTCATAAGGACATGTTCGATGAAACATGGAAATGGTCTGGTGAATTCAGACACGAAAATCTAAACATTGGTGTTGATTGGCATAAGATTCAAGAAAATTTAAAAATATTAGTTGATGACATAAATTATTGGGAAAAAAAAGAAGAGATGGGATTGATCGAGCAAAGCGTTAGAATCCATCACCGACTGGTTAAGATTCATCCGTTTCGGGATGGTAATGGAAGGCATGCTAGAATAATTGCCGATATTTTTTTGTTTTCAAAGGAGTGCCAATTGCCTACCTGGCCGAACAACGAATTAGTAGAGGAAACTGATATTAGAAAGAAATATATCGATTCTCTCAAGGCAGCCGACAATGGAAATTATCAATTGCTCGAAGAATTTACAAATAATTTAATGGATAGGGGGGAGAATAAAATTATGAGTCAAGAAATGCAAAAGAACTATAATCCGGCCGAAGTAGAGCAAAAATGGTATAAATTTTGGGAAGAAAATGGATTATTTAAACCAGATTCAAAATCAAAAGCCGAACCGTTTACAATAGTAATCCCTCCGCCAAATGTTACTGGAGCCCTACATATGGGACATGCCCTAGACAATTCACTTCAAGATGTTTTGATTCGCTATAAAAGAATGCAAGGATTTAAAACTCTTTGGGTCCCTGGAACCGATCATGCTGGAATTGCAACTCAAAATGTAGTTGAAAAAGCGCTTAAAAAAGAGGGGAAGAAAAAAGACGATCTCGGACGTGAAAAATTTATTGAAAAAGTTTGGGAATGGAAAAAGGAATACGGAGGCAAAATAACACAACAGCTTAGAAGGCTTGGAACTTCTTGTGACTGGTCGCGCGAGCGCTTTACAATGGACGAGGGCTTATCAAAAGCCGTTCGACGAGAATTTGTTCAATTATATAAAGAAGGCTTAATCTATCGAGGGAAAAGAATAATTAACTGGTGTCCGCGTTGTGGGACCGCATTATCTGATATCGAAGTAGAACACACTCCACGCAAGGGAAAACTATGGCATATAAAATACGGTGAAATTATTGTTGCCACAACCCGTCCCGAAACAATGCTTGGAGATACGGCCGTTGCGGTTAATCCAAAAGATCCAAGATATAAACATTTACACGGAAAGAGCCTGGTCTTACCCTTGGTAGGAAGAAAAATACCAATTATTACCGATAACTTTGTAGATCTAGAATTTGGAACCGGAGCGGTTAAGGTTACTCCGGCTCATGATCCAAATGATTATATGATGGGAGAGAGACATAATCTTCCAAAGATAAATATTCTAACTCCGGATGCGAAGATTATTTTTGATGAGTTTGAGGCAGCGGAAAAAGAAAAAGTTAAAGTGCTTGAAGGATTGGATCGATTTAAGGCCCGCGAATTATTGGTAGAAATGCTTGAAGCGGGCGGCTTTATTGACAAAATAGAAGGTTATGAAAATTCGGTTGGTACTTGTTATCGTTGTAAACAGATTGTTGAGCCATATCTTTCTGATCAGTGGTACGTAAAAATAAAACCTTTGGCAGAAGCTGCGATTAAGGCTGTTGAAGACGGATTAATTGAGTTTGTTCCGGAGCGTTGGACCAAGGTTTATTTGCAGTGGATGACCAATCTTCGAGACTGGTGTATTTCGCGTCAACTTTGGTGGGGACATCAAATTCCGGTTTGGTATTGTAAGGGGCAAGGGTCAAGCGACAAGGGACAAGAATGCAATGAAATAATAGTTTCTGAGGAAACGCCGAAGAAATGTCCGAAATGTGGTGGGACAAAACTGGAACAAGATCCGGATGTGTTTGATACTTGGTTTTCGTCGGCTCTTTGGCCTTTTTCTACGTTAGGTTGGCCCGAGCAAACAGATGATTTGAAAACGCACTACCCAACCTCAGTATTAGTTACAGGCTATGACATTATAACCTTCTGGGTCTCTCGAATGATCATGACCGGAATGCATTTTATGAAGAAAAAACCCTTTAGCACTGTCTTTATCCATGGTTTGGTAAAAGATAAATCCGGCAAAAAAATGAGCAAATCAACTGGTAATGTTATTGACCCGCTCGAAATTATCGAAAAAGATGGAGCTGATGTTTTGCGCTTTACTCTTATTTCTCTAGTAGTAGGGCAGGGACAGGATATTAGATTAACTGATGATAGAATCCGTGAAGCGAAGAGTTTTGTGACCAAGATTTGGAACGTTGCGCGCTTCGCTCAATTAACTAACAACAAACAACTAACGACTAACAACCCGTCAATTTATGATAAGTGGATAATATCTAAATATAATAAAACAGTGAAAGAAGTGACGGCATTAATTGATAATTTTGAAATGGGGGAGGCGGCTAGAAAGCTATACTCTTTTGTTTGGCATGATTATTGTGATTGGTATGTTGAATTCTCGAAACAAAACCCAAATCCGGGAGTCCTTATGGATGTCTTATCCGGGATCCTAAAATTGTTACATCCTTTTATGCCGTTTGTTACAGAAGAATTGTTTTCTAGAATGGGGAATGCTCAATCTATAATGATTCAAGAGTGGCCGAAGCCAGATAAAAAACTTATAAATGAGAAAACAGAAAAAGAGATAGAATCATTAAAAGAAGTTATTGGGGCGATAAGAAAAATTAGAGCAGAAGTAAATATTCCATATTCAAAAGAGGTTAAAGTTATTGTTGTTTCAAAAAATAAATTAGATATAGATACAATAAAAAGATTTATTAAGGCTTCTGAAGTTGAAGTTGTTTCGAAACTAAAGAGTCCAATGAAACAAGCAGTTGCAGAAGTTACATCAAGTGCTCAAGTTTATGTTCCACTAGCAGGCCTTATTGATCTTGAAAAAGAGAAGGCTCGGCTTGGAAAAGAAAAAGAATCCTTAGAAAATAATCTTCAAAGAATTGAACAGCGGCTTTCAAATAAAAAATTCACTGACAAGGCCCCCAAAGAAGCGATTGAGCAAGCGAAAGAACAAAAGAAAGAATTTTCAAACAAGATAAAAGTTATTGCTGAGCGGATTTTGAACTTATAACTCGAAAAATTCTCTCGATTTTATTAGTTTTCCCTGTTTTTTCATCAATTTCAATAAGGACTGCATTAAATATTGCTGGGCCCTTATCTTCTGGTTCAAATCTAGTCGGCATGCTGGTTAAAAAGCGATCAATGATCGGTTCAACCTGTGCGCCAATAACGGAGTTTTGAGCACCAACCATTCCAACGTCAGAAATATAGCCAGTTCCTTTTGGAAGAACACGTTCATCGGCAGTTTGAATATGGGTGTGAGTTCCAACAACAGTCGATACTTTTCCATCTAAGAAAAATCCCATCGCATTCTTTTCTGAAGTTGCCTCGGCATGAAAATCAACAAATATAATGTTGGTCTCTTTTTTTATCTTTTCAATTATTGGTTCCATGACTCTAAAAGGACAATCCAGAGGGGGCCTCATAAAGGTTCTGCCATTAATACAGATTACCCCCATCTTAAGATCGTCTCTTTTTATTATGATATGACTTTTTCCTGGAGTCTCGGGTGGGTAATTGGCCGGACGAACAAAGAAGGAGCAACAGCTTCCAATATCTTTAATAAAATCGCGGCTACCCCAAACATGGTTGCCGGAGGTTAAGGCATCAACTCCGGCCATGGTTATTTCGTCATAGGTTTTTAGTGTTATCCCCGACCCATGAGCCAGGTTTTCCCCATTAGCTAAGATGAAGTCAGGAGAGAACTCCTTTTTTAATCCCGGAATAAGTTGTTTAGTAATCTTTCTTCCGAGCTTACCAATGATGTCCCCAATAAAGAGAATTTTCATTCTACTTTGCTATCCCCTGTGATCTAGTTTCACGGATTACTGTTACCCGGACTTCTCCTGGATAGTCTAGCTCTGCTTCAACCTTTTTTGCAATATCGTGAGCTAGTTTAGCTGCGGCTGCATCATCGACTTTATCCGGTTCAACAATTACGCGAACTTCTCGTCCGGCTTGGATGGCATAGCATTTTTCAACTCCATCAAATCCTTTTGCTACACCCTCTAAATTCTGCAATCGTTTAATATAGGCCTCAAGGGTGTCTCGTCTGGCCCCTGGTCTTGCGGCAGAAATTGCGTCGGCTACTTCTACCAAGATTGCCTCAATTGTTGCAGGTTCTACATCATGATGGTGCGATTCTATAATATGGACAACCTCGGGAGATTCTCCTGCTTTTTGCGCAAAGAGTGCTCCCAACTTTGTATGGGTTCCTTCTGCTTCTTGATCGATCGCTTTACCAATATCGTGCAATAGTCCACCGCGTTTTGCTAATTTAACATTAACACCAAGTTCGGCGGCTAACATTCCAGCAAGATAGGCGACCTCTTTTGAATGTTGTAAAACATTTTGTCCATAACTTGTTCTAAAGTGTAGACGGCCAAGCAATTGTACCAGCACTGCTGGGATATTTGGAACATCTGTATCAAAAGCGACCTGTTCACCAAATTCCCACATAATTGCTTTTACTTCATCCTTTGCTTTGTTGTACATCTCTTCAACTCGGGCAGGGTGGATTCTTCCGTCTACGATCAATTTGTTTAGGGTTCTTCTCGCAACCTCTCTGCGCATTGGATCAAAGCTAGATAGAATAACCGCTTCGGGTGTGTCATCTACCACCAAATCAACGCCGGTTAATGTTTCAAAAGCACGGATGTTTCTTCCTTCTCGACCGATTATTCTTCCTTTTAAATCATCTGATGGAAGTTCTGCCATAGAGGTTGTGGTTTCTACTGCGTGATCAACCGCACAACGCTGAATCGCAGTTGCCAATATCTCTCGGCTCTTCTTTTCTGCATCTTTTTTAATCTGCTCTTCTTTTTTCTTAATTATTAACCCGGCCTCATGCTGCAAGGTCTTTTCAAGGTTTTCTAGTAACAGTTTTTTTGCATCTTCTCTGGAGAGGCTAGCAACCTTTTCCAGTTTTTCGACCTCTTGCTGTCTTACTTTTTCTGTCTCTTCTTTTATTTTTTGAATCTCTTCTTCTCTTTGCTTTAGCTTGTTGGCTTGCTCTTCTGCCTGGGCTACTTTCTTTTCAATATTTTCTTCTTTTTGTTCAAGCTTTCTTTCCAACCCGCTTAAGCCCGACTGTCTCTCTCTTGCGGTTTTTTCTGCTTGTTTTTCTATCCTTACCGCTTCCTCTTTTGCCTCAATGATCAGCTCTTTTCTCTTGGTTTCGGAATCCCTCTTCGCATCTTCTAATATTCGCTTAGCAGATTCTTTGGCAATTTCTAGATTCTTGCCTGCAACCTGTTTGCGAACTATAAGAAAGGTAACTCCAAGTCCAAATAGGACCACGCCACCTGCAATAATTGATAACAATATTTGAATATTCATGAAACTTTCTCCTTATTTTTTCTTTTTCGAATCTACCTTTACAATTGTTAATTCTTCTTTTTCTGCGCCTAACGACTTTCTAATCTTCTTCTCTAGCTTATTTGCTGCGGCTTTATGATCTTTTAAGTAAGCCATACTTTGATTGAGCCCTTGTCCGATTTTCTCTCCTTCAAGCGAATACCACGATCCGCTCTTTTCGACTAATCCTTCTTTTATTCCCAAGTCCACCAACTCTGCTTCTTTCGAAATTCCTTCTCCGTGGATTAACACAAACGAGGCGCTTTTAAATGGAGGGGCAACTTTATTCTTTACAACCTTTACCATCACGCGGGTTCCAATAATCTGGTCTCCTTCTTTTATTTTTTCACGAGCCCGAACGTCGAGTCGGACGGAAGAGTAGAATTTTAATGCTCTGCCGCCTGGGGTGGTTTCTGGGTTACCAAAAAACACACCAATTTTTTGTCTAAGCTGATTAATAAAAATAATTACAGTTTTTGATTTTGCAGCAACTGCAGTTAATTTTCTAAGTGCTTGAGACATCAGGCGAGCCTGCAATCCCATCTGTGCATCTCCCATATCTCCCTCAACCTCAGATTTTGGAACAAGAGCAGCTACAGAGTCAATTACAATTACATCAACTGCGCCCGAGCGAACCAAGGTTTCACATATTTCAAGTCCCTGTTCACCGTAATCAGGCTGTGAAACCAAAAGATTGTCGATATCTACCCCTAATTTTTTTGCATAGGTTGGATCCATTGCATGCTCTGCATCGATGAAGGCTGCTGTTCCACCGGCTTTTTGTGCTTCTGCTACAACTTGTAGAGAAACGGTAGTCTTTCCTCCAGATTCTGGCCCAAAAATTTCAACTACCCTTCCTCTTGGAAGTCCACCCACTCCTAAGGCCGAATCTAGTCCAATTGATCCGGTCGAAATGGTTTTTATCTTTAAACGATTGTCTTCTCCCATTTTTATTATGGATCCCTTTCCATAATTTTTCTCAATTTGAGAAATTGCTAATCCTAACGCCTTACTTTTTCCATCACTCATAATAATCCTCCTTTATTTCGGACAGGTTTCAAACCTGTCCTTACGTTATTTCTCGCCACCAAGATGTTGCCAAAGCAGACCAATTGCTGCCTCAGCGGCTTTTCCCCGTATTTCTTTTCTGGACCCCTGTAAATGTAACTCCTTTACTTCGTTTCCTCTAATAGAAGAGACTGCAATATAGGCCAATCCGACTGGAGCTGGTGGCTGCGGACTTGGTCCTGCGCAGCCGGTGGAAGAAATTCCGATATCGGTTTTAAAACGACGACGAATTCCCTCCGCCATGGCCTTTGCCACTTCAATTGAAACGACTCCGTACTTTGCGATCATGTTTCCAGGAATTTGTAATTCTGATACCTTTATCCTTGGATGATAACTTACAATCGATCCGATAAAGTAATCCGAACTACCGGCAATATTAGTCAGTCTCTCACTTATTATCCCGCCGGTTAAAGATTCGGCTGCAGAAAGGGTTAGTTTGTTTTCTCGCAAAATCTCAGCGATCTGGTCGTCGGTTATTTTACCCAAACCAGATAAAATCTGTGATTCAAAGCTTTCTAATTTAACTTCTTTGTGTGAGTCTTTTTGCATATTCTAACCCCGATATGACCGATACAAAAACTGCCAGCCAAAGAACCCAGTTGGCATAGGGGAGGGACAAAATCAACATTCCTACGGCAACTAACTGCAAAAATGTTTTTATCTTTGCAAGCCAGCTTGCTGGCATAGAAATTCCCTTTTTTGCCTTCCAACTACGCAACCAAGAAACTGCAAATTCCCGTATTATAATAATGATCGTCGGTAGTAGAGACACACCATGGTGTGTCTCTACAAGAGTTATCAAAATACCTATAACAAGTAACTTATCCGCTAAGGGATCTAAAAACTTCCCCAAATCAGTAATCTGTCCTAATCGACGAGCCAGATAACCATCTAGTCCATCGCTTAGGGCCGACAGGAGAAAAAGACCAAATGCTAAATAAGGCTTTTGCAATAACAAAAGAACTATTATGAGGGGTATTGATAAGATCCGAAGAGTCGTGATTAAATTAGGAATCAAGTAATAACTGATGCATTTAGGTCATAGGCTGATGCTGAAACCACTTTGGCATGTATGAATCTTCCATAACGGATTTTGCCTGAATGTTTCAACCTAACCTGACCATCTATCTCTGGCGCTGACATGAAGGTTCGGCCGACAAAATATGATCCGCGTCTTCCTTCACATAAAACTTCAAATTCTTCTTCTACTCTTCTTTTGTTTAATGCCCGAGATATCTTTTTTTGTTGTTCCATAATTTTATTTAATCTTAACTCTTTAACCTGTTTAGAAACCTGCCCCCTCATTTTAGCTGCAGGTGTTCCTTCTTCTCTGCTATATTTAAAGACTCCTACATGATCAAACTTTGTTTTTTTAACAAAATTCAGCAGAGTTTCGAAATCAGAGTCTTTTTCTCCTGGAAATCCGACGATTAAGCTCGTTCGGATTACGATTTTTGGTATCGCCTCCCTGATCTTTTGTATGAGATCCCGCCGCATCGGCGGACGGTTCATCCCCCCTAATATGTTATCACTTACGTGTTGTATTGGCAAGTCAATGTAGTTGCACACTTTTTTGTTCTTTTTAATCACATTTATTAGTTTATCGGTAATATGAGATGGGTGAGCGTACATTATTCTAATCCACTTAATTTTTCTGATTTTTGAGGTTTTTTCTA
Source organism: uncultured bacterium (assembly GCA_964421245.1). GTDB lineage: Bacteria > Margulisbacteria > WOR-1 > XYC2-FULL-46-14 > XYC2-FULL-46-14 > CAYQVW01. The sequence goes on along the minus strand of CAYQVW010000016.1, from coordinate 6,415 downwards.
GAAGTTCAGGGAATTTTGGATGAGCGGTGGTATCTTGTGCTACATATATAATCTCTTTTACCCCTCTTTTTACCAGTCCCTTCACTTCTTTTAGAATATCTGGAATAGTTCTTGTTCTTAGTTTTCCCCTAATCTTTGGAATTAGGCAATACGAACACCTATTATTACATCCCTCTGCTATTTTGACATATGCAGTCCAGGGTGGGGTGGCTTTGATGCGGGGAGCGTTGCAATCGTATAGCTTGATACTTTCGATAGAGCCAATTACTCCAGGAAGTCGCTCTTTTGGTTTTAGTTTTGGATAACAACCAGCCAGAAAAATATCTTTCTTATATTTTCTAAGTTCTTTTACGGTTCTTTTAACCTCATCCCGTGCAGATTTTAAAAAGGCACAGGTGTTTACTATAAAAAAGTCGGCTTCTTTTTCATTTAGTGTAATTGTATGTCCAGATGTAACTAATTGGCCCATCAAGACCTCTGTATCAGTTAGATTTTTTGGACAACCGAGCGAGATGATATAGGCTTTCATACTATTAATTATAGCACTTAGAAAACATGAAATTTAATTATAAATCGTACGATGAATAGATATGAGCGCTACAGCAATATTTCATATGTTGCCAACACAGAGAAGGATTCAGCAATTGTTTCAGGGTAAGCCGGAATTATTACAAAAACCAAGAATTCCTATTGCTGATAGGGCAGAGAGGTTATTGCAACAACAAACCGTTTCAAGGGAGCAAGCGGAAGAAAAGCTTCGGACTGGGATTTTTGAGTTTGAAATTGCTGGTAAGCACTTCAAATTTTGCAATGGAGTTAAAAATATTAAAGAGGCAGCGTTGGTTGCTTCTCACGTAGGGTCTCTCTTTGACCATGCATATATAGATATTTTTATAAGACCGAGAAAAGAGGGGGAGTCCATTGCTGTAAACCTACAAGTAGCTTCAATTCCGACAAAATCTAGACCGGATAGATACTGGCCATTTGTTAGAGAAAGCGAGCACCTGGTTTTATGTTTATCATTTGAAATTAATAAAACGGATATTTTTTTAGGGGATATTGAATCAATGAGAAAAGAGGGAGGGGGTAAAGCGGTTGCAGCTCTTTATAATGTTGCAAAAGACCTAGAAATTCCAAAGATTTGGTACAGCGTCATGATAAACAATACTGCAGCCATGCGTTTTTACTATCAAGTTGATTTTGGAAGAGCAAAAGATAGAGACTTAAAAAGTTGGGAAGTTGTTGTTGCTAGCGGTAATTTGTAAATTGTAGTTCAATTGGAAGATTTTTTGAGTGGAGAAGCTTTATCACAGTCTGTAGATCATCGATCTTCTTGGATGAAACGCGGATTTGGTCTCCCTGAATTGAGGCTTGCACTTTTAACTTTGCATTTTTAATTGTTTTTACGATCTCTTTTGCTTGTTCTTGTGCTATTCCCTGTTTTATTTTTATATCTTGTTTTTTTGTTCCGCCAAGGGCATCTTCTGCTTTTTGAGGGTCCAGAAACTTAAGGGAGACCTTTCTTTTTACCAGCTTGTTTTTTAGAATGTCTATAACTTGTCCGAGTTTGTAATCATCATCAGAAATAATTTTGATGATTTCTTCCGAGCGGGTGATTTGGCTTTTACTCCCTTTAAAATCAAAGCGATTTACAATCTCTTTCATTGCCATCGAGATGGCATTATTAATTTCTTCCAGGTTAGCTTTTGAGGTTATATCGAATGAACTGTCTTTTACCATAAATTAATTATAACATGAGAACTAGCGAAATTTAGAAAGCCGTTGCAACATGTCTTCAAGAGAAAGGTCTTCATTAACATTGTAGCCAGCGACCCATGGTGGCTTTTGTCCAGAAACAATAACCTTTAGTTGTTGTGGTTTAAAAATTTTCCATTTTCTTGCAACATCAAGACGGGCTTTGTGTTTTGGGGCTTTAAATCCGCTGTAAAATTTGGGATGAGTCATGGATTTTGCATAAAAATCTGCCCAGTCTTCACTTGCCGTTAAACAGCTATAGCCCCTAACACAGCCGTGCGCTCCCCTTGAAGGGTTTCTTCTGGGATTATCAATCCAGACTATCTTCCCATTGACTATTTTAGCTACTCTTCCATGAATCTTTCCAGTTGCCCTAACCCAGTCTTTTGTAAAAGCATTCCCCGCAAGATTTAGTACGTTAGCTATTGCGTGTCCGACCTCGTGGTAAAATGCAAAAAGCCCAAATCGGGGGGAGAGGAAAATATCCTGCCTTGCAATGGTTCGTGATAATACCCTGCCTTTGTGATCGACTGTCTCTTTTACTTGGGCCTTAATACAGGCAGCAGCGTTATCGCTTTTGCAGACCTGTTTAATGTTTTCCGCAATGGTGATTTTGTTTATGCGTCTTTTTATTCTTGGATCAATATTGCTTAGGGCATAAACCAATTGAATTAATTTAGCAGCGCTTAACGTTTGCCCTGCAAGTTTAATTTTGGGGTGATATTGTTTGAAGTAATCGGCCTTTTTTATTTTGGGCTCAGCATAAACATAGCTTATTTTTCCCCTCTTGCTGACGTTGATGGTATTGCATCTTCTGGGCATATATTCAAAGTGCTCTTCAAGTAACGCAGGCTTCCCTTTTCTCTCTTTCATCTTGATAGTGAGAGGAATAATAGGAAGATCCCTTTTTGATGGAGGAGGTCCCTGAAGCTTTACAGAATAAGATGAGTCACCGATTATAATATCCATGTCAAGCTTACCATTAATAATATCTGTGGAATAATCTGTTGATTCTGGCTCTATACTTGTTGAGGGAAGTCCTCCCCTTATTTTTATTCCACCGTGGTTTGATATTGTTAGAGGGGGCTCCGTGTTAATCCGGACAATAGGGTTGCCTTTTGTGAAGGTTATTTTTGTGTTTGTCCAAACAATTTTATTTGGTATATCAATAATTATATAGAGGCCTTTTAGAGTCGAATTATTGCTGGTTATTCTAACATTTGCTTCGTGTATCAGAATACCGTTTACAATAGTGTTGCCAGTAGAAAAGTATCCATTTTTTGAAAAAACGACAGTCCCACTATCTAAAACAAGGCCTGATCCAAGCTTTGTCCCTTTGCCGGTGATATAAGCCTTACCGTCTTTTAAGGTTACCTTAGCGTTCCCCCAGGGGAAAAGTTTGTTTATTTTTTCTTCTTGTGCAGGCGTAACTTTAACCCCTAACGCTTTAAATCTTTTAAGATATCCCCACAAGACAATAGAAAAATGAAAATCCACTTTAGAAAAATGTTGTATGGCTGCTACCAGAGAAGGGACAAATTTTGGATTACACTTTAGGAGATTGTTGCCGTTAATCCGCCTAAGAGCAGCTTCAATTTTTACTTTGTTTTTGCTTTGAAGCCAATTGTTTAGTAAGGTTACTGTTGTTTTATCCGGATCAAGGTATGATGCTTGATGATTGCTGAGCAGTTTCTGACAAAATGTTTCACCCATAGTGATTATTTATCACTATAATATTTAAGAAATTTCAGTTAATTTTAAATAAAACCAAATTCCCGAAGCAAGGCCATTTTTCCTTTAAAACGAGGATCAGTTTGCTTTGTGAAAGAAGCAGGATTATGTTTCGTCCTTAAAAAAGTGTTGTTAACATCGGACTCAAAGCTTGAGCAGGCCTCGGCAGTTACACAACCATGTGCAGGATCAAATTCGTCTCTCTTTGCATCAATCCACTCTCCATCTCGAGCAACCTTGCCATACACTGGCCCTGCAATTTTTTGCCATTTTTGTTTAAAGAGTGAATTTTTACATGCCAGTTTATCTTTTAATGCGGAAGATGCTACAACATAAAAAATAGACAATTTAAATCCTTGAGGAAGGACAATAATTTGTGGTATCCTTTTCCCATTTTGATATTTGTGAATGAGCTGCGCTGATTCTGTTGTGATGCGAGCCCTACGAACTACCCCATCAAGTGTTAGTGTGTTGGTTGTTTTTGTGTTTGACTTTGAAAAAGTAATTTCAATAAAGCTTCTTCGCATTGCCAGAGTGAGAGATGCAAGCCCCCTAATAAGCATTAGAATATCACGGGGCGTGGGGACCTTGGTGGATAATTTTATGGTGGGATAGTTGTAAAGTGAGCGAATTTTACCAACCGAGAGCTTTACTCCCCTTTTGTCCATTCTAAGTAGGCATTTTAATATTTCAACAAACAGTTTTGGGTCAGAACGCCTGATCCTTTTTGCCGCAGAAACCAATGGTTTCACGTAACGAGGGTTACAAGGATCTTTTTGGTCTATTTTTTTAATTAACCTTTTAATCTCAGCTGGATTCTTTGGAACCACAAAAGGTCCTTTACCTAAGGGAAGAGATCTTCCAGCTTTTTGCAAACAATAACCAGAATTGTTTATTCCGACCATAACTATATATCGTATTGAACCGGGGAAAAATTGCAGTCATTTCTTCTTTTTAACAGAAAAACCATAATAACCGAGGCATTTACCTAATTGGTAGTATTTACCGTGAGAGTAGGCGATTGGCTGAGTAGCAGCGAGGTTGAATTTTCCTCGTGAATCGATATAATCTTTTTCACCGTGAATACACAAAACCTTTGCAATAAACATATCGTGGGAGCCAAGCTTTTTTATTTCAGTCACTTTGCATTCAATGTTAACTGGGCTCTCTTTGATTAAAGGACAAGAGATCTCCTTTGCTTTTTCTGGAGTTAGTTTCATCGCTTCAAACTTATTAATATTTCTTCCGGATTTTACTCCGCAAAAGTCTGTAGCAAAGGCTAAGCGTTTTGTAGTTAGGTTTATTACAAATTCTCCGGTTCTTTTTATGATTTCATGTGAGTGACGTGATGGGCGGATTGAGACATAGGTCATTGGAGGTTCAGAATTTATCGTTCCGGTCCAGGCGATTGTGATTATGTTATAGTTTTCTTTTTTGTCTCCGCACGAGACTAGCGAAGCAGGAACCGGATAGACCATTGTGCCGGGTTTCCATATTTCTTTTGTCATGATTTTATTATATCATTATATGTATGGGTGATAAGTGTTGTTGCTCTTGTAATTGCGATTCAAATAATCCTTCTTTGACCAAAAAGGTTTCAACCGAGCTTTCTTTTCAAGACAAGCTTGAATCAACCTTGGTTCGATGGGGAATTGGCCGAATGGATCATACCATTGAGCCGGGAATCTATTCTGTTAATAACCCGACCAAAGAATCACCGGTTCTAGTCTCTGCGAATTATAAGCTTTCATTTGATGCTCTGCGAAAAGAACTTAAAGGGATTGATGCTTATATAATAGTAATAGATACCAAGGGAATAAATGTTTGGTGTGCGGCGGGGAAGGGGACTTTTGGGACTGATGAGATAGTTAATCGAATTGAAAAGTTAAAGCTTTCCGAAATCGTTTCGCACAGAAAAATTATTCTTCCACAATTAGGTGCACCTGGAACTTCAGCGCACGAAGTTCAAAAAAAATCTGGTTTCCGCGTTGTTTACGGTCCAGTCAGGGCTTCTGATCTCCCGGAATTTTTAAGGAATGGCCTGAAGGTAACCGATGAAATGAGAAAGGTTACTTTTAATTTTTCTGATCGACTTCATTTGGTCCCGATGGAGATTATGGCAAGCATAAAATATTTATTAATATTGTTAGTTGTGTTTTTTTCAATTGCCTTACTTAAAGGAAGGCTCGATGTTGGTACTCGCGCAATCACAAATCTTGTTTTGGCTTATCTTGCCGGGACAGTCCTTGGCCCAATTCTACTTCCCCGTCTTCCGGCAAAGAGCTTTTCTGCCAAAGGGATGTATGCCGGGCTTTTTGCCGTTTCGATTTCCTGTTACACCAATTTGATTAGTAATAATCCATTTGAAATAGTGGCCTGGATATTGATTATGCCGGCGATTTCCTCATTTCTACTGATGAACTTTACCGGGGCATCGACCTACACCTCAATTTCTGGAGTAAAGAAGGAGATGGGGATTGCGGTTCCGATACAAGCCGGGGCTGCTATAATTGGAATAATTCTTTGGCTGCTTGGGATATTTTTATGACTGATAAAAATCAAGAATACATAAAAGACGTTGTCACATTAAAGTTAGACGAAAATAAATGCACTGGCTGTGGAATGTGCGTTGCTGTCTGCCCGCATAAGGTTTTTGAGATACAAAATAAAAAAGCCACGATAATTGACAAAGATGCTTGTATGGAGTGTGGAGCTTGCGAAAAAAATTGTCCTGCTGCTGCAATTTCGGTAAAAGCTGGTGTTGGTTGCGCTGCTGCGGTGATTATGGGAATGCTACGTGGAACAGAGCCGACCTGTGATTGTTCAGGTGAATCAGGACACTGCTGTGGATAGCTCTGTTTTTTAGCCTCAGAATAAAATATGGGCAGGATGGGGACATGGTGGAGGGGCCTCGATGATTGATGCTTCT
>CAYQVW010000015.1:0-32703 GCA_964421245.1 uncultured bacterium | reverse complement strand
GTAAGAACTTCGCCTTTTTAGGGTTTTACCGAAAATCATTTCGGTTTAAGTATATTTATTTACCTCTTCTGGAGTATAAACAAAGATATCCATTGGAAAAATTATATCAGAAAGCAAGTTTCTAATTCTCCGATCCCTTTTATCTCTGCGCAAAGATGAAGCCTTTATAACCAGAAGGTCCAAATCGCTATCTTGCTTAAAGGTTCCTTGGGCATTTGAACCAAACAAAATTACTTTTTCAGGACGCACCCCTTCAACAATTTTTTTTACAGCTTTATTTATTATGTTTTTATTGTTTTTGGTCATATTTAAACTATATCACTATCGCCCTTCTTGTGGAAGATATATCACAAAGGTTGTTCCCTCTCCCGGTCTATTCTTAACCTTTATTGTACCACGATGTTCTTCTATAATTCGAAGGGTTATCGGTAACCCCATTCCAGTCCCATAGGTCTTTGAAGTAAAGAAAGGATCAAAAAGATTTTGAAGTTTTCCCTCTGGAACCCCTCCCCCAGCATCATGTATTCTGACCATGATATAAGGTTTTTCAGCAATACGATGTCCCCAGGTCATCTCGTTGATAGAATACCCCCTAGTTTTTAACTTAAGGGCCAAAATATATTCTGTTTCAATATTAAGATCTCCACCACCTTTATCTCCAACAGCCTCAATTGCATTCTTTACAATATTGGTAAAGGCTTGAACCAATTGAGGCGCATCTCCTTTAAAGCTAGGAGCATCCGCTAGTTTTGTATTCAAATTAACATTTTTCTTTTTCATCTCCGGCTCAAAAAGAAGCAAAACTTCTTCAAGGACAGAATTAATACTTACCTCTTTTACCTCTGCCTGCCAGGGACGACCAAATTTAAGCAAACTTTCAGCAATACGATTTATTCTCTCAATCTCACGTGGAACAATTGTAAGAAACTTATCTCTAAAATTCTGGTCTTCCCATTTTTGAGCCATCAACTGAGTAAAGGTTCGAAGAGATACCAGTGGATTTCTTATTTCATGTGCCATCCCAGCCGCCATATTACCAAGAGCAATCATTTTTTCGGAAACAATCAAACGATTCTGTGTTTCACGTAAATCATCGGTCATTCTATTGTATGCCTCTGCCAAATTTCCCAACTCGTCAATTGATCTGGTATTTATATGATAAGAAAGATCTCCAGCAGCAATTGCCTGGGTTCCTTGGGTTATTTTCCGAAGCGGACGCTCAATTGTTCCTGCAAAAATAAAGCCCAATAAGACCGTAATTCCCATTCCTGCTATTACAAACAATAGAGAATCAGATTCAATTCGATCAATTTGTTTATATGCAATTGCAGCTGGCTGTTCAATTATTATTCCCAACTTTAAACTTCTAATTGGTCTATATGCCCCAACAACACTCACACCATTTTCACCAACAAATTCTCCACTACCAAATTTACCATTTAGTAGATTTTTTACCGGAATCCAGCTACGAAGGTTTTTCTTAAAAACAACGTTTTTTGAAGGTGCCTTTGCTAGTAATCTCCCTTGAAAATCAACAACATAAATATTTGATTGGCTGCCAACTTTGGCAGAACTTATGGTTTTGTTAATTTTAGCAAGATCAACCCTTCCAAAAGAACTAATATCTAGAGCCAGTTCATTGACGGCCTTGCGATAATTAGTGTAAATATTATTTTGAAGATTGGATTTGGTTAATTCCATTGTAAAAATATGAGTTGCACCAAATACAATGATGATGATAGAAACAAAACCAAAGATAACCTTAAAAAGCAGCCGGCTCCTAAAGTAATTTAGGGGATTCCTCGCTAATTGGGAGTCCTTATCAATCCCCTCTCCCAAGGCCACTCCAACCGAACCAAGCAATATAAAAACCCAGGCAGTAATTAAACTAGAAGAAAACACAAACAGCATATACGCAGCGACAAAAAGTGAGCACGCAAGAAAAGTATAAAAATAGAGGACCTTTTGACCAACATCACCCCTCTTAACGCCAAAAATAGAAATAAAGCTTGCAATACCCAATAATCCCCACATTACAAAAAAGATAAGCTGGGCTGTTTCTTGTTTAATTAAGGTTGTAAACAATGTAGCCCAAATCATTCCCAAGAAAGCCAGAACAAAAAAAGGAACTATAATAATACCTAACCCCTTTTTAAACCGCGTATTAATTAAAAGAAAAATAAAAAGGCTGCCAAATATAAGAGAAACCGCTATTACCTTTTGAATGATAAAAATTTCATCATGTGGTCGACCGTATCTTACAAAAAATTGAAGAGCCAGCGTCGCCGCAATATATATGAAAAAAGATAAAGATGCTAAAGACAAAAACAACTCTTTAAGCCGTTTGGAACGAAAATATCCGGGGAGAAAAATAAAAAGACTCCCAAGAAGAGCGCTGCAGACAAAAAACTTAATAAAAAAGACTAAAGAATCCATCTGATTGGTATTTTAACAAAGCACGAGTTTTGTTGCAAGTTAATTAGTTATTAGTTATAATTTACAATATGTTTTTAAAGTCCCTTAATCTCCGTGGATTCAAAACATTTGCGGATAAGACTGTCTTTGAGTTCGACCCATCTGGAATCACTGCCATTGTCGGTCCCAATGGCTGCGGGAAGAGCAATACAGTTGATGCATTTCGTTTTATTCTTGGCGAAGGAAGCTCGAACGAATTAAGAATAAAAAACCTAACCGATGTTATTTTCGCCGGCACCCAAGAGAAAAAACCGCTCTCTTTGGCCGAGGTCTCCCTAACCCTAGACAATAGCGACCAAAGCCTGCCAATTGATTTTACTGAAGTCCAAATCAAAAGAAGAACCTTCAGGGACGGAACATCTGAATTCTCAATTAATAATAATACCTGCAGACTAAAAGACATCAAAGATCTTTTCTTGGACGCCGGGGTATCTGAAGACTCCCTGGCTATCATCGGTCAAGGAAAAGTTGATGCTATTTTATCTTCGCAGCCAGAAGAGCGTCGTGCTGTATTTGAAGAAGTCGCTGGGATCAGAAAATATAAACAAAGAAAAATTGAAGCTGAAAAAAAATTAATCCTAGCCGAACAAAACCTCTTGAGAATTAGTGATCTCAAAAATGAAATCAGTGAAAACCTTGGGGTCTTAGAACAACAATCCCTTGCAGCGCAAGAATACACAAAACTAAAAGACAAATTAAAAGAATTAGACCTTGGGATCGCAAAAAAGCAGGTTAGCTCACTACTTGAAAAAGCCACTCTATTAAAAACAGAAATTGACAAATTTAAAGAAAATAAAGCAGAACACGAAAAACAACAAAAGATCGTTGAAGCGGAAAAACAAGCCTTGCGTGAAAAAGCCAGGGCCTTGGACATTGAGCTTGAGAATGCCTTTACTGAACTAGAAAACATAAAAGAAAAGATGGAAAATGAACGTAGCAGCTTCATCATAGAACAACAACGCACACTCTTTAACGAAAAGAACAAGCTTCGAGATTTAAAAGAGACGGAGAGATTTATCCTTTTTGAAATAAATCAAATTAATGATACTCGCAAAAAGCTAGAAATTAGACTGAAAGAGTTAAAAACTAAGGCCGAAAACATTGAAGTAGAAGAAATGGATATTTTACCCGAATTAAAGTCCTTCTTTGTGAATTCGGAAAAACTACTGGCTATATCAAAAAATCTTATTTCAAACATTCATGGCAAAAAAATCGAAGATCAATCAATGAAAAATAAATTGCAAGATATGCTGATGAGCGAAATAAGAGAAGTGGAAGAACAAAAAATATCGCAGGAAAAAATACTGATAAATAAAACTGTGGAACTTGAAAATGCAAAGGATAAATCGATTGATCTTAAAAAACAACTTGATGTTATTGAGAATGAGAACAAAGACACAAATCAAAGCATAAATCGAAGCCCCCTATTCCTAAAACTACAAGAGGACCATCACAAATTACAGGACAAAATTATTACTATTAAAAAAGATAAAGAAAAGACCTCGCATGAGCTTGATCAACTAGAATCTCATCAAAAAACCGGAGGAGTCGGCAATGCTCCTGATACTTTCTTAAAAAGTGAGATAGCGCTGGCAAAAACAGATGGCGAACTATCACAAATCACAGAAAGAATCCAAACAGAGTACATGCTCACAGTTGAAGACCTATTAAAGTTAGAATATGAGGTTTCAAATATTGCTTCCGCCAAAAAAGAATCTGGAAAAACCAGAGTTAGAATGCTAGAACTTGAACCGGTAAATCTATTGGCTATTTCTGAGTTTAAACAATCGCAAGAAAGACACAAATTAATTACCGAACAATATGAAGATCTTGATTCCGCACGTAAAAACCTGAAGCAATTAATTTACGAACTAGATCTTAAAGCAAAAGAAGAATTCCTACAAAAGATGGAGATTGTTGCCCGACACTTTAAGGAAATTTACTCCCAACTTTTTGTGGGAGGAGAAGCAAAACTAGAACTTGCATTAAAAGAAAACAACAACCCTCTTGAAGCTGGAATCGAAATCCAAACCTGCCCCTCGGGAAGAAAATGGCTACCATTGCAATCTCTCTCGGGTGGTGAGCGAGCATTAACCGCTATTGCGATTTTGTTCGCATTTCTAAAAACAAACCCTTCTCCATTTTGTATTCTGGATGAAGTTGATGCCGCACTCGATGACGCCAATATAGACCGTTTTGCAAAATACTTAAAAGAAATGTCAACAATCACCCAAATCATGATTATTACTCACAATAAACACACAATGAAAGTTGCCGACACATTGTATGGAATTACTATGCAAGAACCTGGTGTTTCAAAGATTCTTTCTATGAGAATGGATAAACTAAATTCTCAATCCGTATGAGATTTTTTTTATTTATCATATTTTGTCTCTTCATGATCCCCTCTCTTAGTTCTGCCGCAACCCCTACCCCAATCTGGAATAACGCCATACAAGTTTGTGAAACAACCGCCAAGATAGATCAAGAAAACCCCAAAATCATAAACGATGGAAATAATGGCTATATTACTGTTTTTGAAGATAAACGACTAGGAGAGACGAAACTTTTTGCTCAAAGGATTAATGAATCTGGAAACTCCGTTTGGGGAAAAAATGGGATTCAAATTTCAAGCCAATCTGGCAGCCAAACTAATGCAAGAATAATCAAAGCTAAAACCGGATCAGTAATTATTACCTGGCAAAACGAACAAAATGGCAATTCTGAAATTTATGCACAAAAAATTAATTCCTCTGGACAGCGGCTCTGGTCTGCTAATGGGATTCCTATCACCCAAGTTGAAAAAAACCAGTTATATCCTGAAATCATAAGTGATGATATGGGTGGGGCCATAATTACCTGGCACGATTTAAGGTTCGACAATGAAGATATATATGTCCAAAGGGTTAATTCAAATGGAGCTCCTCTCTGGACAATAAACGGGATTGCACTAACTTATACTCACGGAACCCAATGGTTTCCTAAGATTGCTTCTGATTCGAATGGTGGGGCAATTGTTGTTTGGTCTGATCGTCGATTCGGAAATTTTGATATTTACGCACAGAGGGTCGGATCATCCGGAAACATTGCTTGGGAGACAAACGGAAAGAGAGTGGCTCAGTCAGATTCTTCAGCGGAAGATCCCAAAATCGTTAGCATCGACAATGCTATTGCCCTAACATATAGAATAAAGAATAATGGAATCTATCTTCAAATCGTAGACAACAATGGAAAAATTAAATTTAGAGATCAAGGTAAAAAAATATCTCATAATTCAATCTCCCCTACCCACCCTCAAATCGCGAAAAACCGACAAAATAAACTTTTAATAGTCTGGTCTGATCCTTATGCAGGAGATCTAGATCTCTATGCTCAGATATCAGATCAAAACGGCAATTTAAAGTGGGAACAAGAATACCCACTAATTCAAGTTAGGGGAAATCAAGAAAAAGCTCAAATCACAGGACAAGATACTTGGTCAATCAGCTGGATTGATCATCGCAGAGGACACCCAGAAATTTATGCACAAAAAATTGACTCGATCGGTAATAAATTATTTGATGCATCCGGAGTTGCTATTGCCAAGGGACAAAGAAACTCGTCTCAGCTTGATCTGGCATCTAATCAAAACAATTCCTTGATTGTCGCCTTCAATAATTATAAAAATGGAAGCTCGGATATTTATGCACAAAAAATTGACCCATATGGAAACTTATCTTGGAATATTAACGGAGAATTAGTAAACGCGAGTTTTGGTCGAACAAAACAACAAAACATAAAAATCATCAACGATGGTTTTGATAATTACATCTATGCCTTTGAAGATTCAAGACTAGGATTTCCAAAAATTTATTTGCAAAAAATAAGCTCCAACGGAACAAAATTGTGGTCAAGAGAGGGGATTGCTGCAACAAGTAGCGATGTAGAACAAAAAAATCCAAATATTACAAGTGATGGTAGTGGTGGAATTATTGTATCATTTGAAGATTATGCAAATCCGGCTGAGCCTAAAATACTGGCACAAAAAATATCAGGCTCTGGTACGAAATTGTGGAATAAAAATGGGACAGCCGTTTTAAGCAAAAACGGATACTCTGAACAGACCAATCACAAAATCGTATCAGACTCAAAATCGGGAGCAATTATAGTCTGGGAAAATTATGAAGGAGATTATAACGCAAAAGACATTCTCGCTCAAAGAATCACCTCATTAGGGAAGCTTGCTTGGGGAAAATTTGGGAAAATAGTTGCAACCGGTGGTGGAGACCAAACTGATCCCAAAATTAGCCCAACCAAGTTCATTATTACTTGGGTTGATAAAAGATTAGATGGTAGGCATTCCGATATATATGCACAAAAAATAAATCTAGGCGGAAAATCAATTTGGGCCGAAGACGGAGTAGCAGTTTGTACGGCCCCAGATACACAAAGGGAACCAAATATTTTGGGCTCCTTAATTGCGTGGACAGATAAAGGGGGCGGCGGTTTTGATGTTTACGCTCAAAAACTAGATAGCAATGGCAACAATCTTTGGGTTAAAGACGGGATAGCCATCTGCCAATCCGCTCGAACACAACAGAGACCTCAACTTGCAAACAACATAATAGTTTGGGAAGATTTCCGTTTTGGCAATTGGGATATATATGCTCAATCAATTAGCAATCAGGGAAAACTGCTCTGGCAAGAAGGGGGAGTTCCAATTGTAAAATCTATTGGCACTCAATATGATGTACAAATTATTAATAATTTAATTGTTTGGGATGACTTTCGCGATGGTGAACAATACTCTATCTATTTACAAAAAATAAATTCTAACGGCAATAGCCTCTATCAAGAGAATGGCGTATTGATACAAGAAAGCGGCCGCATGCCAAAGCTAGCTTTATCAAATTCACAAAACAGTTTTGTGATTGCATGGGAAGACTTAAGCTCAGGTGAGCCAACCGCCTACACCAAAAGATTTAAGCCTTAGTTTTGTTTTAAAAATCCAAATAAATCCTTTAATCATTTAATTTTATTCTAGAAAAGAAAACCATATAAAGAAAAACATTCTTCTACAATGGATCTAGCTATTAATATAATGAAGCGGCCTAGCGATAGAAAAAATACAGTCAGGTAAAACAACAAATAACATTAAGCAGACACTAATTCTTTCTCTTTTGCAAATTTTTTCATTCCTTCGGGACTTAAAATTTTCAATTGCGGAACATCAAATCGTTTTGCAAAATTATTCAATTCTTTAACAGTTATATTTATTGGATTAATAATTTCGAAACCAATTACTTTATTATTTCTATCCAAATCAACATATATTTCATTTGTGGGATCTAATTCGACTGTTTTATGAATCTTTCCTTCTTTCATTTGAATATAAATTAATCCTTCAGATGTATCTATTGTAAATTGCATATAATCCCTCCTTTATGCCCAATATGATGTAATAATAAAGTAAGAATTTTTCTTTCTTGTTTCATAAATAACCCAAAGTAATTTTCCACTTACAGCCCCACAAATTTTATGTCTTCCTTTCTTTTTAGCTGGAACCGTTGAGGTTATATTCTGGACTGCCATTCTAACATCTCTAATTCTTATTTTTCGAGCCTTCAATCTTTGTTTAGAATGTCCGCACAAAAGAATCTTCACCATGTTTTAATTATATCATAAGAAAGACTTACTTTTTCTCCCAATCCTCAACCACTAGCCTCTTCCCCTTTAACGAAACGACTAGCTTTTGCCGCTCTTTCCATTTCAACTTTTTGATAAATTCTCCAGGAATTGTGATCGCATAGCTATATTTGCCTACTTTTCCAAGTTTGCGCACTGATTTTTTCATTTTTGTCTCCTTACGTAAGACTTACGTAAGGCTTACGTAAGACCATTATAATACAAAATTGATAAAAAAAGCCCAGTTAGAGAAATCTCTAACTGGGCCATAAGCTGGTTACTTAGCGAGCTTTTTAAGTTTTGGTACTAAATCTGTCTTTTCCCAAGGAACATTAAGATCGTCTCGTCCAAAATGCCCATAGGCTGCAACCTGTTTATAGATCGGACGACGCAAATCAAGCTCCTTTAAGATAAATCCAGGACGAAGATCAAAGGCTTTTTGCAATATATCTGCAATCTTTTCATCCGCAATCTTACCAGTTCCAAAAGTATCAACCATTACAGATAAAGGCTTTGCAACACCAATTGCATAAGCAACTTGAACTTCACATTTTTTTGCAAGTCCAGCAGCAACCACATTCTTAGCCAAATATCGAACAGCATATGCAGCAGATCGATCTACCTTTGTTGGATCCTTACCGGAAAATGCTCCACCACCATGTCGTCCATAACCACCATAAGTATCTACAATAATCTTTCTACCGGTTACACCTGCGTCTCCGTGAGGACCACCAACCACAAAGCGTCCGGTTGGGTTAACATAATACTTAATATCCTTATCAACTAACTGTGGAGGAAGGATTGGAGTAATAACTTCATCAATAATGTCCTTGCGAATCTTATCATATTTAACATCCGGAGCATGTTGAGAAGAAATTAAAACCGAATCAATCCTAACTGGCCTGCCATCATTATATTCTATTGTAACCTGTGATTTACCGTCTGGTCTAAGATATGGAAGTGTTCCATCTTTTCTAACATCGGCAAGTCTTTTGGTAAGTTTATGAGAAAGCATAATCGGCATTGGCATTAATTCTTCTGTCTCATCACAGGCATAACCAAACATTAAGCCCTGATCGCCTGCACCTAAGGCCGCTAGGTCTTCTTTAGTCACTTCCCCACCCCGAATTTCTAAAGCTTTATCTACTCCACGAGCAATATCTTTCGATTGTTCTTTCACCGAAACAATCACTCCACAAGTTTCATAATCAAATCCCATCTTGGCATCGGTAAAACCAATTTCGCGAATGGTCTCTCTCGCTATTTTTGGAATATCTACATAACAACCGGTGGTAATCTCACCAGCTACAACAATCAATCCGGTTGTGACCAAGCATTCACAAGCAACTCGGCCCATCGGATCTTTTGCCATTATTGCGTCTAATATGGCATCAGATAATTGATCACAGATTTTATCGGGATGTCCTTCGGTAACAGATTCTGAACTAAAAAAATATTTTCCCTTTTGCATCTTCTTTCTCTCCTTAATGAATTATTTAGAACCCCATTAACAATCTATTAGTATACTATCAAATATGCTAAAATACAATCTATGGGTGACCTATCAGAACATTATAATCATAAAGACTTCATCTGCCCTTGCGATCAATGCAGAGGAAAAGAATTTAAAATTCACCTTGGACTAGTTGGTATTCTTGAGCAAATTGGTGCTCATTTTAATACAAAGGTTAACGTCCTTTCTGCCTTTTGGTGTGATGCATACCTTGAAAGCCTGCAAAAAGAACGCAAAAGCTATCATAATAGGGGAAAAGCAGTACACATAAATATTGACGGAATTGATTTGTCCGAGATATTTAAATATGTAGAAGGCATTGATGATATAAACGGAATTGGCCTCTATCCAAAAGAAGGATACATCCATATTGACACCAGGCCAAAAGAAAAAAGAAAACTTTGGGTCAAGGAAGGCTCAAATCACGTTGCCATAACCCCTGAGAAGAGAAAACAATATAAGCTTTAAATGAATACCTGGATTGAAAAATTCATCGAAAGCCTTAAATCAGAAAGAAACTATTCAAACTACACCATAAAAAATTATAAAATTGATTTAATTGATCTTGAAAAATTCTTAAAGAAAAACAAGAGGCCGACAAATAAAGTTGATCGATTAACTGCTCGTGAATTCTTATACGAATTACAAAAAAAATATTCTCGCCGCTCCCTGGCCCGAAAAATTTCGGCCTGCAGATCCTTCTTTCGATTCCTAATAAGAGAAAAGCTCACCTCTAAAAATCCGTTTGAACTAATAAAAACCCCAAAATTGCAAAAAAGACTTCCAAACTTCCTTTACGAAGATGAAATGAACAAATTACTGAAGGAAATTAATACCACAACCCCCAAAGGACTCAGAGACAGGGGGATTCTTGAATTACTCTATGGAGCAGGAATCCGTGTTTCAGAAATTGTCGGACTAAATCTATCAGATCTTGATTTGGACTCCGAAGAAATTCGGGTTTTTGGTAAAGGATCGAAAGAGAGAATTGTTTTAATTGGAAAATATGCCATAACATCACTCAATACCTACATTAAGAGCGGAAGAAATATTTTGCTTGGTAAAAAAAGAAGCCGAGCCTTGTTTCTTGGAAAAAGAGGAACCCGATTAACACAACGCAGCGTTGAGAGAATGATCAAAGCAGCTGCTAAAAAATGTGGGTTGTTAAAAAAGGTAACCCCCCACACTATCCGCCACACCTTTGCTACTCATCTTTTATCTCATGGAGCAGATTTAAGAACAGTTCAAGAATTATTGGGACACACTTCGCTTTCAACTACTCAAGTATATACACATGTGACAAAAGAGAAATTAAAATCTGTTTATGATTCGGCGCATCCTAGAGCAAAAAGATAAATTCTTGCGATTATTCTGCTAAAGAGTTACAATTCTAACAATATAATGTTTAAGAGAATAGCAAAAATATTTCTGTTTTTGTTGGTGGGTTTTTTATTGTCTGGTTTTTCATTCAAAGACCTAACCAACCCTATTTACGACAATATTAAAGAACAGGCAGATTCTGCCCTAAAAGATCTCTTTCACCGTGATGTGACGATTAGAGAAGTTTCTGGACGCGTTATTGGCCAAATAGTTCTCAAAGGGGTTCAAATAACTCCAGAACTAAAAGCCGAAATTGTTAAAATTAATTTTAATCCACTAAAATTCGCCAAAAATGGCGGAGACATTGTTCCGGCAATTACATCAATTGATATTGAACAGGCCAATGCAACCATTACTCGAGATAAAAACAATAATGTAGATATTGTCCAATTATTTGTTGATCCAAATGCCAAAAACGATTCCCCACCCGAGATACCTATCAAAGCAAAAATCAAAATTAAAAAATCAAAAATCAAATATATTGACCATCTTGGAATCTATGATTTCAAAGAGGATGCACCGTATAAATTTGACTTCTTTGTCGAATCAGGAATATTAGATCTCAACAAAGCCCCTAAATTAATCTTTAAGGTTAATGCGCAACAAGACAAGTCCACTGCTAGCGCCAGTGGATGGTTCAATATTGTAAACCAAAAATACAAAATAAACATAAAGGCAAAAAATCTATCCGCAAAAACTTGGGGCCCCTTCTCAATCCCCCTTGAGCTTTCTAGTTTTTATGGGCAGGCAGATTTAAGGCTTGAGGTTTCGGAAAATAAATTAAAAATTGATACAAAAGGAAAAATAAATGACTCCACCATCAAAGTTAATGGAACACTAGATGATTTTATAAACCCAAAACTTGATTTTGCAATAAGAGCAAGTAATGCACCATTAAAAGAAATTGAATATGTTTTCAAAGATATAAAAAACCAAGATATAAAAGGATTGGCCAATGCAAACATTAAAATAAGCGGCTTGGCAGAAAACGCAAGCTACATAATTGATGTAGAAAGCGCCAAGGGATTATATTTTAATCAACCATTTACAGCAAAAGGAAGACTGATATACAAAGACGACCTATTAACTTTTTCAAAAGCAAACCTAAAAGCATACGATGGTAACCTTAATGTTCGGGGAAAAATTGATTTTAAAAACATAATTCCAAAACTTGATCTAGAAATAACTCCTTCCAAACTCAACCTATACAAATTAACACAAAGATCTCCTGGAATTAGCGGATTGGGATCCGGAATTCTATTCATTAAGGGAGATAGCAAGAATTTTGTAGGAAGACTAGGCGCTAGACTCACAAACGCAAATGTTTTGGGTCAGGCGGTTTCAAGGGCTAATGGAACCTTTACTTATGATCATGGAAATATATTCATTAAACAATTTGGCGTTTATTCGGAGAGTGGACATATAAAGGGATCTGGATCAATTCTCAAAAACCTTGAGACCACACTCTCCACAGAGGCAAAGGGACTTTTAATCTCTGGAGACAATTTTGTTGGAAAAATGCAGGCCTTCGTTAAAAGCTTTTATGGAAACCTCTCCTTTAGACTTGATCAAGAATTTGCCAAGGCGCCCATAAGAAACCTAACTGCATCCGGCAGCATTGAAGTTGAGAGGGCAAAAATAGCTGAACAAGAAATAGATTATGGTTATGGTAAAATCTCTATAGCCTCTGGCCAAATTAATATCCCTCGATTTGTAATAAAGAAAAATGAATCAACCCTTTATCTTTTTGGAAAAACTGGAACCAACGTTGAAAGCGATCTAATAATTACAGGAAAAAGAATCAACTTAGAAAATCTAAAAATTATTAATCTAGTCCTCCCCCCCGATCTTAAAAATCCCAAAGGATTATTAGATATGGATTTCAAAATAACTGGGTTTTTAAAAAGTGAGGCAAAATTGGCCTCATTTTTACCTTTTCTCGATCTTACATACAATGGCAACATAAAAATCAGCGGAGCAGAAATTCAAGGGATAAAAATTAACTTAGCCCAAGCAGAAATCAAATTAAAAGAAAGAAAACTCAACGTTAAAAATGCGAAAGCTTTCGGAAACAAGTCAATCCTTGAACTAAACATTGATTCTAATAACGAAAAACTTGAGCTAGTAGCAAAAGGTAAAATAGATTTTTCCGACTTTAGTCCATACCTTATTCAGTTTGGAGATTTTAAGGGGAAGGGAAACTTCGGCTTATCGTACAAAAAACAACATGGTCAAAAAAACCCAGAAGCTTCTTTTGATTTGAATTTAAACGGTTTTAGTTTTGAAAACATTTTCCTTGGCAATTTAAAAACAGAAGTGCTTTTGTCTGATGGTTTACTATCTTTCAATCAACCGCTTCGGATCGAATCCAAACAGAGCAAGTATGAGTTAGGAGGGACCGCCCTACTAGAAGATGAAAAAATAAATCTCTATTTTAAGACCCACAAAGCAGAACTAAAAGAAATAATGCCAATCGGCATGAAAATATTTAATATTATCGGCAGTAAAATCAAAACAACCTCGAAAACATCCCAAAGTAGTAAAATTGTCCTTCCAAATATTTTAGCTTATTTTAAAAATGGAGATATTGTTTTATATGACGACAAAGAAAAAAACTATCTTAGCTCATGGGAAGCAGTCGTTTTAGAGTTAAAAATGCTAAGTGAAGAAATACCCGATTTTTGGAAAGAATTTAGCGGTAAGCTGCGTGGAGAGATAAAAATAAATGGCGATCTAAAAAAACCACGACTCAGCTTTGCCGCCAGACTTGATAAAACATACTACAAAAAATATAACCTAAATACAATAGAGATACAGGGAAATTATGCAAACAATATTGTTAACATAGTAAAAGCCCAAATTATTAAAGCAGGTGGTTTTTTCGAGGTCGCCGGAAAATACGACACCAATAGCGAGTCAACAAATCTTACCTTTAGAGCCCTCAATATGCCAGCTGATTTACTAGAGTTAATTGGTGAAAACAAAAAAGAATATAAAGGTAAATTTAACCTTAATGGATATTTAAAGGGATCAATAAAAGAACCAACAACCTCTATATCCCTTAAAGCAAAAGATGTTGTTCTGGCTGGAATAAAATATAGAAAGATTGAAGGAAGAGCTTCTTTAAAAGAGAACCGGATAAACATCCCAAAGCTAACCTTAACTACGGGCAAAGATATCTCGTCTTTATCCGGTAATTACTCCCTAAAAACTAATGTAATCAAACTTGATCTTGTCTTAAATGGCAAGGGACTAGGAATAATCAACATATTAAATGATGAGGTGGCCTTTCAACAAGGCGATGCAAAGGTAAAACTTAAGATATCGGGAAAACTTAATGCTCCAAGTATTTCCGGTTTTCTAAATTTGTCCGAGGCAAAGATCAAACTAAACAAACTAGATTCGGAATTAACAAAGTTTAACGCAAACCTAACGGCAAACAACCACAATATTACACTAAAAAAATTAACAACAAATTGGATCGGAAAAGCAACAAAACATCGCAATAATTCCATTTCTATTACGGGCATTGCCGATCTTTCCGCAAACACAATTAATCTAACTGCTGCAGACACCAACCTAATTCTTGATCTAAACAATTTCTCGGGTGAAATCTTTACAAAAAAGATTAGGCTTGCTGGACCAATAAACAATCTTCTTCTTTCGGGAAAAGCTGACTTTAAGGATGGGGTCATTAATCTATCTAATCAAGTTGCAGGTAAAGAGGGAGCAAAAAAGAAAACTTTTCCTATAAATTTGGGGCTTGAATTGAATTTTGGAAAAAATATGTATATCTCCTCCGGAAACCTTGAAACACTCGATTTGAGTAATTTATTCGTTTCCTTAGAATTCTCTGGTAAAGAAATAGCAGTTTCGGGAAATAGTTTGAAACCACAATTATCAGGAAGATTGAATTTTAAAAGAGGAGAGATTAATATTTTTAACCGGGATTTTGACCTGCTCCCAGAATCAAGTCAGAAAAAATACTACCCCTACGAATTCGATAAGCTAAGTCCAAACTATGCCCTCTTTTCAAAAGAATATGGTCAGTTCCCCTATTTAAACTTAACTGGCGACATAATAGTTGAAGACACACAAACAAAAAGTGATGCGAGCGATACAACAGCCACAGAAATAGAAAAGCAAAAAGTTTATATAGTAACAAGAATTAGGGGTGTGCTGGGATCAAAAGATCCGGCACTAGCTCTAACCACAAATTTTGAAGCATTCCAAGAAGACAAAAGCACACACCCTCCTCTAATGTCAAAAGCAAGCTACTCGGATACAGAAATAAAAATACTGCTACTGCCTGAATTTGTTAAAGCGGTAGTTGGGATCAGCAAGGAAGAGATAAAAAGCAGTGATGTCTTGGCAGATTATCTAGACAGCCGGCTTCAAGTAATTGTTTTTAGAGATGTAGAAAGACAGCTAGAAAAAGCGCTCGGACTTGAGAGTCTAACCCTACAATATAACTTTGGAAAAGATATTCGTCATAATCTCGGAAAAACAGGTTCCCCTGGCATACAACCTCTTTTTGGGATCGGTTTTGTGAAAGGTTTTTTTGATCGGCTTTTTATATCGTTAAAATATTCTCAATTCGAACAAGAAAGCGTACAAAATGATGAATACGAGTCATTTAATTATGAGATTACTTACAAACTCTCCCCTTCCCTCTCTATCGCGTATTTTGAAGAACCTCTAACATATGGGGAAGCAGATTCTGGCTATTATAAAGTGACATTAAATAATACCGTGAGGTTTTAGAGTTTCATGATATAATTGGAGATAATTATGTTTAAGAAAATAATTTTAGGGCTGCTTTTTTTAACGATTTTTTTGTCCATATCTTCTCTGGCGGAAGAGACCGTAATCAGCGACATTCAAATAAAGGGGAACGATAGTATAGATAACAATACCATTTTAAAGGCAATGTCATTAAAAATCGCCGACTTTTGGGACCAGGGAGCAATCAATAGGGACATTAAACAAATTTATGCCTTGGGTTATTTTGAAAATGTGGATATAGCCACTGAAGTATATAAAAAAGGAAGCCGAATAATAATAACTGTTTTAGAAAATCCATCTATTAGAAAAATCGTTTTCTCTGGAAATACTGTATACTCAACCAAAGAATTGCGTTCACTCATGAACGTATCAGAGAACCAAATTTTGAGCTTCAAACTGCTAAGACAAGATATTGCAACTATCAAAGAAAAATACCAAGAAGATGGATATATTCTTACAAAAATAGTTGATGTTAAAACTGATCCTAAGACCCAAACTCTCTATTTTAATTTGAGCGAAGGCTTGATACAAGGAATCACCATTGAGGGCAATAGCAATACCAAGGATTATGTAATTTTACGAGAATTAAAAACAAAAAGCGGAGATGTTTTTAATGAAAAAACTCTTAAAAAAGATATTAGAAATATTTTTAACCTGGGATATTTCAGCGAAATAATCCCACAGTTTCAGCCTGGATCAACCGACAACTCTCTAATTATTTTGCTAGGTATTAAAGAAGCTAGAACTAGCACAGTGAATTTTGGTGGTGGATATGGAGAGAGAGAAGGCTGGTTTGGATTTGTTGATCTATCGCTAAACAATCTACGAGGTACCGCCCAAAACCTTCTTTTAAAGGGGCAATCCGGACAAGAATTATCCACCTACCAGCTAAAATATTTCAATCCCTGGTTTTTACCAGAAAAGCTAGGGCCTAAAACCTCGCTAACTTACAAACTCTGGAATACCATGGGACGAGATATATATCTAACACTTCAAGATGAGTTACACATAGGTTGGGATGTGGCAATTGGCAAAGAGTTAACAAGTAATTATCGAACTAGTTATTCTTTTGGTTCAGAGAGTGTTTCTCCAAGAAATGCGGCAACCTTTGAAGCGTATATTTCTACATATATCGGACAATCTTTATCTTATGACACCAGAGACGTTTGGACCAATCCTTCATCCGGAGCCTTCCACACAATATCCCTAAAACAAGGTTGGAAATCTGCCGGATCAACTGGAACAACCAATTATACAAAATATGGTCTAGATTTAAATCGCTATGTTCCATTAAGGGATAAAACTGTTTTCGCCTGGCATATCGGAACAGGGATTGGCGCTGGAGATGTCCCGTTGGGAGAGCTATACTGGGCTGGCGGACCAAATACAATTCGAGGATTTGCTCTTAGTGACATTAAAAGAGGACAAAAGAAACTTATTACCAACTGGGAGTTGCGTTATACTTTTAACGAAACCTTTCAAGGAGTACTCTTCTTTGATTGGGGAAATGCCTGGTACTCTGGCTTCCCTGAATTTGGAAACTTTATTGCTGGTTGGGGACCAGGAGTTAGGGTCACAACCCCTCTTGGGCCGATTAGACTAGACTACGGAATGGCAACCCACAAAGGATTTGGAGAAGGAATCCTCCACTTTAGTATTGGACAAGCTTTTTAGTATATATCTTACTGAATTATTAGATTGGAATAAGAAATTTAATCTAACCTCGATCACTAATCCAGAAGAAATAAAAGTAAAACACTTTGAAGATTCTCTTTCTATTCTTCAAGCAATTGATTTACAAAAAGAAAAGGTGCTGGATATTGGAACCGGAGCAGGATTCCCAGGAATTCCACTTAAAATTGCAAGACCAGAGATAAAACTGACCTTGATTGAATCAACAAAGAAGAAAACCGAATTTCTAAAACACATTGTTAATATTTTAGACTTAAAAGATGTAGAAGTTATTTGGGGACGGGCAGGAGAAGTAAAACTCGGTAAGTTTGATGTTGTAGTCGCCAGAGCAGTTGCCAAACTTACAAAATTAGCCCCAATTGCCATCAATTACCTAAAACCTGGTGGCCTCCTTATTGCACAAAAAGGACCCGAAGTTGAAGATTATAATGGAGATATAAAAGAGATCAAAAAAATAGAGCTCTCAAATGGCCATAAAAGGTCATTGGTGATTATTGAAAAGACAACCGCGTAGGCAACGCCTCTTAGGCGTTGCCATCTATTGTTTTGCCAACATACTGTACATAGGAACATCAACCTTTATTAAAGAATTATCCCCTAAATAATAATTTCTATAGCTTGAAAATTTATAGTCCCCTATTTTATCAGCCAATTCTGCTCTAATTGGATTTTTGTGAATATACTTAACTTTTTCTTCAAAATCCTTGCCATTCCGGATAACATGATCATGATATCCTTTCTGCCATAGCTTACCACTACGCTTTAAATATTTATTAATTACAAAACTAGAATGACCTTTAATCTTGTTCATTATAACCGAAATATCTGCTTTTCCAGATGGATGAATAATCCAATGAAAATGATCAGGCATGATTACATAACCATATATTTGATAATCCAGTTTTTCTCGGTAGAAGTCTAAATCTTTGATAAGTAGCAAGCAACACTGTTCATCGCTAAAAATAGAAAGGTTGCCAAACAGCCTAGTTGTCAAAAAATATGCATATCCAGGTAGTTTTATATGTTTTGGCACTACCAATATGATAACGCTGAAAACAACTTTCTGCCACCCCTAAGAGGGGTGACTACACATCTACTTTTTGTTAGCTAAAATATAAGTAATATTAAAAGCGGAGTGAATTAAAATCGCTGTCAAAATTGAATGTAGGACCCAACAAATGCAATCCAAAGATAGTCCATCTCATCTTTTTTAGGGTGACTGAGTGAAAACAGTGTTGTCTGGAGCATTATTGCTTTCAAAGGCGAAATGATACCCTGTAACAAACCTTGCACTCCAAAACGAAACACAAATTCTTCGCCTATCGGCTTAATAGCAGTCATGTTTAAATAATTTTTTGTTCTTTTTAAAATAGAACCAGAATAAAGTTGATCATAATCATTTATTCCAGTCTGATCAAAAGGATAAAATAGATGTAAAATACGAAAAAGCTGGAGATTAACAACTGGAGAAAGCAAAACCCCAACTAATGTTAACAATGGATTATTGATAATGCCTTCTAACGAATCTATCATGTCCGAAGAAATCAAACTCGGCATTAAACTAGGGACTAATGAATATTCTCCAACAACTTTTGTTAGAAAAAGTGCTCCAGATAGACCACACAATATTGTTGATGTTGCGGAGGACAAATTAATTAATACGCTTTTAAGTTCGTCCAGAGAGATTCTCTCATCTTGATAAAGTTGTCGAGCTACTAAGTGTCTATTCCCCCAAGTTACCCTTTCATCATTTATGCTTTCAACTTCTCTGACAATCTCTCTTAGTCCCCCTACGTTATATTCTGATGATACGGTCTTTATGATTCGGCCAGCAACATCACATAAACCATCAATTCTTTCCCCACCACATCGAACTAGATGATATGTAAAACGATTCACAACAATTCTACTTTTTAAATTATTAAATGATAGTTCCACTCAAGGTTCTCCTATTAATGTATCGTCAATTCTACAAAAAAATTTCACACCTTAATGCCACCCCTAAGAGGGGTGGCTACGCGGTATACAAGATTTGACTTACCTCTAAAAAGATAGGTATAATAAATTCACCATGGGTATAACTACGGCCGTTGTGAATCAAAAAGGTGGCGTTGGAAAAACTACAACTTCAGTAAACCTAGCTGCCTATATTGCAACCTTTGGCAAAAAGGCACTTTTAATTGATCTTGATCCACAGGGAAATGCAACCGTTGCCTTTGGTGTTGACCGCAGCCCGGAGCAATCTTGTATATATAATGTATTAACAGAATCGGTCCCAATTCAAGATATTATTAAAAAAACGAATCTACCTAATTTAGATATAATCCCCGCTACCTCACGTCTAGCTGGAGCTGAAGTAGAACTGGTAAACATGCCAACCAGAGAAGGCCGACTAAAAAAGGCAATCTTTGATATAAGAGATAAATATGAACATATTATAATAGACTGCCCCCCATCCCTAAACCTTTTAACCGTAAATGCCCTATCAGCAGCTGATGAGGTAATTGTCCCAATACAATGTGAATATTATGCACTAGAAGGGATAAGCCAGCTTATGCAAACACTTGAACTGGTCCGAGAAAGATTAAATCCGGCCTTGAAAATTCGCGGAGTAATACTTACAATGTACGACAGTAGGACTATTTTATCCAATCAAGTGGCCGAGGAGACCAAAAAGACCTTTGGAAACAAAGTTTTTAAATCAATGATACCAAGAAATGTTCGATTGGCTGAGGCTCCAAGCTTTGGACAACCAATAATTTTTTATGATCCAAATTCAAACGGCGCCCAAGCTTATGAAAATTTTGCAAAGGAGGTAATTGGCGATGAATCAACCTAAAAGAGGACTAGGAAAAGGACTGGATGCTCTGATTCCAAAGGGAACTGTTTTTACTTCTGGGAGAACTGTTGTAAATGTTGATATTACAAAGGTGGTTCCAAATCCAAACCAGCCACGAACAATTTTTAGAGAAGAGGAGCTTGACCAACTTTCGGAAAGCATAAAAACCAGCGGGGTAATCCAGCCGATTTTGGCACGCATGACCAAGGCCGGCTACGAGCTTGTTGCTGGAGAACGCCGACTTCGTGCAGCAATAAAGGCTGGAAAACCAACAATACCTGCAATTATTAAAGATTTTTCGGACGAAGAATCAATAAAAATTGCATTGGTTGAGAACCTACAGCGAGTAGACCTAAACCCAATAGAAGAAGCCGACGCCTACAACAGACTTAATTCTGAATTTAACTGGTCACAAGAGGAAATCGCAAAAAAAGTTGGAAAAAGCCGATCAAATGTTGCAAACATGATGCGCTTATTAGACCTACCTGGAGAAATTCTAGGAGGATTGAAAAAAAACAAAATTACGGCCGGTCACGCCAGGGCCCTATTAGCCGCTCCCAAAGAAAAGCAGCTAGAACTGTATCATCAAATCCTAAAAAATAAAATGAATGTACGAGACATAGAAACAGTTATTACGCCACAAAGCCGTAAACGAAAAAAAGCAAAACAGAAACTACATATATTTAAAGATATTGCAGATTATTTAATATTGCAGTTAGGAACAAAGGTAAGAATATATGGAAAACCGGAAAAGGGAAAGATTGAAATTGATTTCTTCTCAAAAGAAGATCTCAATAGAATCCTCGACTTAATAGGGAGGAGATAATTATGGGACAGATTATAAAATCAATTCTTGGAATGGCTCTAATTCTTGTTGGCGCATACTCTGTCTATCTTTGGTGGCCAGATGTGTTGACTTTAATACGAGGTGGATCAGGAATTGTCCTCATCCTATTTGGCTTAATCTTTTTTGCTCTGCTTGATTAAGAGGATTCCTTTTTTGCAGCAGCCTCCATTCTAGAAATAGCGTCGGCAATGCTAAGTCCCTCTTGAGCCGCCGAGAGAAGAGCAGAATATAGAGCCTTGGTTCTTTTGTCCGCATTTTGCAAATGCGGAGTAAGCTGGATCTCAACCAGTCCCTTTGCCTCAGGACTTAATATATTATATACTTCCAGAAATTTTCTAACATCGTTGTTTAGTTTTTCAATACTCACTTCAAAATATTAACATAAATGGCAAATTTGAGCAAAAAGCAATTTTGTGCTATATTGAAGGTATGGTAAATGTCTTCCCCTTTCAGGGAATAGTCTATAATAAGAAAAAGGTCAAAAAACCAGCAAAGGTAATGACGCCCCCCTATGATGTTATATCATCCGATGAGCAGGATGAATATTACGAGCAAAGTAATTTTAACATCATCCGTTTAATTTTGGGGAAAGAATTTAAGGAAGATTCACAATATAACAACAAATATTTAAGATCAGCCGCATTTTTAAAGGGCTGGGTACACCACAATATTCTCTCTCAAGATGAAAAACCAGGAATTTATTTTTATGAACAGCGTTTTAACGTAGGTGGGAAAAAATATGCCAGGCAAGGTTTCATTGCACTCCTTCGTCTTGAGGATTTTGGTCATGGAAAAGTCTATCCACACGAAAATACCCTTTCAAAACCAAAAAAAGATCGGATCGAGCTTTTACGCGCCTGTTCTGCAAACCTTGAAAATATCTTTACAATTTATTCTGATGAAAAGTTAAAAACACTTAAACCTTTTAAAAAATTCACAAGAAGAAAGCCTCTCTTTGAAGTAAAGGATAAAAACAAGGTTGTTCACAGAATCTGGAGAGTTGAAGCTAAAAATGTAATCCTAAAAATAATGAAAGAAATGAAAGATAAGCCTATTTTTATTGCCGATGGCCACCATCGCTATGAAGCGTCGTTAAAATATAGAAACGAAATGAAAGGTAGAAATACCCGCTTTAGTGAAGATGAATCATATAATCATATAATGGCTTTCTTTACTCCGATTGAGGCCGAAGGATTGGTAGTTCTTCCCATCCATCGTTTGGTAAAAGTCGCATCAAATTTTGACGTCCAAGGGTTTTTTGAGGAATTAGGGATATATTTTGAAATAAAAGAGTTTCCATACAGCAAAAGAACAGAAAAAAAAGTTAGAAAGAAAGCACTAAAAGAACTAACTTCTCAAAAGGACAAAAATGAACACCTGTTCCTATTATCACAAAAAGATCAGAAAAAATATTTATTACTAAAACTTCGAGAAGATATTAATATTGATGAAATGCTAAAAGAAGATAAATCAGAGGCCTATAAAAACCTTGATGTTACAATATTGCATACAATTGTGATTGCTAAAATACTTGGAATGACTGCTGATGATATAACATTTTCAAAAGATAAGGATGACGCATTGGATAAAGTTTTAAGCAAAGAGTTTGACATCGGAATAATATTGAATCCAACAAGGGTTGAAGATGTAATGGAAACAGCAAAAACCCTAGAAAAAATGCCGCAAAAATCCACCTTCTTTTATCCGAAGCTATTAAGCGGCCTTGTAATAAACAAAATTGAGTTCAACGAAAGAATCGCGTACGACGAAAAATCACTAGATTAGTTTTTTTAGCTTCTTTTCTAAGTCCTGCGGTTTAAAAGGCTTGATTAAAATCTCATCTACCCCAGCAGCAGAAGTTTTATCGGCAATGTCGGCCACATCAAAAGAGGTAATGGCAAGCACTTTTATTTTATTGGTCGAGGGATCTCTTTTTATTCTTCGACAAACTTCAAATCCGTCAACCCGGGGTAATAGAAGATCTAAAATAACCAAATCAAATGGATCCTGAGTCACCATTTTTAGCGCCTCCTCCCCGCTTATAGATGTTCTAACATCATATCCTGCACTTGCTACAATATTTTTCAAAACCTCAAGCTGGGTCGGACTATCTTCTACAACTAAAACTAATTTACCCATTTTTATTTTCACCACCATTGTCACGTAGTTTTATTCTTTTCATTTCCTCATTATATTTTATAATATCTGCTGCATCAATCTGGGTTTTATTTTCCTTAATCGCTTGTGTTGTAACCCAGTCACAAATCTTTAGTATTCCCCTTGGAATCCCAAAACCAATATCATATATCTTATCAACTGCAGCAACGGTAAAAGGCCCAAGCCCTTTGCCAGAAACGTTTAAAATTCTTTTCTGAATTAATTCCTTAGTTTCTTCGCGGCTAAGTGCCCCAAGAAGAATGCTTTCAACAATACGGTCAAATAAAGCTGGTAAATCCCTCTTTAAACATTCTCTTGTTTGAGGAAGACCCGCTAATACCAAAAATACATTGTGTAAATCTCCGAGTATTCTTATAAACTGTTCAATCTTATCATTTAATTCGTGAGCTTCGTCTAAAAGAATTAGTATGTTTTTCTTGTATTTTTTGCATAGGCTCCTAAACTCATATACAGAGTATTTTCTGGTGTCTTTGGTCTTTTTTGATATAGTTGCCGCAATAAGATCTATTACTTCTTCTGGACGGGAAGGAGGACGAACAAGATAAATTGTTTCAAACTTACTTTTTAGATGCATTTCTAATAATTGAAGCAGAGTTGTCTTGCCTGTCCCAAGACCACCAACAACTAAAATATGACCACTTAAGGTATTCAATTTCTCTTCAATAATTGCTATTTCTGTTTGATGCCCAGCATAAGTATTTGGCATTACATTTAGTGTAAAGGGATTCTTTTTCCAGTGAAACTTGTCAAACCAATGTTTTTGCTCATCGGTAAATTGAGCTGCCCTTAACCTTAATCCACATTTTTTACAAAACTCGGTAGTTTTCTGATTTACAGCTCTACA
Source organism: uncultured bacterium (assembly GCA_964421245.1). Taxonomy (GTDB): domain Bacteria; phylum Margulisbacteria; class WOR-1; order XYC2-FULL-46-14; family XYC2-FULL-46-14; genus CAYQVW01. The sequence continues at coordinate 8,486 of CAYQVW010000015.1, read as the reverse complement.
CTCACTGCAATATACGTAGGAAGAATGAAACCATCCATAAATAATTTTCCCTACAAGAAGAGCCAATAAAGCACCTATAATAATAGAAAAAGTAGTTCCCACAATGAAAACATCAAACCTCCCATCCTTTATCCGCTGCTTGGTCTTTTGGGCTGGCACCTCAACCCTCTTTTCAACAATCCTTTCAATAACTTTTTCAATAACAACTGGAGGCTCAACAACCTTCTTTATTACAACCTTTTCTTTACTCTCAGGCTTGGGAATTGTAACCGTTGGAGAAACAAGAACTTTTTCAAGCGGAGTTTGTATCGCCATCTCTTGAGAAATTACAGCTTTTAACTCAAGCGCACCAGCATGGGATTTATCTATAGCCAAAGCCTTCTGGATTTCACTAAGAGCCCCATTATTGTCTCCTTCAAGATATTTGGTTGAAGCAAACTCAAAATATTCATCCGCGGTTAGGGCTTGAATCATAGGCGACACGAATAATAATAGTGCCAAAAATAAAAATATAACTCTTGTTCTCATATTAATTCCCCTTTTCGATTTTCTTAATCATTTTAATTCTTTTTTGCAATTTTAGGGCCGCTTTGTTTTTTGGGGCATGTTTTAATGCCTGCTCAATTAACTCTTCAGATTTTTGATAATCTTTTTCCTGAAATGCCACAACCGCCTGCTCCAATAGTTCTCGAGCCCTCTTTTTTTGAGCAATCAAGGCTTTTACTTTTTCCTGGAGTGTTTCGCGCCTCATCTCTTCAACAATCCTGTTAATAAACTCTCGACTATCCTGATCAAGAGGATCAATTTCAATTATTTTTTTGAATATAACCAAAGCATCAAGATATTTTTTCTTTCTATAGAGCTGTTTTCCTTCTTTGTAGTAACGTTTCTTCTCTTTCTCTTTGCTAACACCAAAACTTAAAGTAAAGCTAACTCGATGAGTAGCCCCTAAATCTTCATATGGAACATATGCATAATCCAACTCAAAAAATGGCGAAGTGAATCCAACTCCACCCTGTAATTTTGACTTTGAAGAACCAAAGCGCAAGGCAAAATAATTATTAAAAGAGTATTCTGCTCCAAGGTTTAAATAATTATCCTCCCTTTGCATCATATTATAATCAAGAGAAAAACTAAGGTCATCGACTATAAAAGGAGAAAAAGCCAAGCCAAGAACTATCGGTGACGGAACAGAGGCTTCTGCAGAAATATATTTAAGTTTGGCAAGTTGATTTTTTGTAACAATTGCTAATGTCACTCTCTGGTTTAAATTGTATTTTAAGCCGAGATCGGCCGCGATTGAATTAGCTGTTGTTGTATCAAGCTTTTGACTTATATATTTTAAATTCAATCCCCAGGCCAACTTTTTATTAATCCTTTTTGCCCATGATAAGGTCACTAAGCTATCAAGTGCCGTTACTTCCCCAGTTCTTGTTCCGCTTGAGGTATAGGCAGGAATGCTTCCATAATTTAGAGCATTATAACTTATTCCCATTGGTCCTATCTTATTGACTGGTACTACCAATCCAAAATATTGATAAGTAGTATCAGAAAACCAATCACTGTGCATAGAATTAATTTCAACCAATTTTTGATCAGCTATTGCAGCGGGGTTATAAAAAACACCATCCGCACCACTTGCCATAGCAGAATTCGCCTCTCCCATTCCAACCGGACCTGCCCCAACCCCAATATTCAAGAATTCGGCAGCATTGTTTCCAGCTGACCTCGCATCAACCCTGGAAATAAAAATACAAAAAACTAAAAAGCCTAATATAAGAATTCTCTTCATGTTTTCCCCTTTATCTGTTAACAATTATTCTACCAATTTTTGAGTCAGATGAGCTTTTTACATGGTACAAATAAACTCCTGATGCCAAATCTGATCCATCTGCATTTAAAACATCCCAACTATACAATCCATCCCCATCACTTTCGGATAATGTTTGGATTAATTTACCGCTCATTGTAAAAACTCGAATTGTACATACGGATGACAAATTAGAAAACATTATTGTAGCATGCCCTGCACTTGGACGAAACGGGACCGGATATGCAAAAACATCGCTCAATTCTCCAGCATATGCACCCGTAACTATTATTGTAATAACAAATAATATAAATAAAAGCTTTCTTATCATCTTACCACCATAATTTTACCAACTTTAACATCATTAGCACTTCTTATATGATACATATAAATCCCGGAGACTAAGTCAAATCCATCCGAATTTTTAACATTCCAGCTATATTGCCCATCCCCATCCGTCTCATTCAACGAAGCAACAAGACTCCCGCTAATCGTGTAGACTCTAATAGTACATTCAGAAGCCAGGTTTGTAAATGTAATAGTAGTATGTCCTTCTCCTGGTTTAAATGGTACCGGATAAGCATAAGCAGTATTAAGATCAAGTGAGGGAGAAGACATTAATGTGTAGACCGAAAAATGTAAAACCCGAACACTAACACTCTTACTATCTGTATCAACTGATGAACCCGGAACCCTAACCCATAAATTATTTGTTTCATCCAACCTATAAATTAATAAATCCGCCCCTTTTGCTGGGGGAGTTGTACTATCAACAAAACCATCATTATCCAAATCATCATAGTATAGAGTAACTGTTGCCGGCGCATCAAAATTATCAGTTACTCTATCCCCCCCTGAATTATAGGCAATAAACTCCGTGATTGATGAAGTAATCGGAAAAACATATTGGTTTCCATCTACATCTGTCTTGTCGTTTGCAGATTGAATTGAGGCTGATGCTATCACCACCGGATCATTTATCGGATCCCGATTAATCAACACATAACCATCAACACTTAACGCATCGGCATCAAGTTCTACCTTTGCCTTTTGATCCGTGCTTTCAAAAACACTCCCCTTTTCATGATCAACAACCGTCCTAAAACTAAAGGTACTTGATGCCACCATTGGATAATTTCCCGTGGTCTTCGCACCTGTAGAAACTGTAACTTGATAAGTGTATCCCTTATTTAATGCAGTTGTTGGAGTAAAAACAACCGTTCTAACATCACTCCAACTAAAGGTTCCAGATATTGTCTCGCTTGTAGATTGATTATTGTTATTTAAGGTGGATACGACCGAAATGGCATTCTCAACAGAAGTCTGATCCATAGCGTGACTAAATACTACAGAAATGGTACTGCCTACTGCAACATTGACAGCCCCGTTTGCCGGAATAAAAGATGACACTTCTGGAGTCAACATGTGAGATTGCACAGTTACTGAATCTAGTTCTACTCCCTGTGTTCCATCCGAATGTAAAAAGGCCTTAAACAAAAAGAATCCATCTCCTGTTGGAAAAGAGATAATATTTGAATTAACTTCGCCGGTTGTATTTGCTTGTGCATAGGTCCCATCAGAAGCAGCCCAAGTAGCAGTTGTTGTATTATAATAAATCCAAGTTGATCCTTTATCATTCGATAGGATATATTTTATTTCACCACCATCTTTTGTTGCAACTTCTGTCAAAGAAGAAATTGTCTGAAACTCCATAAATTCTGAAACAATCGGTCGAATAGAAGGATTATCGGTATAATACCCTCCCTCTTGTGCACCACAACTTAAACTAGGCTCTGTATCAGTCCATTTCCTAACTCTTGCATTATCAAACCTATGGGTACCGGAATGAAAAGCGAAACCCGGTTTTAAATCACCCTCGGTCGAATAAGTTGAAGTATAATTTGTTACCCAGCTATTCCCCCCTGAAGTACTCTGTTCATAATAAGCACCACCACTTGCTCTCATTCTGACCCTGATATCATAATCTATAGATACAAGCCAATTGCCTGTTGCCCCCGGTTTATAAACGTTATCCTCATAAATATATGTGCGCTCATTCCCCGGATGATAAAAACCGTAAACTAAGTAGCTATATCTAGGATTAATCCCATTATCATGCCAACCAAACATAACTGCGTCAGACCCTGAACTATTTATTACCCATTCATAATCAAATTCAAAACTCAAATCTGATCGAGAAAATTCAGTATTACAAATTAACCCCTTATTCCAGGTTCCATTGGTAGTGCGGGTAAAAGCAAGCCTGTTTTCTGCCTCAGTAATTTCGTTGGCAGAGATATCAATTTCGGTCCATTTTGTGCTATCAATACTGTTATCATTAAAATCATCAAAGAACAAAAAAGTGTTCTCACCATTACTTAGACTGCTGGCAGAAGAATTACCATAATACAAATATATTGTTTCACTCGACGAAGCCTCAATGGTTGGAACCTCAATCCAGATTTCGGCTGATTGTCCAGAATAATCAAAATCATGTAGCCAAAAATCTAATAGCGTACTTTTATCAGAATCAGCAAAACGAATACTGTCTCCACTTGATTCAATATTGGACCAAAAATCAGAATTACTACTAGTGATTTTTAACCTGACTTGATAATCGGATAATTCATTTGAATTGCTAGTATTATCTATGGTCACCGGTTGACGATATTGCCAGTTGGCATCAAAAAAATCGGTTTTCAATTTGGCCGTACCTGAAGATATTTCTATATTGCTGTCATAAGCATAGTTTGAAGAAGTCGTGAACGACCAATCAGTAGTTGCCGCAGAAGCAACTAACGCAATAAAAATAAATGCGGAGGCAAGCAGGACTTTTTTCATTATTAGGATAGTTATAACAAATTTTCAGGGTTAGATCAAGCAGGACTAGCCATTCGCATCCTAATCACTCTTCTCTTTTCTCCTTTTTCCTTTATCGGATCCTCAGATACAATTTGATAACCCCATTTTGCTGCATTCTTCTTGTTCAATTCATAAGTCCTTTTTCTCACAATTAACACTATTTCTAAATCCCTTAAACGCGGAGAGGCTTTAACGCGTCTAAAAAAATCCTGCTTTAGTTGCTTATATATCCCTTTTCCCTGTAACTTCGGCATAACTGCAGTATCGTGAATATACAAAACATCATTCCCTCCCCTATCCTCTGCAAGATAAGCTAACAAATATCCTCTAAGCACTCCTGCCTCATCAAAATATCCCAAAGTTAATTCCGGAATATTTTCTCTGACCGAAACCATCTGTGAAGCCATTAAAACATTCCTTAACTCAGATAATCCATTATGAAACGATTTTGGATAACTCTTCTTTTCAATAAAAGAAACGGGCCAGGAATCTTTATAATTTATTGAGTGAACCCCCACCGCTTTATTAAGAGGAGGTGGCGCACCCTCTCTCTGAGACAAAAGCTCATTTGAATTTGCCTCACTATTATCAGTATATAAAGTCACAGATTTTGGACTAGAGTCGTTTGGAACTTCAGGAAGACTCTGTAAATAATCGTTATAACATTGACCCACCACTGCTTGAGAGTTTCTAAAATAAGCGAAGTGATTACGATAGGCAGCAAAAAACTCTTTAATAAAAGAATCAACATGCTCTTCATTATTTAAAATAATCATTGAAGCCAAGCGGTTATTTCCCTCGACGTTATCAAGACATATAACCGGGGGATTTGATCTGCTATAAAAATGTTTAAGCTCCTTTCCCCCTCTTGATGATCTAAAATTTTCAGTTAACACTGATTGCGCAACAACCCTGGATTCTGGATTACCCTCTTCACTATTTGTTTCAATCGAAACCATAAAAATTGAGACTCCAAGATTAAAATCATAATCTGTATTATTCTCTGCTCCAAAGGTCATACAACAATTTGTATCATTTCCAACTGTAGCTGCACGAACATCGCTTCTTGGAACAATCTCTGCCACTAATTTTGTTTTTTGCTCTCCTACACCTCTAAGTCTTTCTTCTTCTCTCTTCAGTCGCCTCCCCTCAACCCTTATTACGTCGCTAAGGGGGCCGTTGGTCAAAAGCTCTGTGCGCAATTCTGCTAAATCAGCTTGTTTTAATAAACCCAACACGTAAAGAGCATTTAACTTATCTTCGGAACCAGCCTTGTGAAGCACCCTTTCCCCGTCTGGATTAAGAACATTATTAACTTTTCGAAGTCTTACAAAATAATGCAGATTTAGCGGCATTCTATTTAAAGATAAAAATTGTAGGATTTCATCCAAGCTACCTTGTTCTAGTAAAAGATCGAGTTGGGAGGCTTTCTGATCATCATTCAAACGACTCTTAAAATTATCACTGTTTCCTCTTATAAAGCCTACTGCAACTTGATGATTGCAACAAGAAAGAACTAGGGCTTCTTCTGCCCTTCTTCGTATTTCTGATTTCTTAATTCTGGCTGCTTTTTGTAAATAGGCTAAAGGACTGTCGGCAAGCTGATGTCTTTTTCTACGGACTTTTGCTAACGAAGCCGAATATCTTGGATCCCGCAATGTAACCTCTCTCTCCATCTTATAAGGTGGAAAAGCCTGAAGATGATCCAATTTGCCATCAACCAAATCATCTACTACATTCTCTGGGGTAAGCCTTATTCCAATTCCAGCATCAGAATCCCCAACATAAGTTAATTCTATGGGACTCAAATCATTTTTTATTCTTGGGTTTAGAAATCTTTGTGGAAAAAGCAACATATCTACAACAGCTCTCAAATTTACTGTCGGATGAGCAATTAACTCACGATAGTAAGCAGCCCTGCGAGGATTAGTCCTTCCCATTTCATTTAGTTTTTTCAAAAACTCTGGCGAAAGCGCTTCCATTCTTTTTACTTGTATCTTTTTAAAAAATTTACCCAAAGAATCAAAGGATCCTTCTGCTTCAAATTCATGATGCCAATCAGGAGAATAATTGTTTATGGCATTATTAAAGCGCCCATAAACACTATCACCTAAATAACCTACGTTTTCAGTAGTTGCAACGAAGCTCATCAGATTTTTTAATGTATCAGAATGTCCCTTAAATTTCTCGAGCGCTTCAGGCATAAACATTAAAGCATCATGTCTATTGCTTATCCCTAAAAAGGTAAAAACAAAATTTTCTCCAAAGACAGCAGCAGCTTGATCAAACCATCCTCTTACCTCTTTCCCCCAACTAGCTTTTTGCGCTGCTCTGAGAGATTGTACATCAAAGTCAGGATCAAATGACCTCTGATAAAGATCTGAATATTCTTCATCGGTAACCTCTCTTGCCAATCGTCGATTTTGATCATAAGCTCTTTTTAATCCAGATAAACGTACTGCCGCCTCACTCCCTTCTATGCTTCTCCATCTGGATCTTTCAAGCAACAATAAAGCAGCTTCTCTATGCTCTACAGCCATTAAAAGAAGGTCTTCTCTTCTTGGTGAGATAAGAATAGTTCTAAAACTATCCCTAACCAAACGCACCATTTTTTCTTTAGTCCCCATCTGACAGGCAAAAATAATTCTATCTCTTGTAGTTGATTTATTAAGAACCCCTCTATGCTTAGTCAATATTTTATCTGCAACCTCGCAGTGGTTTCTTGCTGCTTCAAGTAATATTTCTGATCTTCTAGAATAATATTTAATATCTTTAAGGTAGAAACTTACTAATTCAGTTGCTGCTTCTCTATACTTCATCACAGACAAAACTATCTCATCTCGATTATAAAAATCCCTGACTACCCTAAGGACTTCATGAATATTTGCATTCATACCTGTCAAAGTCCGAAACGTCCTTCTGCTAACTAATTCTTCAGCTCTCCTAAAATCAACTGCTTTAACCGCTTCTTCAAGAGCTTTTGCCCTTGCTCCCTGCTCGAAACTTAATAAGGATTCAAAAAGACTATGTCTTTCAAATTCAGCTCCCCACTCAGATTTATAATGACTTGCTGCAAACATAAAGCTTTTTTGCTGATCTTCATTATTTTGTCCTTCAGCAACTTCTCTAATTATGTGCTCCACCCTTCCTAAATGTCCTGCTAAATTTGGTATAGGGGATAAAACCTCCTTTCGATCATGGCCAGCAATAAAATCAAACATTAATTCTGAACCAACCTCTACTGCTGCCAGATCAAACCAACCCCGAACCTCCTCACCCCAACATTCTCTCTGCAAGACCCTAATTCTTACTAAACTAAAGTCAGATTCAAAAAGAGCAACAAATACTCTTTCATACTCCTCTTCTCTTAATTGATGAGACAAACGCGGTTCTTGCTCTAAAACTCCCTTTAATCTTTCAAGTCTTTGGGCAACTGCAAAACCTTTAACGTGTTCCCAGTGTCTTGTTACTAAAAGCTGAGCCCCATCAAAAGAGGCTGCAATTGTTTCTAAAACAATCTCAGCTTCCTGGGAGGATCGTTCTGCAAGTCCTGGAAGTTGTTCTTCTAGTAAAACTTGAAGCATTGACCGTCTTTCACGCTCATAAACATAACTAGAACTAAGCCCTTCATGTTTTGCTGCTGCCTGAAGAAAACAAACCCTCTCTTGCTCAGGATATTCTGCTAGCTTTGAGATTAACTTTGGATTTCTAAACAATGCAAAGGCGGAATCTCTGCTTTCTGCAATCGCAAGAAGAACCTCTGAGCTTGACCCCAATCTTTGGACCACTTTTAGCCTAAATTAAGATATGATCC
>CAYQVW010000014.1:0-34276 GCA_964421245.1 uncultured bacterium | reverse complement strand
GTTTAGTCGCTGGTTTCCAAAAAGGTTGACTATTGCTTTCATAGGCGTCAAAAACCAGGGGTAATTTCACCTAATTTACATATTATATTATCGAAACAAGAGATCGATAGCTTGCATCAAATTTAAAGAAAGGCTATAATCTGAGGCACAATTATGAAAACTTTGACTTTAGCTTTTATTTTGGCAACTAGCTTGATTCTTTTTTTGGGCTGCGGAAAAAGACAGGCCGCCTCAACTTATGATAATGGAATCCCTTTTCCATCAAAAGATGTTGTCTTTCAACTTGATGATCTAGATTCAGCCAGTAGCTCATCACTAAAAACTAAGGCAGTCTCCCGCGCACAGGGCTTGGTTACAAGTGCTTATGCCCAAGCAGGAATTAATCTCGGATATTTTGAAGGTTTTGATCCGGTTCTTTCAACCTTTCGCCAAGAAACATTAACTACAATTGCTAGTAACGAATATACCTTTGTTGGAACCTACGGAGGATCGAGCGATATTTCTTATAAAGGGCATGTTACGCAAAATTCAGCTGGGTACTTAGTAAAAATTTGGGGAATCCGGCCAGGGGAGAGCTCTTACCGCCGCTGGCTTTATGGGGACCTCGTCAATGATAATAAAGGGAGCATTATTATAGATCCATATATAATGTGGACCTCAACCCATAGCTCTCCGATGACAATTAAATTTGACTATGATGCAACTCAATCTGGAACCAAAATTTGTACCGGCGGAGCAACTGGAAATTGGAGTGCTACAAATCAAATTACCGGCTCAACCTATTTTTATTGTAAAGAAAACGATAATGATCCAAATAATACAGTTGTAACTTTTCAAATGTACCAGAACACAATTAACCCGGCTACAGCTGTAAGCATAATTGATAAACTTTATGGCAAATTTAATCGAGATACAGAGAGGCTGCATGGAAGGGATTGGACTACTGGCTATTCAACTAACGATTCTGGTCTTTTGTATGTTAACGTAACAACTTATGCAACAATTGCCGGAACCGTGCCTAGTAATATTGATGCAAGCAGCATGACCTATCCGGCAACCCCAGAAGCTGATTTTGCTGCCTGGCCGGCGACTTCAGAATTTGAAGCTAGCCCGACGTTTTAAGTATTTCTTTTGCAATTTTAGAAATTGCCCCAGTGGATCCAAGTGCCGCCGTTACTTTTTGCATGCGGATTTTTAAATCTTGTGGATTTTTTAGAATTTTTAGACACTCTTCTGCCATTTTTGCTGGGACGACGTCTTCTTGAACAAACTCGGAAATTATTTTGTCTTTTGCAATAAGATTTGGAAGACTAAAGTGGGGGGGGACCTTGATTTTTAAGACTTTTTTGGCTAACCAATAAGTAATTGGATGTACCTCATACATCATTATGTTTGGAACGTTCAAAACGCAGGCCTCAACATTGATTGTTCCAGATTTTGTAATCAAAAGATCCGAAGCATTTAAAATATTATAACTAGAATCTTCTATAATTCTAATATTTAAATTGTATTTATTGAGATGTCTTTGGATGGTCTTTTTGTATTTAGAATTAGCAAGCGGGACTAAAAATTGCGCCTCTTTGTGGGTCTGCGCAATAATCTCAGCTGTTTTTAATATTTTAGGGAGTAGTTTTTTAAATTCTTGCTTTCGGCTCCCTAACCCAAGAGAGATAATCGGGAAAACATTTTTTAAATTATGTTTTTTTAGAAACTCTTCTTTTGTTGTGCTGGTTTTTACAATATCTAAAATCGGATGACCAAAATAAACAGCATTGGCCCCTTCTTTCTTATATGCCTTATATCCATCCTCAAACATGCAGGCAATTAAATCACACAAAGAGACAACTTTTTTTAGATTGTCATCGGTTCCCCAGAGCCACTCTTGTGGTGGAATAAAATAGACAGTTTTTATTCCTCTCTTTTTCGCTTCGGCCAAAAAAGGGACATTAAAACCCTGTGAATCGATTGCAATAACCAAATCGGGTCTTTCTTTGTCTAGATAAGAGACCATTTTCCTAAAAGTTAAATAAACAGGAATAATATTTGGAAGTGTTTCGATTAATCCAACAGAGCTTCTTTGGATAATGTCGTGTCGAAGATCCATTCCCGCGGCTTTTAGCTTTTCCCCTCCCATGCCATATATTTGTAAGGACAGGTCGCGACCTGTCCTTACAATCTCTTTTACGAGAAATGATCCGTAGAGATCGCCAGAGACCTCACCGGCAGAGATTAAAATCTTCATATTCCGAGTTCTGGAATCTCTGGAAAGATAAGATCTTCTTCAATCTCATCTAAGGCAACCTTTTTGTTGATTCCTCGTCGGCTTTCTGTGGCTAAGAAACTAATTAGTTGGTTAACCTCATCAAGAGGACGTAAGCGCTTTCTCAATTCATTAACAATTGCTGGAGTTCTCTGTTTTGTTTCGTAAATAATTTTAAAGGCCTTTTTAATTTCGGCGATTGCTTCTTGCGAAAATCCTTTTCTCTGTAGGCCAATTAAATTAATAGTGCGTACCTGGGCAGGATTTCCCTCAACTAGCATAAACGGGGGAATATCTTGTACTACCTTTGATTGAGCTCCGACCATGGCTAATCGTCCGATTCTTACAAACTGGTGTACCCCGGACATGCCACCGATAATGGCTTGGTCTTCAATAGTCGTGTGTCCGGCTAAGCCTACATATCCGCCGATAACAGTTTGGTTTCCAATTTTACAATCGTGTGGAATATGAGCATGCACCATTATGTAGTTTTCATTGCCAATCGATGTTTTACCATTCTCTTTACTTGGTAAATGGATTGTTACAAATTCACGGATAACGTTTTTATCTCCAATGACAATCTGTCCCCTTTGGCCTTTATATGAAACGTCTTGAGGAGATATGCCGATAGAGACGTTATTGTGAATATGATTGTTTTTTCCGATTTTTGTCCATCGGTTTATGGTGGTGTGTGCTTCAACAATGCTTCCTTCGTCTATTTCTACCTCTGGTCCGATTACAACATTTGGTCCTATTTTTACCCCTTTGCCAATTTTTGCGGTTGGGTGGATGGTTGCTGTTGGATGGATACTTGCGCCGCCGGCCCCTTGAGGAACTAACGAAAAGGTGAATTCTCCTTCAACCGCTAGCTCTTCGCTAACCTTAGCGGTTGCTTTCATTTTTCCAATTCCACGGCGAAACCATAAAACATCGGCTACCAAGGTTAGTTGATCTCCGGGAACAACCGGTCTTCTAAATCTAACCTTATCAATTCCGCCAAAGTAGATTATCTTTCCATCAGATGATGGTTGGCGCAGGGCAAGCACGGCTCCCAGCTGGGCTAGAGCCTCAACAATTAAAACACCTGGCATAACAGGCTGTCCTGGGAAATGACCCTGAAAGAAGTGCTCATTTATTGTGACATTTTTGATCCCGACTGCTCGTTTTCCTTCTTCAAATTCGGTAACCTTGTCTACTAGAAGAAACGGATAACGATGGGGAATCGCCTTCATAATATCTTGTATATTAAGCATTTTTTCCTCCATTGAATTCACTGAAATTTTCCAGAAAAGAATCCGATAATATTATAGCATTTAGGAGAATAAAATGGGAGCTGCACAAAAATTACCAATAGCTGCCTTTAATATGGCCTTTAAAAGTTCCTGGTGGGGACGAAAGGTTGGGCACATTCCAACGGCTGAAGCGGCCAGGGCCATGGCTGGTCGTTTGGTCCAAAGTCAAGTAGCTCGTCCCCATTTTATGAAAGCCCCCTTTGTTCAGGGGGGGGCGGGGCTTAACAGAAGAGCAAACTCCCTCCTTTTTCTTTTTATCGCTATACGATGATGTCTTTGTAGAAATACAAAAAGAGGTAGAGATTCTAGCCGAACGCTTTCCTAAGGCCCATATTTTTATTGGCGGACCTTCAGTTAATACCTGTCACAACCTAAAAGAACTTAGCACTTTTTTCCCAAAAGCAACCGCCCTTGTGCGAGGAGACGGAGAAAAGGTTGCAGTTGAGCTCGTTCGGGCCTTTTCTCAAGAAATGGTTGATTATGACTGCATCAAAAAATTAAGAGGTGTTTATGTAAAGCATGAAGAGTTTGAACATTATGATAATGGGGTCAATATATTAAAAGTTGACGAGCTTGAAGCTCAGCCGGGGATAGTACTTTATGATCAGCTTATAAAAGATATTAAAAAGGTTGGGGGGCTTTCTCTGCACACCTCCCGAGGCTGCAAATATCGTTGCATCTTTTGTTCCTTCCAATACCATGACCTGGCAATCTATTGGTCGGCCGATAGGATTATCCAAGAGCTTAATAGAATAAAGGAGTTTATCTTAAAAGGAGAGCTTCCCGAAGAAGCAAAAAACATTCTTTTTACAGATGATGACTTTTTTCAGAACAGGGATCGGGCGATCGAATTTTATGAAAAACTGAATAACACTCCAGGGCTTCGAGATTTTTTTAATTTTGGGTATTTTGCAAGCATCGGATCATTTTTTCAGAAAGGCGAGCTTGATAATGAGTTAATTGATCTTTTGTTGAGGGATGGAGAGGATCTTATCAGTTTTGGTACTGATGGATTTAGCCAGGCAGCACTTAGGGCGATGAGAAAGGGAGGGTACAATTGGCAGATGGCCCTTAATTTAATGGAAGCCTTATTTTCTAAAAAAATACCACAAGCTCATGCCGTCATTCTTACCTATCCCGAGATAATTAGAGATAAATTGCTAGAGGTTCTAAGGAATATTGACAGGCTTTTAGAAAGCTATGCAGTTGATGGACTATTTAGTGTTCAAGCAGGCTATACTTTTCTTTGCGCGTATGAGAGCAATGGGTTAATGACCATTGCGGAAGAGAGGAGAGAACCCAAAATTGTCACAAGCTCAACAGGAGCGGTTAAAAAACTTCCAATCACAGCTCATTTATTTGACGAAGAACTTGAAATCGATCTAAGAGGGTCTCTTAATAAGAGATACCCCTGGGTTAAAATGAGGAGTGAGATATTAGCTTTTGCAGACCCCTCTTCTCAGCGCGAGGCTATTGACTTAATAATCGAAGATTTAACAGATTCTGCGGACTAGTTCGTGATTCATTCTGTGTGATGATTTATATGCCTTAATTTTGGCATTAAGCGGATGATCTAGCAAAGCAAGATCGCCGATTAGGTCCAGAATCTTATGTCTTACAGGCTCATCTTCAAATCGAGGTTTGTTTATGTACCCTTTTTCGCCGATAGCCAAAGCATTTTCAAGAGAAGCTCCTTTGGCAAAACCTTTTTTATGTAGTTCTTCCAGATCTTTTTCATATCCAAAGGTTCGGGCTGGTGCAATGTCTTTTTTAAATGATTCAAGTGACCCGTCAAAAACAAATTGCTGGTGTCCAATCACGGGATAGTTAACCAGAAACTCAATTGATAGATTGTCTGCTGGTTCTGCTGTTATCCATTTGTCTTCCTCTTCAACGCGTATAGTTTCTTTTAATGTTAAAGGAGAAATATTTTGTTCTATCTCAACAATTCCAACCTTTTCTAATGCTTCGATAAAGGGGAGGCTGCTTCCGTCAAGAATAGGAATTTCTTTTGACCCACACTCAACCAGGGCATTGGTTATTCCAAGACCAGAAAAAGCTGCCAAAAGATGTTCTACCAAAACAATTGGGCCGAGTGTGGTTGCTAGTCTATCCCCAAGTATTTTTTTAATACCTAAAGGAATTTTTTCATTTTGATATAAAAAGACAATTCCAGAATCGTCAATAGCCGGATGGATAGTTATATTGGTCCCAATTCCTGAATGAATGCCAAAGCCAGAAAGGGAGACTTTTGACATGATTGTCTTTTTCTTCATCTCGGTTCCTTGCGAATTATTTCTACATTACTCCCATCACCATAAAGCTTATAGAAGCTTTTTATTTCCTCTTCCTTAATCATTTTTCCCTTTTTATCAAATACTTTCCTCTTTACAACTGTTCGGAAGGGGCCACCGCTTCTCAGTGCCTTCCATTTTGTTGAGGGGACAAATCCTTTTTTTGTTAATGCAAAGACCTTGGCCTTTGAAAAGACAACCTTTTCTCCGGTTGGGGTTCCATACAGAGTAAAGCGCAGATAGCGATTGGTTGCCTTAGTTTTTATTAGTATCGGTTTGCCAGAATTATTTTTAAACCTAAAATCAGCAGATCCAGGATAGACCGTTGCGTCCCTTCCAAAAGGATAAATATTAAAATAGAGGGAATGGTTCCGTCTCGATAGGATTTCAAGATTGGCTAACGACGCAACATTGTACATGGTCGTTCCAATCTGGCAGGTTCCTCCTCCGTACTGAGGCTCTAGTTTCCCCCCAACTATCACATAGGCCTCTCTAAATCCTCGATCGGGAGTAAACCTTCCAATCGATTTTACCAGGGAGAATGTTTCCCCTGATAAAAGCAGGGTGTTATTGAGCCACGAAGCAATTAATTTTATATTATGAATTCTATTTCGAGAATCGTGACCCCCGTAATAGGTTATAAAATTAGCAATTTTATAAACCGGAGGGGCCGCTCTTAATACGTCCTCGGTAACCCTTGGAAATTCGTAATAATCCATAATTAAGGTAAAAACGTTTTTTGAATTATGCAATCTTTTTCTGCAGGCATCCAGAGTCTTTTTTATTTCTAATCTTCTGCCCGAAAAATCTTCGGAAATATGATAAGCTCCGGTCTTTTCATCTAAGGAAATTGTTGAGTCTTGTGCAACTGATTCAACCTGAGCGGATATTTCCCTCAATGTTTCTTCGAGTACTCCTGGGTAGGCGTCTAGGATTATTGGGAACAATAAAACCTCCCTAGTTAAACGTTTTTGCAGCTCCTTGATATAGCTTTCCTTATGGCTTAAGTGAAAAGCCTGTTTTACGCTTTCTTTGGCCTTGATATATGTTCCGATTTCTTCAGGGGCATATGAGAATGTTTCTCCGGAAGCATTGAAGTAAACCATCGGTTCAAAAGCATAAGAAACCGGAGTTTTGTTTAGTTTTTCTATCGCTTCATTTTTGTTTAATCCAGAGACATCGACCTTTCCGATATATGAATTAATTGGGAACCTCTCCCTGGTGACATAGAAATCATAGGCTATTAATCCTAAAACAAATGAAATGGATATAAAGGCCAAGACAGAGAGCAGTTTTACTGTGTGATTTAATTTAATCATATAAAAAAAGGCGTTCTGAAAATTTCAGAACGCCTTTAGGTTAGCATTAAAAACCAAATTATTCAATAATTTTTGATACTGCTCCGGCTCCAACAGTGTGGCCGCCTTCACGAATAGCGAAACGAAGTCCTTCTTCAAGGGCGACATCTGTAATCAATTCAATGGTCATAACGATATTGTCTCCTGGCATAACCATTTCTACTTTATCTGGAAGTTGAATTTGACCAGTTACGTCAGTTGTTCTGATAAAGAATTGTGGTTTGTATCCAGGGAAGAAAGGGGTATGACGTCCACCTTCTTCTTTCTTTAGTACGTAAACCTGAGCTTCAAACTTTTTATGCGGCTTAACGCTGCCAGGTTTCGCCAAGACCATTCCACGTTTTAATTCTTCTTTAGTTATTCCGCGAAGAAGAAGTCCAACGTTATCTCCTGCTAGACCTTCGTCTAATGTTTTTCTAAACATTTCGACTCCGGTAACAACAGATTTCTTATGTGCTCCAAGACCGATAACATCTACTTCTTCGTTAACATTTACCTTCCCTCTCTCGATTCTTCCGGTTCCAACAGTTCCACGGCCAGTAATTGAAAATACGTCTTCAATTGGCATTAAGAAAGGTTTGTCGATTGGTCTTTTTGGCTCAGGGATAGAGGTGTCAAGGGCATCCAAAAGTTGGAAGATTGGTCCGCACTTTGCGCACTCTTTCTTTCCACAAGAGCATTCCATTGCTTGAAGAGCCGATCCCTTGATAATTGGAATCTTGTCTCCTGGGAATTCATAAGCCTTTAGAAGATCTCTAGTCTCAACCTCTACAAGCTCGATTAATTCGGGATCATCAACCATATCGGCCTTGTTTAAGAATACTACGATGTTTGGAACGTTAACCTGACGAGCTAGTAGGATGTGCTCACGAGTTTGAGGCATCGGACCATCCGCAGCAGATACAACTAGAATTGCTCCGTCCATCTGGGCTGCACCGATAATCATGTTCTTAACGTAGTCAGCGTGACCTGGGCAGTCGATGTGAGCATAGTGTCTTTTATCCGTTTCGTACTCTACGTGAGCAATCGCGATGGTAATACCACGTGCTTTTTCTTCTGGTGCAGAGTCGATTTCATCAAACTTCTTAGCTTTTGCCAACCCAGCTCCCGACAAACAACTGGTAATTGCTGATGTTAGTGTTGTTTTACCATGATCGACGTGTCCTATTGTTCCAACGTTTAAATGCGGTTTATTTCTTTGAAACTTTTCCCTAGCCATAATGAATCCTCCTTTTATTTGTATAGCCACGCCATGGCGTGGCTCTTCGTAACGACAAACCTAATTATACACAATATTACGCAAGAGTGTCAACAGCCCGCGGCCAGAATTGAACTGGCGACCTTTTCCTTACCATGGAAATGCTCTACCGACTGAGCTACACGGGCGGGTTAGATTATCAGTATATCAGAAGATCAGAATATCAGGCAAGATCGGACTTGTGGAGAATCGAATCAAAATTATAGATTCTTACTTCTTTTCTATAAACAACTCAAAAACATTTTTTTGTTCGCTCTTGTCTGCGATGATTACTTCAATTTTAAACTGCCAAAGATAGATTAGGACTACCGTGAAGAGGATAAACCCCAAAATAGCTATGCGCTGAATGGTTTTTACCTGTAAGAACATATTTTCTGTTAGAAACTTATTGACCCATTCTTTTATAATATTTTTCATAGCTTATCCTTTTGGTGTTAGCAGCTTAAGCATCATGGCTTTTGCTACTGCATCCTTTTTTATCCTGCCCACTTGGTAGGCGGACAGTTTTAATTCTTTCCCTATTTCCGACAATGGTTTTCTTTTTTTATAAAATAAATCAAGAACCTTCTTTTCTCTTTTAGATAATAAGTAATCTGTATGCCGCTCGCCCTCGAGTTCTTTGACTAAGGCTAGGGTTTCGGGGCTTAAGTTTGTTTCAAGCCTTTCTTCCCTTTTTTGAAGATTGTGAAAGGCGAAGAGCTCTCCCTTTTTATCCATTAGTTTGTCAAATGTTCCTTTTTCTTGAACCTTGCTTTCTTTGATTACAATTATTTGATCAGCATCTTTGGTAGAAGTAATACGATGGGTAATCATCAGCACGGTTTTATTTTTAATAAATTTTTTCAAATTTTCCATTATTTTATGCTCACTAACAACATCCAAGGCCGAGGTGAATTCATCCAGAATGAGAATTTTAGCATCTCTATAAACTGCCCGGGCAATCATTAAGCGTTGATTTTGCCCTCCTGAGAGCTTTTGCCCCCCTTCACCGACAAATGTGTCATATTGTTTTGGAAGGCCCATAATAAAGTCGTGTATCTCGGCACATTTAGTTGCCTCGATAACATCCTCCATCTCAATTTTAGAGATCCCGTATGAGCCATAAGTAATATTTTCTTTTATTGTGCCGGTAAAGGGTTCTGAGTCTTGTGAGACAACAGATATATACGACCTTAGAGAAATTAAAGAGACCTTTTTAGTATCGTAATCATCTAAATAAATTGTTCCAGCGGTTGGGTGGATGAAGCGTTGCATTAGGTCGATTATGGTGCTTTTTCCTGCGCCACTCATTCCAACAAAAGCAGTAATGGTTCCTGGTTTTGCAACAAAACTAATATCTTTTAAAATAGGCTGTTTAGCGTTGGGGTATTGAAAGCCAACCGCATCAAATTTTATTTGGCCCTCAATCTTAAAGAGCATATATGTTCTTAGATCGTTATAAGCTTCTGGTTCTGCCTCTAAAACTTCATCAATCCTTTTCATTGACACAATGCTGGTTGCCAGGGATTTATAAACCTCCCCAAAATTCATAAAAGGCTGGTGTATCTGTCCCAGATACATTAGTATCGCCATAACTTCGCCGATTGTAATATGTCCGGCGATTACCCGATAACCACCATACCAGGCAATGGCCACAGTCCATATTTTTATTAGACCAGAATCCATAAAAGAATTTATCATTCCGATAAACATGCTTTCTCGTATTAATTGAAACATTCCCTTTAGCCTATTAACTAAGCGACCAGCCTCGTAAATTCCTTGATTAAATGATTTTATAGTCTTAATGTCAGCTATTTTTTCTTGATAAAAAGCAAAAATCTCCGACTCCTTCTTTTGGGATCTTTCTTGAATATCGGCATATTTTTGGGCAAACATGCTGGTTTGAATAAAATATAAAGGAATTCCAAGCAGAGCTAATAAGGTCAAGTTTTTATCGATAGCGAAGCAAATGGATAGTAAGGCCACCATTCGCAGGAAGGTTTGGATGGTAACAGGTATTAATTCTGCCACAATGTCTACCACTGTTTCGATATCATCTGAGATCCGGACCATCAGGTCCCCCACCTGCTTTTCATGTATAAATGACAGAGGAAGTCTTTGAAGGTGATCGTAAAATTTTCTTTTCAAATCAATCGAGAGGCGCTGGTGAATAAAGGTATCAAGATATTCCGTAATATTGCCAAAAAATATATTGAGAAAGAAAATGACAACCCCCAAACCGAGCATCAAAGTTAAAAGGGAAAGATCTCTATTGGGATAAACATAATCGATTAGAACTTTAGTTATAAGAGGCGCGGCCATTCCCAGCATTACAGTGATACCAATGGCGATCAAAGAAACCAGGCTTTTGTCCCAGTAGGGGATAACGATACGTAAGTAGCGTTTTAAAATAGGCCAGTTTTTTCGCATAGACTAATTTAGAGTATATTACTTTTATTGGCCCAGAGCAATAGTCGGTTTTAGGTGCGGTGGATTAAATGTGTTGGGGGGAGACAAGAGGAAAAGACTATCTTTTGCTCTTTGTGTATTGGCCTAGTTTTTTGTAGCAGTTTGCCAGAAGGGAATGCAGATCTACAGTTTCAAAATCCATCTCTTTTGCAAAATTAAAGGCCTTAATGGCTTTTTTATAGTGTCTTAATTTAAAAAAGACTTTGCCAAGTTTTATATAAAGATTATTTCCTTTCATCGGATATTTTAAAGCCCGGCTAAAAATAATTATAGCCTTTTTAAGCTCTTCTTTTTTCTCCTCTCCGCTCAAGTATTGATCCTTTATCACAACAGCCCCCCTTAGCCACTTATTACATAAGCCGCACTCAAGACAATAATCCTGACACTTCTGCATTTTCTTGAAGAATCCGCTTTTCTTAAGAACCCCATAATCTATATAATCAAAATAGTATAATGCAGGACTATCTAAAATATCCTGTAAATTTCCGGAAAAATCTCCGCTAATATATGCATTTAAACAAAACTCAATCGCTGACACAGAAAACACTCTTGTTGAGAGTTTAAAGTAGTCTACAACCCCAACATACCGCCTTAATTGATCAGGAGGAACAAAAGGAGATCTGAGAATTTTTTTTGGGTCATCAAAAAGCACTTTCCAGCAATATCTATCAAAACAAATCCCATCAATTGGAATACCCTTGAGCCCCCCGTGAGAAATAGAATTGTAGTGCATCTTCCTATAAGGACAATCTTTTAGGCAGCCTTCATTTAGCATTATTCGCACTTTTAAGCCGGTTGCTTTTTTGATTTTCTTAATTAGAGGAATGTCTCTGTTTATATCCCTGTCAATTGTAATAATATCAACCCCAAGATTTTTAAGGTATAGTGCATGCTCAACCGTTTTTACGTAGCAATTTACAGAAGATTCGATTAAAATTCCCCTTAGCTGTTTTCTTATCTCGTTTATATAAACAGGGTTTGTAACAACGACACCGGTTAGTCCACAATCCTTTAATTTTTTTATATAATTAATTGTTTTCGAAAAAGGTTTTTTTTCCAGTCCAGTTTCGCCTGAGCAGGTTGCGTTCAGTAATAGTAGTGATTTTATATTTAACGATTTGCAAATGCTAATTATTTTTTTGTTATAGTTGTTTTCTTTTTTACCGTATCTTCCCGATGTTGCATATTTGGCTGGTATTGGAAAATAAACGGCCTCAATGTTTTTCTTATATTTATTAAGAAGATTTAAAAAATCAATTTCTTGATTATATCCAATAGAAAACTTCATTTTTTAAGTTGATTGCCTCCAGACTAATTATAAAGAATATCAACAGGTTATGCAAAAGACAAAAAGGACCCAAAAAGGTTGCGCGCGTTATTTACAAATGTTAAACTGGTGCAGGATTAAGAATTTGATATAAGAGGAGGTGATAATGATGCCTAGAAAAAGACATGGTTTTATTATTGATAAAGCCAACGCCAGAAAGCTAGGAAAGGTGCTTGGCAAAATAAAAGATCCTGGAATAAGAAGATCCCTGAGAGGAATAAAGGCCAAGCCCGAACCGGATCTTCCCAAAGGTCGGCATGATGATTGGTGTACCTGCAATGAACTTCACCACATGCTGGTTGATAAGAATGATCCCCTGTGCTGATTATAACTTGAGGAGCCTCATAAAAGACGGGCTATCTTAAACTGTCCTTTGATCAGAGGAGTTAATAATCAAGGGACAGTTTTTTAAGGGGATTATGGTTTCAATGGTACCCAATAATCCAATTATTGATTCAATTGTTTTGTATTTAACAACAACTTGCAACCTAAACTGCCTCTATTGTTTTGAAAGGGAGGGGACGTATAAAAACTGTCCCAGGATGTCGAATCGGGTTGCAAGAAAATCTGTTGACTTTTTAATTAAGCAGCTCAAGAGATCTCCAAAAAACAAAGGTGGAACAATTTCCTTTTTTGGTGGAGAGCCGCTCTTGTGCTGGGATTTGATAAAGAGTACTGTCCAATATGCTTTAAGAGAAAGCAGAAAAATCAACAGACAGATGCTTTTCGCAATATCCACTAACGGGATCCTGTTGGATAGGGAAAAAGTCTTTTTTTTGCGAAAACATAGATTTCAAATAGAACTAAGCATCGACAGCCACATCAAAAAAACACACGATGAACTTCGGCCGACAATTGGCGGCAAGGGAAGCTTTGATAGAATCCTAAAAAAGTTACATTTATTTAAAAAAGGCGATCTATTACTAATTAAAGTAACAATTACCCCCAAAAACCTTCTTCTTTTTGATTGTTTTAAATATTTTTCAAAAATCAGGGCTGTGAAAGGGGTGTATTTTGTGCCTTTTATTTCCATAAATGGAGAATATCAATTTAAACAAAAGGATGTGGAAAGATATAAAATAGAACTAGACAAATATGCAGATTATATTATCAGAAATTGGACCAAGGGAAAATTTGTCCGGCCGCAGGGGATGCATGTAAATCTTATTCGATCACTTACGAAAAAAGAAGCAGGAATTAAATCTTCTTTTTGCCGGGCGGCGGGGAAATCAATCTGTATTTGTGCCAACGGAGAGATATATGCTTGCGAAACACTTGCAAATGTTCCAGAATTTTATTTGGGCAGTATTTTTGAGGGGATTAATTCTAAACTGCTGCTTCGGCTGATAGAGAGAATGAAGACAAAAGAGGGGTGCAGGAAATGCCCTACGGCAGACCTCTGCGATGCGGAGTGTTTTTTTTGTTCACATATAATGAATAATGGGGCAAGGAAGTGGAATTTGGGGAGGGACATAATTAGGAGACACGATAGAAAAGTCGTTAAACGGCTTTCTGAAAAGATTGATGAGATTTTGGCATAGAATAATAAAGTAAAGATTGCAATTTCAAAGACATGATTGTAAAATAAAGCAGATGTTTAAAAAGAGCCTTGTTTGTCTTTTTGTTTTCGGTATTTTTGCCACTTCTGCCTTTGCCCAATTTCTTGATGTCCCGGCTAGTAGCCCCGAGTATAATGCTATAAAATTTTTAGTAAAAGAAAAAATATTTCGCGTAGGGCCTGACCACAAATTTATGCCTAACAAACCCATTTCTCGCTATGAAATGGCAGTTCTTTTATTTAGAACTCTAAGAAAGATTAATCCCGGCAGCTTTCCTCTGGCAAGCAGGCTGAGTATGAAAAAATATTTTAAGGATGTTCCAACCAAAAACTATGCTTACGGTGCGATACGTGCGCTTTATAAAGCAGGAATTATTAAGAGGCCAGCAATAAAGCGATACCGGGGCAAGGCTGCTGCTTCTCGGTTTGAATTTTATATTGCTTTTACCAGGATGCTTAGAAAAGCAAAGATTAAAAATGGAATTCTTTCCAGAAAAGAATATTTTGGTAAAGAGAAAAAAATTGCACGCAAAGAAGTTGCGATTGCTATTTATCGAGCCATTCAAGAGGCCTCTAAACAGGTAGCGGTAGAGAATGAAGTAAAAACAAATATAGTTCCCACCTATCCAGATGTTCCTACTAAACATTACGCTCACCAAGACATTCTTGAGCTTTCGGAGGCCAAGATTTTAACCCTTGGCGCAGGCAAGAAGTTTAAGGGGAAGAAAAGAATAAATCGTTACCAGGCAATGGATCTTTTAGCCAAGGTTTTAGAAAAAATCTTACAGGGAGACGAGCAATTAAAACGAGCTTCCTATGAATTAGGTTACCGAGATGTCTCTGTTCTTAATCCAGCCTATCCTTCAATTCAGAAGCTAATTGGACTTGGTCTTTTGCCAGCTGGAAATCAAGAAGAATTTTTTTATGGCCAGAAAAGAATAACTCGTTATCAAATGGCCTATCTCTTTTTTAAGCCGCTAGAGGATATTCTTTCCGGCACTTTAAAAATTGAAAAAGCAGATTCCTTGATGATGTATAAAGATGTCTCGCCTACAAACTTTGCTTATCCAGTAATTCAAAAGACTATTTGGCTTGGTGCCTTAGAGGGTGGTTCCAAGAAAAAGTTTCATGGCAATCGCTTGGCAACTCGATATGAGATGGTCCATTTTGTTGCCCAGCTTTTAAGAAAAATTTATTATAAGATCGAGGACAAAGAAATCGTTTATGCATCAACATTTCTTGATTATGGATATGACCTGTCTCTAACTACTAGTTTGGGGGTGTTGCAGAGATCCAATGCAAAAACAGGGGGAGGGGATCTTATAAATACCACGGCTATGCAACTTGCTGACCTTTCTTTTGATCGACAGTTATCAAGAGAAATTCGAGGGCATCTGGGACTAAGGACCACTTACAATTTTGGCCAACTGGCGGCAGTTGCCCCTCAGTTAAGGAGAGTTTATTTGTTAGCCAATTATTCCCCATTCCTTCTACAGGCTGGAAGATTTGTTTATTATGAAACCTATGATCCTTTTGGCAACAGCCTTTTTGTCGACACTTTATCGGATATGGTTTTGTTGGATTTGCGTACAGACCTTATAAAGGCAAAAGCAACGGTAAATAAACCAATATATTTAGCAAACGATGTTACTCTTGATACAAATGCTGCTACGGTTTTGTTAAAGCCAAGTTTAGGGCCGTTAGAGCTAGCGCTTGGTGCTGGATTAATAACTAAGCCAATTGATCCAACCGGAGCAGTACAGCTTGCTACCCGCATCAGTCAATATTATGTTGGTGCCAGAACCCCCTTAGTGGAAAATATCCAGTTTAATGTAGAAGCCGCTGCTGTTTCATATACAAATGAGGATGCGGTTTTGCCCTTTATTGGTTTTTCAGCCGAGAAAGATAAAATAGCCTATCAATCTGCTCTAACCCATTTTTCTTCTGACACAAAACTTCAAGTCTCTTTAGGTTATCAAAAAATTGGGGATGATTATTATATGGCACAACTGCTTGATCCAGTGGCATTAGTAGGAGGGGGGCAGGGGACCTCAAGCTGGCTTTTAAAGATTAGAAATTACTTTTCTAGCAGTACTTATGTTGGACTGAACGTTTCAAATGTTCTTGCTGATGGGACCAATATAAGTAATAGATATAGCCTGCTATATTTTAACCGTCTTTTTGGATCGACTTATTTTACTGGGAATTTAGGTAGGACAGAGGATAAGTTAGTTCCTGATAATAGCAGATGGAATCTTGCCGGTTCCCTTTCCGTATATTTTTGATATACTGGTTTAAGTCCGCTTAAGGGAAAAAAGATGGGGGGGTGGTAAAAATGCCTAGAAGACTTAGCAACATAAAGAGAATGGCTAGAATACAGAAGAGAGGAAGGGTAACATCTAAAGCACGTTCGCCCAGAGAGCAGAGAGAAGATAGTAAAAAAGTTATGAAGAAAGCAAAAGCAAAAGTAAGGAAAATGGGTAGGCCGTAACATATAGTTGAGCAATAAATTGTAGAAAAAAGGTTTTTTTAGAACCCTTTTTCTTTTTTCTGACATAGTATATTTAGGAGATAAAAACTATGGTAAAAGATAAACATGTCAAAATAAGTGATGCAATCAAAAAAATCCGTAAGTCTGTTCAGGGCAAAAAGACGAAGTTTAGCGAGATAAAATTAGGCCAGGGGGGAGACTGCAAACCAGGATCAAAGGCGTAATTCTTTTTTCTTAATAATCGGATTAAAATCGTAGTTTTTTAGTGCTTCGACAGCGCCTTCTTCTCGGTCAACTACTGATATTACTTTTACAACCTTTGCCCCGATTGCTTCAACTGCTTCTATTGCTTGCAGTGCAGATTTTCCGGTGGTTGCAACATCTTCTACTATCAGTACATTATATCCCTTATCAAGTATTCCCTCGATCTTCTGTTGGGTTCCGTGTTCCTTGGCCTTTTTTCTGACAATAAAGCCGGGGATATCCGATAGGGTTATTACTGCTCCAATTATTGGATCAGCACCCAGGGTCATTCCTCCGACTGCATCAATCTTGATCCCTTTAATTTTTTCAAGAATTATTTTTCCAATTAACTTAGCTCCTTGTGGGTGAAGTGTAACTTTTCGACAATCGACATAGAAGTCACTCTTTTTTCCAGAAGCAAGAGTAAAATTCCCAAACTTGATTGCGCCTGTGATTTTTAGTAGTTTTTTTAGCTCTTCTTTCATTGTCTATTATTATAACATAGTGAAATTTTTAATAAATAAGAGCGATATATAATTATGAGCAGATTTGCCAATTTAGGCAGGGCGTTAAAAGTATATTGTGGTAGAAAAGCCCCACATCTTTGGAGCATTGCGAGGAAGGTTGTGAAAAGGAACCTATGGGGGAAGGCAGAAGCACAGAGAGCAGAGAGAGGAGATTGTTGCCACTTTAGTCGTAGACAAGATGTTCCGTTTAACATTGTGGTTGTTGGTGAGAAGCGCGATAGGTTTGATGATTTTGATCCTGCGACTCCACTAAGTGATTCCGATAAAGTAACTATTCGGCGATGGGAAGCCTTGGTAGAAGCAGAACAAGAGAGAATATTAGAAGATTTGTTTTGGAAGTTAAACAACACCTTCAAATATCTTAGTGGAGCAAGGTTTAGTTTTAAACTAGAGGGAATTCATTTTGTTGATAGAAAACCACAATTCCCTGCTCAGCCAAGAGGATTTACATTATGTGTTGGCTCTATTTTTTGGTCAGCAGGACATTATTTGAGAGATGGTATTGTTACCTCTTTGCCCCACTTTTTTCTAAAAGAAAACACAATCAATGTCGGAGGGATAATTCACGAGATGATGCATGGATTGCTAGGGCCTGCTCATCCAAATCTTTCTTTTGATCCCAAGGCACCCAAAACTGTATGGAATGCTTGTGATGGCGTGTTTCATCCAAGTTCTAGAGCAGAAGTTGAATTACACATAGAAGAAGCCGAAATATTGGGCTGGCCATATCTTTCGCCGATTAGTTGTTTAACTAAAATATAAAGTCCGAATGTCCGAAATCAGAAAATCCGAACATTGTGCTATAATATCTCCATGAAAAAATATTTAACTTTCGTTTTTCTTATCATTGTATTATTGGCAAATGTTGTGGGGGCGGTTCGGATTAATCTTAAACCAATAAACAAAAAAGAGGAAAAACCAAACATCCCTAAAATTACCGGATACACTCAAATAAGGCTTTCTACCGGTGGAGGGAGGACGATCGAGGCGGTTGAATTTGGAGAGGTTTTTTTGGGGGCAGAGGGGAAACTAGATGGTGGAATCTCTTATAAAACAGAATTAAATTTAAGCAGTGTTCCAACCAATGGAGCAATTGCCTTGGGGGAAGTCTATTTTGATATTCCAAATCTAATTGGCAACGGAAATATTTTTAGATTTGGTAGATTTAAGGTTCCATTTGGTGACGCTATGCCACGCACCGCCCTAGAAAAACCAGAAATTACCGATCCATTTTATAAATCGGCCTGTTTTTTTAGTGATTATGATTTTGGCGTAGAAAATTTTTCTAAAATTAAAGAAGGATCTTATGAACTGGCATTTATAAACGGAGAGGGGAGCACTAATGATTCTTCTAAAGCCAAAGACTTTGTTGGTAGGTATATTATTAAGCAAGGAAATAACGTTGAGTTTGGGCTTTCTCAATACCTTGGAACTTATAATGGAAAATCCAGGAATAACTTCGGGGCCTCTTTTAGATCTACCCAAGGGGCTTTCACCGCCTTATTTGAATATGCTAACGGAACGGATATGACCGCAACCAATCGAACGCTCGATTCATATAATGTTATTGTTCAAAAGATGAGTCCAATATTAGAGAGCGTTTTGATTTACGAGAGTTGGGATCCCAACATCGATGCCCCCGGAGATCATATCCTGTCTTATTCTTTTGGAATGAATCTTTACCGAACTCCGCAAATTAGATTGAGCTCAATGGCCCGGCTGCAAAAAGCAGAAACCGCATCAAGTTATTCTAGAAGTTTGATTAATATGGTGCAAGTTGCTTTTTAGTAGTATAATGATGTTATGAGTGAACAAAAGAAAATTACCGGCGATACAATTATTGCCGATATTTTAAAGACCAAACCGGATGCTGCCCCAATATTAATGAGTAAAGGAATGCACTGTCTTGGTTGTTCAATTGCATCTGGCGAAACACTTGGTCAGGCAGCTCAAGTTCACGGAATTGCATTGGAAGAATTGCTTTCGGAGTTGAATAAGTAATGAATGTAAAAGTTGATGAATCACTATGTATCGGTTGCGGACTGTGTGTTGATGAGTGCAAAGAGCTATTTGGTATGAATGCAGATGGCAAGGCGATAGTTCAAACACAAAATTTACACAAAGAACACCGCAACTTAGAAGAAATTTCGGACATGTGTCCGGTAGACGCTATCTTAATTGACTAAATTTACCTCAGAACAAGCTAAAGACTTTGACCGTTTTGCGCAAGAAGAGTTAAAAATTCCTTCTATTATACTTATGGAAAACGCCGGCCGAAATGTTGCCAAAGTTGCAAGGCAGATGACCAAAGGTTCAGTTTTAGTTGTTTGCGGAAAAGGGAATAATGGAGGAGATGGCCTAGTTGCTGCTCGTCATTTAATTAATGCTGACTACCAAGTTAAGGTTATGTTAGTAGCAAGTGGCAAGGGTCAAGGGGCAAGAAACCATCAAGTTAATTTAGAGATTCTTAAAAAAATGAAGGCAACTTTTGTTGATGAAATTTGTGAAACGGATCTAATAATCGATGCGATTTTTGGAATCGGTTTATCATCTGACGTGAAAGAACCATATAAAAGTGTTATTGAAAAAATAAATTCTTCTGGCAAGCCGGTTTTGTCAGTCGATGTTCCATCTGGATTAGACGCGACTACCGGGAAAATTTTAGGCTGTGCTATTTCTGCTACAAAAACTGTTACCTTCGTTGCTGCGAAAATAGGTTTTTACAAAAATGATGGACCGAGTGTTTGTGGCGAGATTGTAGTCGAGGATATTGGGATTATTTCTTAGTCTTTCCGCCAAGTAGAAGAAATAATATTGCCATTCTAACTGCGACACCGTTTGTAACCTGATCAAGAATTACATTGTATGGACCATCGGCAACTTCGGATGAAATTTCAACTCCGCGATTAAGTGGTCCAGGGTGCATCACTACAATATCTTTTTTGCATTTCTTTAATCTCTCCGCAGTTATTCCAAAAAGCTTGTGATATTCTTCTAGCGAAGGGAAAAGTCCTCCAGCTTGCCTTTCTAGCTGAATCCTTAAAACATTTACAAAGTCTGCATCTCTTATTTCTTTATCTATGTTATGAGAAACATGTGCTCCGGTCTTTTCAATATCCTTTGGCATTAGAGAGGGTGGTCCGACTAGGGTAACCTTGGCCCCCAGTTTTTGTAATCCCCAGATATTTGATCTTGCAACACGGGAGTGTAAAATATCTCCAACTATTACAACCTTCTTTCCTTCAAGGGATCCTTTTTTCTCCTGCATTGTAAAGATGTCTAGCAATGCCTGGGTTGGATGTTCGTTAAATCCATCCCCTGCATTTATAACCGAGCCCTGGATGTTTTTTGCAATTAGATGAGGAGCTCCAGCCATTCCGTGCCGGATAATAATCGCATCAACTCCCATTGCCTCTATGTTTTTTGCTGTATCAATTAGTGTTTCTCCTTTTTTAACAGAAGAAGAAGAAACCGCAATGCTGGTGGTATTGGCAGAGAGCATCTTTGCTGCCATGTGAAAGGACGTTCTGGTTCGAGTACTTGGTTCATAAAATAAAGTTACGATGTTTTTTGCAATTAATGGCGGAACACGACGAATCGAGCGCTTGAAAATCTCTTTCATCGAGTGGGTAGTCTTTAGTATTAACTGGAGGTCATTTTCCGGGGTTTCTCGGAGGCCCAAGAGATCCTTACTACTTAATCCTTTTACCTTATTCATTGAAATTCTATCTTATTTATTATATCATAAGATTGTATGCAACGACTAGCTATTTTTGTTATTTCAATAGTTCTAATTGTGGCTCTGGTGGTCTCCTACTCTAAAAGTATCCGTTCCGAATCAACTCTTCGATTTCGTGTGATGGGGACCGATGTTATGATCACGGTTAGAGATAAGGGAGCGATTGATCATATTAACGCGGCCTATTCTAGTATCAGAAAAGTCGCCCGCCTAATTGATATATATGACCCAAAGAGTGAAGTAAATATTATTAATGCCTTGGCTGGAAAATCTGATGTCAAAGTAAAAGATGATACTTTTAATGCAATTGAACAGGCCCTTTTTGTTTCTCGTTTAACCAAAGGGGCTTTTGACGTTACCCTCAAAGATTTTAAAAAAGTTAAGATCGATCCTTTTGAGAAAAAAGTTTTTGTAAAAGATAAAGACTTGAAAATTGACTTAGGTGGAATGGGGAAGGGGTTTGCAGTTGAACAGGCCCGACAAACCCTTAAAAACCGTGGAGTTACCGAAGCATTGATTGATATGACCAGCAGCATAGCGGCGATTGGTGGACCGTGGAGGATAGGGATAAAAGACCCCTCTTCGCCGAAAAAAATTATTGAGACTATTGTGTTAAATAGTGGGGATGCTCTCTCTACTTCTGGAAACTATGAGCAAGGGGAGCACATAGTAGACCCAAAGAAGGGAGACAAGGCAAATACCTGCCAATCGGTTACAGTTATTGCCAAAGATGCCGGCTTTGCTGATGCACTATCAACGGCCTTATATGTGATGGGACCTCAAAAAGCGCTCTCTCTAGTCCGTTCATTGGAAGGAGTAAGGGCAATTATTATTACCTCTTCTGGTAAGGTTATTAAATCCTGGTAACAATGAAAATTCTAGCATTAAACTGCGGAAGCTCTTCTATAAAATACAAGATTTTTGATTGGGAGCAGCAATTAACCTTGGGGGCGGGGCAAATTGAGCGGGTCGGAATTGAAAATGGTTGTCCAAGCCACGAGGTTGCACTAAAACAAATTCTTGAAAATTTGACCAGTAAAGAACAAGGGATAATAAAAAAACTTTCAGAGATTGCGGCGATTGGACATAGAGTTGTTCACGGTGGAGAAAAATTTAAAAGCTCGGTTTTAATTACTCCTGAAGTACTTAGTGCTATAAGGGAGGTTCAAGACCTAGCCCCATTGCATAATCCAGCCAATATTTCAGGCATCGAAGCGGCTCAAGCGGTTTTACCAAAGGTTCCACAAATTGCAGTGTTTGATACTGCTTTTCACCAGACTATGCCCGAACATTCTTACACTTATGCTGTTCCGTTTGAATGGTACAAAATGTATGGGGTTAGGCGTTATGGTTTTCACGGTACCTCCCATCTTTATGTTTCACGAAGGGCAGCTAGTTTTCTAAAGAAGCCGATTTCTAAGACCAATTTAATCACACTTCATATTGGTAACGGAGTTAGTATTTGTGCAATTAAGAATGGAGTTTCGGTTGATACTAGTATGGGCCTAACTCCGCTTGAAGGGGCGGTGATGGGGACCCGATCCGGAGATCTTGATCCCGGAATTCTTCTTTTTATGATCGAGAAAGAGGGGTTTTATGCAGAGCAACTGGACAACATTTTAAACAAGAAAAGCGGGTTGTTTGGCATAACCGGAAGATATATGGATCGACGCGATATTTATAAAGCAGCCGAAGCGGGAGACACACGATGCCAGCTGGCAATTGATATTGAGGCATATAGGTTAAAAAAATATATTGGAGAATACACAGCAGCTTTGGGAAGGGTTGATGCAATTGTCTTTACCGCCGGAGCAGGGGAGAAAAACTGGAAACAGAGAGCCAAGGTTTTAGAAGGATTAGAAAATATTGGGATTACAGTGGACCCAGAAAAGAATCGAATTACAAAAAGTCGGGAAGAAGAATCAATCATTTCTACCAAGGGATCAAAAATAAAAATCTTGGTAATTCCAACTGATGAAGAGAGGGTTTTTATAGAAGATGTGGTTGCTATTCTTGAAGGGAAGTATGAAATTCACACCAAGCACACCTATTCTTTTGAAAAAGCCGATTACAAGAGGACTAAGTAATGAAAGTCTGTTTGTTTGAAGATAATAAATATGTAAATTTTCTGCCCTTAGTATATTTTCGGCCGGTTTGGGAATTGATTTGTGGTGCTGGATCGATCAAAGAGGGAATAGAGAAGAACTTATCAGAGCCAATTAAATATTTTTATCTTGAAAGAGATTATATTTCAGGCAGTCGCGACCTTGATGGGGAATTCCTTTTTATTAATGGTCGGCTTTTACCAAATAAGTTCCTTTCTAAAATTTTAAATGAACCACACGAACTTTTTGTTTCACAAGGAGAGATCGTTGCTTTTAGGGGAACCAAAGAAGAATTTGACGAGGTTAAAAAGGATCCAACTAAGAAACCTCATAGAGAAGTGAAATTAAAATTGATACAATACCCCTGGGACTTGTTGAACAACTTAGGAGAGCAGATTGGGGTAACCAAGGTCCAAGAAGGGGCGATTGTTTCAAGCAATGTGGTGATTGATGATTCCAAAGGTCCGGTTTATATTGGCCGTGGAACAATTGTTCATCCCTTTACCTTGTTGCGTGGTCCGCTCTATATTGGAGAAAACTGCCGCATTGCCGGCGAAGTCTCTTCTTCTATTATTATGTCGCACACCAATAAAGCTCATTATGGTTTTATTGGTGATTCATACATTTGTTCTTGGGTAAATTTAGGGGCCGGAACGACCAATTCCAACTTAAAAAACAATTATGGAACAGTTAAGGTTGGTGGGGTTGATACTGGTCGACAATTTGTTGGCTGTTTTATTGCTGATCATACCGCAGTTGCAATCGGTACAATGATTTATACTGGTTGCGTTATCGGTGTTTCTGCTAATGTTTTTGGATCTCATTATGTTTCAAAAGAGGTTTCGTCTTTTTCTTGGGGAGAAAGTGGAATTGCAGAGATCGAAAAAGTAAAAGCAGCTGCCAAGGCCATGATGGCACGTCGATCTGTTGAGTTTTCACCGAGTTATGGTAGACTATTGGAAAAGATTTATGAAATCACGCAAAAAGAAAGTTAAGAAAAAGAAGAAGGGACAGCTCGCGAGCTGTCCGTACAAGAAGAAAAAGATTGTTCGAAAGAAAAAAGGGCCTCAATCTTTGGGGGCAGTTACCCACTATTTTAAAAAGATCAATGTTGCCGTTATTAAGTTAAAAGCCTCTTTAAAAGTCGGAAATTATATCCGATTTAAAACCTCAAATGGCGAGTTTACACAAATCGTTGACTCAATGCAGGTTAATCATAAGAATATTATGGGTGCCCGCAAGGGATCGGAGATTGGGTTAAAAGTTCTTCATGAAGTAAAAGAGGGAGATGCTGTTTTTATTGGCGAAGAGCCTAAGCCAATTGTAATCGAAGAAAAGATTGAGTATACTCCATTGTTTTCTTTAAAGCCAAGTAACCCAGAGCCCCCAAAGCCAAAACCAAGTCATCATATTTTTCAGCCCCCTCCAAGAAGAGAAAAGCCAAAGGGTTTTTCTCATCCACTTATAAAAGACAAAAGTGCAGGACCTGCCGAACCACATCCTCATAGGGAGCCACAAAGAAAGCCCTCTAAATATAGAGACGTTAAGTTTTTGAAGTTCTGAAAAAAAACTGAAATTCTTGCTCAAATTTGACGATAATAATATGGAAACAGTATAATTGTGCGCCTATAAGGAGAATATAGTTAATAATGAGTGCTCAACGACCAGGGAAGATAGTACGTCTGGCCCAAACAGCTGAGGGAAACGGGCCAGTAAGCACGGGAGCAAAATATCCTGCTCTTTTAGACCAACTTTGAGGCTTCAGCGGCCAGGAAATTGTCTGATCCACGATATCAACATGCGAATGAATTATTTATTGATCCGACCACCCATGAAGTTATGACAGGTCATATTGTTGATTGTTACTATGAAGTTCCTGTTCAAGAAGGGGCAGTATCAAGACATGTAGCACGGAATTTAGCAGGAGTTGCAGAAGATATAACCCTTGGAAGAGGAGACACAAAGTACATAGGACTCAATGTGCGCCACCCTGATATAGCCAGGCTTGGCTTGAAGAGAGGTGGCATGTTGGAACGATTACAAATCCTTCTCCCGGGAAAAGACTTGTATAGGTAAATAATATGATTAATGCTAGTAATAAAGCTCAGCAGTTATCTTCCCCGAGGGTAACAGTAAAATATTCTGATTTGACAGAAAATGGTCTTGGAATAGATTTTAACAATCTAGCGGAGAAAGCTGCCGGTATTGTAATCCAATTGGCGCATAATATTTTAAGCTTACCTTATATTTCAGAGCGATTAGCATTGACAATTAATTTGAATGTATTGTTTTCTGAAATGAATGCAAAGTTTGTAGAAAGCAACCATAGCTTGAGATTTGGTATACAATTTGGGGTAGTCCTTAATCGCCTTTGGCAGCTTGATGAACAATCTGAAACTCTTTATTCCATTAATGAGGATCGTCTTCTCTCGACCTTTGTTCTTGCGCATGAAATAGGCCATACTTTACAGGCGATTGACCCAATAAAAAGATTTATTATGAGGTGTTCCAGCTATATTAAGCCATTGCGCAGATGGGAAGAAGCTAAAGCAGATGAATGGGCGGCTAGAATTCTTACATCGCTAGGGCTTCCTTCTCCCGAAAAGGCACTAAGAAAGTATTATGATGCCACAAGAAATATTTGTAGGTCTGATCAAAATTCGGAATCATTGGGAATATTTTCTCGGGCCTATCGATGGCTTTTTGTTGATAATTATCATCCAAAGGAAAAACGTCTAGCTCTGTTTGAGTCCTATTGCGCTTCTTATGCTGCAGAGGAATTACGAGATCAATAAAAGCTCCATATGTTATAATTAGTTTGTCCTTCTAACTTATGTTAATGGCGGATCGTCTAACGGTAGGACACCTGATTTTGATTCAGGCAATCGGGGTTCGATTCCCTGTCCGCCAACCACTTGATACGAACAGTTTCTAAAGACCCTGTTTTGCTTTGATTGACGCCAATTTTTACCGGTTCTAACCTTTCCAGATATTCTTTTTCAAGTTCCGGATATTTTTCACCGATAGGTTGTAGCCACTCATTCACCTCAATGTTTAGTTGTCCATCTGAGATGATTGGATTTTTTCCCAGTGCCACAATGATTTCTCGCTTAGTTTGCATGTCTCCTTCAACAAAAGCTTTGCGCGCATGGGTAGCAAAATCAAAGGTTTGTTCAGTCAGTTCTAACCATTTCTCAGCTCTGGTTTCTGTTACCCTTAATTGCTTTTTAAGTTCTGCTATTTTTACTTGTAGTTTTTCTTTTTGTCTTAAATATTCGTCATCGTCAATTAAATCTCTATAACGCATTTGTGTTAATCTGTCTAGCTCTTTTTGAGTCTTTAAGATAGAATTGCTCTGCATAGTGTGAATCTGGCTTCTAGTCTCAATTTCTTGGTCATTCTGTTCATTTAAAACAGCCATAGCCCAATCTCTAAACTCTGGCAAGATAGTGTAATTACCAAGGAATTCTTCTATTTGTTTTTCCAAGGCTTCTTCCTTGATACTTTTTCTTTGTGTGCAATCAATCTCTTTTTTTCTTCGGGTGCAGTGGTAATAAGTATAATATTTTATTTTACCGGTGCTTTTAATGAGTTTCTTCTTTTCTTCCGCAGTGTAAACACAACCGCATTCAGAGCAACGGATAAGACCGGTAAAAGCAAACGTGTGTGTCTTTGGCCTTGGTTTTCCTTTTCTGCCCAGTAGAATTTGAACCCTGTCGAATTCTTCTAATGTGACCATCGGTTCGTGTTTGCCTTTATATTGTTTGCCAAAATACATAAAGTCGCCAGTGTAATAAATACTTGTGAAGATTCTATAAATGCTGCTTTTAGAAAGCTCTTTGTCTCCGGTCTTTCGAGTTTTTCTTGTTCTAAATCCCCATATCTTATTAGCCTTTTCAAGAATTTGAGGAGGCGTGCAACTTCCAGTAAGCATTAAATCCCACATTTGGCGAATTAAAGGGAAGCGAACAGGGTCTTTAACAATTATTGATTCGTTTGTTATCTCGTCTCTTCTATTTAGATAGCCGAGCGGGGCAAGATTGGGAGACCAGCCCCTCTCTGCTTTGCGAGTAGTGCCTCTTATAACATCATTTCTTAAATCAATGATATATTGATTTGCTTTGTTAGTTTCAAAACCGACCATAATAACATTGTCAGTGGGCAGAAATTCATGTGCAGGAGTATATATGGATTGGATAATCCCGTTTTGTAATAACCATGTGACTGTTCCGCCATCAATAGGATTACGACATAAGCGATTCATATTCCAACACAAAATCCCCTTTGCCTCGCCAGCTTTGATTCTTTTTACCATTTCTGAAAAGGCTGGCCTGTTGTTTGGTTTTTTAGCAGATTTTGATTCTTGAAAAATTTCTACTATGTGCAACTTTTTGTTTTTAGCAATATCTTTAAGTCTGCTAATCTGGTCATCAATAGACTGAATTTGCCTTGTCTCATCCTCCGATGATTTACGGGCATATAGAAAATATTTAATTTTTTCTTTGTTCATTTGTGTTAATTTATTCTGATTTCATCCATTGCACAACACTAAGCCCTGTTTTTTTGTTTACTGTTACTTGAACAAGATAGTGCTGTAATATTTTATTCTCATGCACATCTGTATTAAATCTATTGTTAGCTGCCCACTTATCATCAAATATGGCAATATAGACGAACTGCTTATTATTGTATTTCTTTTTAAAATATTCACCTAGTTCTAGCGCCTGTTTTTTTGTTGTTTCTGGAGCAACAAGAAGGGTTTTCCTAACAATGTTATTTTTTGAAGAATCCATATAGACAGAATAATCTAGTATAGATTTTTTAGGGGTGGTTGGCTCTTCTTTATCAAAAACACTTATTATGTTACCTATAATAATTAACCCAACAAAAATTATACCTGCCCATGCCCAAAAACCTAATTTTTTCTCCTTTTTTTCTTCAACCACACTTTTACCCTCCCTTGCACCAAATTGCACCATCTTTCCGTTATATTTTTCATTAAAGGCCTCTTCGCTCATCGACAAGAGAATGAGGCCTTCTATAAAACCAATTATTGCCGGAATAAATGTCCAGCAAAAAAGCAGGTAGATGATGCCGAGTCCGGTTTGTCCTAGGTAGAATTTGTGGATACCAGCGCCACCGAGAAAGAGAGATAATAATGAAGCAGTCAATTTATTTTTCATACACATCCTCCTTTTATTAGGGATACTATCGGTTGTTTATCAATGGTAACACAATGGATATTATAGTGTCCATATATGAAAGCAATAACTTCATACAAGCCGAATAAAAAACTTCTCCTAGCATTGGCCTTAGAGATTAAAAAGCTACGAAAAGGCCAAAATTTAACTATTGAGCAATTCTCTGAAATCTGCGATTTGCACAGCAAATACCTACAGACAATTGAAAGAGGGGAAAGAAACATTTCTGTTTCTGTCTTGGCGCAAATTGCCAGAGCGCTACGCATAAATCCGGCTAAACTTTTAGCAAAAGCCCTAAAATCTACATAGTTTTTAATATTTAGCAGCATTATCATTAAGTTTCCTTTTGACTTCAAGGTCAACTGCACCAATAATTAATTTTTTTCGTCCGCAGTTTCATAAAAATCCGCATATAGGCGTATCTTTTCTAGATTACACCTACATGTGTGTGGTGTCAATAGTGTTCCGACAATGTAATAATTTCCCTTATATGGTGCCAAATATAAGACGAAAATTATCCCAGAGAATAAAAAAGTTAAGAAAGCGGACAGGGTATACCCAAGAAGACCTAGCTGAAAAGGCAGGCTTAGCCTACAAGCACATACAAAGACTAGAGGGCAAGTCGCCAAATGCAGCCAAGATTGACACTCTAGATAAGCTGGCCAAGGCCTTTGGGATAAGCTGCTCAAAACTGCTAGACTTTTCTGACTAAGTATTTCTTTTTTACCAAACAAACCCATTTTTGCTTACTCCTTATTCCTTGCTTTCATTTTCATCCTTAATATCTCTCAATATTTGTATGCTTTTTAGTAAATACTTCTCAGTGGTTGTGACATATCTACTGAGTTTTTCAAAATCTAAACCGGTTTTTATATTTTTAAAAGTATCATCAAAATGAAAATCATTGAAACAATCTTCCAGTGTCATTGTTTCTAGTGTTATCAACCGTTTATATTTCCAAAAACCGATAGCAACCTTCTCAATCATTAAGGTTTCGAGAGGAGAGGAGGGATTAAATTCATTGATAAGAGCTGTTAGTAAGTTGTTAAAATCAGCCCTGCTTTCCCCGTAATTTTTACAAGTTATTACTAACGTCTCTGATAATAAGCCATGCTTGATAGCATTTTTACTTACGATGGCTTTTCCTTCCTCTGTTTTGGCTCCGGTTGATAACTGTGCGTTTTCCTTGTTTGCTTCAATCTGTTTATCTGTTGTCATAATTATTTCCTCCTTTTATTTATTTCGTCCTTCTTTCTATTTCGTTGTGTAGCTCTTTTATGTATAGTCCTTTGTCTATCCACCTCCCGTTATATGTCTCTTGGTTTTGGAATCGGGATAACGCGTTTTATCTCACTTGCTTTTCTTTCCCACCTCCTTGAGGTTCCAATTTTGTATAAAATCAAACCAAACTTAGCAAGGTTTTTAAGTGTTTTTCCGATGTATTTATCAGAACACCCACATACTTTGGCAATCTCTTTATGAGAAGCATATATTTGTCCTCCTGCGCCAACCTGTCGTCTCCGTTCAAGCTCAACTAAGCCGATATAGTAGACCAGAGTGCCTAGGTTGGTAAGTTTTCTTGGCCAACCATATTTTACAAAATCTCTGTTTTGCCTATGTTTGACCACCTTAAATTTAAAGTTCTCTACATAATAGGGGCATGACTTCCGGCTTATGCAATACTCTGTTATTGCTTCCTCATTGTTACAGCCAAATGTATAATCTCTACGATAAGCTGACCTTACTTTGTTACGAATTTTAGTTCTTCCTAAAGGGGGTTCGTTTTTATTGTCCCAGCCAGACAATCTCCCTTCTGCTTCTTCCTTTCCAATCCCCATCCTTCGAAATTCAGTAGCAATTATATAGGCAACTCTATCCCGATTAAAAACACCTCCTTGCTGAAAGGATTCCCCAAACATCTTTGCAACACAGGGCTTAACTAAGCCATCAGGAATACGCAATTCCTTAGCCATCCTTTTGGCAGCCTCAAGTGTTGTTAATTCTTTGTCTAAATCGTTTGTTTCCATAATTTCTATCCACTTTTTTACATTCCGGCTTAATCAGCAGCTCTCTATATTTTTTTATCACAGCTTCTTTTATGATTTCACCTGCCTCTTGGCAAATTGGGTGAAAGCAATTAATCCGTTTTCCGTTGGGCAATATTTTATCCGGATATACTAAACGATAATCGGTGCCATCTAGCGTTGAGTAAACAGCAATGTTACCAATATAAAACTGTTCGTTTAGTATGAAAGAAACAAAAGCAATTAATCCATTTTTAGGCTTAATTGGCAAAA
Organism: uncultured bacterium; assembly: GCA_964421245.1. Taxonomy (GTDB): domain Bacteria; phylum Margulisbacteria; class WOR-1; order XYC2-FULL-46-14; family XYC2-FULL-46-14; genus CAYQVW01. The sequence continues at coordinate 3,878 of CAYQVW010000014.1, read as the reverse complement.
TTGAAATCTCACTTAATATTATTTTGCTCATTTCCACAATCTCCTACATTTTCTTTTTTAATGGCACAAACCAATCTGCATAAATCAACGAGGCACGTTGCTTTCTCGAGGGCTTCTTCGTCGCTTAGCGCAATGCCAAAACGATTCTTGTAAATTAGCTTAAATTTATTTATTTTTTCTTCTGATAACATTTTTCATATTCTCCATAAAAAAAGCCGATACCATTGTCGAATAACGACAACAATATCGGCTCCGAGAGCCTTATCTTAGGGTTCCGAGAACCTCTTTTAGTTTTTGATTACGTTAATATGCTTACATTTGGGACATTTGAATGTTCCTGAAAATACATCCTTTTCTCCTAATTTTTTGTGGCACTTTGCACATCTAATATCTTTTCGTTTCTCTCCAAAAGGATTATAATTCGTTACCCATTTATTGTTTTCTTTGCTTTTAATCTCGGCTTTAACAGAGTGGTTGATTTCAAACTTAGGAATTTCCAGAAGCTCAAATATTTCGTCATATATAGGGTTTATTGGAATTAATATCCATGTATTGCTTTGTTTATCTTGTCCTAACATCTCAGCAACTTCAAAGTCAGATAATATTTGAAAAGTATCAATAAAATTAGTTAATAAGTATATTTTAAAACCAGCAATTATTTGGCAAAGAGAATTTTCAGCGACCGAATCCGCGTTTAGCCATTTAATAAATTTTTCCATCGCAAACAAGGGAATTCCAATCTTCCTTGCTTTGTTGATGATAGCAATATTGACTATTCCAAAGGCCGAAAACCTTCTCCAGCCCTTTTTCCCATCTCTTTTGCTGTCTAAAATATCCATTGAGTCCCAATCATTAATCATTTTATAAGAAAGGCCTGCTTGTTTCATGACGCCATTTGCGGGGATTATTTTTTCTCTAAGCCGTAAAATTAATTGATAGAAGTGGGATTCTTTTTTTATTTCTTCTTCTACGTCTTTGATTTTTCCTAACTCATAAAGCATGAGGAAGTTCTCGATATGTTTAAGTTTTTTTGTCTTATTCATAAATTATACCTTACAGTATAATTTTACCATATCTTAGTTTGTTGTCAAGAGGGGAAGCAAACATCTATTGGAAAACACACTATGTTTTTATTTCCCATCATGTTAAGCACTTTGAAGAAGATGTTTTTGTCGACTTGCAATCAGTTGATTCTGTTCCCCTAATAAAAACCATAGATGGGACGTCCATTAATAATCAAATTGCCAAGGAAGGGGACAAGATAGTAAAAACATTCGCCAGATTAAAATATGAATACAGATATTATATTATCCAAAAATTTGTGACATACCTTTCGCGAGTTGCTCTTCCTGAGGCAGAGGTTTTACATCCGAACAAAGACGAAAAGGGTTTGTGGGGGCAGTTTTTTGACAGAGCATTCCCTCCAAAATCCTGATTAAAACGAACAAATTATATGACAATATTTCTTGCTATTTATTCATTTCTTTAGCCCAAGCTAAATATTATTATAAGTTTTTCGCTGTTTAAAGCTAAATACCTACGCTAAACACAAATGGTTGATTTTAAACATCTTTATTATGCCCCAGTCTTTCATATAATATTTAAGTATGCTTTCGGCACAAAAATATGCTCTCTTGACAAAAATAACGCCATAGTTTATTATTGGCATATGCCAATAAAGGAATTAAACCATGCCAAGACCATTTAAACACCGCAGGGTTTGTTGCCAGCCCCAAGCAAATTATTTTAAACCTCGGGGTATCCCTCTAGACTTATTAGAAGAAATGCAATTAAGTATGGATGAACTTGAGGCGGTTCGATTAGCGGATTTAGAAGGAAGGTATCAAGAAGAAGCTGCTAAAAAGATGAATGTTTCCAGACAAACGTTTGGTAATATTCTTATTGGTGCACACAAAAAAATTGCCGACTGCCTAGTTAATAGCAAGGCCTTAAAAATTGAAGGAGGTATGGTAAAAATGATGGAAAGACACTTTGTTTGTTATGGTTGTAAACATGAATGGTCTTTGCCTTTTGGCACAGGCCGACCCAAAGAATGTCCTAAATGTCAAAGCCTAGATATCCATAGGGCACAAAAAGATAGAGGTTGGGGCAGAGGATTCAGAGGGGGTTGGGGTGGTGGTAAAGGAAGAGGAAGATGTAGGAGGGGTGTCTAATGAAATTATGTATTCCTATTGCATCAAAAGAAGGTTTGATCGCAAAGATTAGTGACCACTTTGGTAGTGCCCCATATTTTTTGATATATGACACAAACAAGGCAACCTTTAAAATTATCGAAAATAGTAACCAACATCATGCACATGGACAATGCCAGCCATTAGGAGCCATATTGGGGCAAGATATTAATGCTGTTGTTTGTTCTGGAATGGGAATAAGAGCTATCAATAAACTTAATGAGGGTGGCATCAAAACATATAAAGCAAAGGCGGAAACGGTAAAAGATATAATAAGAAAATTTCAAGATGGGGCTTTAGAAAAAATTACCATAAAGAATGCCTGCGTTGAGCACCATTGTCATGAGTCAAAAAGAGAATAATCATGAAGATAGGAATTATAATCTCAACCAATGATGCGGAAACTTGCTGGAATGCCTTGCGTTATGCAAATTTTTCTATTGGACAAAAAGATGAAATTAAAGTTTTCTTCATGGGTAAAGGCGTAGAATATCGAAAAGTCAGTTCCGATAAATTTAACACCATTGAACAGACAGAGAAACTGATGAAATCAGGCGGAGAACTCTACTCTTGTGGCACCTGCATTAAATCAAGGGAAGAGGAAGGTTCTGAAATGTGTCCTATCTCAACAATGAAGGACATGTATAGTATTATTAAGGAAAGCGATAGGGTTGTTACTTTTTAGCAAGCAGTTGGATTTAAACACGTTTTGATGTTGTCTAATTATCGTTACAATGTCTTGTTTATTCTTGCCTTATGATTTTTGGGCCACAAAAAACTCATAACCGACTTCGTTTGAGCATTTCTTAAAGTCGTCTATTTCCTGCTGGGCCATATTCAAGACCTGTGTGGCTGTTTCGTTGTCTCGATATTTTGGTCGCAACTCAATTATTTTTTTCTGTAAAGGTCCGTAATAATCAACCAACCAAGCCTCAATCGGTAAGGTAAAGTGTCCAGCTACTTGGTAACCATTTTGGCGGAATAACTCTAGGTTGACAGGGATATTCTTTATCCCAGCATACTCAGTAGCGAACGCTTGGGCATCTTTAGAGGGACCATCTGTTAACCAAACGAGTTCTGACGCTGCAATATAACCATCTTTTTTCAGGAACCCTAGACACTTTTTCAACGCATTTTCAAAGCCCATGGAGTAAAGTGCTCCTTCAGACCAGATTAGATCAAAGCTATCTTTGGGAAAGGTCATTTTGTTCATGTCCTGGTTCAGTGTTTCCACGTTCGGATGCTTGATCTTATCAAGAAAAGGTTGGTGATTATCCAAAGCGATTATTTTTCCCTCTGATAGCCTAGCTAGCTCCAAAGTCTGCCTGCCGGGTCCGCAGCCGATGTCTAATATTTTGGGCTCAGGAGGTAAATTGGGAATCATTTTATAGGCTCGAGCTGTAATAATATTGTTGCCTGGCCCAGCTTGAGGCAGGTCGCCGTAAACTTCGAAGAAATAGGTCATTTGGTCAGACATGGAATCATTTTACCATAACTCGTCCACGAGCCCCAACCACTTACTACGAACTGGTTCGACTCATTCCACTTCGACTCACTACGTTAGCTCAGTGTCACTCTCTCACCATAGCAGCCTCTATATGCTGAAAATTGATTGGTGGTGTGATACTATGAAGGAAATTAATGAATTCAACTGCCATTTTTATAAACGTATTTGTTTTCAGTTGT
>CAYQVW010000013.1:0-49821 GCA_964421245.1 uncultured bacterium | reverse complement strand
ATATACCTGATTTGAACAATCTCGGGGGGTCCACCATGTCTCCGTACTTTCCTAATAGGGTTTTTAAAAAGGCTGAAATTTTTAGTAAGGACTAACGATAAAAAGACACATGAAAATTATTCCCGGACAAATTTATCTTGGACAAAAATTAGGAAGAGTTTCTTCTACCCTTTGTCATGCAACGTCAAGAATAGGGATAACTCCTTCCGCCCAAAAAGTAATTAGCTCTGCTAAGTTCCAAACATTAGAAGAGGTTGTTCAAAAATTCCCAAGTTTGGGAAAAAATCATTGTTTAGTATTTATCGTGCGACATGGGCAAACTGATTGGAACCTTGACGGAAGACTTCAGGGTTGGGAACCAGTACCCCTAAATGATAAAGGAAAAGATCAGTGCAATATTTTAAAGGTGATATTAGCTCCCGTTTTGCCTTTCTGCAGAATTTATTCAAGCCCCCTAGAAAGATGCTTCAATAGCGCGGATATCATTACTGAAGATTCTGAAAAAAGAGTTGTCACACTTGATGATTTGAAAGAAATTCACTACGGCGATTTAGCCAAACATACTTGGGATCAAGTCAAAGCAGATTATCCACACGCACATTTAATGTTTCATAATAGTCCTCACCGTTTCAAAGCACCAAAAGGAGAAAGTTTTATAAATTTACGTCAAAGAGCAGATAAAGCTGTTGCTCACATCGTCAGTGAAAACCTGGGTAGAGGTGCTGTCATAGTGGGACATGGTTGGAACAACAAAGCAATCTTCATGAACGCTTTTGGACTTCCCCTTCACCAATTCTGGGAAATCCCCCTAGCCCCCAATATTGCTATAGATGTTATTTTATTTAATAGGCAAAGAACAAATAACAAACTCTGGCTTTTTCACTATTCTGAATTATCTAAAGAAGATCAGGCCGTAACTGCAAAATATGAAAGTAGGGATCATTAGAAATCAAAAGCGCGACCGCTTTTCTTGCTTTCCATTGCTTTGCTTTCTCTGAAAAGATTGAAATTTTCTAATTAAATAGGCGATATAATTATGGAGGGAAATAATGGCTTTATCAATGAACGGATTACCACCAGGAGGAGGAAGTTCTAATGGCGGAAGTGCATTCAGAACTTCTGCTAGACCAATGGCAGAAGTCTCCCCATTAATACCCCGTGCCGAAGCTTTTGGAATAGAAAGAGCCCAAACAGAACAATGGATTAAAGATGGCCTAATTGATTTTGGGACAAGATTTACCCTCCGGAATCCAAGACAAAAAAGAAGAACTGCTAACCTTAAAACTTTTTTAATTCTTCTAAGCGGGAAAGACTTTGATTCAGACCGTCCGCCACCATCATGGCGATTGAGAAACATAAATTTAAGAGGAGTATATATTGAGGCTTCTGAACTTTTTGTGCATAAATACAGAGCTTTATTGTTGGAGAATAAAACACTCGACGTAGAAGTAGTTCCTGGTAGAACAAAAACTTTCCAAATCCCATCTGGTCTTGATCCAAAGAAAGGCAGTTATTTACGACCAAGCGGTGAATTTAGTGAGATTTGTGAAATTGCAAAAATGCTTGGAGAAAAAGTCTGTTCTTTCATAGATGAAGGATTAATTTTTAATAATATTGAATATACTAAACAATTACGCATCGGCCTAAATTTCTTTTCCGTAGGTAGTGTTATGGGACGGATTCTTGATCCGAACAGGTTCGTATTACAACTTTTTTATATAGAAGTCGATAGAAATCCCACTCACGTCAGCCCTCGTCAGTTTTATTACTTTGATTGTGAAAAAAGAATTGTTATGAATATTACCGACGAGGAGGATTTAGCCCTTTTCAGGGACGAGCAGTTTTTTTATCGAGTGGCTCCACTAGTAATTAAATATCAAGGGAACCAGGGAGAGGTAGAAATCCGGCCTGTGGAGTAAGAAGATGTCTAGTTCAACTTTTTGGTATTACAGGTAAAGCTATTCTAAAAGTCGCTCCTTGCGGAGATGAAGTCGTAGCCTCTGCCTGCGGCACATTTCTGTGCAATGTAAGTGTTCCACCAAACATTGTAATAATTTCTTTTGAAAAATAAAGTCCGATCCCTCTATCCAATAATCCTCCTTTCCCATGCGAAAATCCATCCTCAAAGATCCTCCCCTAAATTTATATGCATTGTTCTTTCATAAAGTAAATGTGGATCTATCATCACACCTGCTATAGGAGGAAGATTTGGAGCAAGAGTGGAATCAGTCGGTAAGGATTCTTCTTGAAGAATGGCGTTAACATCACGATCTGGATAGTCAACTATCACCCGACTATCAACAGGATATTTTCGTTCCATGGCTCCCATTGCAGTTAACCTGGGCATTGACCTTCCATCAATTCTTAACATATATCCCCCTCATACACATCTCGTTAAAAACATGAGGAGATTTCAACTATTTTTAAACTATCCCTAGAACGCTCTTACCTCTGGGGCTGGCCGTTTTGTGAAAAAGAGCCGATGAACATCATCGGCAAGAACTACAAATCTTGATGTATGATCACCATCCGATTGAAAATCAACCTTAAAACAGTTCTCTTCATCATTATGAAAATTAATTTCTCCTATTGGCGTTGCTATATTCCTTTCTGCGTCTAATCCAAATCCCACTCCTCCAGATTGAATTATTTTGTTTTCTTCTAAAATAAGTTTCCTAATATGCGTCCCCCTTTCCATAACCTGGCCAAACCACATTGGAACAGTTACCACTGTAGATCCTTGGCGAAGGGCAGAAACAGCCTGCTCAGGATTATTATAATAAACCAGAGGAAAAATTAGATCTAGCAGATGCCAGCCAATTGCAACAATAGCCCTCTCTTCCTCTTCAAGAAAATCTTTTCTTGCTAGATCATTCTCAGGAAATAAAGCATCTCTATAATACCCCATTTCATTTAACTGAACCTGCGCTAAAAGATCAGGTAGATGAATCTCCCCCTCTGGAACAGCTTTACGTAATAAAGTGGTTCCACTCATTACTGCACTACCATTAAATTCTGGAATCTGTACCCTTTCAAGAGAGTTCAAAAATGCAACCGTCATTAAAACGATTTTTTGGGTTTTTTCGTCCGCATGTGACAAGATATTTTTAAGCTTATCTTGCCAATCCACATAATTATCGGAATCAACAATAAAATCCCATTCATTTGCCAACCGCACAGCATGTCCGTGTTGACCCACTAGCCTCCAAAGCATATCATTAGAGCTTTTTAAAACAGAAGAAGAAAGACAGTTACCCGATGACAGACAACTCGCTACAATTGCCATATTATTATCCCTCCAGCTAATATATTTCCATCTGGTGGATTATAATTTACTTTCTAAAACATGAAGCTTAACATTTAAAAGCGCTGCGGCCTTTTCGTGGTTGGAATCGGTTTTCTTTAAGACCGATTCAATAAACTCTTTTTCAAAACCAGAATAAATATCCTCGAAGGATTGTGGTTTAAAATTATTTTTGTCCATAAAAACATAAAGAGGAAGATTACTCTTATTAATCTCCCCCTCCTTTTGATTTAAAACAGCAGTTGAAATAATTGATTTTAATTCATCAACATTTCCAGGGAAAGAATATAGAGAAAGAATGGCCAATGCATCGTCCGAAAAAAGACTGGTCTTTAATTTATAAAAATCATTATAAAATACCCGATAAAATTGTAAAAGCTCAACTAAATCTCCCACCCTATCTCGAAGCGGTGGTAAACTTATTTTTTCAAACCCCTCCAACCCCAAATCAATATTGCTTGCAGCAATCACCCTAATACCATCTCCAATATCTCTTAATTTTTCTATAAAAGAATTGTCTAATTCTTCTATGTGATCAATAAAAATAGTCTGTACATCTTCTAATAGACCACTTAAATGAACAATCTCTTCGGCCGACTTTCCTTCTCGACTCCCAAAGAGTTCCCTTTCTGATATTTCAAGAGCATTAATAGCACGAAAGCCTTGACTAGTATTACGCTTTTTATAATGAATTATCCGGGCAACTTTTTCCTTCTCACATCCATCTTCTGCAACAATCAAAACGGACTTATCAGTTGCTGCTAATTCCTTAATCTGCTCTTTCACCATTTTGATCTTATCCCCACCACCAATTAAAAAAGGAGGCTCTTCACCAGCAAAGCCAGCAACTTTGAGCAGATTTTTCTTATAAATTACTTCCGAAGCCAAAGCAATAATTACCTCAACGTCAAAGGGCTTTACAATATAATCACGCGCCCCATACCTTATTGCCAAAGCCGCCTTTTGAACGTCCTGAACTGCCGTGACCATAATAACTTCACTCTGAGGAGCAACTTTTTTAAGATGAGAAAGAGTCTCAATACCATCCATGCCAGGCATACGAATATCGAGGAAGACTAAATCGATTTTTTGGTCAACGGCTTTCTTTAGGGCAGAAGCTCCAGATCCGGCAGATATAACATTGTAATCAGATTCAAGAATAAGAGCAAAAGACTCTCTTATTGATGACTCGTCATCAACAACTAAAATTGAAGGTTTTGTTTGATTCACTTAGCAAATCGGTCGATGATAAGAAGTGCCTGTTTTCTAAGCTCCTCATCATGCAAAATACCATATGTAATGGTGTTTATCATACCGCGAGCCCCCCGCGAAGTCAATAAGGTAGCCCCAAACTCTGCAGCCAAGGCCATTTTTACCATCTTCTCAACTGCATGTTCGACGGTATCTGATTTTCTTACTTCATTTTCTAATCCCTTTTCAAAAAGATCGAGTTTTGATGACTCTTTATCCTTCATCTTTTCGTCAGTAAACAAAAAGGGAAGCATCGCCTTGTTTCTTCTAAGCAATTCTCTTTCCTGTGTTGCGGCCATTTAACTCACCTCCGTATAATTTATAGTAGCAATTTACCCGCCTGAGTATTTAAGGGGAAATAAGCCAATATAGCACAAATATATGTGCGGGGCATACACTATTATAGGCAAAATAAATACTTTTTAAGAAGATTATGGCCGTCTCGAAGCCTAATTTTGGCCTTTTTTAGTGCTTTTTCGCTAAAAGCAACCGGTCCCTTGCGAGGATTGGTCGAATCATATATAACAAAGGGGACCGGGTCTGAAGTATGGGTCATATATCTAATTGGTGTCGGATGATCAGGTAGAACGAGTATTTTAATTTTTAATTTTGATTTTTTAATTCTCTTTAACATTGTTCCCAATACTTTCTTATCAAAATCTTCAATTGCCTTAATCTTCTTCTCAATAGATCCCTCATGCCCTGCCTCATCCGGCGCCTCAACATGAACAAAAACAATATCCTTTTTGTCTAATGCCTTTAACGCAGCCTTCGCCTTCCCTTTGTAGTTTGTATCTATGTATCCTGTCGCACCCGGGACATCAATCGATTCTAAACCGACAATCTTACCCAATCCCTTCAATAAATGAACTGCTGTAATAATTGCTCCTTTTTTAGGAAACTTTTTAAGTCTTGGGGAGAGCCCCTGACCCCACAACCAAATCATTTTTCCATTATTAAATAGTTTTTGACTCTCTTTCATCAAAGATTTTAGCAATTTATTATTAGGAAGATATTTTGTAATCTCTTTTCCTGTAATATCGTGTGGAGGAGTACATTTTACCCTTGTAAGTTTTGGATCGGCAATGACACACAAATGGCGATATGATAATCCGGTATAAAACTTTATTTCTTTTGTTCCGAAGTGTTTATTTATAAGGTTAATCAGTTTTCGAGCCTCTTTGGTAGAAATATGGTGCGCAGTAAAGCTGTCCATTTTGTTGTTTTTAATTGTGACAAAGTTACAACGAAAACAGACCTCACCGTGTCGAATCTTAACACCTAAGCTTGCTGCTTCAAGTGGGCCTCGCCCTTCATATTGAGTTTTTGGATTGTATCCTAAAATAGACATTGCAGCAACATCAGATCCCGGTGGAATTCCCTTGGGAACATTGTTAACCCAACCACACAAACCATTTTGAGCTAAGTAATCCATATTAGGAGTTCTCGCTACTTCAAGGGGGGTTTTTCCGCCTAACCTTGAAAGCGGGAGATCTGCCATTCCATCTGGAATTAGGACCAAATATTTCACGGAGTCAGTTCTCTTGAAAGCTCAATTACTTCTCTTGAAACCAAATTAATTGTTTTAGCAACAACTTCAGAAGAAACCAAAGAATTTGAAATTTCAATATTTCTTCCCTCAAATTCTCCCCTGGCTATCTTAATCAACTGAGGAATTGCGGCCCGAGCAAAGGGATAGGTTTGTTGATAGATTTTATCAGAAACCCTTTTGAAGAAAGATCCCTCTAACATTTTATTGGTTACAGGAGACAAGGTGTAGGCAGTTAGAAGACTAAAAACAGCCCCCATAATTAAGAGCGCCTTAAACCCACCTAGAACGCCAGCCAAAACTGTATCAAAAATACCTAAGATTTTCACACTAACCATTTTCTTTAACAACCATATACCCATCTCACCAATAATATACAGTAAAATAAAAACTGCTAAAAAAACAATTGTGTAAGCAATATGATATGGAACACTTAAAAATCTAAAAGTATACGAAGCTGGATTGGCAAAAGCAGAGGCCAAAAAAATCGAGAGATATGCCAGAAGAACGCTTAAGAAAGCAGAGAGAAAACCACCTCTTATTGCAAAGAAGATGGTAACCAAAAAAATAAAGAAGCAAAATATATCAATTCCGCTTATCATCTATTTCCCCGCTAAAGTTTTTTTAAATTTCTTTAATTTTAACCTAAGTTTGGGGTATTTAAGAGCTAAAATCTGAGCCGCCAATATTGCCGCGTTCTTCGCGCCATCAATTGCAACTGACGCAACCGGAACACCGGAGGGCATCTGCACTATCGCAAAAAGGGCATCTAATCCTTTTAAAGATTTTGAAAAAATCGGAATTCCGATAACCGGTAAAGTAGTGTGTCCAGCTACAACACCTGGAAGCGCAGCAGCCATTCCTGCTGCTGCAATAATTAGATTATATTTTTTTTCAGCCGACTTTGCAAAAGAGATAACCTTTTCAGGGGTTCTATGGGCAGAAGCGACTACAACATCATACTTAATACCAAATTCATCCAACTGTTTAGCGGTTTTATCTAAAAGAGGCAGATCAGAGTTACTACCACAAATAATTCCTACTTTCATAACCGTATTATATATATAGAAGAGAGTCTTGTCTAGTATTATCCCAAATCAGGACTATAGTCCATGCCAAGGCCTTCTCGAAAAGCAAATAAGGCGTCACAAATAAGAGCAGGGTCAACCTCTTCTTTTAAAAATTCAACATTAAAAGTATGCTCAAGTGGATGGGAAACCATTTGTGGAAACCCCCGCAACTCTCTTTCTAACAAACTCCTATCAATCGATTCACTTTCTAAAGGATTCATCAAAAAATCAAAAACCCAATAAAATGGCATAAAGACTGGATCGCTCGAGTTGGGTAAAGTTGGAACAGCAGTTGCACCATGTTTATAATAAAGTCCTATTTCCTGCGGTAAATTAAAAGGTGGTATAACTCCCGACTGAGAAGTCGCCACATTAAAATCCCGACCATGGCAATCCCCTGATTCTAAATTTAATACCATGTCAGTCCTCCTACCATCCAACGCCCCTCCTTTTACCCCTTTTCCTCCAACAACCGCTAAACAACTCTCTCTTGATACATGCATAAAATGCAGATCAACAACTCCTCTCTCTGACAAACATTCTGTACCAAGGGCCGCTTGCTTGTTCTCTTTCGTCCTCAAATTATGCATTTTTCTTGCAATATGTCTTAATTTTCCAAAGGTTGTAAGATGATTTTGAGAAATAAATCCACCCGTTGCTGAAGTACTCATAATATTTATTCTGCAATTTATTATAAAAATTTCAGCCCTTTTCCCTTCTGTGTTGTTCTGTATTTTTATCTGTGTTATTCTGTGTATGCCATGAAAAAATGCTTCCTAATCGGCCATCCACTTGGCCACAGCATATCACCTGCTATGCATAATGCTGGATATAAACACCTTGAATTAGATTTTAAATATTCTTTAAAAGATATTCCACCAAGTAAGCTAAAGGCTTTAAGCAAAAATCTAAAAGTAGAAAACGTCGCAGGATTTAACGTAACAATTCCACACAAAGAGGCAATCATGCCGTATCTTGACGAAATAACCGAATTGGCTGAACGAATTGGAGCAGTAAATACAGTAAAAAACGAAAACGGAAAACTAATTGGCTATAACACCGACGGATCAGGTTTCATTGACTCAATTCGCGAAGATGGGCAATGCGAACCAAACGGTAAAAATGTTGTTCTACTCGGAGCTGGCGGAGCCGGACGAGCAATCGGACTCTCTCTTTGTGATACAGGAGTCGACTCATTAATAATTCACGACCCTATTGCTAGCAAACTAGATGACTTAGTAACTTATTTAACCGATATGTTTGATATAAAAATTAAGAAGAGCGAAGATCTACAAGAAGAGATTGATAATGCAGATCTTCTGGTCAATGCCTCTCCGGTCGGTATGCACCCAAAAGTAAAAAGCTGCCCTCTACCAAAAGGAATTAAGCTTAATGCTAATTTAGTTGTTTACGATATTGTTTATAATCCAGAGGAGACCGAACTCTTAAAAAGAGCTAAAGCAGCAAATGCCAAAGCGGTATCAGGCCTTGGAATGCTGGTTCGTCAAGGAGCCCTAGGTTTTAGCGTCTTCACTAACCAACCCGCCCCCTATCAAATTATGTATCAAGCCGCCTACTCAGCTCTTCACCATTAAATCGTACGGAATCTCGGCGGTTAACTAACAACAAACAACTTCCAACACGCCACCTTCGGTGGCTACGACTGTCGCTGTTTTTGTTTTATTTATAATAAATATCAGGGATTGTTGTAGGTCGTTAGTTGTAGCGAACGCAGTGAGCGTGTTGTTAGTCAAATCAGGCACAGAAATTGCTAGTACCAAGATATGATCATACAACTACTAAATGAAATAATAGATTTTGGAATAAACAACAACGCCTCTGATATCCACCTAGAACCAAAGAAAGAAGGGCTTAAAATTCGCTATCGAATTGATGGAATACTAGAAGATTATAAAAATATTAAAAAAGAGCTCCATGCCCCACTCATTTCAAGGATTAAAATACTTGTTAACCTAGATATATCAGAATCTCGCCTCCCCCAAGACGGTAGAACAAATCATAACAATATCGATCTTCGAGTTTCAGTACTTCCAACTATATTTGGAGAAAAAGCAGTTTTGAGAATATTAAAAAAGGATCAAACCCTACTCTCCTTGGATGAATTAGGTATGAGAAAAGAAGAACTTACTGCCTATAGAAACTTAATTAATAAAAAGAATGGAATTATTTTAGTCTCTGGACCGACCGGATCGGGCAAAACAACCACTCTTTACGGAACTCTCAAAGAATTAAATGCAGAGCAAAATAATATTATTACTATCGAGGATCCAGTCGAATATGTTTTAGAAAATATAACTCAAATTCAAGTTAACAATAAAACTGGTTTGACCTTCGCCAAAGGACTGCGTTCAATCTTAAGACAAGATCCTGATATTATCTTTATTGGAGAGATAAGAGATTTCGATACTGCCCAAATTGCAATCCAGGCAGCCCTAACCGGACATCTGGTTTTGGCAACTATCCATACCCAAGACGCAATTTCGTCAATCTGTCGCCTAATCGATATGGGGATAAAAAACTACTTAGTCTCGGCCACTCTTTTGGGATGTATTTCTCAAAGGCTCTTAAGAAAAAAACATGGGGGAAGAGTTGGAATTTTTGAAGTGTTGAGTATAAATGATAAAACCAGAGAAATTATAAACAAAAAATATTCAAAAACTAATATTAAAAGCGCCTCAAGACATAATCCTTTAATACAAAGTGCAGAAGAACTCAAGACAAAAGGAATTATTGATGAAAAAGAAATCCTTAGAGTTTTAGATCGCGAGTAGGTGGAGGATTGCTCGGCTGATCCATAAGATGAATGGCATTCCCAACAATTTTTTTAAATAGTCCTTCAGAGTCTCGACCTTTGCCCTTCTTCATCTTGGGACAATCATCACAAAGCTGGTAGCGCTTCTCTGGCAAAAAACATAGCGCATCAGCATAATAAATACAACGAGAAGCACGAGTCTTCCCCTTTTCAACTTTAAGTTGTTTATTAAAGAATGTCCTCTTCTCTTCTGGCTTATTTACCTGCATCGTCATGATTGTATCATTATTTCGCCTTGTTTTCTGAAAAATTTCAAGTAAAATTAAAATATGGCAATTATCCGGTCCATTCTCTTCTATGTAATATTACTTATAAGTTTCTTTGTCGGAACACTCCTTACTCACATTGTCCAAATATTTAGACCTGGAACCAAAAGCTTTAGACGAAGTGCCAAAGTCTGGGCTAAGTTCCTTATCTTTATTTCCGGATCTAATGTGGAAATAGACGGACTTGAAAATGTACCAAAAGACGAACCACTTATCTTTGTATCTAACCATCAAAGTGCTGCTGATATACTAATATTGCTAGCGACAATACCAAGATATTTTCGTTTTGTGATAAAAAAGGAACTATTTAAAATTCCGATTTTTGGAGCCTATCTTAGGTGGTCGGGATACATGCCTCTTGATCGCGGGGCTGGAGCAGCCGCTGTAAAGTCTTTGTCCAAAGCAGAAGATTATTTAAAAGATAACGGATCGATCTTGATTTTCCCCGAAGGAACCAGAAGTGGTAGTCATGAAATGAAAAAATTCCGTAGAGGGAGTTTATTTTTGATTTTTAATACTAAAGTAAGGGTTGTTCCAATTGCTTTAGATGGAAGTTATAAACTAATCTCTCGCGGTGGAATATCTATTAACCCCACCCCAGTAAAAGTAAGTTTTGGAAAACCACTCGATTTTTCTGGCTACAAGCGCGATAAGGATGATTACGATAAGGCAATTAAAGAACTAGAATCTTCTATTAAAAAGATGCTATAACCCAAATTCTCTCGCTAGTGCTTGAAAACCGTCTAATGACCTTTCGATTTGAGGTATATCAATGCTTGAATATGAAACTCTAAAATGTCCTGGTCCTTCAAAGCCACTTCCTGGAACAAGCAAGATATTATATTTCATGGCAGCTTTGCAAAATTTAACATCATCTTTTATTGGGCTCTTTGGAAAGATATAAAACGTTCCCCTGGGATCAACAATTTCATATCCCATCCCTCTTAAAGCAGGAAGCAACACACCACGTCTGGCAGTATATTCATCCAACCCAAGCATCTGTCCCTGCATATCTGCAACCCATCTTTGCATCAGGGCTGGAGCATTAATAAATCCAAGAGTGCGGATACTGAAAGTCATTGCACCAAACAGAGCAGAGGGGTTAATTAATGACGGACTGAGTGCTGCAAACCCAACGCGCTCTCCCGCTAACCCCAAATCTTTACTGTGCGAAGTGATATAGATAGCATGCTTATCTGCGATCTTTAGAATAGGTGGAACAACCGCTCCATCAAACACCAGCCTGCCATATGGCATATCAACCAGAAGATAAATATCATGCCCATACTCTTCTTCTTTTCTAGTAATTAACTCGTCTAACTGGCGCAAAGATTCTTCGGAGTAAATTACGGCGGTCGGGTTATTGGGATAATTAATAATTATTGCCCTTGTCTTTGGTGTAAATGCTTCCTCAAGAGCTTTTATATCAAGTTGGAAATCCGGCTTTGTTTGAACAGGAACTAAATTTCCTCCGTGGTTCTGAGTATAAAATTGATATTCAACAAAACAAGGAGCAGGAGTTAGAACGTCATCTCCTGGATCAAGAATTGAATGCAGGACAACATTAATAGCTCCAGCCGCTCCACAGGTCATCATTAGAAGATCGGCTGTTAGCGGAGTTGTTAATCCCTGTTCTTCTGTTAGATGATCTGCAATTTGTTGACGGACTTTAGGAAAACCGGGCTGCTGCATATAACTGTGTTTGCCCGGATCATCAAGTATCCTTTTTAATTCTGCAATAGCGGATCGAGGTGGATTAATATTTGGAGATCCGAGTGAATAATCAAAAACATTTTCAACACCATGTTCTTCCTTAAGCGCAATACCTGCCTCAAACATCCTTCTTATCCATGAAAAATCTTCCGCTGCTGACACAACTGCTCTTGCTATCGGTGGACGGGTTCTAGTTATTAATGCCATTATATGCTCTCCTTATGATTTAGTTGCCTTTTTATCTGAAAGGAATTAAAAAAATTTCAGGTAATTTACATTCTATTGGCATGATATAATATGGTATGAAATACAAAGGCGTGATTGAAACTTATCGTGAATATCTTCCAGTTTCTGAAAAAACACCGGTTATCACCTTTTTTGAAGGGAATACCCCTCTAATTAGGTCAAAATATCTATCTGAACTTACAAAATGCGAAGTTTATCTAAAATACGAGGGAGCAAACCCGACCGGATCATTTAAAGATCGTGGAATGACCATGGCAATCTCAAAAGCGAAGGAAAAAGGCTGTAAGGCCGTAATTTGTGCCTCAACTGGCAATACCTCAGCATCTGCTGCAGCCTATGCTGCTCAAGCTGAGATGGATTGCATTGTAATAATCCCAAAAGGTAAAATCGCCTTGGGAAAACTTTCACAAGCAATTATGCACGGTGCCAAAGTTTTCGAAGTTGATGGCAATTTTGACCAAGCACTCGAGTTAGTCCGCGAAATGGGAGAAAAATACCCAGTTGAAATAGTAAACTCTATTAACCCATTTAGAATAGAAGGACAAAAGACCGGAGCATTCGAAATCTGTAACCAACTTGGTGATGTTCCAGACTATTTCTGCCTACCAGTTGGCAATGCCGGAAACATAACTGCCTACTGGAAGGGCTTTAAAGAATATCACGCTAAGAAAAAAATCAATAAACTTCCAAAGATGACCGGTTTTCAGGCAGCAGGTTCGGCTCCGATCGTACTAGGTAAACCGGTCTTGAAACCAGAAACAATCGCAACTGCAATAAGAATTGGCAATCCAGCTTCATGGAAACAAGCTGAAGCAGCCAGAGATGAGTCAAATGGATCAATCTCAACTGTAACCGATGATGAAATTCTAGAAGCCTACAAATTAGTCGCTTCAAAAGCTGGTGTTTTTTGCGAACCAGCATCAGCCGCATCAGTCGCCGGACTGATCAAAAGAAGAAAAGAAAACAAAATACCAGAAGGACAATTAATTACTTGCGTTCTAACCGGTCATGGCCTAAAAGATCCAGATATCGCCATTAAAGCCGGAAAAAAACCAAAAAGTATTCCTTGCACTACCAAAGCGGTAATCAAGGAACTAGGATACTAAGTGGAAAGTTTCGAATTTGTCCTGGTAGCAAATGGTCCGGGAGAATTAAGCTCTCTGGTTAAGCCGATTGTAGAACAAATCAAAAAGTATTCTACTAAAGCTAATCCAATTAAAACTACCCTAGTCCAACCCCCTTGCCAATTTTCATCCGGCAATGAGATGCAATATATAAAAACCTTAAAAGTAAATCAGATAATTCCTGCCGAAGAATATAGAAAATGGATCTTGAGCATTCCGACAAAAAGAGAATTGAAATTTAAATATCGCGGAGTAGTCCTATATCTTGGTGGAGACCTAATGCATGCAGTTTTGATCTCAAAAAAGCTAGGATATAAAGTCTACGCCTATCTACACGGACAAAAAGCTAGCTGGAAAAACATCTTTGCAAAATTCTTCGTCCAAGACGAAAAGACTAAACATAAACTCTTAAAAAATCGCTTCCAAAAAGATCGTATCAAGGTGGTCGGCGATCTTATGCTTAATTCAATTGAGTCAAAACCCAAGGCAGAAGTTATTCATAAATGGCAGCTTAGCGAAAACAAGCCGATAGTTGCAATGCTGCCCGGAAGTAGAGACTGGGAAATAGATTACATGCTCCCCTTTTACGAAGATATCGGACGAGAATTAAAAAGCATAATCCCTGGAGTTCAACTTATGTTGATAATCTCTCCATTTACAACACTATCAAAAATTGAAAAAATGGTAGACGAAGATATTTTTGATGTTATGACATCAATCGATTCTATCACTGCGGCCGATCTTGTATTAACAATTCCTGGAACCAATACCGCTCAAATTGCAGCAATCGGAGCCCCGGCCCTAATGCTCTTTCCACTAAACAAATTGGATAATGTTCCTCTTGAAGGACTACTATACTACATAACAAAAATTCCATTCTTAGGTAAAATGATTAAGCGCTTTGCTGCTGATATTATTAATCGAAAAACAAAATTCTTTGCTTTGCCAAACATAAAAGCAGGAAGAATGGTAATGCCAGAAATAAGAGGAAATATTAGTATCGAAGAAGTAGTTGAAGAGGTGTTAAAATTACTAAACAATGCTCAAAAAACCAAACAGATCGGACACAATCTTAAAAAAGCGATGGGAGAATCAGATGCCGCAGAAAAAATTGTCGGAGGAATTTTAAATGAAAATTCTTTTTAGATTAATCGGCTACATGAAACAATATCTTCGGCAAATAATTGGCTCGCTTCTGTCAATCTTAGTCTTTTCCTTATGCACCATTGCAACCATTCCCTTAATCTCAAGAGTAACCCAGGCAATTTCTACTAAAAGCTTTTTTGAATTAAACATAACTATTCTTATCGCCCTTGGAATTTACCTCGTTCGAGGATTGGCCTTTTATGCACAGGGATACTTATCCTCCTATGCAATTCAGCGAATGCTTTTTGACCTTAGAACACAACTTTTTGGGCATCTACATAAATTATCTCACGACTTTTTTACCCGTTGGAGGACCGGAGACCTGATTGCTCGCTCAACCAATGACATTGAAAATATTCAAAATGGAATCATAACCTCAATAACCGAAACCTTCCCTAACATGATCACCTTAATTGGTGCAATTGGTTATTTATTCTATCTAAACTGGAGACTATCGTTAGTTACAATCCTAATCATCCCCCTACTCTCTTTTGCAATTAAAAAGTTTAGCTCGCAAATGCGAAGCGTTTCGATTGATGCACAAAATAAGACCGCAGATATTTCATCCATATTACAAGAAAAAGTCGCCGGAGTCGCGGTTGTAAAATCATTTGCACGCGAAAAAGAGGAAGTAGAAGCATTTAAAAAAGAATCAGAAAAAAGCTTCTGGCTAACCCTAAAACAGGTACAAATCAATGTCACCCAAACCCCCATCCTAGCCTTTATCAACCTTTTGGGATTAATTGCAATTCTTTGGTACGGTGGTTATGAGGTCGTAACCGGAAAACTAGATCCCGCAAATCTCTTAGCCTTTTTTGGTGGTATCGTTATCATTGCCGATCCAGTTTCAAAACTTGGTGTAGTAAGCATCAATTTACAAAAGGCACTGGCTTCTGCCCAAAGAATTTTTGAAATAATTGATATGGAACCAACCATAAAAGAAAAGGATAATGCTAAAGAGATAAAGATAAATGGAGAGGTAAATTTTCAAAACGTTACCTTTAAATACAAAGAAGAACAATCATTAATTTTGGACAATGCTAATATAGAAGCAAGATCTGGGGAAATCATCGCATTGGTTGGAAGATCTGGATCGGGAAAAACCACTCTTATTAATCTTATTCCTCGTTTTTACGATCCTATTGAAGGGGACATCTCAATTGACGGCA
Organism: uncultured bacterium; assembly: GCA_964421245.1. Taxonomy (GTDB): domain Bacteria; phylum Margulisbacteria; class WOR-1; order XYC2-FULL-46-14; family XYC2-FULL-46-14; genus CAYQVW01. The sequence continues at coordinate 34,150 of CAYQVW010000013.1, read as the reverse complement.
TCAACATAAAAGATTTAAAACTACAATCCCTGCGCTCACAACTTGGAATAGTCTCTCAAGAAACCATTTTATTCTCAAACACAATAAAAGAAAATATTGCATATGGAAAAGTTAACGCAACCTTTGACGAGATAAAGCATGCCGCACAAATGGCTAATGCTCATAATTTTATTATAGAACTACCTCATGGATATGACACAGAGGTTGGAGAACGCGGGGTTACTCTCTCTGGCGGACAGAGACAGCGAATTGCAATTGCCCGAGCTCTCCTAAAAAATCCAAAAATATTGATTTTTGATGAAGCAACCTCTGCACTTGATACAGAATCAGAACGTCTGGTTCAAGAAGCAATGGACAAACTAATGAAAGGACGCACAACCTTTGTAATCGCTCATCGACTCTCTACTGTTCAACACGCTAACAATATTATTGTTTTAGATAAGGGTAAAATTGTAGAGCAGGGCAAACACGAAGAACTCCTTTCTCAAGGCGGGATATATAAAATGCTCTACGACATGCAATTTAGGGCCTGATGAAAACACTAATTATAAGCAATGGACATGGAGAAGACCTAGTCGGAGCAAAACTGGCCGAAAAACTCTCAGACGTAGTTGCTTTGCCAATCGTTGGTGAAGGAAAAGCCTACAACTGCAAAGTCCTCGGTCCACGTAAAAAACTACCAAGCGGCGGATTCTCTCTTCGAAATCTGTCTTATCTTTTAAAAGATTTAAGGAGTGGGTTATTTGGAAGTTTTATAGAACAAATTAAGATAGTAAGATCTGGAAATTGGGATTTGATAATAGCAATTGGAGATATTGTCCCAATGTTTCTTGCGAAAATATCGAAAACTCCGTTCATATTTCTGGGGGTTAACAAAACCTATTATTATAAGTGGTTTGGATACTCATATACTCCGTGGGAAATATGGTTACTTAAATCAGCAAAGAAAGTTTACACTCGCGATCAACTAACAGCTGATACCCTGGTTAAAAAGGGGATTAAAGCAGAATATATCGGCAATCCTCTGATGGATACCCTTGTTAAACATCAAACATCAAATATCAAACATCAAAAAATCATCGGATTGCTTCCCGGAACAAGAGAAGGCGACATCCAAAAAAATCTTGAAGACTTCAATAAAATAAAGATAGAAATTAATAGGATTGATCCTTCGATTGAGTTTATAGTAGCTAGAAAAGAAAATTTTGAAGAAGTGCTGTCAAAAGCAGCTTTAGTGATTGGGTTATCAGGAACAGGGAACGAACAGGCTGCCGGGATGGGGATTCCGGTTGTATCTTTCCCGGGACGCGGCTCTCAATATACTAAAAAGTTTGGAGAGGCACAAGCACAACTATTAGGAAAAGCCTTGGCTTTTATTCCTGAAAGAGATTTTAAGAAAATAAGCGAAAAATGCCTTAAAATAATTAGTGATCCTAATCTCTTAGAAGATATGGGAAAAAGCGGCAGGGAACAAATGCAGGGCGGGGATTCAATTGAAAAAATTGCGGAATTCACCTTAAAACATGAATAAGAAAATTATAATAATAATTATCATATATGCTATCTTCTTTTTCTCCTTTAGCCTCTTAAAGCATTACAACTTCCACTCATGCGCATGGGACACATCAATTTTTGACGAATCGATCTGGAACACAACTCAAGGACGATTTATGTACAGCAGCATAAAAGGATTTAATTATTTGGGGGATCACTTTGCCCCAATTTTATTAGTCTTTGTTCCGTTTTATTTTGTGGGATTCGGAAATTGGTTTTTAACCCTTACATACGTTGTTTCAATCAGTCTTGGAGCACTGCCCATCTATTGGCTTGCAAAAGACAACCTTAAAAATGAAAAATTCCATCTACTCTTTCCAGTTGCCTACCTACTCTATCTTCCACTCTGGCATATTATTCAACTAGATATGCATCCTGCTGGGCTTGCGATTTCTTTATTTCTTTTTGCCTTTTACTTTCTATCAAAAGAAAAATACACACAATTTCTTATTTTTCTAATCACTGCCATGCTTTGTAAAGAGAATATGCCGTTGGTTGGAGCATTTTTTGGACTATATATCTTGTTTTTTAAGAAGAAAAAGTTATTGGGATCAATTCTTGCCCTTTTTGGAATATTTCTATTCTTTTTCGAATTACAATATTTAATCCCCTTATTAAGAGGACCAGAGGGATATTCATACTTTTCAAGATACGACTACTTAGGAAGCCATATGTCTGAAATGATCAAAACAATACTTTTTAATCCTATTTATGTCCTAAGGCATATATTTATTACAGATAAAATAATATATGTTGTTTTACTATTAGCTGGCGTATCATTCTTACCTTTATTTAGCCCCTCAACTCTATTATTATCAATACCTGTTTTTGCCCAAAACATTTTTAGCTCATCCCCTAACCAATACAGCTTTCACAATCAGTATAATTCGGGCATAATCCCATTTTTATTTATATCTGCCATATTTGGGCTTAAGAACCTATTAAAAAATAAAAACGATGATTCTAGGAAAAAAATATCAAAATATGTTTCCCGAGTTATGATTTTTTTCATGGTTATATCTATACTTGAGTTTTCCTTGGGTTTTCTCCTAAGATATGCTTGTCCAACAAAACATGTTTTTTATGGACATTCTCTGCTTAAAAAAATACCAAAAAATGCATCGGTCTCGGCCTCAAACCAAATCCATCCACACCTTACACACAGAAAAGAAATTTGGGACTTCCCAAAAGGGGTAGGACAAGCAGAATACGTTATAATAGAAACCTTTGACCCAACCTGGCCAATAGAGGAAAAAGATTATCCAAAAGTCATAGAAAAACTATGGAAACAAAAAAGATACAAGAAGCTTTTTGGATTTTTCTTCTTGGGAGAAATTGGAACCCCCTACGAAAGCAAAGCTTCTTATCAAAAAGAGGTTGACGCATTACTACAAAACAAGGATTATGAAACATTGGTAAATCAAAATCAGTTTCTTTTATTAAAAAAGGTTGAATGATGAAGATCTTATTAATTCGTCCCGATATGATCGGTGATTGCCTACTAATAACCCCAGCAATTCATTTATTAAAACAAAAATATCCAAACTCTAAACTATCAATCCTTTGTCTTGAATACACCAAATCAATTTTTGAAAACAATCCAGACATAGACGAAGTCATAACCGACAAAGAATCTATCAAACCCAAAAAGTTTGACTTGTCAATTCATTTCTTTAACGAGTTAAAATATGCGCTACTAGCAAAACAAGCAGGCATTCCAATCCGAATTGGTGATACCAGCAAACCCCTTATTAGTTGGCTCTATACTCAAAAAGCAAAACAAAACTGGAATAATCTATTTCTGCATGAAGTAGAACACAATTGCGAATTGCTTAAACCCCTGGGCATTGATATTGCAAACCCTCCTCCAATGCAGCTTAGCGTACCAAAAGAAGGGGAAGAATTCGCCAAAAAGTTTGCTGGTAAAATAATTGGTATTCATCTTGGAACAGGAAAAGGGAATAAGGCCTATTTGGCTGAACGTTTTGCCAAAATAGTGGATGAATTGATTGAAAGACATCAAGCGACTGTAATTTTAACCGGATCTAAAAAAGAACTAAAAGCCTCTGAAATTATTATGAGAACATGCAAACACAAACCGATCAACCTCGTTCACAAAACCAATCTTAATCAATTAATTGGAATAATTTCTAAGATGGACATTTTTATCGGGACAGATACCGGACCACTACATATTGCAGCGGCTCTTGGCAAAAAAATTGTCGCTATTTTTGCAACAAAATTCGTAAAACCTTCAGAATGGGGTCCCTGGAAAACACCACATATCATCGTCCGCAAAAAAATCAAATGCAATTTGAGCTGTTTACCTGCAAAATGTCTTTTTGACGATTGCCTAAAACAAATTCAACCAAAAGAAATCATAAATGCGGTGGACAAGCTATTGGAAGGAAAAACGCACTCGGAAGAAGATTGGCTCCGTCTATCCTACAATATATTAACTAATGACGAAAAAACTTATACCGAGTTGAGCTCAGAAAGATACAATGTAGTTAAATTAAGTAGTTACTCAATATTTGATATTATTAAAATAATCAAAAAAGAAGATATTAATGTAATCCACTGGGTTGGAAATAGTGGAAAAATCAACATCTCTTTGGCAAGACTTCTCTCAACTCCATCTGCCCCTATTCCTCCCCTCTTAATTATTGACAAAAAAAGGAAAAGCAGTAACTACAAAGAGCTAATTGATAGATACAATAAAGCTTTCAGACAAAGGAAATATTTATAATGCCACTTGTACTCTGGGTAATATTAATATTTCTTAGCATTTTAAGACTTATTTTAAGCCAACTCTTCCCAATAACTGCCGATGAATCCTACTATTGGCTCTGGAGTAAACACTTATCCCTCTCTTATGTCGACCACCCTCCCTTGATCGCTTACATAAACTTCTTTTTTACTCAAGGCAAAGAGAGCCTATTTTTTTTAAGATTACCAACAACAATTTTTTCATTTTTAATCAGTGTTATTATTTATTTAACTACACGAAAGCTATTTAATAGAAGAATTGCCTTTTGGTCTGCTATCTTGTTCCAAATCATTCCCCATTTCTTTTTTATATGGCTGACTATGTTTGTAGAAATTCCACTGGTATTATTTTGGTCTCTTGCAATATACATACTAACTTTGACTCTAAAAGAAAATAAGGCTTATGGATGGTATATTCTCATTATTCCACTTGGACTCGGGATTTTAAGTAAATACACTATGTTTCTTTTCTGGCCTTGTCTATTGCTCTTAATACTATTGTGGAAAGAATATCGTTTTTGGCTTTTTAAGAAAGAACCTTATTTATCTCTTTTGGGATCGTTATTATTTTTTATTCCTGTCTTATATTGGAATAGTCAAAACAATTGGATCTCTTTTACCTTTCATGGCGCTCGGGGAACAGAAATAAGCTTTCTTCCATTTGTTGGAGAACAATTTCTGCAATTTAGCCCCTTCTTTTTGTTTTTATTAATACCGGTTTTTATCTTTGCCTATAAGAAGAGAAACTTTCTCTTCTTCTTCTCTGCTCCTATATTATTGCTCTTTCTTTTGCTTTCCTTTACGGTAAAAATATGGCCACACTGGCCCTCTATCGGATATATTGCCGCAATTCCATTAACAATAGATTATTTAATTAATAAAAAGAGAAAGTTGTTTCGACCATTTATAGTTTCTACCGTAATCTTTAGTATTCTCATATTTATTGTCTTATTTTGGGTTGATCCCGCCATATTGGTTAAACAAAAGGCTTTTCGCGAAAACTATCGTATTAGTAAAAAGCTCCCTAAAGACCTGAAGGTATTCGCTACAAATCATGCGTCAGTTGCAATTTTAGAATTTTATTTAAAAAGACCAGTTTATCTTATCCCAAAAAATGCACGATCAGGTCTAATTTGGGGAGAAAAACAACTCGACATGTTTGGAGTTCCCAAAATCGAAAGAGGCGAAACAATTATTATATACGCACCAAATTCAGAAGAAGGAATTCAAATAAGAAATGCTAAATTGACTCTTTTTGAGGGTTATATCGGGAATTTCAATTTCTATAAACTGAAAAACTATCAAGCCCCATAAATTGACCGTCTTAAAAGGATTCTTTTAATAAAATTCCAAGGAAGCATTTGTTTATTGATCTCAAATTCATGGAAATTACCATCAAACTTGCGATTAATATTGCCCAATTTATCCAAGAAACAGGTATCAAGTGATCCCATCTTTTCATAGGTTGGGGAAAAGTACCCCTTCTCTTTTCCTTCATTAATTTTTTTCAAGATTTGTTTAGTGCTTCGATACGGATAATGCTTGTAAACCGGAAAATAGAGTAAGGTTTTCCAACCTACGCCGTCCGCCATCACTTGAGAATGTTTGTTTTGATCATAAAACAGACCTTTTTTGTTTTTGAATTGTCTAATCTCAAGACAACTGGCGGGTGAATACCATTCTAGCCTTTCTTGGATAGATTTTATTGACTCAAGCTCCCTCTCTTTATCAGTTGTATGCAAATAAAAATTCATCGGCTGCCAATTTATTTTATCTACACCCCTCTTTTGGGCTAGCTCTGCAATTTTAATCGGATTATCATAAAAAATCTCATCACCATGCAAAAGGGTAAACCAGCCATCGTATCCATACATCTCTTGTGCCTTCTTAAGTAAAAATCCTCGCGCACCATCTTTTACCCGCCCAGTATAAGGCAAATCCTGGTCCTTTATGAAAAACTTAACATTTTTGAAACTTTTAATTATTTCGCCAGTTCCATCATTTGATCCATCCAAAGCCAAGATAGTGTCAAAATACTTAGAATGCTCTCGCATTACCTCTTCAATTACGTCTACCTCATTACAGGTCATTAATAATCCAATATTTTGCATTCCTTAATTTTATCATGATTTCCATCCGAGAAATCCGAGACAATCAAAATCCAGGGATAAGATCCGAGTGCAGCGATTAAAGAAAGATTATGCGTGATATAATATGAAATATGAAAAAGCATTTAATAATTCTGATCCTATTATGTGCAATTTTGTTCATCTGGAGAATTGGAAGTATCCCGATATTAGATGGGGACACCGCCTCAGCCGCTGTCATTGCAAAAAATATAGTAAACTCTGGTAATTGGATCAGCATGCAAACGATGGAAGGATCGATTACTTCAAAACCACCACTTTTTTATTGGATATTGGCTCTTGGATTCAAATTATTTGGTATCAACGAATTTGGACTAAGCATCCTACACTCTATAATTGCTGGCCTTACCGTTCTCTTAACCTATTTAATCGCAAAAGAATTGTATACAGAAAGAATTGCCTTTTGGTCTGCCCTGATCCTACTAACTTCGGCTCAATTTTTCTATCAAGGACGCTCCCCTCTTTATGATATGCCCTTAACTTTCTTTATTGCCGCAGCTTTTTATTGTTTTATTTTATATGAAAAACAGCGTAAACCCATTTTCTATTTCCTAATTCCCATTTTCACAGGATTGGCTTTTATGATAAAGGGACCAGTAGGGTTGGCGTTGGTGGGAGTTGTTCTCTTAATTTACGTTATTTGGAGTAAAAAGATAAAAAAATACCTAAATTGGTATCTGGTTTCCGCAATCATAGTCTTTTTGTTGATTGTCTCCCCTTGGTTTATTGCAGAATATCAGGTTTTAGGAAACAAACTACTAGATGTCTTCTGGTACAACAATGCAGTCCGCTTCTTTCATCCGCTAGATAGTGTGGGGAATGACCCGTCGGTAAACACCGCAGTTCCGCAGTACGATTTCTACTCTTACTTTATTCAAATATTTATTCTATTTGTCCCTTGGGCCGGTTTTTTATATCCGGCAATATTTTCAAACATTAAAGACCAAAAAAGTCACTTTATAATAAGCTGGATACTTGGCATAATAATATTCTTTTCTTTATCCCTAAACTACAAGGTTAGTAGATATATCTTGCCGGCATTCCCGGCCCTCGCAATTATTGTTGGAAAATTTATTTGTGATGCCTCAGAAAATATAGAAAAACTCAAAAAACCAATTGCAATATCAAAATGGATCACAGTTCTATTGATAATACCCCTTTTAGTTATTGGTACAATCTATATGATAAATAGTTTCCCAACACAACAACAAGCCTATCGACCAATTGTTCTACCTTTTATTATTATTTTTACCCTTGGAATGATTGTCTTCTCCATATTTCTATTTAGAAACAAACTTGAATTAGCCATGAAACTATCTGTGTTGTTCTGTTTTGTCTCCTATTCTGTGTTAATTCTGTGTATAAATGTATACTTCCCAAAAGCAAATCCAATTAAAGAATTTTGTGGAATAATAAATCAAAAAAATGATGGAATACCGGTTTTATACAAAGCTGATTCGTCTTCTCATTTTGCTGGATTCTATTTAAATGATGAGTTTGTACAAACAAGAGATGTAAAAAACGTAAAAAACTTAAGAAAAATGATTCCAAAGGTCTATATTATTTCAGAAGATCCAGACTCCGTTAATGACTTTAGCAAAATAAAAGTTATTGAAAAAAAATCGAATTTCGTGCTATTCTTAAAGAATTAATATAATATGAAAAAGATTGGATTTGTTGCGTTTGTTTTTGGTTTATTAATCATTGGATTACTCTTTGGTGGTTGTGGTAAAGCATTAAAAGACACAACTGCACCATCTGTCTTAACAACTACTCCTACTGACGGAGCTACCTCAATTGCTGTAAACAGTAAAGTCACTGCAACTTTTAGTGAAGCCATGGATTCAACATCTATCACTATCTCTACTGTTCAACTCTCTTCCCCCGGAGGATCGGTCTCTCGATTTCTAGCCTACGACTCTTCATCAAAAACAGTAACTGTTACACCTAAGCAAAACCTGGCAGCCAATACTACCTATACTGCAACTATTAGTGCTGGTGTTAAAGACTCTGCTGGAAACAATATGTCTTCCAATCATTCTTGGAGTTTTACTACCAGTGCTTCTTCAGATACCACTGCACCAACTGTTCTATCTACTACTCCAACGAATGGTGCAACTTCTATCTATTTAAACTCAAAAGTCATTGCTACTTTTAGTGAAGCTATGGACCCAACAACAATTGTCTCTTCTGCCTTCTCCTTATCTTCTTCTGGGGGATCAGTCTCGGGAGTTGTCGCTTATAATGCTACATCAAATACTCTTACCTTTACTCCTGATCAAAACCTTACTAGTAGCATTACCTATACCGCTTCTATTGCAACATCTGTTAAAGATCTTGCTGGGAACGCACTCGCTACTGCAAAAACCTGGTCTTTTACCACAGGAACTACTGCCGACACAACTGCTCCAACTGTAAGCACAGTTTCTCCTGCCAATGCTGCTACTGCTGTTGCCCTAAATTCAACTATTACTGCAACTTTTGATAAAGATATGGATCCTGCTACTATCAGCACCTCTTCTGTTACCATATCTTCAAGCCTTGGTGCTCTTGCTGGTACAGTAAGCTACAGTTCTAAAACTGTCACATTTACACCAACTAATCTTTTAGCTAATAATTACACCTACACTGCAACTATTTCAACAACTGTTAAAGATACTTCTGGCAATAATATGGCAGCAAATTATTCTTGGAGTTTTACTACAAAAGCTTATTCTGCTTCGGTTCTTTATTCAAAAGATGGCAATGCAGCTGGAGATAATTTTGGTAATTCAATTTGCGGGCTCGGAAATCTTGATGGCGTCGGTACAAATGATATCATAGTAGGTGCCCCAGGAAAAAACAGTGATACTGGTGCAGCCTATATTCTTTCTGGATCTGATGGAACTCCATTTTCTTATTCCTCTATTGCTGGTGCTACCAGTGGAGATCTTTTTGGATATTCTGTTTCTGGATCTGGGGATCTTGATGGAAATGGAAACAACGATATAATTGTTGGAGCCTGGGGAAAAAACTCTCAGAAGGGAGCAGTATATATGTATTCCGGAACTACCGGCACAGCTATAAACACACCGATCAGTGGACTTGGCGCAGGCCATCGATTTGGCTGGTCTGTCTTCGGCAACGTAGATGTTAATAATAGTTCAACCGACGATATCCTTGCTGGAGCACCAATGGCAAATTCCAATAAGGGGTATATTGAGGTCTATCACACTATTGGTTTATCGTTACATATCTATTCTGGACTAGCCTCAGGTAACTTTTATGGATATGCTGTTTCTGGAACAGGTGATCTAAACGCTGATGGCTTGAAAGATTATATTGTTTCAGCCCCCGGCAAAGATAGTGTTTATATTTATCATGGAATATCATATGCAGGACAATTAAGTTATTCGCCATTAACAGGACAAACAAGTGGAGATAATTTCGGGTGGGCTGTTTCTGGAACAAGTGATCTTACCGGAGATGGAGTAAACGATATTATTGTTGGAGCTCCAAACAGGAATTCAGGTGCTGGTGCAGTATACGCCTACAACGGTTCTAGTGGAACCCTACTTTTCACCCTAGACGGTGTAAGTTCAGGTGACAATTTTGGGTACACGGTTGCCGGGATTAGTGATGTCAATGGCGACGGGAAAGGAGACATTCTTGTTGGAGCCCCAAAGGTAAATAGCTGGACCGGTGCAGCATATATTTATTCTGGATCCGATGGCACAAAACTTCTTACAATAAATGGAGAAACTGCTGGAGATTGGTTTGGCAACGCAGTCTCAACAACTGGAGACCTAAACGGTGATGGAAAATGTGACTTTGTTATTGGAGCTTATGAAAGAAATAGTTCTAGGGGCGCAATATATGTCTATACATCAGAATAAAAAATCAAATGGCTCCTAAAATATCTGTCATCATCGGCACCTATAACCAAAAAGACTCGTTAAAATTGGTCCTAGAATCTTTTTCAAAACAATCTATTCACCCATCCCAATTCGAAGTAATAGTAGTTGATAGTTTCTCAAATGACGGCACCGATCAAATGATCGAAACCGAAGAACCAAGCCCTTATCCCCTAAACTATATTCGACAAGAAAACAATGGCAAAACAGCGGCGCGTAATCGGGGAATTAATGAAGCTCGAGGAGAAATAATACTATTAACCGATGCAGATATGGTTGCGGATCAAAACCTCCTTGAAGAACACATCAAGGCACATAAAAAACACAAAAATGCCTGCTTCGAAGGAACTACCTTCAACTTCGTCGCCGAAGGAGGAGATGAGGTTGAACCATATATAAAACAAAAACTAAGATCCAAGCAAAAATTGAAGTGGGCATACTTTCTATCAGGAAATCTTTCTATTAAAAAAGAAACTATTATAAAAGCTGGATTATTCGATGAGGATTTTAAAAGTTACGGATGGGAAGACATTGAGCTTGGATACCGACTTCACAAAATGAGAGTCCCATTATACTATCTCCCATCGGCAAAAAATTATCACCATCATTTCGTTAATAATCAAGATATGGTAAAGAGAAAATACAATATGGGTAAGTCCGCTGCAATATTTTATAAGAAACATCCGAATTTTGAGATAAAGATGTTTCTAGGAATGAACCCTATTGCTATGGTTATATATCGATTTCTGAAAAAACATCCAAAAATCCCTAAAAATCAGTATATCCTCGAAGAATATATGTTTCGCAAAGGCTTGGAAGAATCCTCTAGTTAATCCTTCCGTGTCTATCTGTGTCTGATTTCCCTTTCTGTGAACTTCTGTGTTTCCTCCCAAACTGTCCGGAATCTCGGCACTTTTACCTTTTTTCACCCATAATTCCCCTTGGAATAGCAGGCGGGAAAATTGCTAGTAATAGTACAAATACTTACAAAGGGAGGTGATAAAAATGAATGTAAACAAGATAATGCTTACCGGCAATTTGGTTGCAGATCCCGAGATCCGCTACACCAAAGACAAAAAGCCCGTTGCAAGCTTCCGCTTGGGGGTAAACCGATACGTAAAAAAAGGCGAAGAATCGAAAGCCGATTTCTTCCGCTGTGTCGCTTTTAACGGTTTAGCTAAGGTCTGCGAAGACTACCTTAAAAAAGGTAAATTAGTGGCAATTGTTGGAAAATTGCATACTAGTCAGTACGAAACCAAAGACGGCAAAAAAAGATCATCATCAGAAATCATAATAGATACACTGCAAATGATGGATCAAAAAGTTAAAGCTGCCTGATTTTTTGTCCCGGATTGAGTCCATCCCCGTGGCTCGTCCGGGACTTCCTTTTATGCTATAATTTCTCCATGCAGAAAGGCGTTGTTGTCGTACTTTTACTGGTTATTCTTTCTGGAGTAGCAGTAGCCGCACCAAAAACGATAAAACTTCCCTCCCCACAATTATCTGGAAAAATGTCACTAGAAGAAGCACTGTTAAAAAGAAGGTCCCATCGCAGTTACTATCCAAACGAGCTTACAAATGAACAAATATCTCAATTACTATGGGCTGGACAGGGAATAACTAATAAGACCTGGGGATGGAGAACCGCTCCCTCTGCCGGATCAATCTATCCATTAACGCTCTATCTGGTAAACAAAGATGGAGTATATGAATATATTCCTCGCTCAAACAAGTTAACTTTGAATATAAAGGGAGATAAGAGAACAAAATTAACTCGTTGTGCCCTAGGACAAGCTTTTATTAGCGAAGCACCAATTAATATTGTAATTGTTGCTGATTTTGAAAAAAATAAAAATAAATACGGCAGTAATCGTGGAATAAGATACACCTTAATTGAAGCAGGGCACGCAGCACAAAACATACACCTTCAAGCCGTGGCCCTTGGACTTGGATCTGTACCAATTGGGGCATTTTGGGAAAACGTAGCGCAAGATTGTCTCAATTTACCACGTGATCTTGATCCGATCTATATAATTCCCGTAGGATATCCAAAAGAATAGTGAAAGAAAGAAAAAACAAACCCGACCTGCTAAGACTCGCTGTATTGCTTTTTATCTTTTGTTGGATTGTCTTCTTCTATTTAAATTTACTCAGTCCGTCAAAGCTACCAAAATATCTTCGCTTTGGAATATTAGATAAACCCTATAACATTTTAATACTCGGAACAGATCTATTTTTCGACGCTGAGACCAAAGAGACAAAACCAGGAAGAACCGATAGCATGGTCCTGCTACACTACTCGCCTGGCGCCCAACAAATCTATACACTCTCTATACCAAGAGACTCCTACGTCCCTATTCCTGGACGTGGAATGAACAAGATAAATTCTGCCTTTGTATACGGCGGAATCCCACTGGTAAAAGAAACATTGGAAGATCTTCTATCAAAAAAAATTGATAAATACGTGGTTCTAAACACAACCCTCTTAATTGAAATCGTAGATTTATTGGGAGGGGTCAATATATATATCGACAAAGACATGCAATATTCTGATAGCGCCCAAAATTTAAAAATTGATCTAAAAAAAGGCTTTCGACATTTAAGCGGAAAAGAAGCCAATCAATTTATTCGCTATAGACTAGACCCAATGGGTGACATAACTCGAGTAGGGAGACAACAACGTTTTCTAAAAGCTCTTTTTTCTAAAATATCCCATCCGACACAAATACTAAAGACACCAATTATTCTAAAATTATTAAAAGAAAACATCCAAACCAATCTAAACACCAAAGAAATAATTTTCTTACTTAATTCAGTTCGCATGATGCAAAAAGACGACATAAAGAGCTTTTTACTTCCCGGAAATACAAAAGACAATGAACCCGGCAATTGGTTTATTAATAAAGAGGAAATAGATTCACTTACCGAGAAATACTTTTAATTTCGGACAGGTTTCGAAGTCGCTCGGCAAAATCTAGTCCATATCCAACCACAAACTTGTCCGGTATTTCAAATCCATAATATTTAATCGGAACAATTATTTTTCTACGAGAAGGCTTATCCAACAAAGTGCAAATTTCAACTGAAGCGGCTTTTTTTCTATGCAAGAGATTTATTAGGTAATGGGCTGTATAACCATAATCAACAATATCATCTATTATGATGACATGTTTTCCAGAAACATTAACCTCTAGATCTTTTTTAAGCTTTATTTGTGAAGGCTTTGCTTTTTTCCCATATGAGGAAACCTGAATAAAATCGATCTGAACCGGAATTGAAATATAGCGAGCCAAATCTGCCAAAAAGATAAAAGAACCCTTTAGAACTCCAATTAAAATCAGCCTCTTATTTTTATAGTCATGAGATATATCATCAGCTAGGTCTTTTACCTTTTTCTTAATTCGCTCTTTTGAAATATAAACATTTGATTTGTTCAAAAATTTTTACCCCATTATTTTGAATTAGTCTGTAGGTTCAAATTAGCCAATGTTACAAAGGGATTGTCGATTAAACAACCAAGTTTTCTAACTGTCTCTTCTAATTTCTCAATCTTTCCAATAACTACATCAACACTTTCTTCAGACATAAGCCCTGCAATTGGAAGAGCCATCTGAGACAAGACCAGCCCACCGGCAACAACGGCAATTCCACCCTTCATTTTAACCACCTGCCTAACCGCCCCTGCCATATCCTCTTCATCCATCCCCACAACAATAACACCACGCTCAATGCTTTGAGCAAGTGCCCCTTTTTCTAAACCAAAATTTGGAACCAGCCCCAAATGGATTTTCGGCGAAGCCTTGCATCGATCAAATAACGCAAATTTTAACATCTTTTCTTTATCATTGACTTTAAGATCATCGGTTTTAAATGATTTTATATTAACGGTCTCCTTAATTGCTCTTTTTTTCTTGAGATTCGATTGGGGTCTGAGTTTATTGCGTTGGAAGATTAATTTCCCTCTTTTATAAACCATTTTTATTTTAAATTCATGCAAATCGTTCATCATAACAAAATCAGCATAGTATCCCGGGGCAACTGCCCCCACATTTTTAACACCGTAATGAATTGCCGGATTATAACTTGCTAACCTCGTTGCCATTACCGGATCCATCCCCATCTCTACTGCTTTTTTTACCAAAAGATTAATGTGCCCGTCTTTTAAGTCCTCGGCTCCTATCTTGTCCGTGCAAAAAGAAAAAGCATGAGCATTCTGCGGAGTAATTAGCGGAAATAAAATATTCAAGTTTTTAGAAGATATTTTTATAAATTTTCCGAGTTTCAATTTTATCCTTGCTTCTTCAATTGTTGCACACTCAGAAGTGTTTTCTTCTCCCATAAAGCTAACTACCCTTTTGTTTTTGGGCACAGGGAGAGAATGACATAAGGCAAGATCAAAATAGACTTCTAATGGAAGATTTTCTGTAACAGAAAGTAAGTATTTAACACCAGAAACACCTAAAAGAGTTGCAATTTTGCTAGGATCACAAATAATCGTTCCGGTTCCGTGTGAAACAGCAGTATTAGAAAATTCAGCCGGATTGAGCATTGAAGATTCAATATGAACATGAGAGTCAATAAATGACGGGCAAACGTACTGCCCATTTAGATCTATAGCCTCTTTTGCTTCGCACTCTCCAAACCCAACAATCCTATCCCTATGGATTGCAATTGAGGTTGGAGTTATCTCTCCATTAATTACATTTATGACTTGGCAGTTTTTCAAAAGTAGGTCAGCGAGCATGGACAAAATTATACCATAAGAAGGTCGCAGTCCCAATCCTTAAATACCGGATCATACCCTCTGGCAGAAATTGCTTGGGCGACTTCGGCTGCGGTGCGCTGATCGGAGATAGAAAACTGAGGAGTTGCAGCATCTTTTGAAGAATAAGCCCCGGGAGAGGTGCGGGAAGCAGCCGACATTTGAGTGATTCCAAGAGGAATAAGATTATCGCGAAGTTTTGCTGATTCACGAGTGGACATGACTAAACCAACCTTTGGTAAAAATATTCTTAAAGCACAAATCATTTGTGTTAATTGCAAATCTGTAACAGAAGATCCTCTTAAACGCGGGAAAGAGATAGAAATTTGTGATTTCCAGAATTTCTTTTGTAAATGCTCTGCATGTTTGGCTAGAGCTAGTGTTTCGCTCTGCCAATCACCAAGCCCTAAAAGATAACCTATATTAATTCTATAAAAACCAGCTCGTCCACCCCTTTCCGGAGTCTCGTAACGATAATCATAATCAGATTTTGGTCCAGCAGGATGCACTTTTTTATAAACCTCTCTATCATAGACCTCTTGATAGATAGTTAATGCATCTACTCCAGCAGCAAAAAGTTTTTTATATTCTTCTTCGGTCATTGGGTAAATTTCAATTGAGATGGAAGAGAACAAACTTCTAAGTTTTGATGTTAATTTTTTAAGATAATCAACAGAGATTGTCTCTCTCTTTTCGCCAGAGACTACTAGAATATGCTTAAATCCCATTTTCGCCAAAACCTTAGCTTCGGCAAAGGCCTGATCAACAGTTAAACTAATTCTTTTTCCAGTAACCTTGCTATTGAATCCACAATATACACACTGATTATTACATTCGTTAGATAAATAAATTGGTGCGTAGAGTTGAATGGTCTTACCAAAATGTTTTTTTGTTAATTGGTGTGCTCTTTGAGCTAAAAGTTCAATATTTTTCGACCCTTCGGAAGATAATAGAACTTTTAGGTCTTCAAAAGCAATTGAATCTTTGTTTAGAATATTAGAAATAGCCATATTTAATTATAACATTAAGAAATGTCCTATAAGAAATATTATGTAAACCCTAATTATTTTTTATCTTACTTTCTTTGCTTGACCAAAGAAAGTAACAAAGAAAGTCAAGTGTTTTCAAGATCCCTCGCTGCTCCGCTTTCTTCGCTCTGCTCAGAATCGCTACGCAGCTCACCTCCCCACCCCGAAAACAAGGTAACACCCCATTGAAAACACCTACCACATTATATTATTAAGCCAAAAACATATAATGTACCGCGATTTTTTTGGTACTTTTTGTATCAAGACAAAAAGTACAAAGAAGAAGCTTTTTGGAAAATAATAGAAGCTGACATAATATTTCTTATGCGAAATTAAGAATTATGCAAAAATCCAGTCAGCGGACTCGAAGCAGAAGCTTTATCAGATGGAGCAGCTAGACCAGAAAGATACCCTTCTCGTCCTGCTTCAACCGCCTTTTTAAAGGCTTGTGCCATTAATTTTGGATTAGGAGCAATTGCAATTGCAGTATTAACCAAAACCGCATCAGCACCAAGCTCCATTGCAGCTGCCGCATGAGACGGAGCACCTAGACCTGCATCAACAACTACTGGAACTCTAGCTTGTTCGATAATTATTTTAATTGAATCGATAGTTTTTAATCCTTTGTGTGATCCAATTGGTGATCCAAGCGGCATAACTGTTGCACAACCGACATCTTGAAGTTTTAGCGCCAAAACTGGATCGGCATTTATATATGGAAGAACAACAAATCCTTCTTTAACCAAAATCTCGGCTGCTTTTAAAGTTTCTATCGGATCAGGAAGTAAATAGTTTGGATCAGGAGTAACTTCAAGTTTCACCCAATTAGTCAAACCTTTGGCTAGTCGAGCAATTCGAACAGCTTCCTTAGCAGACCTTGCCCCGGAAGTGTTTGGTAGAAAGAGATATTTCTTTTTATCAATGGCAGAAATTAAGTCATCTTGAAGATTTTCCATATCAACCCGACGAAGCGCTACCGTTACAATCTCAGCTCCCGAAGCCTCTATCGCTTCAAGCATTATTTTTATACTTGGAAATTTACCGGTACCTAAAAAGAGGCGGGACTTGATTTCGCGATCGGCAATTTTAAGCACTGCCTTTTTCCCAGCGAGCTTTTAACTCTGGATTATCTATCCATGAAAGCAAATAGTTTACGTATTCTTCACCTGTAACCCCAGTATCTCTCCCAGTAATTTTCATCTTCCTTTCAAATTGACCACAGACCTCAAGTGCCATTTCTACCTTAGTTGCACAATCGGGATACCCAATATGACGAAGTAACATTGCAGCTGCACGAACCATCGAACATGGATCGGCATATTTTGCGCGTCCTTCATTAACCATGCGAGGAGCACTTCCGTGAATTGCTTCAAACATTGACCATTTCTTACCAATGTTAGCCGAACCAGCTGTTCCAACCCCACCCTGCATCTGCGCCGCCTCATCAGTTAAGATATCACCGTAAAGATTAGGCATAACCATAACCTTAAACTGGCTACGACGGGCTGGATCAATTAATTTTGCTGTCATAATATCGATATACCATTCGTCAGTCTTTATTCCAGGATACTCTTTGGCAATTCTAAAGAAGGCTTTTGAAAAACGGCCATCAGTTGTCTTTACAACATTTGATTTTGTGACAACTGTAACTTTGTCAATATTATTCTTCTTAGCGTATTCGAAAGCCATACGGATAATACGTTCTGCACCTTGCTCTGTTATTACTTTGAAATCGAAACTAATATCGTCTGATGCATTTATTCCCTTTGAACCTAAAACATAGGCCCCTTCGGTATTTTCGCGGAAGAAGCACCAGTCGATATTTTCTGATGGGATGCGAACTGGTCGGACGTTTGCGAATAAATCGAGGTATCGACGCATTGCAACGTTAGCACTCTCAATATTTGGCCACTTATCTCCGGCCTGAGGAGTAGTTGTCGGTCCTTTCAAGATTACGTGGCAAGATTTAAGCTCTGCCAAAACATCGTCGGGAATTGCTTTTTTATGTTTTGCGCGGTTTTCAATTGTTAATCCGGCAATATCCTTAAATTCTACTTTTTTTGAAGCTACTTCATCTTTTAACATATGCCTTAAAACAGCTTCTGCATGTTTTGAAATAACTTCTCCAATTCCATCACCAAAACAGACTCCAATTTTAATCGGTTTCAGTTTTGAAAAATCGGTCTCTTTAGAATTCTTCTTCATCTCCTCAACACGAGCTAATTGTTCTTCGACTATCTTTCCAAAATATTCTTTTGCTTTGTTTACTAGTTCTTTAGACATTTGTTTGTCCTCCGTTTCCTATATTATAGCACGAGAAAATACCTATAGAAATTAAGGGCATCAGGATACCAGGGCGAGGATATCGTTACAGCTCCGCGGACAATAATCTTATTCGCCCAAAGAATCAATTGGTCGTAGACCAGTAAAAAAATAAGCTAGTGATGCGACTAAATTAGGTGGCTCTGGGATTACTACATTGGAAGTACTTTCTAAATCGCTGGCTTCCTTTGTATTGAATCCACCCCCCCACAACCTCACCTCTCCACTATCTGAATCAAGAGATGGCTCGGATACATTTCCAGAAAGGTGGCGCAACCCCCTACTATTAACTCCTTTTAGACATTCAGAATCTACTGGGACAGTCCCTAGTTTACTCTGATAAATTCTCTGCATCGAAGAACCTGCAAAATGGCCAACATCAGCCTCACCCGCAACACTCGGCAGGGAAAACGCTGCTCCTCTGGTAACGCGTTCTGCACTCTGTATTCTACCCTCACAATTTGGATCTTGCCAGTGGGCATGCTCAACTGTTGGCTCTTCATCCCCCCAAGGATACTTTCTGTCCCCCCTGATCCCTTGCATTTCTTGGTGGTTTGGCAAACCAAACTGGCCTAGACCTAAGAAAGCCCTTATTGTCTGCATTACAGGACCTTCTTTCCCCTTAGTCCACTGCCAACAGACTGGGGCTTGATCTGAGGGTGGCAATGCCCCCAAACTAGAAAAGTCCTCTGGCCTCTCTAGGTTTTCTCCTCCACAAAAAGAAATAAACCTATTCCACATTTCATTTGTAATAGGATCTTGAGCAACGCTAGTTCCAAGGTCAGGATGATCTATAAGATTAAGTTCTACATCAGGAAATTCAAGGGTCAACATTCTTGTTGCCGCTAGCGCATCGAAAAAAGCAGGCAAGAGCTGTTCTCCTCCACCAACCATGCCAGCCATTGGAAAATCGGGACTAAAAGCTACTGCTGCTTGCCTAATTGCGTGAATAATTATTCTTCCCTTTTGATCATGCTCTGGAGCAACTAAATCAATAAAGCCAATTGCTTGATTAAAACTGGCACTACCTAAACATGCCCTGAATAGAGCTGCCTCTGGAGTCAACCTTATTTGATTTTGCTCCCAGTTATCTCTATCTATTCCTCTAAATAAATCAAAAGAACTCTTAATTTTTCCCGGTTTTAAATTCATCTGAAGATTCACTAAGACACTAACTACCTGCGTAGAATTTAATATTTTTGTCATTCTAAATACCTCCTTTTAAAACAATTTACCTCTATAATCGTATTTCGGAAGTAAAATAGAAAAATTTCACTCTATTTTGTATTGAGATACTCATCAATCTCTCTCGCCGCCACCTTACCATCCCCCATTGCAGAGATAACTGTGGCTGCACCGCGAACAATATCACCACCAGCAAATACACCCGGAATAGAGGTCATTTGACTCTCTTTATCAATAACAAGCCCTCCCCAGTTGTTAGTTGTTAGTCGTGAGTCGGAAGTTGGCACCAAAGGATTTGGTTTATTTCCAATTGCAACAACTGCTGTATCAATTTGAACCTTATATTCAGATCCCTGGATGGGGACAGGACGTTGTCTCCCGGATTTGTCTGGCTCACCCAGTTTCATCTTCAAACACTCGGCTTCTTTGATCCAACCATTTTCGTCTCCAAAAAGCTCAGTCGGGGTTGTTAGAAGATGAAATTCGATCCCCTCTTCCTCCGCCCGCTCAATTTCTTCAATCCTAGCCGGCATCTCTTTACGGCTGCGGCGATAGATTATTTTAACTTGTTCTGCGCCAAGTCTTAAAGCACATCTTGCAGCATCCATTGCAACGTTTCCTGCCCCAAAAACCGCAACTTTCTTTCCAATCTTAATTGGAGTCATGTATTTTGGAAATTTGTAGGCCTTCATCATATTAATGCGGCACAAAAATTCGTTGGCAGAATAAACACCAAGAAGATTTTCTCCTGGTATTCCCATAAAGTTTGGAAGTCCGGCTCCTGATCCGACAAAGATAGCTTTATAACCATCTTTAAACAAATCTTCGATGGTTAAAGTCTTTCCAATTAGAACATCGTTTAAAAGCTCTACTCCGAGTGACTTTACATATTCAATTTCGGTTCTAACGATACTTTTTGGAAGACGAAACTCTGGAATTCCGTAAATAAGAACTCCACCAGAATCAGACAGTGATTCAAACATAGTAACTTTGTATCCCATATGCGCCAAATCTGCCGCACATGTTATTCCAGCAGGTCCCGATCCTACCACAGCGACCTTCACATTTTTCTTGCTACTTGCCCCTTGCCCCTTGGCACTTTCATGCTCCGAAGCAAACCTCTCCAACGCCCCAATCGCCACCGGTTTATTCTTAATCCCAATAATACAAAGCTTCTCGCACTGATCTTCTTGAGGGCAGACACGACCACAAACCGCCGGAAGCGCATTCTTCTCTTTGATTTTAGCTAAGGCTTCATCTTGTTTGCCTTCGGCGATGAGTTTAATAAAAGCGGGTATATCGATCTCTACCGGACAGCCGGCAACACACTTTGGTTTTTTGCATTGTATACAGCGCTTAGCTTCTGCTATTGCTGTTTCCTGATCAAAAGGAAGTGCAACTTCATCAAAGTCTTTAATACGATCGGAAACGAGTCTTTCTGGGATTTTATTTCTCTCGGTCGGCATATTTATATTATAACTTATTTAACTGCCTGAGCAAATAGGGTTGGAATTGTTCTGATAAAATTCGTTCTATTGAGAACAAATGTTCCACCCATTTTAATGATTTTGTAATTCCCCTCAGCACTATTCGACATAGGAACAATGATATGTTTGTGAGGACTAGTAACTGAAATATTCGCAGTTAAGATCTCACCATTGTAATTTGGTTCAGCCTTAAGATTATAGTCCATAAATATTAGAGAAGGACCAAATTTTGCAGCCACCTCTTCAATTTTTTCAAACCCAGTTATTCCTCTAGCACAAAAAACGACAAACTTCCCAGAATCCCTTACCACACCTCTGTCTAATAAATAAACCCCTGGATTAAGATTATGCGCACCTAGTGACCATTTTAGAGAATCAACCAGTAGATCTCTTGCTCCCCTTCTATCTTCAATAACAATAACGCTCCTGATATTCCGAGGAAGCTCGTCTAACACAGCCTCTGCTTTCTCACCGGGATTCTCAGACCAAAAAGAAATTGGCTCCCATGGGTAGAGCTCACGAGCATTTCTAGTCTTCCCCATAAAATCCAAAGTTCTATCCACCAGTTTTCCTACAACCGATTTTTCAAGAGTTAATGAGTTTGGAAAACAAAGTGAACCACCTATTGGTCTAACTGGAACAACCCTTTCTCTTCCCATATCTCCTAATCTATTAACTGTCATATTAAATTCCTTTTGGGTCTTTTAATCAACCTAACTCCACAATTAGGTGATCGGTCTGATCTTGAATAAAACCGTCTTGTAAACATCCCTTGTCTTCTGCCATGTTGATACAATACACGTACAACATAGTGTTTTGATGCAGGCATTCGCATTATTTCTTCATGGTTCTTTCCATCTTGATCCCAAGGGAGAGTTCCTACCGACCCAGAACTAGGTGAGCTAGT
This sequence comes from uncultured bacterium, assembly GCA_964421245.1. Taxonomy (GTDB): domain Bacteria; phylum Margulisbacteria; class WOR-1; order XYC2-FULL-46-14; family XYC2-FULL-46-14; genus CAYQVW01. The sequence goes on along the minus strand of CAYQVW010000013.1, from coordinate 12,096 downwards.
TAGCTCACGCTTTAACACTAATCTTACAAGCTCTGGTCCAGGCTCATACATTTTTGGGTTCCCTCTAACACAAGGAAACATGATACTACTTACTACTCCAAGTTGAACATCAGAAACAACTCTATATTCAAAACTATCACAGGCCATTTTTGTCACCCAATCCGCAAATTTTGCTGCGTGAATTAGCGGTATCCCTGTAACAAATCCGAGGCGCGACGAATATCTTATTGACTCTCCGGTAAATCGGAGGAACTCTTCAAATGCTTCTACTTTGACTGGTTCAACTTGTGGTCGAAAACTTCTTCTTAAAAGCTCATCGTGTGCAACTGATCCTCCAGCCTGTCCAAGACCAATTCTATAAGTCCCCTCCTCTACTTTAGTGCTAAAATCATTCTTCAGCATTCGCGTCAAAGCCGGCACCTCTCCTCTTATTTGCATAGGAAAACCAGCCGGAGGCCTTAATTGCCTCCTCGCTAATGCTTCATAATAACTTCTTGTTCCTACTCTCATAATTATTTAACCGGAACCAAATCTCCTAAAAAATCATCTCTTAAAAATAAAAGAGCCGCTATGTTTTTTGAATTTGGTGGAGCAAGTTCTTGAGTTGTCATAATTCTGCCTCTCCTTTTAACACTTAATCTCATCCCCTCATTCAAATTATGAAAACGAAAATTTTGCCAACGATTTCGATCAAACATAATTCTAAAAGCCCTAAGATAATAAAAAGATGGTCTAGATTCAAATAAACCTAATAATAATTCTCTGACCGAAGGATAAACACGCCCAGCTTCTAATAAACCAACTAAATCAAGAGGAGAAAGCCTCCTTTCTCTTATTGCATTTAATAGATTCTGCCTCAAGTCATATCCATAATATTCATAATTTCTTAGAACTTTTCTCAATATTCTATGAAGCCCATTCTTTTTAAGTCTATAAAGCCTTTTGGGATCTGCAAGCACTCCCTCTATCTCTCTTCTTCTAGAAATTTCTGCCAGAAAATCTTGAGCCCTCCTAACATAGTTCTGAGAAGCTTCTTGATAATCTCTTAGCTTTTCTTCCTGATCCTTAATTTGTGCACATCTATCCAAAACCCGCCTTACAATATAATGATTTATCAAAGCCCTAGCATCTCTAAGCGGTGAAGTAAAATTTGCAAAGCCCCTCTCTCTGTGTTCAGGCAACATTGGACAATCATTGTCTTCCATGAATATAGCAACTGCTTCATTTGCAAGATAATTCATCTGTTGAACGGTCGAAAAGGATGGGGTCCTTTCGTATGCAGCAACTCTTTTTTTTCTCCCATATCTGTCTTCTAAGACACCTTGTTCCAAATCAAACCTTCCCCAACCACAAACCTCCTCTCTTATCATGGCTAACTCTTGGGCCGCACGAAGGCTTTCTGCTATTGGACTATCCCCTGTTTCTCTAAGATGATCAGCTGCTTGCAAATTTAATGCGTTAAAGTTTAATAAGGTAGATTTACGAATATCGACCTCTTGAATCTCTCCATCAAATCCCACTTTTGCCTCAACGGTCAAAGCTAGTTTTTTTGTCCCTGGAACCAAACTAGCTGTTTCAACTACCCGGAAAGGGAGCATTTTTTGGTTTATATTGGGAGGAGAAAGATCACAAACACGATTTCTAGCCTCTCTATCAATAACAGAACCTTCCGGAATAAAATAACAAAGATCCGGAACACTTATCTTTACAAGAAAATGATCTTCTTTTTTTTCAACCCAAAAGACATCATCAATAACTCGTATACGAGAACCGGTAGGAAAGGCATCAACACTGCAACCATAGTTCTGGGGGCGACAAATTAATTCAAGCCTAATCGGATCCTTGATTCTACCAGCTTGCTTGAAAGCCCCCTTTGGAAAAAATCCACACACCCCATTCTCCCTAAGAAATCTGGCCTCAAAAGGCCTCATTATATGCTTTTTTACAACAATATTTACCATATATTATATATCGTCGCTTTCGAGGAAAAATTTCAGCAGAAAAGCTATAAATTCGACAGTTTACAAACATGCTCAACGGCAATTTTTTCCTTATCCTTATAAGCAGAAAGCCGAGCTCTTAACTCTTTGAAGTCAACTAAGTGACCATCAAACTCTGGTCCGTCAACACAACCAAATTTAACCTTTCCGCCAACCGTAACCCGACAAACCCCGCACATCCCAGTTGCATCAAGCATTATTGGGTTTAAACTAACAATTGTCTTAATCTTTGCAGGGGCTGAAACATGACAAACCGCCTCCATCATCGGAACCGGACCAACTGCATAAATCAAAGCAATATTAATCGATTCGTCCTCAATTATTTCTTTTAGAATTTCAGTAACAAACCCTTTTCTTCCACAAGTACCATCATCTGTGCAAACCAACAGCTTACTGCTTACGGCTGACAACTTTTTCTCGGACAATAATAAATCTTTATTCCTGGCACCAATAATTGTTGTTACTTCATTTCCTGCTTCTTTATAAGCTTTAATAGCAGGATAGAGCTCTGCAATTCCAACTCCGCCACCAATTACAACTACATGTCCTATTTTATTTATATGAGCAGGAGTTCCAAGAGGCCCCAAAATATTTTTTATCTCATCCCCTACATTTAAAGTTCCTAGCAAACAAGTTGAGGCACCAGCTTCTTGGAAAATAATAGTAACTTTCCCGGTTTTTGGATCTTTATCGGCCAGCGTTAGAGGAATTCTCTCCCCTTCTTCATTAATTCGAAGGACTACGAATTGCCCAGGCTTTGCAGACTTTGCAATAAGCGGCGCATCTACTTCAATTTGAACAATATTCTTCGCTAAACGTTCTTTTGCAGTGATTTTTGGCATAATTAATTATAACACAGAGGATAAAAGTTTCTTAGTATACTCTTTTCTAGGCGAAGAAAATATTTCGTCAGAGGATCCACTCTCCACAATCCGCCCTTTATACATAACCAATATTCTATTGCATAAATATTTAACAACAGAGAGATCGTGGGCAATAAATAAATAGGTTAAACCGAGTTTTTCTTTTAAGTCTTTTAATAAATTTAGAACTTGTACCTGAGTTTTAAGATCTAGCGCCGAAACCGGCTCATCTAATATTAAAAATTTTGGCTGAACTGCAAGTGCACGAGCAATTCCAACCCTCTGCCGCTCCCCTCCCGACAATGCATGTGGGTAACGACTGGCATAATCCTCCGGCAGGCCAACTAATTTTAGTAATTCTGAAACTTTAGCATCAGTTTTATGTATATTTATTGGTTCAGAAAGTGCATCTCCTATTTTTATGCGAGGATTTAATGAAGTTTGCGGATCCTGAAAAACTATTTGCGCCATCTTTTCTTGACCCTTGCCCCTTGGCACTTGACCCTCAAAAACAACATTCCCTTCATCTGCCCTCAATAAACCTAAAACTAATCTAGACAAGGTCGTTTTCCCCGATCCCGACTCACCAACAAGCCCAACCGAATCCCCCTCTTCTATGGAAAAAGAGACTCGATCAACAGCGGCTATACTACCAAAACTTTTCGATAGTTTTTTTACTTCAAGCAGCATACGGTAAAATCCTTTCCATAAATTCTGACAATTTGATAATTTTAATCCCTCTATGTTTTCTCATAACCAATAAATCCTTATCTCCAGTCACAATATACTCGGCTTGCCCTGTCTTAGCTGCCTCTAAAAACTTGTTATCAGAAGGATCTCGACAAAGTTTTATCTTTTTATGCGGCTCAACAAAAAGGGCTTTTTTTATTAACAAATCTATAAAGTTTTCTATGTCCTTTTTCTTCATTTTTGTTAATTTGCAAATTTTAGGACGAGCCAAAATAGTCAGAAGCTCTTCCAAAGTATACCAAGAAAAAACCAATATTATTCTGCTTTTTTCTATGTGGTGAAAAAGGGCCCGAAATAGATTTGATGATTTTATAAGAGAACTTATCAGGATATTTGTATCAACTACGATTCTTAGCATTTCTTCGAACCGCTTTTATCTCTTCACGAATAATCTTATCAAGCTTGGCTTCTGGTATATTTTTCGTATTCTTCCAAACTTTTTTTAATATCCTGTCCAGTCTCTGCCGCCAACTCTTTTGCTCCAGCCACTCTTCAATCGCCCCTCTGGTAAATCTCCAACAACGCCCAATCTTAACTGCAGGAATATCACCCTTTTGAGCAAGCCGGTAGATTGTTAAAGGATTCAAAGAGAGCATCTTGGCAACATCCACTACTGTCAATACTATCTTTTGCATAATTATATCCTCCTATATTCTATTATACTCAATTATACAATATTATATTTAATTATACAACTATGGGCACCAGTGCATCACTATATCAGTGTGAGGATATCAGAGGAGCAGAGTAGTAGAGTAGCAGGAAAACATTATATTATTTCTGATTTTTTCTTTTCTGATTACCTGTTTTCCAATATCCTGATGCCCTCACCCTGATGTCCTGATAAACCGATATCCTATACACACAAAATCTTCAAATTATCAATTAACTCTTTGGTATACGGATGCTTAGGGTTATTGAACAAATCATCGGTCTTTGCCTCTTCAACTATCGATCCTTTTTGCATAACAAGAACTCGAGAACACATCTTTCTAATAATTCCAAAGTTGTGGGTTATAAAGATTACAGAAAACCCGAGTTTTTCTTTTAGCTCTCCAATTAAATCTAAAATTTCTTTTTGAATAGTGGTATCGAGAGCTGTAGTCGGCTCATCGGCTATTAAAATCTCTGGATTACAAGCTAATGCCATGGCAATCATGGCACGCTGCTTCATTCCACCAGAAAATTGATGGGGATAATTTTTTATCCTAACTTCCGGATCATTGATATGGACCAGTTTAAGCATTTCAATTGCCCTATTTCCGGCTTGTTTTTTATTTAGCCCCTGATGTAGGGATAAAGTTTCAATAATCTGGTCTCCAATTGTATAAACTGGATTCAACGAGGTAAAAGGATCTTGAAAAATCATCGAGATTTTAGCCCCTCGATCAGAGAGAAAAAACTCTCTCCCATTTAATGAAACTTTACCTGACACAATCCTTCCTGGAGGAGTAATCAAGCTAAGAATGGCTAAGGCAAGAGTTGATTTACCTGATCCCGATTCTCCAAGAATTCCAAGCGATTCCCGATTTTCCAAAACAAAAGAGACATCTTTGACCGCTTCTACAGAATCAAAATTTACAGAGAGATTTTTAACTTCCAGCATCTTTAACTACATAGTCCTTAAGGCTTTAACTCTATCTTCTATCGGAGGATGGGTATCAAATAGTCCGGCCAGAGAGCTTCTCTTCTTCTTTTTGTTTTCTTTCTTGGGTGACGAGATATAAAGATGGGCAGTTGCGCGGGAAGCTCTCTCCATTGGAGCCGGATCAGCTGATATCTTTTCTAATGCCTTTGCCAAACCCTCTGGATAGCGAGTAATTAGGGCTGCTGATGCATCGGCGAGAAGTTCTCTTTTTCGAGAAATTGACATTTTGATAATCTGAGCAAAGATCGGAGCAATTATTGCAAAAACAATTGCAACAACAAATAAAATCATCTGCAGCCTTCCATCAGATCTACTACTGCGCCGTCTTCCACCACCCCACCAGGTCCATCTTATAAATAAATCGGAAAGAATTAATATTGTTCCTGCCAAAATTGAAACAACCGTCATTAATCGAATATCATAATTTTGGATATGAGCAAGCTCATGCGCAATTACTCCTTCAAGCTCAGATTTTTCTAATTTATTTAATAAGCCACGAGTAACAGCAACCACCGCGTGCTTAGGATCTCGCCCAGTTGCAAAAGCATTGGGTGAATTATCTTCTATGATATAGATCTTAGGACGAGGAAGCCCACACCCCATACAAAGATTTTCAACAATACGATAAAGTTCTTTGTTGTCCTCAAATTTTATCTCTTTCGCTCCAGAGATCGCCAGAACCATTTTATCGGAATAATAATAACTACCGATACTCATTACAATGGCAATGGATCCAGCAATAAAGAGAGGGCCATAGCCAAAATCCATGGCTATACCAATAACATAGCCAAGAGCGGCAATAAGAATGACAAACCCGATTAAGAAAAACCAGGTTCTTCTTTTATTAGAAGAAATTTGATCGTAAATAGTCATCTATTAAAATTGTACGTTTGGTGTTTCTCGAACAGAAGCGTCTTTTACCTCAAACATATCCATACGTTTAAAACCAAACATATTAGCAACGATGTTTGCCGGAAAGACCTGCACCTTAATGTTTAGATCACGAACATTAGAATTATAAAATCTACGAGAATACTCTATCTTATTTTCTGTATCAGAAAGTTCACGTTGGAGTTCTAAAAAATTATGATTTGCTTTTAAATCTGGATAAGCCTCAGCCACTGCAAAAAGTGATTTCAATGTATCTTTTAGCATATTGTCAGATTGTGCTTTTTCCTGAAGCGTCCCTGCTTGCATTGCCTGAGATCTTGCCTTAGTAACTTTTTCAAATACCCCTGATTCATGTTTTGCATAGCCCTTTACCGTATTTACTAAATTTGGAATAAGATTAAATCTTCGCTTAAGTTGAATATCTATATCCGACCATGCTTCTTTGGCCCTAGTTCTTAAAGTAATCAGACCATTATATGTAGCAATAACAAAAATAACCACTAGTGCAATGATCCCCAAAATAATCCATAAAATTATGTTCATATTTGTACCCTCCTGCCCAGATTATATCTTTCATCGGTTTGACTTTCAAGGTATAATGGAAGAGAAAAAAGGGGGGAATAAAATGGCAATCACTAAAGTAAATATTGAAGAGGGCTGTACAGCATGCGGACTTTGCGAACAGATCGCGCCTGACGTTTTTGTAATCGATGGCGACACTGTAAAAGTAAAAGACGGCGCTGATCTAAATGCTAATGAAGCAAAGATCAAAGAATCAGCCGATTCTTGTCCTGTTACCGTAATCAAAGTAGAATAATTTAATTGGGCCTACGGGGATCTAAAACTTCTCGTAGGCCTTCTCCAACAAAGTACAAAGAAAGAACTGTCAAAAGAATTAAAAGACCAGGAATAATCGCCATCCACGGAGCATCTCGCATATAAGCCTGCGCATCCATTAACATATTCCCCCAAGAAGCCGTTGGAGGCTGTACTCCTAAACCGAGGAAAGACAAAGCCGATTCGGTTAAAATAGCACCTGCCATTCCAAGTGTCGCTGCAACAATAATTGGTGCTTGGGCATTTGGCAAAATATGTCGAAAGATAATTCTACTGTTAGAACATCCAATTGCACGAGCTGCTTCTACATATTGTCTTTCACGCAGAGTTAAAAATTCTCCGCGAACTAAACGCGAAACTCCCATCCATGAAGTTAATCCGATTACAATCATTACATTATATATACTGGGAGTTAACATTACCTGAATGGTTAGAATTAAAAAGATTGATGGAAAAGCCAGCATTATATCTACAAAGCGCATAATGATAGTATCAACCCACCCACCATAATATCCAGAAAGTGCACCGAGTAAAGTTCCGATCAAAATTGCAATAGTTACAGCTACTATTCCAACGGTTAAAGATATTCTTGCCCCATAGAGTGCGCGAGAAAACAAATCTCGACCCAAATCATCCGTTCCAAACCAATGCTTTGTCGATGGTCCTTGAATCTCGTCTTCTATTATGTCTGAAGGATCATAAGGTGCAATGACTGGTGCTAAAACTGCCAACACAATAAAAATAGACAAAACTATTAAACCAAAAAGAGTAAGTCTATTTTTTATCATAACGCACCCTCGGATCGACCATCGCGTATCCAATATCGGCTAAGAGATTTCCTAAAATAATTAATACAGCCGATAAAACAACAATTCCCATTATTAATGGATAATTACGCGCAAAGATAGCTTGGACTCCAAGCCGTCCCATTCCCGGCCAGGCAAAGATAGTTTCTATGATAAAGGCCCCACCAAAGAGACCAGGCAAAGATAAACCTAAAATAGTAATAATTGGAATCAAGGCATTACGCAGAGCATGTTTAAAAATTACAACTTTTTCAGACAATCCTTTGGCACGAGCAACCTTTATAAAATCTTGGTTTAAAACTTCAAGCATAGCAGCCCTTTGATAGCGAGTGATACCAGCAAGAGATAAAATTGCCATCGTAGTGACCGGCAAAACCATATGCCAGGCAATATTAATTGATCGGATAAATATATTTGCATTGCGGACAGAAAAAGAGATCATTCCAATCGCTGGAAACCATTTAAGATGAACAGAAAACAATAACATCAGCATTAATCCCAACCAAAAACTTGGAATTGCCATTCCTATAAAAGAAAAGACTGTTACAGCATTGTCAAAGAGCGTCCCTTTCTTGACTGCAGATAAAACTCCAAGGGGAATCGCTATTAGCATTGTTAATATATATGAAGCAATCATTAATAAAAGGGTCGCTGGCAATCTGTCCCGGATCTCCTCGATCACCGGATTCCCGGTAATGTAGCTGCGACCAAAATCTAGATGGAGAGCATTCCAAAACCATTTTGCATATTGAATATAAATCGGTTGATCCAATCCAAAGTTAGCACGAACTCTTGCTAATTCTTGCGGTTCAACATTGGGATTAATAAAAAGAGCTGTGGGATCTCCAGGTGCCAAATGCATAACAAAAAAAGAAATAAGGGAAACACCTATTAATATAGGTATAAGTTGCAATAACCGGCGAAGTATAAACTTACGCATGCTGAGGTTATTTTATTATATTAACAGAAATTTTTCTACCTTTACTCCCAAAAGTTTCTTCCAGATATAAGATAATTAACATTACTTACTTCATACCAATGCGGAGGGCAAGTCTTATGAATATATGAAGCAATCTCCCTTCGATCTTTTCCACCTAACTGAAATACCTCGTAAGTTTTTTCACCCACAGTCATCTGACCGTAAAAAACGTCAGACAACATAGCATCACAACCAGCATTAGTTACCCCATTTTGAATCTCCAAACGATTTCTATAAGCGTCTATCTCTGCTCTGACTTCCTCAAGAATGCCACGAACCTTTGCTTCATATTCTGGCGTGCTACTTTTGGAAGGTCCGAGGAAACGGATCATACTACGAAATTCTGCTCTGCTACCATAGATATCTTGCACACTTCGTACAGGCCCAAAAATACCTTTGTGCCCTCCATGATAAGTCTCTTTACTAAAATTTAATGCTAAATTCGCCACATTTACTCCTATATATTATTGTCGTTTAAATAATAGCAAAATTTCAAGTTATTTCCATTATCTCAGCGCTCTTCTATCCCGAAATCTCACTAATAATTTTATTGAATTTCTTAAAAGCCTGTTTTAAAGTCAATTTCTTTTGACCCAGCATTACTGTTTCCGACTGATTCATTCCCGCTTTCATAAGGGCTAAAAGAAGTTCTTTAAGTTGTATATGTTCTAAACCCCATTCCCTTTCAATAATTTCTTCCATTCGAGCAAAATCCTCTTCCGTTTTTGGAATAAAATATTCCCCAGGAAAATCTCTATAAAAATTTTTACTCCCTCTGGCAATATCGCGGGGAGAGGGACGCCATTGTCCACTTAACATATTATAAGTCAAACGAGATCTATAATACTCTTGCCATTGCTCAATAATAGATTTCATAGTTTGATCAAAAGCTGTTTTTTCAGGCTTCTCGACTTTTCTGTCTTTTTCGTCGGACCTGTCGAGTCGAGAATGGATAGCTTGAGCTACCTCATTAAGTCTTGTAACAAGTTGGTTATAAGAAGTCCACTTAAAGGCATTTCCATCATTAATAATGCTCAAATCTTTTAACTCCTCAACTCTCACTTGAAAACTAGGATCAAATACCCCCATAAAACTCGAAAGATAATCATCCCATTCAGTATCAGCCACATCTTTAAAAAACTTGATCTCTTTTAATTGATTTATTAGTCGAGTTAAAAAAATCAGGTGCGTCCCCAATGCAAAACTAATTCCTTGCGTAACATCTTGAGAATCCTCTGGAAAGACTCTAAATTCCCCTAAATCAGCCCAGTGTCCTGAAAGATCCATATTGTTCAAAAAGAATTTGTAAAACTCATCCATCCCTTCATCTCGTCCATGGCTCGGATGATTTCGTTCCATTATTGGAAAATGTGGATGCCCAGCAATCCCATCCTCATAATGATTATTATAAAAATATAATAACCTAGCAGTTATTAAATTTCTCAAGCTACATCCGTTTTCTCTAAAAAATTCAGCTAAATTCCTTCTAACTGTTCCTGCTTCATGCCAGGCAGCAAAAATACTGTTTTCTTGGTCAAGTTTACACTCCAACAAGATTTCTCTCATGCGCAAGCCCGCCATAGGGCTTTCTGGAGTAATCCTTAAACTTACCGATCCAGCATGAGGAGCATTACTATGTTCTATCAAGCGAATTTTTGGTAAGAAAATCGCTCGTTGTAAAACTGCAGGACCTGGGGTACCAGCTGGTATAAAGCCCTGATTTATCTTTGCATCTCTACGCATAAAATCAGCAATCTCCATTCCAGGTGGCTCTTCTGTGGCATCTTGATACTGCACCCCAAAAAAGGTTCCAGGAATTTTTGCTAAGCCTTGAAGAGAATATCTCTTTCCATCCACAAAATACAAAAGTCTTTCAAAGTGTTCTGCTGGATTTCCCCAAATACTTTCCGAAAAATAACCATCAACTTTTCTGCCACCATTAATCATCACTTCACGACGCGGACCTCCAATCCCTATGCTCCCAAATCTATGTCCCCCCTCACCCCACTGTCCAATTTTGACAAATTTGCCAAAAGAGGTAACACCTGCTGCTTTAAGCTCTAAACGTCCTTCTAACAATTCAAGCTCTCTTCTTTCTGCAATCATTCGTAATAATTCCGTGGGAGAACTCACCTGCTCCATCGCTACTCCCTTAGCACCCCACATCGTCGCCCCATGTAGAAAAAGGAGACGTCCGGTAATCTCTGGAAATGTCCACATATTCATTTGACAAGGATCACCATTATCAGTTAATAATGGTTCCAACCATAAGCGATCAAAAAGTTCTTCATCAGTCAATGATTTAAAGTGCGCTTCTACTCTGCACCTTCCAGAAACAAAGGCTTCTCGTCTCTCTCCTTTTGAAAGTTCATTTAAGCCATTTAGTTCAAGCTGATCAAATGCATATGCTTTACCTACCATAGGAACAACATCTCCCTTACCATCTATATGTAAAGGAGGAAGATTATTTCCAAAACCTACAGGATCTTCAATTGCAGGATGATGCCAACCACCTGGGGTATATGACGGATTACGAAGCCAAAAAGTCACAGGAACTTCTTCGGCTTTTGTATAAAGCGGACTTTGACGTTGAGGTCTATTTGCGGCAAAAGCCTGCCAACGCTGCATAAATTCGGAAACACTTTTTGGCGTGCCTAGTCCCTTAACGCTCAATCTTTCTCCTCCTTTCTACCCAACATCATCAAAAGTAGTTCACGTCCCATTCTGCAAACGCTTAAATCAGTTGATAATCTTCTATATATTGCTGTACTCATGCATTCCCACACCCCTTCTATATGGCCATCTTTCTAGATCTCTCCTGCTCTCACTACGTAAATAGAACAAATTTCTACCAGAAACATCATCCCGCAACAGAGATAATAAATCCTGAATTAACTTTGCTTCATTGTCCTTACTCTGCAAGTACCCTACATTATTACAAAATATTGCGTGGAAACCTTGTTCCTCTGGAGTAATTTCTCTAACTTGCTCAATATCACCTAAATCTAATAAAACTGTTTCAATCGGATCAATTAATTCCTCTGAAACCAATGCATAATCTCTATCTAACCACTTCTGTTTTATTTCTATTTCATCTCTAGTTACGAACCCAGAATTATCGTCTACCCTCACATCAACCAGAGTTGACCGAGATTCAAAAGCAAAAAATCTCTCTGCTCCTCGAAAAAAATTATCGTTTCCTGTTAAAAGGAAGGCTCTCTCTCTTAAAGCTTCAAAATTACGTTCTTGAATATCAACAGCAACTACTTTGAGCTTGACCCCAATCTTTGGACCACTTTTAGCCTAAATTAAGATATGATCC
>CAYQVW010000012.1:0-52448 GCA_964421245.1 uncultured bacterium | reverse complement strand
AGAAGCATCAATCATCGAGGCCCCTCCACCATGTCCCCATCCTGCCCATATTTTAAGGGAGGGGGTTATTGTTGCATATCAAGCGCAATAGCAAATAATTCATCAGCGTTAGCAGTACTCATTCTCATAATTTCCCAAGCAATTTCGTTCGCTTCAACATTTCTACCAGGTGCTTGCTTAAGTTGGTCAATTTTTTCTACATCGGTGGTACAAATCACCCCAAAGGGAAGAGTGCTATCCTGCCCCATATATAATGAAGTGTTTGCTTCAAGCATCTTTAATACAAAGCCACCATTTATAACCCTATATTTTCCATGTCGAAATGCTTTTTTATAGCATGGCTCGGCTTTATCACACCAACCATCACCCAAACGATCATCAATCCCTATATCTAATCCATAGCGATAATTAACTTCTGCGTCCTCAATCGGTGCAATAAGTTTCATTAAAAGATACGCTTTGGCAGTTGCAGGAAGTTTGGGTAATACCCCTTGTTGTTTTAAAACAACCTCGGCGTATGCCTGAGCAGCATATGCCCTAGCTAATTTATTATCATGATTAAGTAATGCTTCTAGTTTCTTATAGTCTTTTGGATCAGCATGTTTATTGTATGCCTGCCAAGCCTCACGGCATACCTTATTATCATTAATAACTAATTCATCCTTAAAACTTTCGTAAGAAAAATAGTTTTTAAAATGAGAGCAAAAGCCAAAATGTGTAGCAAGAAGATCTTTTGCTGCAATTTGAATGCTTTTGTCTGGACTCTCTAATAACGGTTCAACCTCTGCTCCGTTTCCAACCCAACCATGTTCTACAAAAAATTTGACCGCTTCTAAAACAACCTCTGTATCACTATCCTTTAAAAGCGGTTTAATATCATCTCGATTCTCGACTCCTCCATGAGTGGTAACAAATCTTACCGCCTCTCTTCTTATAAGCCAATCATTGCTCTTTAATTGCGGTCTGATATCTACTATATTATCCACCCCACCATATATCACCACGGACCTCATCGCTTTTCTTTGAACCAACTTGCTAGGATCAGATAATTGAGTACTGATAGTAGAAAGATCAACCACAGTCTTAGCAGACGGAGCAGATTTTGGCATTGCATGATTAGCATAATAGACCATAGCAGCCTCTCTTACTTTATTATATGGGCTATTAAGATGCGGTCGGACTTCACTAATATATCCATCTCCCAATTTATTTAATATATATATTTTTGATGCAATTTTTTCATCTGGGCTACCAGAAAGAGATCTCTCTACCTCATCAAGACTACAAACTTTTCTTTTGACAAGCTTGGCACCAGTAACAACTTCAATCATCTTGGATCTGGAAAAGTTAAGTTGCACTAAAGACCACAACAATCCAAAACGGTCCTCATTACTAGTAGCAAGACTTTTAATCAGTCCTAATTTGCTTTTAATTATGGGTGAATTAAGATGTTTAAAAATATTCTGGGCAAGATTAAGGTCATTTATTCTATCAAGAAATAAAGCAAATGGAAGCACAGGGCCTTGCTGAAGTCTCCCCACAGCAGAACCCCTGGTGTGTGGTATTTTTGGATTAAATCTACCAGGTGTTGTCATAGCTTATATACTATATATCGCTACAATAGGGGAAAAACTTGCGCTAGGGTAGCAATACTAATTTAGCATGTTTGGTCTTAGGATTAGTGCGGACTTCGGCCTTAATTCTATAGGCCTTCCAGATATTTTCGCGAGACAAGACCTCGTCCGGCTTGCCTGCTGCAATAATATTGCCGTTTTTCATCAAAATCAAGCGCTGGCAGAAACGTGCAGCCATATTTAAATCATGGAAAGTGGCAATTACTGTTCTAGTTTGTCGAATTTTACGAAGAAGTTTTAAAATCTTAACCTGATAACGAATATCAAGATGAGAGATAGGCTCGTCTAACAACATTAAACGTGGTTCTTGGGCCAAGGCCCTTGCAATCGCAACCCTTTGAAACTCACCACCAGATAAATTAGTAACCGGAACATCTGCCATATCTTCCATCTTAAGCTCTTTAATAACCCATCTTTTAACATTATGGTCGTCTTCTGTTTCAAAAGAAAATCTTTCAAAATAGGGAGTGCGTCCAAGCATAATCATCTCAGAAACAGTAAAGCCTCTTACTGGTTCCATCATTTGTGGAACTAAAGCAACTTTTCGAGAAAGCTCTTTGCGAGACATTTGGTCAATATTATTACCATAAATTTCTATTACCCCATCTTGGATCGGTAACAATCCAATCAAGGCACGAAGAAGGGTGGTCTTTCCACAGCCGTTGGCACCAACAATACCAATAAATTCTCCTCTTTTTATAAAAAAGGAGATACTTTTTATTATCTCTTTGTCGCCATAGCCACAAATTAAATTTCTGACAACTAATGCGTCTTCGTTTTTCATCTTCTACCACCTTGTGTGCGTGTCCTGAGTATATATAGGAAGAAAGGAGCACCGACCAGCGACATAATTACTCCGATTGGAACCTCCATCGGAGAAAACAACGTGCGAGCAAGTGTATCTGCTACTACCAAAAGAACCGCTCCTCCCAATGCTGAGAATGGAACCAGCCAGCGATGATTTGGTCCGATTATAATTCTTACAAAATGAGGAATTATCAACCCGACAAAACCGATTAAACCAGAGACAGAGACTGCTGCTGCGGTCATTAGAGAAGCAACTAAAATTAATCCTATTCTGATCTTTTCAACTTCAACCCCTAGAGTTAAGGCAATTTCCTCCCCTAAAAGAAGGGCATTTAATTCTTTGGAGAAAAAATAGGCTACTGCTAAACCAAAAATTGTATACGGTAGAAGATTCCAAACATCGTTCCATGAGGATAAAGATAGCGATCCAAGCAACCAAAAATAAATAGCCTGCAGACGACCTGAAACAATAATTATTAAAGATAAAACAGCAGATGCAAAGGCCGCTACTGCTACTCCGGCCAAAATCAAGGTCTCTGGAGCGGCCCTCCCCTTAACATGAGCTAAACGATAAACTACAGTCACAGCAATCAAAGCAAAAATAAAGGCAAATAATGGAATCGATGATATTCCTAATATGACAAAACCAAATGGAAGGGCTAGGGCAATCGCGGCACCAATTCCGGCACCAGATGAAACACCCAAAATGTATGGATCAGCCAGCGGATTTCGAAGAATCCCCTGCAGGATTACACCGGAGGTTGCAAGAAGAACTCCCACCAAGGCAGAAAGAACCACCCTTGGCATACGGATCTCCCAAATAATAGTGCTACCGGTATTCTCAGACGGAGAGACCCAAACTGATCCGATAAAAAGAGAGGCCAAACAGGCAACAATTAAAACAGTGATCAAAATGAGTAAAGCTTTTGTTTGTTTATTAATTTTCATTATGTAAAAATAAGGCAATTTCCTCTATTGCGCCGACTAACCTCGGAGTGGGTCTTGCCACAATATCCGGCTCTATAAATAATACCATATTATTACGAACCGCTGAAAGAGTTTTCCAGCGTGGATCGGTTTTAAACTTTATCTTCCCCTTTAGGTTGTTTAAAACAATTATTGCCTCAGGATCTATTGTGAAGACCTGTTCATAATTAAACTGTGGATACGGACTAGCTGAGCTAGCTCCAATATTCTCTCCACCTGCCAAAGTTATTATGTCATTTATAAAGTTATTACGGCCAACGGTAGTTAATGGGCGATGTCCAATTATTAAGAAAACCTTCTTCTTTGGTTTGCTTTTAATCTTTTGGGCGATCTCCCCTATTCTATCTCTCATGACCTTTACCATGTAATCAGCTACTTCCTGTCTATTGGTTTCCCTCCCCAATTCGAGAATAGAATCCATTACCTCTTTTACCGAATGGGGGTTAATAACAAAAAGCGGCAGGTTAAATTTCTTCATTTTGTCGATATCTCGCTTTTGAGCATCTTCTAGAAGAAATATTTTGTCGGGCCTAAGATTAATGATTCTTTCAAGATTCATCGTAACCCCACCAACCTTATCCTTCTTGCTTGCTTCTTTGGGAAAATTACAGTGAGTAGTTACTCCAACAATTTGATCCTCAAGACCCAACCCATAAAGAATTTCGGTTAACGACGGTACACAAGAAACATAGCGTTTTGGATTCACCAGTGTCTCTTTAATATCAGCAGAAGCCAAGCTGACAAAAACTAATAACAAAAATAGAACTACTATCCTTTTGACCATAACACTACCTCTCCGTAATCCAATCCTGTGGCCAAAGCCAAATGCGTGCACTTTACCATCAATAAAAAGAAAGTCTTATTGTTGTGAGGAAGGGTCTCAAAATTCCCCTGCCCTTTGGCAAAGACAATATCAGCTTCTTTATAAATCTTATTAAATTTTGCGTTAGTTTTATCAAGGCTGGTTCCAGCAGTAACGGATCCGCTCGGAATTACATCAACAATCTTATCTAATTTAATAAGCTTTGCGTCTTCCAACAAAGTGTCATTTAGAACCGGCTTGCTCTTTACTGCAACGGTAACTTTTAGTTCGTATTCTTCTGATAAATACTCTATTAAAAGGCGATCAAAAACAATCTCTCCGGCATTATCGCAAATATATAGAAGCTTTCTCGAATCCTCCAGTTTCTTTTTTAATGCTTTGAAATGTTTTGTAGCTAACTTCTTTTTTAAGACCTTTTTGATTGTTTTGCTAATATCAAATTTATGATCTGGTCCATAATCAATAATATTTCCGGCAATTGCATATAGCAAAGCAGTATGCAAGGTTTTAACCGTTTTAGGAACAAGTTTTAATGCCTCTCTGTTTGATTCGTCTTTCTCTTCTTCAAAAAAATCTTCTTTTCCCAGATGCTTTCTTACTATCGAATGGGCAACGTGTGTCATATCGGGAGGAGTAACGGAGGAAGCAGGGATTTTGCTCAAATTAACAAGGATATCTTGTAAAATTCTTTCTCTTATTTTTTGGTTCTTGACCTCTTTTTGCAAGATTTTAATTACTTGGTTTAAAACACATGGAACACATTCTAGGAAGGCTTTCATTATATCTATTATAACAAATTATTGAGTGTCTCCCCACCATATAGCTGTCTCTAGTCCCCCGGTTATCCTGGTATTTGTTATTTTGCACCCGCACTTTCCCGTTCCCCACTGAGAATAATTTGCCCGAAAAAACAAACCAAGTTTGCTACCAAAAATATTGAATCCAACCGTGGTCTTAGAATCAATTGCTATTTTATTTCCAAAAAATCCTAGCATTCTCGTTTTAACAATAACGTTTTTTCCAAGAGCTATTTGGGCTTGTACTCTAGCCGAGTTTCCATAATACTCTGTCGGGAATTCACCACTTTTGGTTCTAAGCTCAAGTGGTAATATTTTCCCAGAATCGGTAGTATTAATTTCATCAATCTCATAAAATCCACCAAGACCAGCCAACAATTGTACCGAACCTTTTTTATAGGTAGAAAGGGTTATTTCTGGATGAGCCAATCCAGAGAAACGCAATCTATTTAATCCATGATCAAGTTCTTGTCTTTTTTCTTCTCGCTTTTTGCGGTTCCCAAGACCCTTATCTACCGCTTCGGCAAGACTGTCATACAAAGAATTATTTTCTCCAAACTTAGCTATAGGAACAAGTACTGAAAATCTTCCCGATGCCCCCACCCTTACTCTCAATCCATCTTTTTCAAATTTAAGTCCCGCATAAGCTTTGGTTTTTGCAAATTCAAAGCGATGCAACCACTCCTCCTCAGACGGCTTTTTATTTCCCTTATCTAAATACAATTGTGAAGTCTTCCATTCAATTGGCTCAAGAGATAGGGAAAGAGCAACCCTTTCCCCCTTATAATCCAAAGCAAGTTTAACTGGTGCCCAAGATAAATCATCTCCCTGCTTTACGCTATATTTGCCAAATTTATAAAGCACTGCTTCTTCCAAAGTCTGTTTATAAGTTATGCCACCAAATAAAAATTGGCCATACAAACGAAGTTCTCCCTCTTTTAATCTATTCTTTTTTCTAAAACGCTCTACTGAGGTAAAGAAATCATTTGATTTAACCACCAAGGGGTATTTAACTTCCAGCCAAGGATATTTTTGCCACTCGGATCCAACCTCAACACTGGCCTTATTATAAGTACGTCTGCTTGGACTTTTATCTTTATCCAAAGCTGGCTCGTCTGGTCTTGGAACAATAACATTGTCCGTTCCCGGTTTTATCATGAATGGATACCCTGAAATAGATGGATCTGACATATTATTCTCCTCTGCATTAACTTCGGAAGAATAAAGGAAAAATTTCAGGGTATTTACTAGTCATTATTAAGCGTAGCTAGAATTTCAGGGGTTGCCAAAATGCGGCGGGCTTTATTGTCTCCCTCGGGAGCTGAAACAATTTTTGCATCCTCGATTTCATCCATTAAACGTGCAGCACGATTGTAACCAATTCTCATTTTCCTTTGAAGATAAGAAGTTGAAGCAGTTCCGGTATCAAGAATTAAACGGACTGCCTGGTCAAACAACGCATCCCTCCCACTCCCTACTCCTCCCTCACTTCCCTCTTTTCCCTTACCTTTATCACTATCAAGTTTTATTTCTAGATTAACAATCTCTTCAAGATAATTAGCCTCGGCTTGATTCTTAACATGCTTAACAATTTTCTCTATTTCTTTGTCTGTAACAAAAGAACCCTGCAATCGAGTTGGCTTCATCGCCCCAATTGGGTTATAAAGCATATCGCCACGACCCAATAATTTTTCTGCACCGGATGAATCTAAAATTACACGAGAGTCAATCTGGGTTGCTACCGCAAAAGCAATGCGGGATGGAATATTTGCCTTGATCAATCCAGTAATAACGTCTACTGATGGTCTTTGAGTTGCAATTACTAAGTGAATTCCAGTTGCACGAGACATCTGGGCCAAGCGACAAATAGTTGTTTCAACCTCGGCTGCTGCAATCATCATCATATCGGCTAATTCATCAACTATTACGACAATCAAAGGTAACTTTCTCTCTTCATCTACTTTTCTATTGTATGCTGCAAGGTTACGAGCCCCTTCTTCAAAAAACAACTTATAACGACGTTCCATCTCGCGCATTACCCACTCTTTTAATGTAACAGCGGCCTTCTTAGCATCTGTTACAACCGGAGCTAGAAGATGCGGAATACCATCATAACTTGATAGTTCAACCATCTTTGGATCGATCATTATAAATTTAACTTCGTCCGGACGAGCACGAAGCAAAATACTGGTAATCAAAGTGTTTATGCAAACACTCTTTCCAGAACCGGTAGTTCCGGCAATCAACAAGTGAGGCATTTTGGTTAGATCTCCATAAATTGGTGTACCGGATAAATCTTTTCCAAGGGCAATAAATAATTTCGAGCGATTATTTTGAAATTCGGGAGTCTCTACAATTGCTTTTAATCGAACCGGGGTAATTCCAGTGTTTGGAACCTCAATTCCAACTACCGACTTACCCGGTACCGGAGCCTCTATTCTCACTCCACCTGATGCAAGATTAAGTGCAATATCGTCAGCTAAGTTGGCAATTTTTGAAACCTTAACCCCTGGATGCGGTTGAAGCTCGTAGCGAGTGACCGCAGGACCCTGGTTTACAGAAACAACGGTTGCACCAACCCCAAAGCTAGCCAAGGTCTCTTCAAGTAATTTCTTGCGAAGATCGGTTGTCGAAGCCATTCTTTTCTCACGATCTTTCTCTTTCTTACTGGCATTATCCAATAAGCTAATAGATGGTAGTTTATAGTCTTTATAGCGTTTTGAGGTGTCAAAAATTTGTTCTTTAGAATTGGTTCCATCCAAATCCTCTTTTAAAGAGACCGGGAGTGGAGCATTTTTATCTGGCTCTCCATCCTCTTCAAAATGTTGAATAGTCGGTATCTTTAACACTTTCCTCTCTGGTTTCGGCTCTGGCTCAGGTTCTGGTTCGGCCTTCAATGGAAGTTTAGCTTGGATTGCCCTTAAGTCTAGTAAAGTTTTATTACTGCTTTCAGAAACAACCTTGGCAGGTTTCTTTGTTTTCTTCTGTTCTTCTTGTGGATGAGGGATTAGGTATTCTCTCAATAAGTTAAGGAGACCAATAACTGTAATATTTGCAATCATTAAAAGGGAGATAACAATAAAAGCAGATAGTAAAATATATGATCCTACTAATCCAATTGTTCTCGTTAAAGCAATATTGGCAACGTATCCAACAAATCCCCCTGCTCCTTGAACAACTAGCTGTTCTGACTCCAAGGCAAAATACGCTGGTGAACGAAATTGAGCAAAGGTTATAAATGTTAAGAAGAGGAGCGATAGTCCGGATAGACGAACGGCTAATTCTTTAACCTCGTGACGAAGCAATAAGATAACTCCATAGGCTGCAATAAAGAATGGAAGAATATAAACACCGACACCAAGGATTGAGCGCAAAGCAACCTTGACTACATATAATCCTACTGCACCGGTAGAAGAGGTAAGGTTTGATACAAGAACAAATATTGCAACAGCAATTAGAAGGATTCCGGCAATATCCTGCCGATGAGGCGCAGGTATCCCCTCTCGATTTTTTCCACGTTTTCTGGTTGTTTGTTTTCTGCGAGCCACAGTAGGATTATTTTAGCATAAATTAGGGAAAGAGGAACAGAGATCTAGTATCTTTTATTATGAAATAATAACTCAACGCCAGACGAGTATTGTTTGCTTTCTGAACCATCCCACTTTTTTGCATTATGCTCTAAGGCAGCACGAATATATCCAAGGGTTTTTTTGTCCTTTTTTATACCCTCAGTTCTATTTCCAAAAGCTAAATCTTTTAAGGTCCTTTCGACTTGGGGCATCTCTTCTTCCTCTTGCTGACATTCTCCATATCGAGATGCTGGAACAGCTACATAATCAATAACCTCTCTAAAAGATTCACAGGTTTCTCTAATTGCTGACGCTGTCTTTTGCCTTCCTCTGGGGACTGTCAGCGTTCCATAAGAAAAACCAAAAAGAGCAGTAAAAAAACTAACCATAAGTAAGTTTTCATCACTTAATAAATCATTACTAACAACAGCTCCCTGGTCTGGAGCCATAAAGGTAATAAGCGCCCCAGCTAAAACTCCACCCAATGTTAATATTAATGAAGTCGCTAAATTTGAAATATTTGTACTTCTTTGTCTTGAAGCCTGCAAAGCATGATTTCTAAAGTTTTGTCCCGGCCCTACTTCGTTTGTTACTGATCTCATTTGTTTCTCCTTATTGTCTCAATTGGCATATTAATTTTAACCTATTTATATATCGATGATTTAGCAAGAAAATTTCACTATATTTGAGGAAAATTTTCCCGCCTCAGCGGGATCCCGACTTTACGTCGGGACACCTAATTTAGATAAAATTAGCCCAAATGAGGACAAGCATTGCAACCACAAAGCAGTAGTAGGCAAAAGGTCTTAAAGACACCTTCTTTATCATAACCAAGAATAGGCGAATTGCAAACCAGCCGGAGATAAAAGCAGCGATAAAACCTAAAGTGTATCCAAAAATAGGAATCTCCCCCACCCCTTTTTCAAGCAAGGATTTTCCTTGAATAAAAGCTGCACCTAGAATCACCGGAACCGACATTATAAAAGAAAAACGAGCCGCCAACCCCCGATCTAAATCACGCATTAAGGCCATTGAAATTGTCGCCCCCGATCGAGATAACCCCGGAGCAATCGCTGCCCCCTGTGCCGCACCAATAAGCAACGCATCCATTCGAGTAAACTTGTCTGCCTTCTTAACTCCTGTTCCAACTTTCTCGGCCAATAATAGAAGTGCGCCGGTTAGCAATAAAAAGTAGCCAACGTGACTCAGAGAATCAAACCAGCCCTCAAAATAATCTTGAAACGAGAGACCAATTACCCCAGTTGCAAAAATCGCAACCAGCATTAGACAAGAAAGCTTAAAATAAACTGACTCATAATAAACTTGTCTTATGCTACGTACTTGGACAATCTGTATCAGCCCTAAGAAGAATCCTTTAATTAGATTCCAAACGTCTTTTCTAAAATAGATTAGAACAGCTAAAGCTGTTGCCACATGAACCAATGCATCAAAGAATAAATCGGTCGGAAGACCAAATAATTTGGTAAAGATCACAAGGTGGCCGGATGACGATACGGGTAGAAATTCGGTCAAACCCTGGATTAGTCCGAGTATCAAGTACTTCATCTATTTGTGTTTTTCCCAAAGGGCTATAAGTGGACTTGCAATAAAAATAGAAGAGTATGTTCCAACCGCAAATCCAATTAAAAGAACTAAACTAAAATCTTTAATTGTCTTACCACCAAAAAACAACAAACAAAGAACTACTATAGTAGTAGTTAAAACTGTGTTGATCGAACGCGGTAAAGTCTCCATGATACTCTTGTTTACAACATCGGCAAAACGCTTTTTACCGTGCTTTTTAAGGTTCTCTCGAATACGATCAAATATAACAATCGTATCGTTAATAGAGTATCCCATGATGGTTAAAATACCGGCTACAAAAGGGACCTCTATATCTCGCCATAAAATCGCCATAACCCCGGTTGTAAATATTGCATCATGAAAAACTGCAACCAGGGCTGCAACTGCATATTTAAACTCAAAACGGAAACTAACATAAACAATAATTCCAAGCGATGCCAAAAGCAGCGCCCATAAGGCCTGGGTCCTAAGCTCTTGTCCGATCACTGGTCCAATCATATCAACTTCAAGCAACTCAACATCGCCATACTTCTTTTCTAGTGAATCAACAATACCAATTCTTATTTCCGTTGAGATAGGAATAGTCTTAATAAAGACATCTTTCTCTCCTGAAAATTGAATAACGCTTTTTTGCAGTTTATACTCTGCCAAAACATCACGAATATTTGAGGTAGATACTGGTTTGTCAAAACGAAGATTAATCATCGTCCCACCAGTAAAGTCGATTCCGAGATTTAAAAAACTTCCTCGGGTAAAACTATTCCAGATCATTCCCGAAATCGCAATTGCAATCAAACAAAATGAAATGAAAAACCAAAACCTTGTTTTTTGTACTATCTTCATCTATACACCAACTTTGTATCAGTTTTTGTTAATATCTTTCCATCAACCAACATATTGAGAAGCATTCTGGTTAAAACAATTGCAGTAAACATCGAAACCAAAATACCAACCGAGAGGGTTACCGCAAAACCTTTAATTGTTCCGGTTCCAACAAAAAAGAGCGTTGCTGCAGCAATTAGGGTTGTAACATTGGCATCTAAAATTGCAGAGAAAGCTCTATCAAAAGCTGATTCAACCGCAACCCGAATTGATTTACCAGTTCGCATCTCTTCTTTTAATCTTTCAAAAATAATAATATTGGCATCAACTGCCATTCCAATTGAAAGCATAAACCCTGCGATTCCAGGTAGGGTTACTGTCGCACGGAGGAGAGTTAAAACGGTTAAGGTCAAAAGAATATATATCCCCAAGGCAATGTCCGCCATAAAACCAGGTAAACGATAATATAAAAACATAAATACAATTATTATAGAAAATCCGACAATGCCTGCAACAAAGCTGCGATCGATTGAATCTTTTCCCAAGGTCGGTCCAACAATTCTGGTTTCAATCATTTCTACTTTAATAGGGAGAGCACCGGCCTTTAGTTTAATAACCATATCTTTTACTTCTGCTGCAGAAAAGTCACCAGAAATTATACCCTTTCCTTCTGTAATAGGACTCTTTACATTTGGTGCAGAAATAACCTTGTTATCCAATAAAATGGCAACCGGTTTGTTAATATGGCGGGAAGTAAGTTCCGCAAAAGCCTTGGTTGCACCCGGTTGAAGTTCAAATCCAATTGATGGATTGCCATATTCATCTACTTGGGGATAAACAGCCTTAAGCCCGTCCCCAATTATTGCAGTTTTCTTTAGAATGATATGTAGGGTTTGTGCCATAGCGTCCCCATCTGGTTTATAAGCAACTAAGCGGGCCTCTTTTCCATAAAATTCTTTTACTTTTTTAGGAGTTAGGTTTTTCGCCCCTTCCGGTGCCCATTCTGCTTCTACAAATTCAAGCAAGGCAGTATCGCCAATTATTTTAATCGCACGGTCGGGATCCTTGACCCCTGGAAGTTCAACAATAACTTGATCTCGTCCTTTTCTTTGGATGGTTGGCTCAGTTACACCGAGCGCATCGATGCGATTGCGAATAACTGCGACCACACCAGACATAGAATCGTCCGATACTTTTACGTTTTTGGTGTCTTGTCCTTCAAACACCAGGCGGGTTCCGCCTTGGAGGTCTAATCCAAGATTAAGTGGTAGTTTCATTAAGACAAATACAGAAACCACAACGATTACAATTAGGATTAAGAGTCTTAGTTGATTAATATTCTTACGCATCGATTGTTAAATTATAGCATTAGTGACAAATTTTGGAAAGTGGACACAGATTGCATTTCGGTTTACTCTTCTTACAATAATCCTTACCTAATGCAACCAATAATGCGTGGAATTCGTTGAAAAGTTTTACATCTTTTGGAAGATTGGATTCAAAAAATTCTTTTACCTCATGATATTTAGAAGTTTTAAAAAGCTTTAGTCTCTGCCCTATTCGAATAGTATAGGCATCAACAACAAACGACGGTCTATTAAATGCGTATAATAGTATTGAGTCTGCTGTTTCGGGCCCAACACCATAAACTTTGAGCAGCTCTTCTCTAGCTCCACATTTCATCTTATTTTCTATTAAATACTTGGATATTGCCTTCAACTTTTTCGCTTTCGCATTAAAATATCCGGATGGCTTAATCATTGTTTTTAATTTGGATTTTTTAATTTTTAATATTGCCTTCGCATTTAAACATTTAGCTTTTTTTAGATTAGCAATGGCTTTCTCAACATTTTTCCAATTGGCAGATTGAGTCAAAATCGCCCCGATTACAACTTCAAACATTGAGTCCCCTGGCCACCAATGTTGCGGGCCAAAATGATCATAGAGTTTTTTGTAGATCTGTTTTAACTTTGGCATTTATTACAGAAGTAGGTTCCACGCTGGCCTAAAGAGATCTTATGAACCGGTTGCTTGCATTTGCGACAAGGCTCTCCCTTGCGACTATAGACATAAAGATAATTTTGATTCGTCCCCTCCTGCCCAATTGCATTAACAAAATCAGTAACAGAGGTTCCCTTATGGGCAATTCCTGCTTGCAAAGATTTTTTTACAGCAGTATAGAGCTTGCTTATTTCTTTGTTTTTTAAACTTTCCATCCTTCTCTTAGGATGTATCCCAGCCAGAAAGAGTGCCTCGGCGGCATAAATATTCCCAACCCCGGCAATAAACTTCTGATCCATTAAAACAATTTTGACATTCCCTTTTTTGTTTTTTACTAGTTTTTTGAAATCTTTAAGCTTAAAAGATTTCTCAAGCGGCTCTGGTCCAAGCCCAAGTTCTGGATATTTATCATAGAGCCAGATCTTTCCAAAAAGTCTAGTGTCTGAAAAATACATCTTCTTACCACCGGAAAGATTAAAAATTATTCTCACATATTTATCTGGTTTTAAAAGAACCCGTCCCGCCATTCCAAGATGGATCACCATCCATCTACCCGATCTCATCTTAAAGAAAAGATATTTTGCTCGGCGTTCTATATCTAAAACCTTATCGTTGATTATTTTTTTCTTGAACTCTTTAACAGAAATTTTCTTAATATTGCGAGGGTCTCTGAATTCTATTGAGGTTATTTTTCGCCCTTTTATTGTAGAGGTAATTTGGCGCTTAACTGTTTCGACTTCTGGCAATTCTGGCATTTCTTATTATATCATTCGTTTTATTCGATCCACAATCCGCTTGCCTAAAAAACCAAGGTCACGGCGATGGCCTAAGACCTCATAAATCCCTCGTAGAACATCTGTATTTGTTTTCCATTTTTCAAAAGCAGTAGCAAAATCATTGTCGGCATTTTCATCTATCTTCCAGATCAGTTTGGAAATATACTCGCGGGCAATTTTTCGTCCTTCATCTTCTGGATTCATTTTTGTAAACAACTTTGCCAGAAACGATAGTGTGGGTTATCTTACCCTTTACTTTTCTGCCATGGAAAGGGGTGTTTTTGCTTTTTGAAACAAGCTTGCTTGAATCAATTGTATATTCGATTTTTGGATTCACAACTGTAATATCTGCATCTGCTCCAACTTTTAGGGTTCCCTTATGAAGTCTCAATATGCCAGCCGGATTACTGCTGAGTTTTGCAATTGCCTCTTTGCGAGATAAAACTTTTTTGGCAACCAACTCTGTTAGAACAAGTGGCAAAGCCGTTTCAAATCCAATCATCCCAGAGGCTGCTCTTTGAAATTCTACATTCTTCTTTTCTGCTTTATGTGGAGCATGATCGGTTGCAATAACATCAATTGTGCCATCTTTAAGACCTTTTAAAATGGCCTTTACATCTTTTGCGGATCTCAATGGAGGGCTAACCTTTGCATTGGTATCGTATTCTAGCAACGCATCATCAGTCAACGAGAAATAATGTGGACAGGTTTCACAGGTTACCTTGACCCCATCCTCTTTTGCCTGACGAATTAGTCTAACCGATCGTGCAGTTGATACATGTGCAATATGAACATGCGCCTTAAACCCTCGAGCAAGCATAATATCTCTTTGCACCATAATCTCTTCCGCCAAAGCCGGAATCCCTTTTAATCCCAAAATTGTTGAGTTATATCCCTCGTTCATTAATCCATTAGCCGACAGAGAGGTGTCTTCCGCGTGAGAGATTATTGGCACATGGAATTGTTTTGCATATTCTAGCGCATGGCGCAAAATACTGGTATCTAATACCGGATTACCATCATCAGAAAAAGCAACCGCTCCTTCATCAATCATCCTCCCCATCTCGGTTAATGTCTTTCCCTCCAAATTTCTAGTAACCGCACCAATCGGATAAACATTAACCTTCGCCGAAGCCAATGCCTTCTCCCTCACATATTTAACCATTGCAGGAGTATCAATTGGAGGAGTTGTATTGGCCATACAGGCAATTGAGGTAAATCCTCCCGCTGCAGCGGAGAGAGCCCCCGATTTAATTGTCTCTTCTTCTGGATCTCCTGGATCACGCAAATGCGAGTGCATATCAACTAATCCAGGTAAAACAAAGCAATCTTTTGCTTTAATGATTTTTACTTTTGTTCGAGGCTTTAGTAGTGGCTTTACAGAGACTATCTTTCCGTCAGAAACTAAAATATCACAAACTCTATCTAAATTTGAAGCGGGATCAATCACCCTTCCCTGTTTTATTAAAATATCCATCTGGTCTTTTTAATCCTTTTTACTATTCCCTTTACCCGATTGCGCCTATTTTCAACCCCTTGTAAATGTCTCAAGGCCTGTTGCGCAGCTTTTTGCTCTGCTTCTTTTTTGTTTGCCCCGTTTCCCCGTCCTTGGATCTTTCCTCTAAGTTTTACACCAACAACAAAGGTCTTTTTGTGCTTTGGGCCCTCTTCCTTTATTACGTTATAGAATGGCAGCTCCCATTTTCTCTTTTGTGCAAATTCTTGCAGGGTAGATTTGAAATCGGAGATATAACCAACCTGGCTAACCCTATTAATTTCGGGACTTAGGTGTTCAGTTAAAAAATCGCGGGCTTTACCAATTCCAGCATCAAGATAAATTGCCCCCACCAAAGATTCAAAAGCATTTGCGATGTTCGATTTTCTTTTTGACCCTCCGCTAGCCTTCTCATTCTTAGAAAAGAGCACATAATTCCCTATGCGGAATCTATTGGCAACCCGAGCGAGGGTATCATCAGATATTACCGCAGCCCTAATTTTGGTTAAATCTCCTTCTGGTCTGGTAGGAAACTTGTTGAAGAGATATCCCGAAATTGCCAATTTTATAACCGCATCTCCCAAGAATTCTAGTCTTTCATTATCTGGAATTCCATTTTCATGGGCATAAGATGAATGCGTTAATGACTGGTTTAAAAGGCGGCGATTGAGGAAGGAAATTCCTAATTTTTGTTCAAGTTCGTCGAGGCGTTTTTCTTGATCCATTGACATATTATTATAACATATTTATAATGAAATTTCTATATGAGCATACCATCATCAATGTCAGATTTTATTTTCCATGCAGAAGAGGGAGACAACTTCCCTTCTCCTTCGGAAAAACAAAAGATCAATAAAGCAATTGAGAGAGCAAAATTTATAATCGAAAAATTTGGGAATCGTCCCGACGTTGTCGAAGAGAAATTCCATTTAGCAGATCTCTATGTCGGCCGAGGAGCAGAGGGGGATTACGAAGTTGCTTCTCACCTCTATGATGAATTATTGGCCCGTCACCCTCACCCATACCTTAAGGCACGTTGCCTAATAGGAAAGGCAGAACTTGCAATTCCTGAGATTAAGAAAGAAGAGATCCCAGTCGCCCTAGATATTTGCTACTCTGCACAAGATATATTAAAAAAACTTAGTAAAGAAGAAAAGATGCTTCCAACTTTTCCTTTTTTCAGAGATAAGGCCTTTATTATTGAAGCAGAGCTTAGAGTAACCAGAGACGAAATGAATAAAAAAGGAAAACACCTCGATCATGACGCTGCAATGAAGCTCTATGAGCAGATAATGAAAGATAGAAAATCAAATTGGTACTTTAGGGCACGTGCCAATCTCGGAAAAGCAGAGCTTTTATCATTTCATTTCCCATCAAAAGTTTGGGAAGGAATACGTCTGTGTGAAAAAGCAGCTAACCTGCTTCGAGCTCGCTCACGTGATTATTTTGCACAAAAATCAATTGTGGTAGAAGCAGAATTGTTGATCAATAGAGGTAAAAAAGAGGATTATAAAAAGGCCCAATCCCTACTTAATGAATTAGTTGATAAGGGATATATCTACCCAGACCTTATGGCCCGCACCAAATTAAACCTAGCCCAAATTTCCCGCCAACCCAAGGCAGAAAAATTCTTAAAAGAAGTAACCGAGATGGACGGCCTTGATCCCTACATCACCAAGAAGAGTAAACAGGTTGAAAAAAAGCTAAAGGAAGTTACTCCAAAGAAAAAACCAGCCAAAAAGAAACCTAAGAAAGCAAAGAAAAAAAAGAAGAAAAGAAGAAAGAGATAGAACTATCCCCTATTCCCTATACCCTATACCCTGTGTTAAAATAAATTAATGGGAAAAACTATCGCCGAAAAAATTCTTTCAAATCATTCCGGCAAAGACTCAAAAGCTGGAGATATTGTAATAGCCAATCTTGACTATATGATGGGACAAGATGGAACCTCTGGCGTTGCAATCGATTCGTTTAATAATATGGGAGCGACCAAGGTTTTTGATCCTTCAAAAATCTCGATCGTAATTGACCACTCCTCCCCTTCTCCCAATATAGGGGTATCTACAATTCATAAAAAGATTCGTAATTTTGTAAATAAAACCGGAATTAATCTATATGATATCGGCTGTGGGGTCTGCCACCAACTTCTTCCAGAACAAGGACATGTTGTTCCTGGGGATCTAGTTATCGGCGCCGATTCTCATACCTGTACTTATGGGGCTATAAACGTTTTTTCAACTGGAATCGGATCAACAGATCTTGCTGCCGCTTGGATCTCTGGAAAACTTTGGTTTAAGGTTCCAGAAACATTAAAATTAGTATATAAAAACAAATTACAAAAGGGTGTACTCTCTAAAGATTTAATTCTTTATACAATCGGACAACTTGGTGCCGGCGGAGCAACCTATTTAGCATTGGAAATAGAGGGCAAGGCAATTGATGAGATGTCGATTGATGCCAGAATGACAATCTCTAACATGGCGATTGAGTGTGGTGCTAAAGCTGGTCTGATGAAAGCAGATAAAAAGACTTTGGATTGGGTTAAAAAGCACTCAAAGAAAAAAGCAAATCCGATTGAAGCCGACAAAGATGCAAAGTATAAAGAAATAAAAGAGTTTGATCTTTCTCAAGTTGAACCACAGATTGCAAAACCACATACAGTAGATAATGTTTGTCCTATTTCTGAAGTTCTTGGCACC
Organism: uncultured bacterium; assembly: GCA_964421245.1. GTDB lineage: Bacteria > Margulisbacteria > WOR-1 > XYC2-FULL-46-14 > XYC2-FULL-46-14 > CAYQVW01. Next base: position 34,454 of record CAYQVW010000012.1, on the reverse strand, counting down.
CCAATTCAAATGGGATTCATTGGAACCTGTACCAACGGAAGATTAGAAGACTTAAGAATAGCTGCAAAAATTCTAAAAGGTAAAAAAGTTAATAAAAATTGTCGTTTAATTGTTGCTCCGGCTTCTCGAGAAATTTATCTTGATGCAGCCCGTGAAGGGATTATTGAAGCATTAGTTGAATCGCACGTTGCGGTTGTAACTCCTGGCTGCGGACCGTGTGTTGGTACCCACAATGGAGTCCCTGCTGATGGAGAAAATGTAATCTCTACCGCCAATCGAAACTTTAAGGGAAGAATGGGAAACCCATCTGCCTTTATTTATCTTGGCTCTCCAGCAACAGTTGCGGCTTCTGTTTTAGAGGGAAAAATAACTGATCCCAGAAAATACCTTACGTAAGGCTTACGTAAGACTTACGTAAGAATAAGGAGTTAAAGTGAAATTAAAAGGCAAAGCATTAAAATTTGAAAAACAGAATGACGATATAAATACCGATTACATCATCTCTGGACGTTATAAATTTAAAATTCAAGATCCATATGAACTTGCAAAGCATGTGATGGAAGATCTTGAACTTGATTTTTATAAAAGGGTAAATAAGGGTGACTTTATAGTAGCTGGGGAAAACTTTGGCTGCGGATCATCACGCGAACAGGCCCCAATGTCGATAAAATACGCTGGGATTTCATGTGTGCTTGCAAAATCATTTGCTCGAATTTTTTATCGCAATTGTTTTAATCTTGGGCTACCCGCAATCGAAGTCGATACTGATCAATTTGAGGATGGAGATGAAATCGAGGTTGATTTAGATAATGGAGTCATAGTAAGGACCGGTCGCGACCGGTCCCAACAAAAAATCAAAATAGCCCCACTTCCAAAAACTATGCAAACATTACTATCCGACGGCGGACTAGTAGAACACTTCAAAAAACACGGTGGGTTTAAGCTCTAAGTGCCCTTTCTCTTTCCCTGCCTATAAGATAATAGTATGCACCAATCAAATTAGTATGATCAGCCGGATGATTGCTTGCTCTTAAATTTGGTCGATGATCCCACTGTACAACATGTCCCTTATCTTTCATTTCGTCAAAGCCTCGCTCCATTAACGGAATCAAATATTCTCCCAAAGCACAGCCTATTCCTCCAATAAAGGTGAAGGTAATTGGACCAAGACTATTAAAGTTATGTTGTAAATCAGCCATTCTTGCTACAAAAAGTTTTGCTATTCTACTAAAAAATACTTCTGTAAGAAGGTCTCCCTCTGGATTCTTTGCAAGAAAGGCACTTACATCTTTATTTGTAACGATATCTCCCCTATTCAGAAGTTCATGACCAGATGCTTCTTCAGTTGTAATCATAACATTTGGAAAATTCCTATCCATATGCTGCAACGCAGTTTCCTCTTCTTGAAGAGTACGCATCCCAATACTAACTTTCCGAAGAAATTTTCTAAACATTGATTCAATAGCCGGACCTTTGGTTAATGTTTCAAAACAAGCAATATCCCTAATATTCCCTTTTCTTCCACAACCACATTCAAGCTCTGTAGCTACTAATTTATCAAGCCCCATTGGTCTTACTATCTGAGAGTTGACTACCCAATGTCCTGGTTCATCGGCACCAGGAAGTTGAGAAATACCTCCTTCTTCCATCGAATACATTCTTCCCCCAACTCCATTGCCAATAATAATTGCCATTCCAGGATAACCAATTGGTACATTTTCAAGAGCACCCCCTGGACCAAATTCTGCCCAAGCCCCGGCCGCCCCATCATTTATCATTTCAAGTTCAATATCTCGACCTGTACTTTCTTTTAAAGAAGCTTCTACCATTTCTGCAACAGGGATGTTCGTCTCCTCTACTCCAGAATGATTTGTAAGTGCTAACAAAATTCTTCCATCCTTATTAACAGGACCAGCTATAGAAAAGATAACCTTAGCCTGATCTGCTGGAATTCCCGAAGACAGAGATTGCGCTACTAGTCCAACTAATTCGTCAGTACTCCCCAATCTTAATTGGCTTACATTAAGCCTTTCAATGGCACAAGCCCCTCCCGACTGTTCTGTTTTTCCAAATCCAATTCTTAATGTTCCTCCCCCGGCATCTATCATTGTTCTCATAGACATTATTATTCCCCCTTAAATTTATACGAGTATTTATCTGTTATAAAAAAACAAAATTTCACTATATTTATAAAAATTTTCCGCCAGAGGCGGATCCCGACTTTACGTCGGGGCAGGTGGTTTACATTTTTCGATGAATGTACTTATCACCCTGTAAATAAGGTTTGAAAAAACAAACGTAGAGCACACCAAGAGACAATATCGAAACAAAGGAAACAATAAGCGCAAGCCCTGGATCTTTTTCAATAATATCGCCAACAACGCCTAATATATGAAAATCCATTGATGATTCATTCTTTTGATTTGAAGCAGCAGGAGTATTCGTCACAGCAGAAAGCATAGAACAAACTCGAAAAGAAATTCCATTTATCATACTTTTTTTTCGAATCAAATTTTAGTAAATTTCACTCTTTTTTGTTATAATGACCGAGAGGTGATTATTAATGAATGAATTAGATCTTATCTTAAAATTAGTTTTGGCTTTGGTTTTTGGAGGAGTTATCGGTTATTTTAGAGAAAAGGATAAAAAAGCCGCAGGACTTAGAACCCATATTTTAGTCTGTTTAGGCTCTGCCCTTTTTTCGATTGTCTCTATTTTTGTGGCCAGAGAATTTCCAGGAGAGAGTGCCGGTAGAATCGCAGCTTCGGTTGTAACTGGAATAGGTTTCATCGGTGCTGGAACAATTCTTCAAGCTGGAAGATCCGTCTTGGGAATAACAACTGCAGCATCAATTTGGGTAACCGCTGCCATTGGAATGGCCTTAGCCTTTGGTTACTTTAATGCAGCAATAATAGTAACTCTATTTAGTGTGTTTGTTTTAACCCTTTTGGGACGGATCGAAAAAAAGTTATTTGGATCAACTGGCGAAGGATAGATGCAAAAATTATACCTAATAATTATTAGTGCGGTATTAGTAAATAATTTTATCTTAACAAGGTTTTTGGGAATTTGTCCTTTTATCGGGGTTTCTTCTCAAATTGATGCATCTATCGGAATGGGGGCAGCAGTTGTTTTTGTAATGACAGTAGCCTCCCTTGTTACTTGGCTTATTCACAATTTCTTACTGGTCCCGTTTGGGTTAGAATTTTTACAAACAATATCTTTTATTCTAGTTGTTGCTTCATTAGTCCAACTTTGTGAAATAATAATTAATAAAGTCTCTCCTACTCTTAAAAATGCCTTAGGAATATATCTGCCATTGATAACAACTAATTGCGCAGTGCTTGGTGTTGCAATTTTAAATATTCGAACAGGACTCTCTTTTATAGAAAGTATTGTAAACGGTCTTGGAGCAGGGCTTGGATTCACCCTGGCATTGCTTTTAATGGCTGGGATTAGAGAAAGATTAGATCTGGCTCCGGTTCCAAAGGCACTAAAGGGAGCACCAATTACATTTATTGTAGCCGGGCTGCTTAGTATTGCATTTCTCGGTTTTGCTGCATTAATTCCACAATGAAGATAATATTAATCTCTATATTGGGTCTTGGGAGCATCGGCTTTGTTGCCGGAGTAATATTGGCCTATGCTAATCAGAAGTTTTATAGAAAGGTTGATCCTCGCATTGAAGAAATTGACGAAGCCTTACCCGGAGCAAATTGCGGAGCATGTGGATTCCCTGGCTGTCGTGGATTTTCTGAAGCAGTTGTTGCAGGAAAGGTTGATGCAGCCGGCTGTCTTCTTGGTGGAGAGCAGATTGCTTGTCAAATAAGCAAGATTATGGGAATTGATGCCAGTGCAAAAAAAGAAAAAATAATTGCAGCCTTAAAATGCGGCGGCGGTAAAGAACAATGTCCTCCCAAATTTGATTACGATGGGGTTCAAACCTGTTCTGCCGCAAACGCAACTGGTGGAGGATTTAAAGCCTGTTCTTATGGTTGTCTTGGTTTAGCAGATTGCGTTCGAGTTTGTCCGGTTGATTGTATTATTATTAATGGAAACGGATTGCCAATAGTAGATAAAAATAAATGCATTTCTTGCGGGAAGTGTGTAACCGCTTGTCCTAGAGGATTATTTGTCTTGCTTCCAATGACTGCAAAATATCATATTAATTGTTCTTCAAAAGATAAAGGAGCTGTTTCAAGAAAAGCCTGCAAAGTATCTTGCATCGGTTGCGGATTGTGTGTTAGAAAGTGTCCTTCACAGGCAATTGAATTAAAAGATTTCTTGGCAACAATTGATCAGACAAAATGCACTAAATCTGGCGAATGCTTCAAGGCCTGCCCTACTAAATGCATAATCGAACTGTAATAATCCTCGGTCCCACCGCCGTTGGTAAAACCAAATATTCGATTGAATATGCTAAAGAGCATAATGGAGAAATAATCTCTGCCGATTCAATGCAGGTTTATCGAGGAATGAATATTGGTACTGCAAAACCGACCGAAGAAGAAAGACAAGGCATCCCACATCATCTAATTGATATTCGAAATCCAGATGAATCTTGGACCGTCTCCGATTTTGTATCTGAAGCCGAAAGACTAATAAAGAAAATCAAGAACCCAATCATCGTTGGTGGAACTGGCCTGTATATTAAATCCTTACTTGAAGGATATTCGTTTCCTATTGCAAAAGCAGATCCTAAAATCCGCGAAAAACTAGAAAAACAACCACTTACCACTCTCTACTCACAACTTACAACTCTCGATCCGGACTCCGCTAAAAAAATCCATCCCAATGATAAAAAACGAATAATTCGAGCACTCGAAGTTTACGAAATAACCGGGAAGCCAATTAGTACATTACAAAAAGAAAGGAAACCGCGGCGTTTAGCCGCAGGTTTCAAGTTAATTGGACCCAATCTACCACGTGAAAAACTTTATAAACGAATTGAAAAAAGAGTTGACCTGATGCTTGAAAAAGGCTTAATCGATGAAGTAAAGGGATTGCTCAAAAAAGGATATACTCGTGATCTAAAATCGATGCAGGCACTGGGATATAAAGAGGTTATTGATTATCTGGATAATAAATATTCTTATGATGATATGGTAAAACTCTTAAAACAAAAAACCAGAAATTTCGCAAGACGCCAAATGACCTGGTTTAATCGGTTTGACAATGTAAATTGGCTTCTAGTATCATAGAAGGATGAAAGACCTGGGGCCACGTTACGATTTTCACATGCACACTATCTTCTCAGATGGTGCACTCTTGCCTGCTGCAATTGTGCGAGAAGCAGAAATTCGTGGAGCATCAACTATTGCGCTAACCGATCACGTTGATGCATCAAATATCAATATAGCAATTCCGGCAATTAATAAATTTTTGGAAGAGATGCAGGACGAACTTCCAATTAGAGTCTTTTCTGGAGCTGAAGTAAGTTATATTAAACCAGAAAACATTGCTAAATATTGCAAAAAGGCTAGAAGCCTTGGTGCCAAGATTATTGTAGTGCATGGAGAATCTCCAATTGAAAAAGTTTATCCTGGAACTAATCACGCTGCAGTTCTTGAATCTGGATTGGTAGACATTCTAGCCCATCCTGGAGATATAACAGATGAAGATGTAAAGCTGGCTGCTAAAAACGGTGTTTTTCTAGAAATCACTGCTCGTGCTGGACACAAGAAAGGAAACGCCCACATTGCAAAACTTGCAAAAAAATACGGAGCAAAACTGCTAGTAAACACCGACGCTCACACAGAAAGAGATTTAATTACACAAGAAGAAGCATTTAAATTAGCAAAAGAGGCCGGACTTTCTGATAAAGATGCTCTGACTGTAATAAAAGATAATCCACAGGAATTAATTAAGAGACATCTTTAGTTAAAACGGGCTTCGATGGACTTTGCGTGAAGATCTAGTCCCTCAACTTCGGCCAGTGTAACCGCAGATTCACGATCATCCCGTAGTGCATCTTTTGAATAACCGATAATGCTTTGATGTTTTAAGAAGTCATAAACTGTTAAAGGCGATGAAAATCGTGCAGTACCTGCAGTTGGAAGAGTATGATTTGGTCCAGCCATATAATCCCCCACCGCAACTGGCGAATAAGGACCGATAAAAATTGCCCCGGCGTTTCGAATCTTATCTAAAATATGCTGCGGATCGGTTACAATAATTTCTAAGTGCTCCGGAGCGATTTTGTTTGTTACATCAACCGCTTCTTCAATTGAGTCAACCACAAAAATCCTTCCATTATTCTTCAAAGAAGCTTCGATAATCTTACTTCTTTCAAGATTTTTAACTATTAATGGGATTTTGGCCTTAATTTTTTCTGCCAACTCAAGAGAGGTGGTAACTAATATAGCAGCAGCATTTGGATCATGCTCTGCTTGAGCTAATAGATCAATTGTTACATAGTCGATGTTAGCGCTTTCATCCGCAATAATTAAAACATCTGATGGTCCAGCCAAAGAATCAATCCCAACAATTCCATAAAGAAGTTTTTTAGCAAGCATAACATATATATTGCCCGGTCCAACTACCTTGTCTACTTGAGGAATTGTCTCTGTCCCAAGAGCAAGCGCGGCTACCCCCTGCGCACCTCCAGCCTGATAGATATCCTTTACACCAAGCTCATTAGCTGCAACCAGAATCGATGGAGCAATTGGTGGAGGAGATATTAAAACAATATTTGATACTCCGGCAATTTGGGCTGGAATAACATTCATTAAAACCGAACTTGGATATATTGCTTTTCCCCCTGGAACATATACCCCCACTTTGTTTAGTGCAAGGCTGCGAAGGCTTAAAAACTTCTTCTGGGTTTGAATCTTTAGGGGTGATATTTTCTGGCGTTCGTGATAAGCTCCAATACTTTGAATTGCTTCTTTTATGGCTTCAAGATAGGCCGAACTTACCTTATCATAGGCTTCTTTTATCTCAGTTTCGCTTATTTTTATTTCATCTGTCTCAAGGGAGACTTTATCAAATTTTTTAGCGTAGTCTACTAATGCCTTATCGCCCTTATTGCGAACATTTTTAATAATTTCACGAACTGTTTTCTCTTGTGGTAAATCCAAACCAACTGCTGATTTTTCTTTTAGCAGCTTTATTTCCGCCTCTATTTTATCTTTTTTAATTATTTTCAACATTCCCTACTCATCCCTCCTACTCCCTCACTTTCCTCCTCTTCCCTAAAACCTAGACCCTTTCTTAATTATACTATGGTCACCAATAATTGCACCATCAAGATTTACAAAGTCCTCAATTATACAATTTGCACCAATAATGCAATCGTGCAATACAACCTGTTCGCCTACAATAGTATTTCTCCAAATTACTGATCCTTCAACTCGGCTCTCAGGCCCAACACGAACCTTGTCTCCTATGACAGTTTCGTCCTGTATTGTCGCTCTCTGATCAATAATTACGCCATCCCCTATCATAACCGGACTTTCAAGACGAGCAGTCGAATCGATCATACAATTATGCCCAATCCAATTCGCTCCATCGCTCTTGTCGCGAAGCCCAACATCAATTCTGCCCATTAGAATATCTTTTTGAGCCAGCTTATATTTTTCCGGAGTTCCAATATCAATCCAATAACCATCCGATACAAAAGCATAAAAGGGTTCTTTGCTCTTAATAAAATCGGGAAAGAGTTGTTTTTCAAAAGAATAATTTTGCTTGGTTGGAACCTTTTTCCAAACGGATGGGTCAATCACATAAACACCTGCGTTAATAGTATTAACTCCCCCTTTTTGATAGGTCGGCTTCTCAATAAATTCTTTAATTCTACCGCTCTCATCTGTAACGACTAAGCCATAGGGAGTTGGATCAGGAACCTTAACTAAGGTAATTGTAGTTTTTGCTTTGTTTTTTTTGTGAAACTCTATCAGCTCTGTTAAATTAATATCTGATATGGTATCACCGTTAAAAACCAAAAGTGGTTCATCATTAAAAAATTCTTCTGCATTTTTTACTGCACCACAGGTTCCAAGAGGATTCTCTTCTATTGAGAATTCTAAATTCACTCCCAGCTCACGTTCTTTGCTAAGAATAGTTTTAATCGACTCCGGAAGATAGTGCAGGTTTAATATAATATCTCTTATTCCATGTCTGGCCAGAAGCGAAATCTGATGCATTACCATTGGAATATTAACTAATGGAACTACCGGTTTTGGAAGATTATAGGTTAATGGGCGCAAACGAGTTCCAAGTCCCCCGGCAATTATAACTGCCTTCATTCCTTTTTTTTCATTCATTTTTTCAATTCCTCCTTAAGTTTCTCGATAACCGCAATATCTTTTGGATTTCGATCATATAAAAATGCCAAATAAACTGTAACAAGATCTCCAAGATATATCAATGATAATATACTACAAAGTCCCGTTTGATCAGATTGTAATTCTTCAACACAAGAAAAATTACCCCCCAACAAGGATTTTGTTATTTCGATTCTCTTTTTAATCCTATCATGATCCTTGTCATCTTTTAAAACGAGTAAACATAATTTGGCTTGGCCTTTTTCCAAATACGAGAGATTAACAATTTCGTTGTGATTTAATTCGGGAAAAACATTCAAATGTGCCGTAACCTTACTGTTTTCGTTAAACTGAGTTTTATATCTATATCCAATTGCTTGGGTTTTGGGAGTAGCAAAGATAATAGGAGTTTTGTTTTTTAATTTCTTAGCCAAATCTTGTGCCTGTTTTTCCAATCTTTCTCCATTTTCTTTTAAATAATTTACTGCCTCTAGCAATTCACCCCCTAGAGGAGAGATTAGCTTGGCTTTCTCCAGTATTTTTAACAATGAAACAATAATATATGGTAGGGCCGAACGAGGTTGAAGCCCTTTTGATACTAATATAAGCGGGAGGTTGTTCTTTTCTGCCAATTCCTGAAGTTCTCCACCGGAGGTTATAACTACAATATTTACCCCCATGTTAAGGGCAGCCTTAAATACAGATAATGTCTCTTCGGTATTACCAGAATAACTAATACAAACCAGAAGATCTGTCTTTTTAATGTTATTTGGAAGATCATAATTTTTTATAACAGAAATAGGCAGAGAACTAAGATAACCTTGAACAATATCTCCAGAAATTCCCGATCCACCCATACCAGCAACAAAGATTGCTCCTGGCTTTTTAATCTCTTTTAAGTCTTTTCCATAAGAAAGGGCGGAAAGAAGCATGCTCGGAAAAGATTTTACCTCTGACAAATATTCCCTATTGGACATAAATTATCTCATTAATCATTTCCAATGCTCGATCAAGCTGCTTATCTTTGTTTTCTTGTTTATTTAAAAAGACCGCTTCAACTTCTGCGGTTGTCATCTTTACCACAACCTCTGGACTGATTCCATTCTTAGTTATATCATCACCGTTTGGAGTTAAATATTTTGCAATAGTCAAAAGCAGGGCCGAATTATCATCTAGTCTTTTTACTGTCTGAACCGAAGCCTTACCAAAGGTCGTCTCTCCAACCAAGGTTGCAATCTTATTGTCCCGCAGAGCTCCCGCCAATATCTCTGATGCAGAAGCAGAGGCCCCATCAATAAGCAAAACAACCGGTGCCGTCCATATCACTCTGCCAGTACTATATTTTACTTCTCGCATCTTCTCCCGATCAACAATCTGAACAATTGCCCCCTCTGGAATAAACATCGAACCAATTTCAATCGCATTGTCTAAAAGACCTCCCCCATTTCCACGCACATCTAAAACTAGTCCTTTTGCGTTTTTTCTTTTTAGTGCATTAATTGCTTGTTTCATCTCTTTTGCGGCTGCCCTGTTTTCAAAAGTATTCAGCTTGATATATCCAACATCGGCAGTTAACATCTTATACTTGGTAGCACGCACTACTATTTTGTCCCTTTTTATTGGAAAATCTTTTGCCTCACTTTTTCCCCTAATAATTGTTAAGGTTACAATTGTTCCTCGTCTTCCACGAATTATAGATACCGCCTTCTCGAGCGCCATTCCGGTAGTCGATTTACCGTCGATCTTAATAATCTTATCCTTAGGTTTTAAACCGGCCTTATATCCCGGAGTCCCTTCAATTGGAGAAATAACCATAAGCTGCTTCTTCTTTATTCCAATATATACTCCGATTCCACTATATTCTCCTCCCAAACGGATCAGCATCTCTTTATATGATTTTGGTTCCAAAAAGCGGGAATAAGGATCGCCTAATCCATCAAGCATTCCCCTAATTGCGCCATAAACCAGCTTGCTATCGTCTACCTCTTTTTCCACATATTGTGTTTTAACCAAAGAGAGTGCTTGTAAAAAGACATCCAGTTTTTTCTCTAGTGATTCTTGCGCAGATCCTTGTCCTAAAATAAACCCCGTCATAAAAATAAAAATTATAACCAAAATTACCCATATACGTTTCTTCATTCTTCCTCCCTTAATTATGGTAAATACTTTATCGGATTTCTGTGTTTACCAGATTTTCTTACTTCGAAGTGCAGATGAGGCCCAGTAGAATAACCGGTACTCCCAACTAATCCAATTATTTGTCCCTTGGAAACGGTTGAATCATTTGACACGTATATTCTGGACATATGTCCATAAACCGTCGATTTATCGTTTCCATGGCTGATTACTACAGCTTTTCCATACCCGTCCCACCATCTTGCCAAAATAACCCGTCCACCATCAGCAGCCTTAATTGGTCTGCCATAGGGCGCTGCTATATCAAGTCCAGTGTGAAAGTGTCTACCACCCCAGTAAGGATGTCGCCTGTAACCATAGCGTGAAGTTATCCTTCCTCGAAGGGGCCAATCAAAACTTCCACTTCCCCGACCGGTCCTTTTGGTTTTAACATTTTGAGCAACTTTCGATCTAATAACACTAGTTAACTCTTCAGAGCTTCTCTCAAGTTTAGCAATCCTATTTTCATAGTCTTTGCGTCTTTCTTTTAGGCCCGAATAAACCTGTTGTTCCTTTTGTTGTTCACGCGAGATTTCTTGCTTCTTTTTCTTAATTGTATTAGCCAAAGACTTAATTTCTATTGTGATTCCTTCAAGTTTTTTCTTTTTTCCTGAGGCTTCCCTGAATTTGTCTGCAACAACATTAATTAGTCCAACATCATTTTCAACCAGCCTAGAAAAAAAGTAGCTTCTATTGATAAAATCGGACATGTTCTTGGATGTAAAAATAAGATCAAGATAATTAACGGAACTATTCTTATAAATTTCGCGAATTCTATGAAAAAGCTTTGCGGTTTTTTGTTTTAATACAAGATCTGTTTCTTTAAGTTCCGTCCTAAGCGATCTCAGGCTCTGTTCGTTTGAAGAGATTTTGTTGGTAGCTCGGTTTAACTGGCGCTTGGCCTGTTTTAGCTTTCCTTTGATTTCAACCAGTTGTGAAAGACTTTTTTGTTCTTTTTTCTTAGTTGCTTGAAGCTTTACCTTTTTATCTTTTAATTCCTTTTGAATTTTCTGCAGCCTTGCTCTCTCATTAGCAGCACTTTCTGCAAAAGTTACTGTGGGTAGAAGAACAAAAACAAGCAAAAGGATAAGAAGAAATCTCTTCATTATTTTAGGATTTTAACATATTTCTACGTCTTATTCTATGGTACGAGATAGCAAATCTATGTGCTTCATCACGCAAGCGCTGCAATAATTGCAGAGCGGGTGAATCTTTTTTCAAAATAATCGGTCTGTTTTTTTGGGGGAAAAAGATCTCTTCTTGTTTTTTTGCCAATCCAATAACAGTGAGGTTGTTTAGTCCTGCTTTTTTGAGCGCTCGTTTTGCTGCCCTAACCTGTGCTATTCCCCCATCAATTAAAATCAAATCCGGATAAGGAAGCTTATTTTTTAATGTCTTGGTGTAGCGACGGTATACAACTTCATATATTGATGCAACATCGTTTGCCCTCTCATTTAGTGTTCTGATCCTAAATCTACGATAATCTGATTTTTTAGCAACTCCGTTTTCAAAAACAACCATTGATCCAACCGCATTGGTCCCTAAAATATTTGATATATCAAAAGCCTCAATTCGTTTTGGTCTTCTATTTAGTTTTAAACTCGACTTCAATTCTAAAATTGCCTGACTCCCCCACTTAAATTCATGTCTTTTGTAAAGAATGCCAGAATTTTGTTTTACCATAAGCCTTTTCATGCTTTTAATTTTATCGCGAATTTTTGCTGCTGCTTCGAATCTCATCTCTTTGGATGCACGCTGCATCTCTTTTGTTAGCCTCTCAATTGCTTGGCCTAAGTCCCCAGATAAAAAAGAAGCCAGGGCACGACAAATATTCATATAGTCTTTGCGAGAAATACGGCCAGTGCATGGCGATAGACAATTTTTTATATAATAACGTAGACAAGGCTGTTGTCTTTTGCGAAATTTCTTGCACCAGCGTATAGGAAAGATCCTTTTTATTTCACGAATAGTATCTTTAATCGCTCCACCCAAAAAGGGTCCAAAATAGACTCCCTTATCATCGAGCTTTTTCCTTACAATTTCTATTCTGGGCCACTCTTCATTCATGGTGAGCTTTATTAGCGGATATTGCTTATCATCTCTTAGGGAAACATTAAACTTAGGATGGTATCTTTTTATCAACCTAGCCTCAAGTAGCAGGGCCTCTAATTCATTTTTGGCAATAATATAATCTACGCTATCATGTTTTGAAATAAGGGATAATACCTTTGGATCTTTAATGGTCTTGGAAAAATATGAGGCCAGGCGTTTTTTAAGTGACTTTGCTTTGCCGACGTAAATTACCTTGCCAGCCTTGTTTTTAAAAAGATAGACCCCTGGTTTGTCAGGGAAAGACATTTATTTCTTCTCTACAACAACTTTAAATTCGGCAGATATTCCATGAAAAAGCTTAACAGTAATACTGTACTCTCCCAAGGCTTTGATTGTTTCTTTTACAATTATCTTTTTTCTGTCAATCTCGATCCCGCTTTGTTCTTTTAAAGCTTGCGCAAGCTCTTTTGATCCAATTGATCCAAATAATTTGTCTTTCTCTCCTGCTTCCGCTTTTATCTTAAGTTCAACTTTAGCTATTTTGTCGGCCGTTGCTTTTGCTTCTGCCTCATGTTCGGCAATTTCAGCAGACATTTTTTGGCGCCTCTTTTCCATCCGCTTAACTGCAACTGGTGTTGCCAAAACTGCCAAGTTTTTTGGAAACAAATAATTACGGGCATAACCATTTTTTACTTCTTTTACAGAATCATCTTCTAACAATATAACTTTCATTATTACCTCTCCTAATCAACAGTATATGGAATAAGCCCGGCTTGACGAGCACGCTTTATCATCTTGGTTACAATTCTCTGGTGTTTTGCACAACATCCGCTCGATCTGGTTGGAAGCACTTTGCCACGATCAGAAACAAATCGACGCAATAGAAATAGGTCCTTGTGGGTCATTGTCTTTCCTTCACAAAAAAGACATGGACGTCGTTTTTTTCTCCTAAATGGTTTTTTTGCTCTGGTGTTTTTTCCTTTTCCCTTCCCTTTTCCTTCTCTCATCTTTTTATACATCGAATCCTCCTATTAAAACGGTATATCTTCTTCAGAAGCAGCGGCGGGGGTACTAGACTCAGCCGGTTTCGGCCTGCTACCCAACATTTGCATATTCTCTGCAACAACCTCGGTAAAGGTGCGATCCCTACCCTGCTTATCCTTATATTTTCTAAGCTGCAAACGACCCTCAATTGCCACCGGACGTCCTTTTTTTAAATATTCTCCACAGATTTCGGCCAGGCGCCTCCAGGCAACAATATTAATAAAATCAACCTCTCCCTTCTCTCCATTTTTCTTCTTTGGGCGGTTAATCGCGATTGCAAATTTAGCTACCGGCAAACCAGATGGAGTATATCTCAATTCTGGATCCCGAACTAAATTTCCAATCAAAAATGCTTTATTGTACATAATTAAAAAGGGAGATTATCATCTCCAAGTTCCTCGACTTCTTCATTTGACGCTACAGTTTTTGCTTTAGGCCTAAATGGTTGTAAGTTTGAGGCAACAACTTCAGTCACCCAATTTCTCTCCCCTGATTGATTCTCAAAACTTCTAATCTGAATTCTTCCTTCAACTAAAACCATATCACCTTGCTTTAATTGCTGACTGGCTTCTGCCTGATTCCTAAAACTAACAACATCTATAAAGTCAGACCCTCCTGCTCCTGGGCGGGTAACAGAAAGATTGAATTTTGCTATTGCTGCTCCATCCATCGAAGAGCGCAGATCGGGGTTGTTAACCAATTCTCCAATCAGGATTATTCGGTTAAGATTGGCCACTTGCGGGTTCCTCTTTTACTTCAGCCGGTTTTGCTTCAATAGAAACACTCTCTTCTGGAACAATTTCTGCAGGGACCGCAACATTACTTTCTTCTTTAATAGTAATCATAAAACGGACAATATCTTCTTGCAGGCGTAAAAATGGCACTAGAGATTCGGAGGTTTTTCCAATTCCTTTAAAATCTACTGCCATATATAGGCCATCTTTTAGTCTTTTGTGTTTTTGGAAGGTAAAAGGGAGTTTTTTAACTCCTTGTCGGTTCACCTTAACAACCTCTCCGTTACTATCGGTAATCTTCTTTTTTAATCGATCAACAATGTTTTCAACTTTTTCTTCGGTAATCCGTGGATTCAAAATTAATATTGCTTCATAATCTTTCACTTGAAATTCCCCCTATATAAGGTAAATTATACCACAAAAGCGGTTTTGGGGCAATTTAGGGTGAAATTTCTCAAAATAGCAGAAGATATATTAATAGTATGGGAGCATATTTAGTAGCATTTTATGGTGGATTAGCCCACGCCTTTAGCTTTACCCCTTGTGGAAAGGGATATTTGCATAAATTATCCCAAGGAAGAATTGTTGGAGCAAGCCCAAAAACAATCAAAAGAGCTCAAGCCCTTTTTCCATCACAGCAAACTTTACCTGCTCATCCAGTGGTTATAGATAATCCCTTACAAAATTTGCTCGAGTTTTGTCAAGAACAAGGGTGTGAGGTGGAAAAAGAAGACCTTCCAAAAGGGATTGATGATATTACCAATAGAGGAATAGAGATTGGGATTTCCCCTATACGCATAGTTGAATTGTTTAAAATAATGGTCGACGCCGCTTTTAGCGAAGGAATAAGTGCTGATTTTATTTTTGGACACATTAGGCTCCTATATCATTCTTTTGTAATAATTGGTCAAGCTGAACTTGAAGAAAACCCAAAAGGAATAGCCGATTTTTTTCAGGGTTTGGCTGTGCTCGATCCTGTTTTTAGTGGAATTATCTTTGAGATAGCTAGCACCGGAATTGCAAAGAAATTCACTTTTGAGTCAATTGAAATTTTATTAGGAACCTTGGGTCCAAGAATCGGAAAAAGTGGCGGAGCCCAACATTACGTTGAGAGAATGCAAACAAGAGAGAAAAGATATCAGACACTTCTTCGATTAGTTAGGTTTGCACATGACACTAATTCTATTCTTGCTACATTAAAAAACCAGCTAAACCTTAAACCTAAATAGAATCAAATCTCCGCAACTTGGGTAAGCTCATGTGCCAGCGTCGCAGATGGTTTTAAACCTGCCAGATGCAATTCTCAGACTAATTCAAAAATTAAATAACGATTTGCTCTGATACCCCCTTCTTTTAGACTTTATCTCATTATAGATGCATATCAAAATGATAATTTTGCATTTAGAGTGATGCGAGTCGCAATATAAGAAAATAAATGAAAAATTTGAATGGGAACAAAAAACCTTAATTGCACTTGCATACAGAATAGCAAGAAAGAGAGATGTGCAGAAGGCAAAGCGATTGGTATATGACGAAATAGCAGTTGATAGGAACATAACAAGGGTAATTATAATAAAAATAGAATTAAAAGCAGCAGAAAAACATCCCCCCTTTTCTGCATTTCACCCCTGCCTGTCCGGCCAAACAAAGCTTGACAAAAATAAGTGAATAGTGTAAGCTACTAACACATGGTGTGAGTTACTCACATATCAATACAAAAGGAGAAAACCTATGTACTTTGCGCCCCAAGTAAAGGAAAAAAAGGAGGACTTTTTCAATTTTGAAGCTCTACAAGAAGAACTTAGAATGATTCTAAACAATAAGCTCCTCCCCCTCGTAGTGGTGCATGGATTAAGACGCACTGGAAAAACAAGCCTGATAAAAGTTGTTCTTAACTCGCTTAAGAAAAAACATATCTGGATCGATGGACGCAGCATTTCCTCAAATGAAGACTTCTATCAAAGACTTAAAGACGAAACTCAAAAGCTCAAATTTATTAAAATCAAAAGTATTTCTATTAAAGGAATAGAATTTGGCGTAGGCTCCAAAAACGAAGGATTTGACCATCTAAACAAACACAAAGTCGTTCTAGTTATTGACGAAGCCCAACTCTTAAAAAGAATACACCTGGATAATGTTATTGCATTTATTTATGATAATTATCCAAATATAAAAATAGTTTTATCTGGCTCCGAAAGTGGTATGTTAATGAATTTTTTAGGCAAAAATAATGCCAAAGCCCCATTGTATGGTAGAGCAATCATTGAACTAGAAACAGATAGATTAGACAAAGAAAAAGCATATCTTTTCCTTAAAAAAGGAGCAAAACAGGCAAAAATCACCTTAAGTGATGAAGAAATAAGAGAAACCACTAAAAAATTAGCTGGAATTATTGGATGGCTAACAAAATATGGTTGGCATAGACTAAGCTTGCCTCATAAACAAGCCCTAAAGAAATCCATGGAAGAAGGCAAATATATTATAAAAGAAGAATTCTTAAAGTTTGCCGTTCGCTCCGAAAAAAAATACTCTGCAATTATTAAAGCAACAAAAGGTGGATCAAGATGGGAAGAGATAAAAAATGAAACAAGAATATCCGACAAACAACTTTCTTCAATGCTAAAAAGATTAATAAATTATGGCTTCATTGAAAAACACAACAAAATCTATACAATTGCAGATCCTCTATTAGAGGCTGCATTTTAGACATTAAACCTAAAAAAAATTAAATCTCCATCCTGCAATGAATCCAGCTGCAAGTTTTGCCCCCAAAATCTCGATAGTATATATAGAAGAGATAAATAGACATATGCGGACGGGAAAAGGAGGAATCCAACATGGTATTCTTTTTAAGTGGATGCAAGGGTAGTAACACAAATACTAGGGCGGCAGCTTATTCTAGAACAAAAAAAGTTACTAAGACAAAAACTAATAGAAAGGCTAAAGTAGAGGCACTAATGAAGCAATGCTATGAATTGGCGGCCAAAGGTGAGATCAATAAGGCCCGTGACATCGCAAGAGATCTTCCCTACCGTGATCAGTTCCAGGCTCGAGAAAATATTATTAAAGGGATCCACAAAAGGGCCCGGTATTTAGCCTTCCATGGAAAAAAGAATGAAGCAAAAATAATATTAATAACCTCTCTTAAAATAGCAAGCTCAATCCATTGCGAAGATACACGAATGAGAACAGTTTTACTCTGTATAGAAGAACTGGCCAGTCATGGATTCTATGAGGAAGCTCGTGATATAAGTACCAAGACAGAAGAATATATAGGCATTTTTACTGGTCCAGAACCCAAATTAGCTTGGGAATTAAAAGTTAAGGCTTCATTGGCAGTTGGAATAGCAAGACATAAAGCTAAACATTAAATCTAAATAAAATCAGATCCCCATCCTGTACAATATAGTCACGACCTGCTGGTTGAGGCCTTCCGGTAACTTCAGCAGAGATAAAACCCTTTTGCATGTCAGTGTGTATCTTTCCTGCCGCCTCATATGCGGTTGATCCATCTCTTAAAGTCCAAGCCCGACACTCTTTCTTATTTGCAGTAAAAAATGTTATTAAATCCAAAAGCTCATAACTTGCTTTAATAAAATTCTTTAACCCTTCTCCACTATACCCTAACTCTTTGGCATCCTCAGGAGACAATTCCTTAACTTCTGTTTCGATTTGAGCACAAAGAGAGACTACTTTTGCCCCCTCTTTTTTTGCAATTTCTTCAATTATGGCAACTTGGTCTTTGTTGCTAGATTCATCGACGTTGGCCAAATATAAAACCGGCTTACTGGTTAGATAGCCATCCCATGGGATGGCTCTACCGCCTGTTTCCAATTGATTCTTTAATTTTTCAAGTTCTTCAACCCCTTTCAGAATCTTCTTATCCCCACCCTTTGCGGAAATTTTGGTTTTTTCTAGTTTTTTCTCGACAGTTTCTAGATCAGCAATAATTAATTCGGCTTGAATGATTTCTATATCTTCTTTTGGGTCAACTTTCCCCGAAACATGAACAACATTTGGATCGGGGAAACAGCGGACAACGTGAACGATGGCATCGACGTTTCGAATATTTCCTAAAAACTTGTTCCCTAGTCCCTCCCCCTTGCTTGCACCTTTAACTAACCCGGCAATATCATGGAATTCAATAATGGTTGGAACAGACTTAGCTGAACCAATGATTTTTTGAATCTTTTTTAAGCGCTCGTCTGGAACTTCGACTACACCAACATTTGGGTCAATAGTACAAAAAGGATAATTAGATGCTTCAGCATGTGCAGAAGACAACGCATTAAATAAGGTTGATTTACCGACGTTAGGTAATCCGATTATTCCGAATGAAAAACTCATAGTTCATTATATATCAAATCCATACAAGTATTTGACATAATATAACGATATTATATGTATAGGAGACACAAAGATGTCCATTAAAAATGTTGTAACGACCCCATTCCGTGCAGGTTTTTATAGTTCATGGCAACAGAATTTGGGATTTAAAAATAGGGCTAAGTTAGCTGGCTATCAAGCACTAGACCTCCTTGCTTTACCATTCAAACCTAACGGACAATCCCTACTTAATCGTAGGAGATCAATAATAATAAGAGACTTCTTATGGAACCACCCTTCAGGAAGATTATATAAAGCAGATATAAACCCATTAACCGAGGAAGAACTTGCTTTAATGAAGGCACATGTACATCCAGAAGATCAAGCATTGTTACGATCAGATAAAGAAACACCGGTTCACTTTGGTGGTAGAGAAGAATTAACTTTATTATCTGTCCTAGCCGATGTTTTGAGAAACTCTCCTCCTAAATGCGCCTTAGTCTTACCTGGTTATGGACCGCTTCCGTTTAAGGTAGCTGAATTGGTTACACACAGCGGCAGGGTTTTTGCAATTGATTCCGACCCAGTAACAATTGCTGCTCAAAAGAGCATACGTAGTCTTGGTGGTTTAGATTTTATTAGAAGATTTATATATCAGAAATCCAATCTTGATCACGGCTTATTATCTTCAGAATTAGCTGAAAGCCTAAACAGACCTAGAGCACTACTCAACCAACGCGGCACTGGTTCCGATAGAGCAATTTATTTTCAACATGCATCATTGGGGACAAAGGAATTTGGTTCTATGTTTCCTGAAAGCCTTTTTGATTTTGGAGTTATTCCCTTCCTCTTTGCCATGGAAAACGGCATTGTTGGGGAAGCAGCAATGAAAAGAGCGCTTGATCAATTATACAGAGCATTTGCCAATGGAGCACACATTCTTATTAACCCAATTTTTCTTGAGGAAGAAGTGGGGTCGGCGAATATGGAAGCATTAGAAAAATTTGAAAGAGCTATCGAGCAACACCCAGGTCTCTCTATTGTTGAAACCGGCGGCGATGATCTTGTTAGTTATGCTGTATTAAAAGTAACAAAGTAATCAATCCCAAACCTCCACATCATCTTCATCATTTAACCCTAGCTCGTCCTCAATCAACCATTTTTGATAACGATGTTCAGAGACCTCTTTTAAAAATCGAGAAGCCTTAAGCACAATATTCCCTTCACGAGAATGATAGGTAATTGGATAGGCTAAATAAAGTTGATCTTTTGAACGAGTAACTGCAACATAAAAGAGACGGCGTTCTTCTTCTAAATCTTTTTTATTATTAAAAGATAAATAAGATGGGAATCGCCCTTCTGCCAACCAAACAATAAAAACAACCTTCCACTCTAAGCCTTTTGCCTGGTGAACAGTAGTTAATACAACCGCATCATTTTCACTCGTTCCGCCGGCTGTAATCTCTTCCGCCTTTGTTCCGCCGACCAAAACCATAGCTGATAAAAACTTTTCGAGTGACTCGTATTCTGAGGCATAATTTGATAATTCTTGTAGCTCTTCCAAACGCATTGAGTGATTAGCATAGGTCATTCTTAAATACTCTTGATAACTATGATCTAAAATTGTTTCCATCATCGCCGATGGTGAACTCTGCTGTCGATCCAAAACTTTTAATAAAAGCTGAAGTTGTTTAAAAGAATCCTGTCCTCCTTTTGTAACAAGCGAAGCGGTCTCCGGTTTTACAATCTCCTTAATCGGACTTTCGGACTTTCGGATATTTTTCCAAATCTTTTCTGCGGTCTTTTGACCAACATTTGGCAAAAGTTTCAATATCCTAAACCAAGAAATCCCATCTTGTGGATTATGAAATATTTTTAGATAGCTCATAACATCTTTAATATGAGCTTCCTCAAACAGACGCAGGCCTGAGCGAAGTTCATATGGAACTCCACGACGAGTCAGCTCCATCTGTAACTCTAAACAATGATAATGAGAGCGATAAATAACCGCCATCTCATTAAGTGGCATCCCTTCGTTATATTGCTCCAGCATTCTTTGCGCAACAAAGGCGGCCTGCTGATGCACATCGCGGAAGGAGACCATTATCGGATTAACCCCCTTCTTGCGGACCGGCCGAAGGTTCTTTTCAAATTTCTCTTCTGCATTTTTAATGCTCTCATTAGCAAAAGCTAAAATTTCTGGAGTAGAACGATGATTAGTCTCTATTTTAAAAATTTGGCAATCGGTATAGCGATTTGGAAATTCAATGATATTTTTAAACTCTGCAGCACGAAAAGAATAGATACTTTGAGAATCATCTCCCACTACCATTAGGTTCCTATATTTTGATGACATTAAATCAATTATCTGGGCTTGAACTAAATTGGTATCTTGATACTCATCTACTAAAACATATTGGAAGCGTCCTGCATATTCTTGCAAAACTTCTGGAAATTCTACTAAGAGCTGTAACCATTTTGACAAGAGGTCGTCAAAATCCATTAAACTCTGGTTCTGTTTTTTCTCTTCATATATATCTAATACATGTTTGATCTCTCTCTGCATTTCAAATAGATGAGGATGCTTCTCTTCAATAACTTTATGAAACTCTTCTTGAGAATTAACCATATAGCTGTAAACACCCTGCAAAACATCTGCCTTTGGAAACTTCTTTTCTTTAAGATTAATACCAGCTTCTTTAATTGAACGGGCAATCAGATCTTTGGAGTCCCCTCTATCCATAATAGTAAAGTTTTTTGAGTAACCAAGTTTTTTAGCATGTTTTCTCAAGATCATATTTCCGATGTGATGAAAGGTTCCAGCCCACAATCCTTGGAGCGAACGTTTTAACAATCCTTCTACCCGATACTTCATCTCTTTGGCCGCTTTATTGGTAAAGGTTACTAACAAAATATTGCGCAGTGGAATTCCTGATTCAACTAAATAAGCAACGCGATAAGTTGCAGTTCTGGTCTTACCAGAACCTGCTCCGGCAATGACTAAAATTGGTCCTTTGCCAGCTTTAACTATCGGAAGCTGTTCCGAATTTAGCTCTTCCTCGTAGTTAATTGTTAAACTTTTTCCCTCTTTTGAAAAAGCAGGCTCTATTTTATATACTTGGGGCATTCATGTCTCCTTTGAAGGTGAATGTCCCCATTATATCACAGCGACCTTAACCCCTTAACGGATAAACCCACTCATATGGATCTTCTTCTCTCTCTTCTTGAATTGCAGTTAGTCTGCCATACAACTGTAAAGATATTGGACCAACATCTCCCCCATTAAACATTGCTGTATCATCACCATGAGTAATCGATCCAATTGGACTGATAACGGCTGCTGTCCCGGTACAAAATGCTTCGGCTCCATTTGCCATTACTTCGTGAATTGGAATGTCTCTTTCACAAACTTCATATCCAAGATCGCGAGCAATTTTCATAACACTTCTTCTATTTATTCCCGGTAAAATTGTTCCGGAAAGTCTTGGTGTATGAATTACTCTTTGTTGGTCAATATAAAAGAAATTGGCCGCTCCAACTTCTTCTACATATCTATGATTTACTGCATCAAGATAAATTACTTCAGAAAATCCTCTGGCCTTAGCTTCTTGTGCTGGAATCATTCCTGGAGCATAATTTCCACCAGCCTTTACAGCGCCGCTTCCGCCCGGAGCAGCACGATGGTTGTTGTCTGCAACTAAAAGTTTAATCGCAGACATTCCACCTTTAAAATAAGGTCCTACCGGTGTTACAAAAACTGAAAATCTATTTTCTGGATCTGGAGCAACCCCAACTATTCCACCAGAACCGATTAAAAGAGGTCTAATATATAAAGCTCCTTTCCCCATCGGAGGAATCCAACGTTCATTTGCCATGACAACCCTTTCAACTGCATCTAAGAAAATTTTTTCCGGAACAGGAGTTAATCCAAGCCTTTTTGCTCCATCTATCATTCTCTTTGCATTCTCTTCTGGTCGAAAAAGAACCACTCCACCATTAGCAGAACGCAACGCTTTCATCCCTTCAAAAAGCTCTTGTCCATAATTTATACTAGCGGCAGCCGGACTAATAGGAATATCACTATATGGATATAAATCAAGATTCGTCCATTCTCCCCCATTCTCAATAGTTTGTGATGCCATCACATCAGTTGGAGTAAGTTGAAAAGCAAGACCATCCCATTCCATTGGTTCTGCTGAAACATTCACGAGTCTTGCTGCCGCTGCTGCTTCTTCAGACAAAACTCTTTCGGCTTTCTCTAAAACCGGGCCACTAACGAAAGTTTGAGTACCAGCATCTGGATGAAGACTCGGAGTAAGAGGGAGACCTCGAAAATCATTAAGCCTTAAACTTCCTTCTCTATTGTCAACAGTTTCAACTGTTGCACCAATTCCACTTCCACTCTGAAATTGATTCCCTATCCCTGAAGTCAGCTCTCTATCAAGTCCTGCATATCCTGTTCCATTAATAGTTACTCTTCTTACTGCAAATTGACTCATTATAATTCCTCCTAGTATTTGACGCTGTTATTCTTTCGGAATGAATTTTAAAAAATTTCACCCTATTTCTAAATAAACTGAAATTTTATTTTAAATCTATCGATATATTAGTATGAGAGGAAAAGATCTTGGTAGTTTTAGTTTAACACTTGCTTTAAATAGGAATCTTAAAGGCCCACTTCCACAAATTGGTGTTGGTGGCTCCACAGATATTATCAACATATTTACTCAACTATCAGGTCAAACTGGAATTTCTATTCAGGGAATAGCGGCAGTTGTATCTGCAAGAAGATCAATACCACCAATTCGTTCAGACTTCTCTCACCCTCTTCTATTTGAGATCGCGGATGGTCTTTACAACGCAACACCTGCAAGAAGAACAATCGCTGCCCTAGGATCCGCTCTGGATTCTACAGTTTGGCTAATGGAAGGAGTTAAGGCTCCAAGAGGGATGGTTTTTGAGCGCTTGGTTAATGCTCCTATTATTCCTTATAAAGGATCTGTAACAGATTGCTTAGAAAAAGAAGGGCTACCAATTGAAAGCTTACAACAAGATGCGATGAGCAGGGGCTTAGATATTTTTGAACATATATTTCAGGTAGACTTTATGAAGCTACAGGGATTAAATCATGGCAAATACAGACTTATTGATATTTATTACTTATATTGTATTGAACAGGGAGCTTTAGCAAAATCAGCAGAGGATCGTATGTTATGGTACCAAATTGCAATATTGATTGAACCATCTTTCCCAATTGCCTATACCAAAATTTTAAATTTACCAAGCGAAGAAGTTGATCTTAATACAAAAGAAAAATATGTTGATGCTTGGATTGATCATTCCCCAAATGACACTGATGCCTATATTGCCAAAGCAGTGGTATTGGCAGAAATAAACCACTTTGAAGGAGTTGTCTCTTGTTTAAGTCAGGCTTTAGAGGCAATTGGAAGATCCCCTGATATTTCAGAATTAAAAGACATGCAACGGTTAACAATTTATTCTATGAGGGCACAGGCCCTCGCCGCATTAAATAGAATCCATAGAAGTGTCCTAGATTGTGAGGAAGCATTGAAATTTAATCCAGAAAATGGGAGCCTCTGTGCTCTATACGCTTCCATGCTTGATCGAGCAGGAAGGACAGACGAATCCTTAGCACAAGTGATTAAAGCTACACAATTTTCCCCAGAAGATGCAAGTACCTGGTTATTGCGAGCAAGCTTACTTCTAAAAAAGAAAAAAAGAACAGACGCTCGAATTGCTTTAGCTAGAGCACTTGAACTCGATCCAACTAATGACTCTACCAGAATACACCTTGCAAGATTACAAGCCGAAATAGCAATATTACAAGTTCAAACAGAAATGCTTGAGGCTATCCCCGATTCTACCACTGCTACTGAAAGGCAAACTGCTGCAGTCCTTAAAAGGGCACTCCCATTTTTCGACCAGACAATTGACAAATCTCAAGACAAAACTACCGCAACAATCGCAAAAGCACAATTTCTATTTCAACTTGGTAAGAAAGACGCTGCAATTGCATGTGCAAAAGAAATTGCTGGGTGGAGAGAACTACCAGACCATTATATCCCCAGTCTACTTTCTCAATCAAAGGACCGGCACGGATTTGTAGGGAATTAACAGATTCCCAAACTAATATCCATCGCCTTTGCAGAATGGGTTAGGGCTCCAACCGAAATTGAATCAACCCCAGTCTTTGCAATTGATCGAACTGTTTTGAGATTCACTCCCCCACTTGCTTCTGTCCAAACTTTTGCTTTTTTACAAAGTTTAACTGCCTGTCGCAATGTTTTTATATTCATGTTATCCAGCAAGATCTTCTTTGCACCAAAATCAATGGCCTCTTTTACTTGAGAGATTTTCTTGCACTCAACTTCTATCGCCATTCTTCTTGACCCTTGCCCCTTGACCCTTGCCACTGCCTCTTCAACCCCTCCTGCAATATCCAAATGATTATCCTTAATCAAAACTGCATCATAAAGACCAAGACGATGATTCACCCCTCCACCACAACAAACCGCATATTTCTCTGCCCCACGCCATAGAGGAGTTGTTTTTCTGGTATCGAGAATCTTGGCCCCTGACCCTTTGACCCTTGCTACAAATTGATTAGTAAGCGTAGCAATCCCAGATAGTTGCTGAAGAAAATTTAAGGCCAAACGCTCCCCGGTTAAAATAGCTCTAGCCGGACCTTTAATTTTTGCAATTACAGTCCCCTTCTTAACTTTCTTTCCATCCGATACTTTTGAAATAAATTTTACTTTCTTATCTAAAACTTCAAAAACCAGTTCTGCCAAAGGAAGTCCAGCAATTACTCCAGATTCTTTTGCAATAATTGTAGCTTCTACTATTTTGTTCTTTGGAACAATTGAATTAGTTGTAATATCACCAGATCCAACATCTTCGGCTAAAGACATTTTGATTAAGTTTATAATCGCCTTGTTCATCGAAGCACTACCCAAACTAAATAATAATATACGACTGGCGCAGTCAAAATAAAAGAATCCATACGATCAAGCACTCCGCCATGACCCGGTACTAAATTAGAAGAATCTTTTGCTCCAGCATCACGTTTTATCAAAGACTCAATCAGGTCGGACAAAATTGCAACCACCCCAATAATTGCTCCCAAAATTAGAGCATGCATTAGAGGAAGTTTTGCAATCCAAGAAAAAATTCCTGCAGCAATTAAACAAACGATAAAACCCGCAACCGCCCCCTCAATACTTTTTTTAGGGGAAATAGCCGGAGCCAATTTATGCTTACCAAATTTTGTGCCAAACAAATAAGCCATAACATCGTTAGCCCAAATTGTTAGCATCATAAAAAATAGATAGCCGCCATGATCGGTCATATTGCGAATAAAAAGAAAATAACTAAAAAACCATCCAATATATACTATCCCCAAAAGTGTTAAGGCAATATCAACAATATTATCCTTTTCACGTTTTAGAAAAACCCCTGCCATTAACGCAAAGATTGCGGCAATGGTAAAGATAGCAGAATGAGCCGGCTCCCAATCTCGACTTATGGAATAATAAGCAAAAACAATAAAAAAGATAGTAATAACATTTCCCAACCAAAAAGCTGGAACATGTCCTCTCTTCATCATAAGTTTGTAAAATTCATTTATTGATAAAAGAGCAAAACACAAAATAAGGGCTAAGAAGGCCAGGCCCCCATAATAGGTGCAAGCCCAAATAATTGGAACCATTATTGATATAGTTAATAGTCGAAGTTTCATTTTCTTAATCCATAACGACGCTCTCTCTTATTGTACTCGGAAATAGCATCATGTAAACTCTTTTTCCTAAAATCTGGCCACAATACTGGCGTAATATAAATTTCAGAATAAGCAATCTGCCAAAGCAAGAAATTTGAAATCCTCTTTTCGTTGGCCGTTCTGATTAGAAGATCCGGATCCGGCATTCCAGCTGTATATAAATGACCAGCAATATCCTTTTCTTCGACTCTTGCCCCTTGACCCTTGGTCCTAATAATCTCATTAACAGCATCAACAATCTCTGCTCTTGATCCATAACTAACTAATATATTTAGATTAAGTCCGGTGTTTTTAGAAAGTCTTTTCTCAGCTTTTTTCATCGTTTCCTGCAGTTTTGATGAGAACTGTTTCAAACGGCCTAAAAATCTTATCTTTACATTTTCTTCATCGAGTTTGCTTAATTCTTTTTCAATTGTTTTTGAAAAAAGATCCATTAAAAAATCGACTTCTTCTTTAGGCCGACCCCAATTTTCTGTAGAAAAGGCATAAACACTTAAATACTTAACCCCAAGTTTTCCGCACTCACGGACAATCTCTTTAAACGATTTTACCCCTTCGCGGTGGCCAAATATTGGAGGGAGGTGTCTTTTTTTTGCCCAGCGACCATTGCCGTCCATTATTATGGCAATATGTTCTGGAATTCTCTTTGAAGGATTCTTTGTCATCTACACTTCTAAAATTTCTTTCTCTTTTGCAGCCATTGTTTCATCTATTTGTCTAGAGAACTTGTCAATTATCTTCTGAACAGCCCCTTCTTGGTTTTTGTAGGCATCTTCAGAAAGTTCTTTGCTTGCTTTTTTCTTCTTAAGATCGTCCAATATTTCGCGTCGAATGTTGCGCATTGAAACCTTGGCCCCTTCTGCTTCGGTTTTTACAACCTTCGTAAGTTCTTTTCTTCTCTCTTCTGTTAATTGAGGCAGGCTCAAGATAATCCGTCCACCCTCGTTCTTTGGATTAATGCCAAGGTTTGATTTTTGAATTGCTTTTTCAATATCCTTGAGAGCGGTCTTGTCAAAAGGCTGAATCGTAATAGTCCTACTTTCGGGCACCGCAATGCTGGCCAACTGTTTTAGAGGACAACTTGTTCCATAATATTCGACCATTAAGCCATCAACTAAGGATGGAGAGGCTCGTCCGGTACGAATAGCGGAATATTTTTTTTTCAATGAGTCTAGGGCCTTTGCCATTTTTGATTCGGAGCTTTTTATGAATGCGTCCATTATTTTCCCCTCCTGCTTTTTCTATCTGTAATAAGGGTCCCAACTTTTTTGCCAACAATTGCTCTCTCAACATTTCCTTTTTTAAGAAGATTTAATACAATAATTGGAATATCATTATCTCGACATAAAGATGCTGCCGTTGAATCCATAACCTTTAGGCCACGCATAATTCTCATATAGCCCAAGCGTTTAAATCTACGAGCATCTTTGTGTAAAAAAGGATCTTTATCATAAACACCATCCACTTTGGTTGCCTTAATTAAAACATCGGCATCAAGCTCAGCTGCACGAAGCGCTGCGGTAGTATCTGTTGAAAAATAAGGGTTACCCGTTCCAGCCGCGAGTATTACAACTCTTCCCTTTTGCATATGTCGGATTGCCCTTCTTCTTATAAAAGGCTCGGCAATAGATTTCATCTCTATCGCAGTTTGTACTCTAGACCAAATTCCTTCGCGTTCCAACGAATCCTGAAGCGCCAAAGAATTTATAACTGTTGCAAGCATTCCCATGTAATCGCCAGTAGCTCTATCCATCCCCTTTTCTGATCCTTTTATTCCACGGAAGATATTGCCGCCACCAATAACAATTGCAATCTCAACACGTCTTTTGCGGAGTTTCTTAATTTCATCTGCAATAAAATCCATAACTTGAGGATCGAGGCCGAAACGATGTTTGCCACCAAATACTTCACCAGAGAGCTTTAAGAGGATTCTTTTGTATTTAACCTTGGGCATACTTCATATATTATAGCAAATAATGATAAAATATAATATATGACTTATGATGTGATAGTCGTTGGTGCAGGACATGCCGGAATTGAGGCTGCGCTGGCATCTGCACGTCTTGGCTGTAAAACTCTACTTCTAACTATTAATCTCGACACTATCGGATTTATGTCTTGCAACCCAGCAGTCGGTGGACCGGCAAAATCTCAACTCGTTCGAGAAATCGATGCCTTAGGTGGACAGATAGGAATTTCAACTGATTTAACCTATCTGCAGATGAAAACCCTAAATACCACAAAGGGACCAGCGGTTCACGCCCTTCGCGCACAATCTGATCGAGATCAATATCATCTTGTGATGAAACAAATACTAGAACAACAAGAAAATCTGGATTTAAAGCAAGATATGGTTGAGGAAATATTATTAGGGGCTAGGGGTCAGGTTATAGGGGTTAGAACTATCTTAGACACGGCATATCACGGAAAAACAGTAATAGTAACTACCGGAACGTTCCTAAATGGAGTAATTCATACTGGGATGAAACATCAAGAAGCCGGACGGGCTGGCGAACCGCCATCAAAAGGCCTGTCAAAAAGCCTAAAGAAGATTGGACTAAAACTTGGGCGATTAAAAACGGGAACTCCACCTAGACTAAATAAATGCACAATTGATTTTTCTAAAATGACTATTCAACCAGGAGATAAAGATTTAAAACTATTTTCATTTATATGGGAATATTCCCAGTACGGACAAATCAGTGATCTGTCCCTAGCGAAAAATCTCCCTCAAGTCCCTTGCTATCTAACCAGGACCAATAAAAAAACTCATAAAATAATAAAGGCAAATTTAAAACGCTCACCACTTTATGCTGGCAAGATAAAAGGGGTCGGTCCACGTTACTGTCCATCAATAGAAGATAAAATTGTACGCTTTCCGGACAAAGAATCCCATCAATGTTTTATTGAACCCTGTGGAAGAAATACGGAAGAAATTTATCCTCAGGGATTAAACACCTCTTTGCCAGAAGATGTTCAATTAAAAATGATAAGAACTATGGCCGGATTAGAAAAAGCGGAAATTTTACGTCCTGGTTATGCGGTTGAATATGACTCTGTCCCCTCTTCACAACTAAAATATTCTCTTGAAACAAAAAAAATAGCTGGGCTATTTTGTGCTGGACAAATAAATGGAACCTCTGGGTATGAAGAAGCTGCGGCACAAGGAATAATTGCTGGAATCAACGCAGCAATGAAAATCAAAAAACAAGAACCATTAATCTTAGGACGAGACGAATCATACATTGGAACACTGATTGATGATCTAATCACAAAAGAAATTAACGAGCCTTACAGAATGCTAACCTCTCGCTCAGAATATCGCTTATTGCTCCGCCAAGACAATGCTGATTTAAGACTAACGAAAAAAGGCCATAAGATCGGCTTAATCTCAAACGAAAGATATAAAGCCTTCAAAAAAAAGAAAAAAGCAATTGAAGAGAAAAAACCAATCTCATCCGAAGTTTTAGAACAAATAGATATTCAAAAAAAATATTCCGGATACATCAAACGCCAGCTTGGTCAGGTTGAAAAATTTAGAAAAATGGAGCACCATAAAATCCCGGCAAAAATAAAATATAATAAATTAAAGGGTGTTTTCTCTAATGAGGCTCTGCATAAACTTGAATATCACAAACCGGGAACTCTTGGGCAAGCATCTAGAATAGCTGGGGTATCACCCGCAGACATTTCGGTTCTTTTAGTTCATATTGAACAATTAAGAAGAAGCGGAAATAATAGTTGAAATCCCACCACGAGGGGTAAATTCGCCAATAACTTTTACTTTTTTCGGCTTACAGGCAGAAACAATATCTTTCAAAATTCGATTGACCACATTCTCATTAAATATCCCAAGGTCACGATATCCCAAAATATAGATTTTAAGAGATTTTAGCTCGATACATGACTTTTTAGGAATATATTTTATAGTTATCTTTCCGAAATCAGGCAAACCAGTTCGGGGACAAATAGAAGTGAATTCGGGAATATTAATAATAATTTCATAATCCCGAAAGCTGTTTAGAAAAACATCAATTCTAGGAAGTTTTTCGGACAATCCGGCCTTAGCGTGTTGATCTGTATATGCTTTCATTAAAAAGTTGAATCCGCCTCTCCAAGTAGTTTCATATATATACTATCATATTTTTCGGGAAAATCGTGTAAACGGGTACAAATCACAATCTCCCTGTCTTCTCCTAGTTTTTCTAGCAACTCTGCTCCGATTGCTCCATGGTGCTTATGAATATAGAACTTTCGTAAAATCTTGTTAGAGCTTTTTCTTGAACCATGGTCGGCTAGAAAATCATAGAGAGGCCTTAAGAAGAATCTAGCAATAGTTAAAAAACTTTTTTGAAAAATCATAAGATGCCCTTCGATTTTACCAATATCGTGAAGTAGCCCAAGCCTAATTGCCTTTCTATGATCAACATCCTGTCGATCATGAATAAGTTCTTCTATCTTTTGCGCAACTACTACACAATGCTTCTGTTCAAATCCAGGCAGGCGTTTAAATAGGGCCATTTCCTCGATATTTAGATAGCGACCGACAAAATGCCAGTCAACTTCGTTCATTGTTGCCGACATTGCAAAAAGAAACTGACGAAAACGATAAAGGGCTCTTTTTAACATTTATCTATAGCCCGGCGAAGAGAAGAAACAAATTTTGAAACTTTTGGAATTGGGTTCTTTTTATTTTTGGCAATTATATCAACAATCGCCGATCCGACAATTATTCCATCGGCAACACTCGCTGCTTCTTTGGCGGCTTGCGTATTTGAGATACCAAAGCCAATTGCAATCGGCTTATCCGTATGCTTCCTAATCTTTTGAACCAAATCGCCAAGACCAGAAGATAAGTCTTTGCGCTTACCGGTAATTCCAGTTAAAGAAACTAAATAAATAAATCCGGTTGAAGCATCAGCAATCATTTTTACTCTTTCATCCGTACTCGTCGGCGCCACAAGATGTATAGCCATGCCATGGCATGGCTCTCCAGCATCCACCGGTAAATCCGGCACAATCACCCCATCAATTCCTACCTTTTCCGCATCCTGATAAAATTTTTCTGGTCCATATTTTACAACTAAATTATCTGATAACATCAAAACAATTGGAATCTGTGATTTCTTACGAATCTTCTTAACTAATTTCAAAACGTCAGTAAGTGAAGTTTTTAACGCTCGAAGATGGGAGGCCTGAATAACCGGTCCATCGGCTAATGGGTCTGAAAATGGAATTCCAAGCTCAACAATATCAGCTCCAGCTTTTTCTAGAGCGTAAACTAACTTTTCAGTCATCCCCAAATTAGGATCACCGGCAGTTATATACGGGATTAGGGCCTTGTGTTTTTTAAAAGCCTCGCTGATTCTTGACATACAGTAAGTATAGCAAAGTTGAGATTGATTTTCCAAAACAAAGCAAATTATTATTCCTCGTCCGGATCCGGGGCAAAAATATCTTTTGCTAAAGCAGTGATGGCTTCTGCGGTAGGAGGTTTTACTGCAATTTCTTCTAAAAATCTAAATTTTTCTAAGAGCCAGTGAGGAAGTTGTGCCAAATGATAATTACGAGGAAGATCATCCTTTTCAGGACTCAATAAAACCAAACCTACGCATTTTGTTTCTTCTAATCTCCTCATATCTGCATATGCCAGATCTGTCCCTCTAATTATCGTGTTTGACATGCTAATATCCCCAAAGTGAGCCCCAACAAAAGAAGATAAGGCAAGATCTGCCCGTGAAAGATCTTGTGTAAGAACTAGCCCTTCCAAATTAGCCCTCATAAAAAGGTTTCTTTCCCTAAATTTATTAGCCTCATCTATCCTTCCGTCTCTTAAATTTTCATAAAAAGTCTGTAGGCGATGCTGCATTGCTATAGCAGAAGGATCGACCTCAACAGGGGGAGCTAGAATTCTATCTAAAACAAATATCTCTTCATTATCAGCAACACCACGCCCGAGAATTTTTCCCATCACTTCATAAAAATAATAAGAAAAAGGATCTTTTTGTCCCTGAAGACCAGCTCCGGCTAATAATTCTTTTACTCTTTCCTCACTAGCAGCATCAAGGCCGCCCTTCCCACAAAAGTCGTATTCAACCGAAGGTTCAGCAACCATCCCTTTTCTAAAAGGTTCATCACCAAATAATTCTAAAAAAGCTTGAGAAGGAACCTCTATAGAATGGACAAATTCAACCCACTTTTGCATGAGAGAATCAACATCTATTTTATCCCCCTTAATAACACCCCAATCTCGATCTAAGGTAGTAAAACATTGGCTTCCCAGTCTTTTTTCGCTTGCCGCCTCAGGATGAAGAGTCTTTAATCCGCTCCACATTATTTCGGGCACAAAATACATTCTGACCAGACCCGTTTCTATTCTCCCCTTTCTTAGAACATCCCATTGCACCTGTTTTAATTGACTTCTTGAAAAAAATTCAAGATTTCGATATTTAACAGAAACCTTCACTTAATATCCTCCGAGATCTTATCGTTGGGTGTTTTGAAAAATTTCAGGCAAAATGGGAAGGCTAGATGTTTTTTATCGCGTCGACATCCTTATCCCCACGTCCAGAGAGGCATATAATTACAATTTGAGATCGATCAAGTTTTGGAGCTAACTTTTTTAAATAAGCCAATGCATGTGAAGACTCTAACGCTGGAATAATTCCTTCTAATTCTGAAAGTTGTTTGAAGGCAGCAATTGCTTCTTTATCTGATACACTAGTATATTCTACTCTTCCCTGCTCTTTTAAATAACTGTGCTCTGGACCGACTCCAGGATAATCAAGCCCGGCAGAAATTGAGTGAGTTGGTAAGACTTGTCCGGTCTTTGATTGCAATAAATATGAAAAGGCACCGTGTAACACCCCAAAATCCCCTTTGCACAAACTAGCCGCCCCCCCAGCCTCAACTCCAATCATCTTAACTTCTGGATCATCTAAAAATTCATAAAATAAACCAATTGAGTTTGATCCACCGCCAACACAGGCAACCAGATAATCTGGAAGTCTTTTTTCAGCTTCCATGATCTGGCCCTTTGCTTCCCGTCCGATTACTGATTGAAAATCACGGACCATCATCGGATATGGATGCGGACCAACACAGGAACCCAGGCAATAAAAAGTAGTTTGTACATTTGCCATCCAATCACGTAGTGCTTCATTAGTTGCATCTTTAAGTGTTTTTGTTCCTGAAGTAACTGTTCTAACTTTTGCCCCCATTAATTTCATACGGTAAACATTTAAGGACTGACGATGGGTATCTTCTTCTCCCATGTAGACGATACATTCTAATCCAAGTAAGGAACAAGCAGTAGCAGTTGCAACACCATGCTGCCCTGCTCCAGTCTCTGCAATAATTCTCTTCTTCCCCATTCTTTGAGCAAGTAAGCATTGGCCAATAGTATTATTTATTTTATGTGCCCCGGTGTGGGCGAGGTCTTCTCGCTTAAGATAAATTTTGGAACCAGCCAGTTCTTCGGTTAACCTTTCGGCAAAATAAAGTGGTGTTGGACGACCAACATACTTATCAAAATAATATTCTACTTGGTTTTTAAATTCTGGATCATTTTTTGCAGCCTCATAGGCTGCCGTTAATTTCTCAAGAGCAGGAATAAGTGTTTCTGGAACAAAACGTCCCCCAAATTTGCCAAAATGACCGCTTTTATCTGGTAAATCTTTATACATAGATATATGGATTATATCAATGGAAAAATATATTTACAAGAAAATTAATCTCTTACAGCAAAACGAAGCCCTATGTTGCTTTTATATCCAACGTAACAATTTTTCCCCGGCAGGTACCCCATATATTTCCAAGACTCGTTATCCTCTACCCACTGACTAACTTCTCCATTTTTATTCCTTTCGACCTCGACTCTGAATCTTGATGCGCGTGATTCATCAATCGTAGGGACAACAAGAGGTTCCCCTGACATCTTTGTGGCTACTTGAAGAATTTTGGGAACCCACTCTCTCTCTAGCCCAACAACCACATTACCAAAGGTACTGACCCTCCCCCTTTTTAGTAGACAGTGAAAGTTCGTAATATTAGAATAATAAG
>CAYQVW010000011.1:0-56301 GCA_964421245.1 uncultured bacterium | reverse complement strand
TTGGGGGCATCATGGCAGTGGATTGATCAAAATCACGTCACTTTGAAATAAGGTGCAATATTTCAGCATCAGGAATAGAGACCTCTTTTTGTTCATCATAGTGAGGAATAGAAACAGCTTGGCCAGCTCTAATCTTGGCTAAGTCAGTAATTAATTTTTCTGAGTCAATGCTTTGTGGATGATCAAAATTACCGTCTGGAACATCATCTAAATAGTAATTATCAGTAGAAAGAACTGAGATACTTTGTCCAGGTAATTGTTCTTGCAAATTTTCAACTAAGCGTGAGGTAACAAATCCTTTTCCAGACCCGCTTTCTCCGGCAACGCAAACAACAAAGGGAAGAGTAGTCCCTCGTGTTTTTATTCTATCTAGTAAGTCTGAGGTGTTGCCACGCGTAACTACCAAAGGGCCATGTAATCCAGACCCTCTAACAGGACCTGTTTCCTGTACAGGCATTTACCTCACCTCTTTTTTATTACTCTTCCAGAGAGTCTAAATATCTAAGATAATGCACATAGGTTGGAGATTTTGATGGAACAAATCTTCCTCGAGAAACACTGATAAATTGAGGGGGAATCTTTTCAGATGCATCCCCAGCTAGAGTTTGTGGTTGATACCATTTAAGGTCTCCTAAATCTTTTTCTTCAACGTACATTGTAAGCCCATCACTCCCTCCACCAATCAATTGCCCTGCTTCCCATGCTACACTTAAAGGAGCAAGACCAAAAGTATATCCAACCGGATTAAAAGGAGGAGTTTCGTCTTTTATTCTCTTTTGAAGAGCTCTAGATAAGGTCCAATCTTCTCCTAGCTGTGCTTCCCAATCAGTCCTCCCAGGCTTTACGCGTAGAATTCCAACTCCTCCATTATCCTGATCCGGGGGAACCATCTCCGCTGTAAAACGTCCATCATGAGAACCTAAAATCGCAGCATACTCATCTCCAGCTGCATTACCGCCTAAGTTATCTATGTTAGACATAAAAAGATCAGTCGCTCTCGAAGATTGCATGTGCTCAATTGCCCCACTTTCAAAGAGGGATTGAAAAACCACGCCGTGACCAGAAGACAAACGTTGTACTCTCTTTCCATCTGATAACATCGCCAATTTGCCCCCAGTTGTAAAAGCTGGAACATAAGTATCTTCTTGTTCCTCAACTGCAACTAGTTCTAATCCGTCACTCTCTCGTATATAATGTGTACGGCCTCTTTCTTCATCAACACTAGAAACTTCGAAACCAAGTTCTCTAAAATGATCATCAATTATTTCTCCGGGTTCTCCTGGTGCTGTTAAGAAATAAATTGGCATTTTATTCTCTAATCCTTCCTGAGATTCAGCCCAATCATCAATCTTAATTTGAAAGAAACTTCTATTCCCCATTCTCATAACCCTATAACAACCCTTCAAAACATTGGGTTTATGCCCATTATCAAAAACTTCTCTAGCCATTCCAGTTAAAGTAAGACCATATTTTTCTTCCATCTGTTCTGTATTCAAATCTAAGACCATCTTTATCCAACGGGTTCCTAAGCCTGATGCAGGGACAAAACGAACCAATCCCTTTCTTCTTTCGTTCCCTGCTGCTACTAGGTCATCAGAAATCTCTAGATCGGGAATATCTTCCATTAATTTTATCTCTCCACTTAACAAACTAGATTCTCCTTGAGTCGCAACATGGGCACTTATTGTTCTTTCACATTCTTGAAATAAACGGTCCGATATAGCCCTTAAGTCTTCATTAACAAGTGTTCTTAACTCCTCAAGCGTTTCAATTCCTTCAAATATATGTGCCTGTCCATAATTAACAAACCTATCTACTTCTGCTTGCTCGTCTTCTTCTAATTCACCATACAGTCTAGCAACCACAGGATTTACCATTTCAATAACTTCAAGATAGGTGCGTACCTGATACCCTGATTCATCACTTCCAATAAGAGGGATTGATGCTTCCATACCAATAAATGGAACACCAACCAATCCTCGGTATAATCCAAGTGTTCTTTGCGCATATTGTTTATAGTCAATATAATCTGGACCATCAGCCAACATTGCACAAAGCCTTTGTGAGGACATAAGCTCTTTTATTAATCCGGAAAAGCCCTTCCCTCCATTTTCGGTTTGATATCTCTCAAGTCCTCTCTCTGTCCTAACTACAACTTTATCTGCATAAAACATTCCGGCTTTAAGAAAACTTATCCACTCATGAAATTTTATTTCTTTTGGAACAAATATATTCCAACCAAACCCTAAATTAGGAACTCTTTCTGTTGGAAAATTCCCTTGGTAAGCAATATCATGGACCACAAAAACAGTTTTTACACCAGCAAAGTATTCATTCTGTGGCAAAACCACTTTTAAATACGCGGGTAACAAACCAGCATGCCAATCATGCGCTTCTAAAATATGAGGAGGATTTTTCATATTCTCCTCCATATCTTGCAAAACAGCTAATGCAAAAAGAGAAAATCTTTGGTCGTCATTCATTTGACCATAAGGCTGGCCGCTACTTAAAAAATCATGCCCAATAAATTTATATACTACTCCATCAACAGTTTGCTCAAAAACAGAAACAGTTTGTAAATCACCAACACCAGCAATAACGCTTAACTGATAAGTAGGATCAGTTAACGCCAATTTAGTATCTTGAAAAAGAGGAGTATAAACAGTACTTTCTACTCCCATTCCTGCCAAAGCCTGTGGAATTTGCCCTAAAACATCCGCTAAGCCTTGACCTGTTTTAAAGAACGGATCAACCTCTGCTGCCACATGAACTACGCGTAACGGGGTGGTTGGTGATTTAACTAAACTAACACTCATTTTAAACTCCTCCTTTAAGGATAATTAAATTTAAAATAATCTTTCCTATATATATATCGAAAACTATGTTCAAAAATTTCAGATTATTTTTTTGTACTATTTCTTCGGGTTAAAATTAAAAAAATTTCAGGTTATTTTTAAACTGAGAAATATGTGAAAAAGATTATCAAGGTGTTGAGGCCCCAAAACTCCTTTCATAGAAATATATTGAAATTTTAGCACAAATCTTCCGAAACTAAATACAGTGAAATTCCGCCTCACTTTTGTCGATATATATATAGAAAGTCCCGCCTCTATTATTAAATATAATTGTTGCGGGATCCCGCAGAGCGGGAGAAGGAAACGGTGATTTCCTATGACAAATACAAATAATATAGGCGGCCCAAGACCACCAGGAATAATAGGAAGAGTCAGTCGTAGATTGTTCCTTGGAACAGCTGCGGTATCTACTGTCGTTGTTGTTGATGCCTGTACTCCTTCAGCACCTCCCCCACCACCAAGTGGACCAAGATCAGCAATTGGGATTTTCTTTAACAGAGCAAACCACAAGATTTCTTCTGCCTTTCAAAGAATTTGGAAAAAGAGACTTCCAAAACATTTGGCAACCGCCTTAAAACCAATTGGGAACGGTGGTTTTATGCACAACATCGGAAATGCGTCTTATGTCTGGAGACCACAAAACGCAGATACTGTTTCTGAAGGTCCGGCCTATTTCATGGAAACATTAACTAACACAGGAGAAGCCTATCGAAGAAGAGTGGTAGACGGAGTTAATCTACAAGATAACTTTGGAAGAATCTTAAATGGTGTTTTAGCTTCGAGAAATGAAAATGGACTAATGCCTTGGCGTATGGAATACGATATAAAAACAAGAACAATGAAACCAATGAGTATATCTGATTCTTTCTCTGCAACTGACGCGGATATAATCATTGCCCATGCTCTAATTAGAGCCGACGCACTAGTTGAAGCAGGAACCTGGTCTACTCCAACTAATGAAAGAGGTGTTCCTGAAAAACGTTATTACGCCAGACTAGCTGCTGATATGCTTGCCAGAATAAAAGCTTACGATATAGTAGATAAAAATGGTCGTCTGATACTTGCTGTATCAGATCAGTGGGGACACAAAGATCTTCCAAAAGAAGCTGTTACTTTTAACCCTTCATATACAATATTGGCTGCACTTCGAGATTTTGCTGAATTTGATATCCATGCTAAAGAATACTGGCTTCAAGTAAGAAGTGACAATTTCGCAGTAGTTGAAGCAACAGTTACTCTGTCTGAAGAAGCTTTTGAAAACATTGCAGATCCAACAAAAAGAGCAGAACATACTGTCACCTTTCAAGATGCCGGGAGAACATACTATGCCCTAGATTGGTTTCATCGAGATTTATTAGAAAACCTATTAAATCAAAACGGTTGGGAAATAACACCATTTGGAGTTGAGGTTTTACGTAAACCGGGAGATAGAGCACGGGTTAACAAAGAAAAATTTAAAGCCTTAAAAAGAACAGGTGCACGCCCACTTTCCTTCCCTGCTCGAGGTAAATTAATAATCGAACAAGCCATGCTTGAAGAAGTGGTAAGAAAAATAAGAAGTGGAGATGCTACTGTCCCATTTACTCCCGACCAAGTTGAAGTAATCGTAAAAAAAGATGGAAAAATGATAGTAAGACCAGAAATGGGTGAAGCAAACTTAAATTTTCCACAATATTTTGATGGTGTTCGTATGCCACTAGAATTAGCTCGAGATATCATTCTACACGATGACGCTAGTGATGCTACTGTCCCAGCTAAATACAAAATAAGCGGCAGAGCAGTATCCTTGGCCCAAAAATTAGTTAACGGAAAAGATCTTGAAACCCTAAGAATTGGAAGATATCGTCGTCTTGCTGGACACGCCTGCTACTTAATGGGAGCAATTGGTGCTGGAAGCAGCAGACGTACCAGGGCTTTCGAAGCTGAATTTAATGAATATACCGAAAGAGAAGAAACCGGAGTAATCCGGAGAGTACGCGGAGTTACAAGATTAGTTCTCAGAAAAAGAAGAACTAGAAGAAGTAGGAATGGTGGAAATATTTTTGATTATCAAGGAAACCAAAAAGAATACTATAGTACTGTCTTAACCTTTCGAGCCCTATCTGCCGCACTAAAAGATGCAACCGATGACAGCACCAGTACCCTTAAAGTAAAACCATTGGCAACCCAAACCCCAACCGTCCCTCCATTGAAAGAAAGATTAGCAGAAGATTTACCTGAAGCATTATCTGTTTTTGGTTTTACTCTTCCCTCCGAAATAAAATACTTTCAAGAAACAGTAACAAACGACGTTTTATACGATATTGTTACAGGACAAGAGACTGAGCCCCAATATTCTGTAACTGCCGAAAAAATGTATGATGATGCACATAGAGCTATAGCCGCCCGTCCAAATAGCGCTACTGCAAGATATAACGCAGCAGCTTCATCTAGAAATATCGGTTTATACCGTCAATCTGCTTCAGAGTTTTTTGAAGTTTTACAGGTCGCAAATTTTGAGGATAGTCCATCGGTTGTACGAGCCACTATTATAAACATGATTCTAACAATGTCCACTCTAAACTATGGTTTTGCAGTAATCGGCGACACCCTAGAGTCAATACTTGAAACAGAAGAATTTGATCAAGGGACTCGTCTTGCAATAAGAGCTGCTGCAATACAGATGTTTAACCATGGTGGTAACCACGTAAAAGCACTTAGAATGTCAATTCAATTTATGGAAGAATATCAAAATTATAGTGGAATGGTAGTTCCAGGACAATCCCCACTAGAAAAAGCATTAAGAAAGCTTTATGGCTTTGATCTTCTCAAAAGGGTTCACAATAGAACTGAAAACACTACCTCCCCTAGCCAACAATTATTAACAGATGTATTAACTAGTACAATGGAAACCATCGCTGAGTTTGGGCACTTACAAGTAGAACGTCTTCCTCTTGCAAATAGCACAGCTACTTACCCAGTACATTCCATTGCCTTTGAGCATGAAACTGCTTTAGCTATTCCTGAAATTATTTTTTCTGGAGCAGCTCCAAGAGGAACTGGTGATATTAGAGAAGCTTTAATCTTAGCGCAAAAACTAAAAGGAGAAGTCGCTACTGTTCATAGAAGCAGATTCGTTTTTGCACAAGCAAGGATCTATCAAAAAATGGCTCAATATCGTGTACGTGCAGCCGAACAAATCAGAGATATAGATGCTGGTGTTTTAGGTGAAGATATTGGTAGTGCCCTATTAAAACCATGGTATGAAGAGGCTGCGGAATTTTCTGAACAAGCATTGGTAAGATCAGCAGAAGCATTAGCCCTTGAAATGGATGGAGGAAGAAATTTTCTACAATTACAACAAATGCTAGATGCCAGAGTGTATGTTCTTAGTTTCTGTGCAGATAAGATAAGAGGGGGAATTAGAACTAGAAAAGTTGATGAAGCACAGGCCTATGACTATCTACCAGGAACAGAAGACAATTCTGCTCCAACCTTTGAACAACACGCTGCCTCTGATCTTGAATATAAAAAAGCCCTATTTTTTAACTATCTTCAACAAAGAGCTCTTCGTGATTTAAGTCTATTAGACTTTTCTGGGTTAACTTTTCATCAAGCAGAAAAAATAAAGATTGCGGGACATATAGCACTGGGAGCAACTGCTGCTCTAGCTGGGGTTAGGGTTCTTAGAAGCGAAAGCAACTTAGAAAGATTATGGAAAGCTAGTACAACTTCTGTGATTGGTGCCGGAACCGCAGGAATGCTTTATTACATTGCATCAAAGAGCGGGATTATAGAATTAGCTCGCGAATCAAAAATATTTACTGATGCTGAATTAAAAATGTTTGAAGATGCACAAAATGATCTTGCTTCTATTCCATTATCTCCTACTACAAAAGTCATTTATGATTCTGCTCCTATTAGAGGCCTTTGTCCGCAACTTAGAATAAGAAGAACCATGCGAGAGACTACAAAAAGACTATCTCCTAATACTAGAAAATTATTTCTAATGCATGATAGTGATTGGACAGTTAACTTTGGTTTATCATCATTAGGAGAACCTGTCCTTGATGAAAATCAATTTGAGAGACCAACTACTAGAGCATACAAAGCGGTTATTATTGCAAAGCTAAAAAGTGAGGGGTACATTGATCCAAGAAGTGGAGTATTACAAACAAAATTTGATGGAAATAGAGCAACCTTCTTAAGAGCTTTTGTTCTACCGGGTGTTCCAAGAAGACAAGCACTCCTTTTAGCAAACCAGACATTTACAATTATGAACTATTGCAGAAATAGAACATATCTCAATGGTCCAAGAACAGCGCTTCCTGTTGGGGATCAAGCTGTACTTAAAGATCTTGAGGTTTTGGCAAGAATATATCATGGAGAATTCTACGGAATAGCAGAAGAATACTATAGTGCATCCAGAGAAGTAGCAACAAACAATCCATCAGTTGATCCAAGAACAGTAGCTCAAATCATGTCAATAAGAAAAGCCATCGATATTCAAACATCTAGGGCAGAATTACCTCCATTAAGCAGACAAGAAGAAGTGTTAAAAGAAGCCCTAGCAATGAGTGAAAAAATACCAACATTCAAATTATCAAATGAGGAACATCGAATCAGCTTAATAGTTGATACGGTAACTCAGTCAATGATTGCTATTCACAAGCTATTAGAAATTGAAAGGAAAAAAGCAAGAGCCTCTACTGGTCTTACTAGTGTATCAAGCTCCTTACCAGAATTTAGAAGAATTTCAAGAATTATGCAAGCTCGTCTAGGAGCAATGCTTGAAGGAAAACTCCCTCCTGGTCTAATAGGAGATCCTAAGCTCGAAAACGATCCAATTGTCGTACTTTTTAAAGACCCTAAAAACCGTCCAGTCGTTAAAAGAGTTTTTGTTAAATTTCCACGCAAAGCATCTTTAGCTTGGTCTAGTTCTGGAAACTTAGCTTGGTGGGGAAGCGCTTCTGGAAACCTAGCTAATTACGACAGAGCAGTTCCATTATATAAAAAATCTTTGGAATACGATGCATTAAACACTGATGCCTTAAGAGGATTATTACAAATATATACAAACAGTACTTATTTAAGACGAAGATTAAGCGCATGGAGACCACAGTATAAACCAATATACAGATTATTTTATAGAGCTTTGAGATCAATTCAGCAAGGAAATGTTCCTCAATCGGTAATTAATGACATTCTAGCTATTCCGACCAAGCTACCACCAGGAGGGAAAAGAGCAAAATTAGAAGTCATTGCCGGACAAGGATACTCAAACAGTGCAAAGATACAAAATATGTTATACGAATTGCAAGGATTCGTAAATTAAGGAGGAGGAAAGAGTATGGCACCGCTACCACCAATAAGTGGTTCCTGTAGCTGCCCCAATGCTCAAAGCATTGACTGGAGTGATTCTAGTAGTGCAGCTGCTAATCTTGCTAAACAAGAAGCCCGTTTACGCAATGCTGGTGCAAGTCATGGAAGAAAAGGAAATCCTTCTAAAGCAGCTACGGGAATTGGTGTTTCAAGAACTGTTGTAAGACGAGCAGTCAGAAGACTTAGAAAAGCACCGTATTGTATGGGAACCGACGCCTCAGTTATTGTTGGTGGTGTTAGTAACTCTATTTTAGCTTTCGAGATGAAAGGACGTTATTATGCCTCAGCTCACAACTATGCAGCTGCTGAAAAAGCATTCAATCAGGCAGAAGGAATTTATGCCTCTCTTTTTAACACTCGACCAAGAACATGGCCAAGTACAGGTTTTAATTTAAACAAGGGGCTATCCTATTGGGGAGGAGAAAGAAATTACTCTAATCCCGCTCACCCAACCTGTGGACTAAAAAACGATAGTGTATTAATTACTGGTGGTTCTGGTATTCCTCATCTCTACCTTGGTTGGGCCCAATTAAAATTGTCAAAAATAAACACAGAAAATATTTTTAGCCCTGTTGAAAAAGGCAAGGTTATTCAAATATTCGGTCACGGAGATAACTCTTGGAAGCAATTCTTTGCAATAAC
The DNA here is from genome assembly GCA_964421245.1 of uncultured bacterium. Lineage (GTDB taxonomy): Bacteria > Margulisbacteria > WOR-1 > XYC2-FULL-46-14 > XYC2-FULL-46-14 > CAYQVW01. The sequence goes on along the minus strand of CAYQVW010000011.1, from coordinate 47,443 downwards.
CAACAAGCCATATCTTATCCTAAAACCAAATGCAATGGGATTATTGAATAGATCCAGAATAAACCGAGCAAAAAAACAAAAACTTAAAAAACTAATAGAAGCTGCCCGCGGTATTAAACCAGATCAAACAATAACTAAAGCAGCTATCTTAGACCTCCTAGAAGTTAACTTTAGACCAGCCGAAGCAAAGTATCGAGCAGCTAAGGGAGCAGAAGGGGCTTACTATCGATACCTAAACGCAGAATATGCAACAAATAGCAGAAAGGGAGAAATACTAGGTTTCTTTAGAACACGATTAAACCGTCGTTTTGAGCTAGCCCGTGGAAGAATCAAGCTTGGTAAAGCAATGCTTCTTTTGCAAACCGCCACCAGGATGAAGGTTAATAATCCTGAATCCGCTAGGGTTTGTTTAGACGAAGCAATTAAAATATTAAAAGGACTATTAAATGGAAACCTACACACAGATCCACCAGAACTTTTACTAAACGGATTAAGCACTTTAGCCTGGGCTTACTCGTCAAAGGCAAATCTACTCGAAGAAGAAGAAAGGGGAACAGGAAGAAATGAAGCAGTTAAGGCTGCGGTAATTTATCGTTATTTACTTCACGGTAAAAGTAGCCTCTCAAAAACCTATAAACTAAGAAATAGTACTACAAAAATAACTGGTGGAGCTGTTTTAAAATCATTTTGGAACAAGGCCTACGAAAGCAAATGGAGTGATATTCTTCTACACGCTGTCGGCAAAAGCTTTCAAGATGCTCTTGATGGAAAACGAGTATCTGGTGTTCATGGATTTAGATCCCCAGACATGAAATATGGGACAGTCGCACTAGACCTTCTTGGAATGTCTGGAACAAATGAATTAGACATCTATCTTAGTCTTGGAGACTGCCTAACTACACTTAGACAATATGATGACGCATTAAAAGTTTATGACGGAGTTCTTCGATTAGAAGGAACAAATAATCCAAATGATTGGATTAAAAATAATCCCCTACTCTTTATGCGTGCCAAAAACGGAAGAGGACGAATAGTAATAAGCCAAGTTGAAGATACTCACTCACGAAATAAGGAATACAATATTGGATTTAATAAATTAATCAATCCCCAAGGAACAATAACTCTATGCGAAGGAGTTTTGACCAAGCTTGCGCAAGTAATTAGTGGTGGTGATCAATTTACTAAATTCAAAAGAAGAATTGAAATGCTAAAGGCATCAACAACTCTAGCCTGGGCCTATGGAACAGGAGCAAGATTCAGCACTGAACTTGGACATGCACCAAGAGGACTAAAATATGCAATCAGAGCAGAAGCAATCTATCGGGCCCTAAGAGGAGAACCAGATGTTGAGAGTCGGTATTTAAGTGAAAGAACTGCTGCCGCAAGCAGAATGAGACAACCACTAACTGTTACCAACAAACGATCCGATCAAGAATTTGTTAAATGGCTTAAGATGATTCGTGTAAATTATCACAATGTTGGGGCATGGGGAAAAAGAAAACCAAAACAAGTAAAAGACGATTTAAAGGCAGAAGTTAATATCTCTGACGGGCAACTTGATCTTGGTGTTGGTGACGCTCTTGCTCTTCAGAGAAAATATCAAAGTGCAATATCTGAATATAGTAAAATGATAACTACCTTTGCTAATCCTGGTCCACTACAGGGATCTGGACGTAGGTATTATTTCCGTGCTCTATTGGGACGAGACAGCGCTAGAATTTTTTCTGTTCGACAAAACTATAATCAAAATGGATATTTACAAGGAACCGAGGTCCTATTATTAAGAGCTCGAGATTCTCTATATAATAAATATGCTCAAGTGACTGTTCAAGGTGTTAAAACCCGCATGCGCACTTCTGAAATGTTGCGCGTTAGATTATTAAAAGCAACCCTTCACGGAGTTCAGTCTTGGGCAAGTCTACAACAATTAGATCGCAGCAAAGCGGATAAACATTCTCAAGAAGCAATAAAACTAACTAGTGGTGTAATTGCTGATATTAAAAGTGGAGAAATTCAGGTCAACGGAGAAGCCAAGAAAAGAAAAATCACAGAAGAGACCCAATTGGCTGCCTATACTAATCTTGGACAGCTCTACTTCCAAACCGGAGAATTATATAAAGCTTGGGGAGAAAAGGATAATCATGTAGTAATAAATCCCCATACAAAAAAGAAATCAACTTGCCTTGAAAGAGCAGAGGATATGTATGCACTAGCCAAAAGTGAATACAAAAAAATTGGACTAGGTACAGAGACACTTGGTAAATTGGGACTTGATTTAGCCAGTTTTGAATTAGATGCCTTTAGGGCAAGATATTATAAGGGTGTTGGACTATACTCAAAAGCCTTACAGCAACTAAATTCCGGTAAGATCGATGTTTTAAAAGGAAAAATTGTCAAAGCTTTAGAAGAAGAAGCCCCTGCCCTAGCATTTAAAGGCCTTCAAACTCTTAAGTGGATGCTTGGAACAATTGGTGGTATTAAAGAAAAGACCGTTGGCGATGGCGGAGGAAAGAGAGAATTCTTAGAGGCGGCTCTAATTGATGAGGCAATCCTTGGAATTAAAACAGATCCGAAATATGTAAAAATGCTAGGTCAAGCCGAAGTAGACAGAATCACAAAGAGCCCTTTACTGGTTGCATTGAGAAAAAAATCCAAAATACTATCAAACGATACCTTCTTATGGTGGACTGCAGATAAAACAAAAACTACTCTTCAAGCATCACATGCAGAAGTATTAAAGGCTGCTGGAAAACTAGACTGGAGGGCCTTAACATTAGCCGAACAATCTTTTGACAAGGCAATCCAAGAATTTAAAAAATATCGTGCACATGTTGCCCTAGACCCAATAAAAAACCGTCACCCTCTTCATTATCTTTTAAAGATCGGACAACAACAGGCCTATGTTGGTAAAGCTGAAAATTATATTTTCTTTGGTAAATATCGCGAAGAATACGATCAATTTAGAACAACAGCAAAACATAAAGGGGCCGATGAATCCTACGCTAAAGCAATTGGCCTATTATTTAAAACGGAAGTATTAGGCACCCTAGATCAAAACGATAGATCCCTAGCTCATGTAGTCGCTGCAACCAAATTTGTTAAGACTGCCACCTGGGCTTTGGGTACCTTAGCAGAACTGCGAGATAATCTTGATAACAAAAATGGATTAGATACTACAACAAATGAAAGAAAAGGCTTCTTACGTGCTCTGCTTTTATCAAGATTATTAACATATGGAAATCACCTTCAAGGTGAATGGAAAGAAATAAGTAAGGAGGCACAGACTAAAAGTAAAAAAGAAACTTTATTGGATGAAGATAGAATAATCGCAGGATTAAAGGTATTGGTTCCGTTCTTACAAGACCAACGCACTACATTATTAAACGATGAAGTACACTTTGCGCTAGATCAATTACCAGTTGAAACAAGGGCCGGATATGTTTATAACTTAATCACTGCCAGAAGATATAATATTGCCGCAGCTGAGGCAGATAGAGTATTTAATAGCTTAAATGGAAGCAGAAAGACCAATCGAACGCACGAAACATTGGCCAACCTATTCTATACCGTTGGAACAATCCATAGTTATAACTATCCTAAAGAAACAGATAAGGGAACCAGCTTCAAAAAAGCAAGAAAACTATATCTTAGAGCAGAAGAGAGTCTTGGAATTATGCTATCTAACATGCCTAATGCTCCAAAGGATACTAGCTTTGCACGGCTTTCAAATTATTTTGCAACCAATCGAGTAAGTGCTCATAATGAAGGGCTCTTTGCCGGTATCCAGGGCGGACTAGCCTTTATCGATATGGAATATGGTGATATACGTGGTGCAAGATATGATAGAGCAATACGGCGTTATGGAAGTGTAATTGGCATGCACCGTTTTAAAAAGTATGTGCAAAAATTGGAAAAAGGAACGGCACTTCCAGAAACAGAAAGACATCGGGGATTAAACCGAAAACGAATCAGAATGCTGGCTGAGGGATATATTGGTAAAGCCAATGCAATGGCTTATAGCGAACAGAACAAATACAAAAATGAAGCACATCGGGCTTATAAAATTGTCAGAAAATGGTTAGAGGGAAAACTTAAAGACAATTCCATCTTTAAACGTATTATTGTTAGAAGTTATCAGGGAGAAGCAGATGCCTATACATTGCTTACAACTTCGACTAATGCGAACGATAATTATAAAAAAGCGATCGTCGCTACCGAGAAAGGATTAGCTCTTTACTATGAAAAAGGCACCAAGAAGATAAAAGAGCCAACAAAGCTCCCAGTTAACGATAGAAAAGAGATTGCAAAATTATACATTTCAAAGGGTGCGGCAGAAGCAAAATTATGCCGAATAAAAGTATCTCATCAAAGCTATAACACATCAAACGGGATAATCGATACTATCAGAAAAAACGGACATCATTATAGATTTGACGCAAGCAGAAGAGAGATTGAAGAAGGTATTATAGAGGGGCATCGAAGTACCAACCAAGAACAAACTACTTGTCCTGGTTCTAAATCGGGAGAGGTCAATTACCGTACTGAAGCGAAGTCCTATACCAACTCGGACGGAGAGAGAAAACCGTCTGATGGACACGGATATAGAGTGGCTGGCCAATATCATCTCGACAGATTTAGAAGCACTGATGTAAGTTTTGACTCCGGACCTCCAAGGGTTATTGAGGATCCGTTCATTCCAAGTGCCGGAAAGAGATTTAAGAACCTAGAAATTGGAGGAACTAACAGCATAGGAATCAATTATAATCATCGCTATGAAGGGCCTCCTTATAATGTAGGGATTGCTGTGGGAGCAAAATATAATCATACACTTTATAAAACCTACCTGCAGCACTTTAAAGCTGACTGGACCGGTACAATTCGTAATCCAGATATAAGCGACGAACAGTATATGGGTCTGGGAATTAATGTAGCACTTTACGGCGAATGGGGCAAGAAACTTGGACTTAACCGCAAATTAACTTTTATAATTGCCTTGGATGGAGGGATTCACATTCCTTTAGCAGAAAATCCAACTTTAAAAGCAAATAAAGTTTCAAATGATTCCGAAATGGAAGCAGCAAAGAGAATATCTGATCCGGAATTAAAAAGAAAAACAATTGGGCAGGTAAAAAGAAAGAGAAAAAATATTGACCAAATTGAAAATCCAATTCCGTTTTCTTTAACAGCAAGCGCATATGGAAAAATTAACTTTGATTCTTCCTTCTTTAAGGCATTTTCTAAAGAGAGGTACTTCATGTTACAAAGTCCAACTATCTTTGCTAAACTATCTGCCGGATATGATACAAGCAGTCCAATGGAGGAAAACATATGGTCACCAGACGGCAAGTTTGCCGGATTTGTTAGGGGATCAGTTGGCGCAAGCACTGCCCTGGTTTGGAAAAAACATTACAGCGTAACCGGATCAGCTGAGGTCGGCATTGGTGGACTATTTGGGGTAGTCAAAGGTGACCCTATCAACGAAGATGAAAACTTAACTATTAGTGCTTCTGGAAATTTAACCTTCAGCCATATATTAAACAATAACTTTGCATGGTTTGCAAAGTTCGGAGGCTATTATTATAAGAGTCAGGATATTGAGGGTGGAGCTCTTACTCTTGGTGGAGGAATGGCCTTTTAATATTACTACTGCCGAGATTCTGGACACTTTTGTCTATTCTGATTGAGTTCTTCCTACAAAATCCTTCGTAAAACAAAAAATACCATAGGCATGAAAATTGCTAGTACCTTGGCAGGAGGTGCATTATGACAAAGAGTTTACCAGGTGACCAGGATATTAGGAGGCAGGAAAACAGGGAATCAGGCGATCAGGAGAATTTTAAGGCAAGATTTGAAACACTTTGGGTTTGGCAAAAAGCTTATCAATTAATGTTAGAGGTTCACAAAATATGCAAAACTCTTCCCAGAGAAGAACGTTTTAAAAGGAGGGATCAACTAGAAAGATCCTCTTCTTCTGCTGTTGATAACATTGCCGAAGGATATACAAGTTATTACTACAAAGAAAAGATCAAAGGATTTTACACTTCCAGAAAAGAAGTTGGTGAAACTCAAAACCATATAAGATCTCTTCAAGGTAAATCATATATTGACCAAAAAAGAGCCAATAATTTAATTATAAGATATGAAGAAGTACAGAGAGGAATAAACGGTTTCATCAGATGGGTCAGACAAAAGAGAGGAGACAAAAAATAAGAACCAGAATTACCTGATTTACTAATCCACTGATACCCTACAACCTGATCCACCAATATCCTGATACACTCCAGTTATTTTTTACCAAACAACCTACCAAGCAAACCTGGTTTTTCTACAGGAGGGAGTAATGCGGTAGGACGATTTCTATTCTCTTCATCTAAAGCAGTTGGATCTTCATCATTTTCATGTGCTTTCTCTAATTCAAGTCCTTCTTCAAAAAAGCCTTCTTCAGCGTCTGCGTGGGTACCATCGGCTACACCTAAACTAGCTTTATTTAGTTGTTGCGCTGCTGACTCAGCCGCTAATGCTGCAAGATCTGGAGCACTTTGCTCTGCTTCTTCGGCCCTCTCTATTTTGGGTCCAGGAGGCTCTATGGTTGGTTTCCCGATCCACCTGGTGACTGTTGTCCTGGTGGTGGTTGTTGCTGCTGTTGTTGTCCTCCACCCTGCTGTTGTCCTGCCGGTGGTGATACCCTAGGTTGAGACCCTGGTAATGGTTGTAGCGGTGGCCTACTAGCACCTTGAGCTGCTGCAGCTGGAGTACCTGCTGCTGGAGCTGGTCCAGCCGGTTGTCCTATTGTAGTCGGTGCCGACCTATGATTACCTGGTGCCGCAGGAGTTCTCGTTGCTGGAGCTGGTCTCGCCGCTGGTGCTGATCTTTGAGCTTGCTGATGTTCTCTCTTTAATCTAGCAACTTCATCCTGGGCTTTTTTTGCTGCTTCTGCTGCGTCAGCATGTCTTTTGGTCATCCTAGTCAAATCTTCCAGCCTCTGTTTAATAGCTGGAGCAACCTTCTTTGAATCATTTTCTTGCAAAAGATCAGCAATGGCATCAAAAATCACTGCCTTTTCCATTCCTTCTTTTGTTTCAGCTTCTAATTCTGAAATTGTTTGATCTCGTTTTTGTCGAACCTCGTCAAGCTCTCGTTCTAATGCCTGAACCCCTTCCTTTAATCGCTCTAACCCTATTTCCTGTCTCTTTATTGCACTTAACAGCCTTGGCTTATCTACTTGTTCCGCATTCAATAATGATGTTTTAGCTGCTTGTAATTCATTATCAATATCAACAAATCTTTTATGTTCTTGCTCTAGTTTCTCAAGAGCTATTCCCAACTCACGATCCGATCTTTCTAAATCCTCTTGATGTTGAGCAGCTTCTGCTATTGCACGCGTTGCCTTTTCACTCTCTTCCCGAATCTGTGCTTCTAACTCAGTAACAATCTCTCGTCCAGAAGATTCAAGCTCTGCTCTCGCAGTTTCTAATTGTTGAGTAACTCGTTCCGTTCTTTCTCTTGCTCCTTTTAACAGTTCGCCATATCCTTCTCTTGTAGTTCCAAGAGTCTCTCTTAGTTCATCCAATACTCCCGATTGATCTAATAATTGCTGATCTCTACGACCAACTCTCCTTGTTAAAGCTTCAATTTGATCATTGAGTCCTCTCTCTGCCTGACGAACCTCTTCTAATTCTAATTCTGCCATACCTTGGGCTCTTTCAGCATCTGCAAGCTTCTGCTCAAGATCTAATACCTGTTGAGTAGTTGGTCGAGAGTTTAGTTCTACTTCTAAATCTGAAACCATACCAGCACTTTTCTCTGCATCTTGGGCATCATTTAAGGCTGTAGTTAATACTTCAAATAACGCTCCAGAAACAACACCTCTAGCACCCAATGCATCATCTAATCCCTCAAATAAAAGTCTTGCATTACCTAAATCAATATCGTCTCCAGCAACAACTGCATTTTGAATCTGCTTGACAGCAACTATAGCTGCCCTACGAGCTCCTGCGACTCCATTTCCTGGACTTACCATTTAATTATCCCCCTATTTATTACATACTTGTTGATTTAATCTGAACTAATAAGCGATTTATGTCATCATTTACTGTAGGATTTTTCTCATAATGAGAAACAACAGTTCTTAAAAAATTAATAACATCATTTCTTTGTGAAGGAATTAGCGCAACACCATAAGCTTCGGGAGATATTAAAAGATCAAAAACAGTTTCAATAAAAACAATATCTTGATATAACCCTTGAGCTTCCCATCGAGCAGGCTCCCTAGAAGCAATTTCTGCTAATATATCACCAATAGACATGGTCCCCATATCTTGAACTTGTGGTTGAGCTCCGTGATCTGCCAACTCTCCTTGCAGTGCTGCTGCTTGCAATACAACTGTCGGTTCTCCTTCTCTGCCACCACCAGTCTCAGCAGGAAAGTCTTCTGCTCTTAAATGAAGAGGCGCTGCCTCTGGTCCTGCGTCGTGTCTAGTTACAGGTTCTTGCTGTCTATCCGGCGGCAGCACGCCAAGTATAGTAGCTGGATCTCTATCACCAGCAAGAGGAGCTCTTGGTCCATCAATTGGAGCCAGATCCGGTAACGGTCCCTGATCAGGTTCGCCTTGATCTTGATCCGGGTCTAGATCTAAGAAACCGAGACCATCATCAGCGTCAGCATCAAAAGCATCATCTGGAAGATCTGGCATCCCTTGATCCGCGACAATCACTGTCGGAGCCTCATCATCAACCGACTGTTGAGGTTGTTGAGCAAGAATCCATTCTGAAATTTTTTGAGCTAATTCCTGTTCTTCCGCATCCAGACTACTTGATAAATCATTCATAAGCTGACGCGCTCCATCAATATCTCCCAGATCTTGCATTGCCACAAACATTGCTCTATCGACTTCGATATTAGAAAGTCCAACAGTAAGAGTATTCAATAAGCTACTACTTAACGTATCTAAATCGAAAACTACCTGAGTTTTTGCTGCCTCAACTGCTAAGCCTGCTATTTCGCCACCATCAAAATCTAGCGGAGTAAGATTTTGGATCTCTACGGCTAAAAGAGCCGCTTTTGCTTCTTCCCCATTAGCTATTGCCATTTTTAAATTAAAAGCAGCTTTTTTATAATCAGTTATTAATTGTAATCTCCATTTACCAAGCTCCTCAATTTTATCTTTCATTGCATCTGTAAAGGCTTGATTTTGAGCGGTAAGCTCTATCTCACCATATTTATCTTCTATATATTTTAGGGCGCTTAAATCTTTTGCCGCAATCTTTGCATCAATTAATGCAATTAATCCAGCTGAATCGAGACCTTTAATTAACTTTATTACTGCAACCTGCTCCGGAGAAAGTCTGTCTCCAACACTAACATATCCAGTAGGAGAATCTGCATCCTCAATCTCTACAGAATCTAATGAAGCGCTCTCTTTACCAAAAACAAAGTTAATAAGTAAGCAACTTACTACAGTCCCTGCTCCAAGATATAACCCCGCATCGCTTATATAATTTATAACTGTACCAAGTGACGTTGTAGTATTAAACGCCAAAAGTTCCTGCTGAGCTAATGTTCCCGCTGTTGCAACCGCTCCTCCAATACCTGCAAACTTATTTCCCAAAAATTGATATACAGCATTACCTCTGACTCCATTCACATTTACCATCTAATTCCCTCCTAATATTTATTACCGATATCCTATATATTTATATCGTCCCTATTTCTAGGAAATTTCACCTAATTTTGAAAACGTGCCCGCAGAAGCATCGGCAAAGGCAAATGCCTAATTTCTTGTGCATGATCGGAATAGTGCCCCCAGCTTCCCCCAATGGATTCTACCTCTCTGTCTAGATCAAAACCAAGATTGCCCACTTTTTTTAACATATCTATTGAATTGCGGTACAATTCCTTCCCTCTGGGTGTTTTAGTGATGAATAATAGATCCAAAAAATGAACCGCATCGAAATACTTTTTAGTTGTGTTAACAATGTGTAAAATCTCAGCATAGTATAAATCTTCTTTTGTTAATCCAAATCTTCCCGAAAGAAGAAAGTCTTCATCCACATTAAATATTATTGCCTCTCTTCTATCTTCCCTATTTGGCATTTTTGCAATAACAACTAATAGCTCATAAAATTCCATCCATAAAGCCTTAGGATATAACTTTTCTAATTTAGCTAGAATTTCTGGATCGGAAATCTCGGCAATGCTCCCTTCCCGGGCAAGAGATTTCAACCATGCAACGATCAAAAGGTCTGATTCGGCAAATAATCCGTGCAGCTGACCAAACTGCTCTACCCTCTTTGTAATCTCTTCTTCGCTTCCCATTGCAAGAAAAATCTTAGCCCATCTCATTGGTATATCCCAAGTGCGTACACACATAATGTTTTTCAGCAGTACAGCTGCCCTAAAAATATCTGGGCTACCTCCTAATAATGGCTTATCCTCCAATAAACAATCTCTTACCATTTCCAAGGTCACTTTTATCTCTCTTCTTGTTTTTGTTGAATAGTACAGTGTTTTAAAAACAGGGAGTCTTTTTGTTTTTGGTCTCCTACCCTTTCCAATCAGGTCTGCCCCTATATACATTAATATAAGGAAGATACTTGCCCCGATATTCAATTCGGTGGTAAAAGCAGTCTGAATATCCCCCTCTGGTATCAGATTATAGACCGCAGCAGAGAGGGCTCCCATTATCCCGGCAGAAAGAAAAATCCTGTTTGGAGAAAAACAGGAGACAAAAGATCTAACATAGGGCCTGTTTTTAAATGAGGTTATAGCTGTCATTCGTTAGGATCCTTTAAAATTTCTTGAGCCCTCCGATCCCCACCTTTTTCCAATTCTACAAGATCTCTTAAGATACGTTCCCTTCTAAACATATTATCTACTGTAACTATATGTTCAGCAAGCAGCAAATCAGCTTTTGATAATCCATATTTTCCAGAAATAAAAAACTCACGATCAATCCTCTCTAAAACCATCTCCCCTCTTGTTTGGTTATCACATTCTTTAGATATTTCCCGCGCCGGACCAATCATTTTGTTAATAAGTGGATAGCCGGAATCACCTTCATATTGTTCAATCAGTTCTTCTACTGCGTAACTATTTCCTTGTAGAACTTTTTGTCTTATTAATCCGATACGCTGCAACCTTTCAAAACCGATATTCCCTTTTCTCCTACCGTAAGCATCTATTGAGACCTCAAGCTGAGAATCATCTCCCGATGCCCTAAAGATATTAATCCATCTTTTTGCATTTTCCGGCTCCTCACCAAGATCATCAATAAGTACTGCTTCGGCATCTAAATATGCAGGTTGCGGTTGTAATAAAAAATTCTTCACTTCCACCATAGCCTCTTCAATATCTTGATTAGTCAAACTTCTTTGAAAATCAGGTTTTACGTCGGGAAGAGAAACGGTCGAGCTTCTATATAGCACCCCATCCAAAACACCAGCTTCTCTCCTTGCTTCTGCTATATTATCCCTCGCTTCACCAATTAGATTTATTGTCGCATATGCTAATAAAGGAAATGTAGATATTCCAAATAATACCCCTGTAAGCACCCCAGATGTTTCCTCTGAGGCATAATTTACTGTTGAAACCACTCCAAACAAAAGGAGAGCCGCTCCAAAAGGATAACCACAAATGCGTTCTGCAAACCTAAAAAAAGAATCATTCCCTACCCGATTCACCCAAGAATTATTATAGAGTCCACTTTTATTGAAATTAATTCTTCTCATCTGTTTTCCTCTCGGACCCTTTTCAGTTTTGCTACAATTCCCGAAATCTCAAAAATTCCCTGCCTTCTTCCAAAATCATCCAAAAGATTTTTTATCTTGTCTACATCCGGAGACTCGCCCATTGCAAGTTTTTCAATCTTTTTTATTAACTCAAACTCTCTTCTTCCAGTCATTTTAATTAAGTTATTAATTGCCATTCTTTTGTAATACGGTTGGCTGTCTGGTTCTGTCAAAGCACCATAATCAAACTCCCAACACCTTAAAGTATTTTCAAGAACTTTAATAAAAGCGGCTATCGTATCTACATCACTATCTAGATCAAGCAACTCCTGAACAAGATCAAATGCTCTCCAAAGGGTTCCTCTAGTCTCAGCATTAATCAATAATTCACACATTTTAATGTTTTCTTCTGTCAAAGTCACAAATCGTTGAGAAAGAAAAATATCCTGATCAATTCTGGCCCTAACTGCTTCTTCTCTCTCTTGTCTATCCTCAATTTGTGCTATATCTGGAAAAACATTCTTAAGCTCAGAGATAAGGGTCGCAGGAAAAATCTTGCTCGTTCCTGGATGACCTAATGCTTGCTCAAAATTAACAACATCTCCCCTTCTGACGAACTCTCTTAACAGAGTTAACATCTTTATTTGATCTAAATCCACCAAATGATCATGAGGATAATCGGGTATGCTCTCATAGTCTATTTCTTGTGGTTGTTTAATAAAAATATTTGTCATTGCATAAATTGACAAAAACAATATAGAACCAGAAACCCCTGCCAAACTGAGCGTGCTTAATAATTCATCACTACTCGAAATAAGTTGGTAACAAATTGATGATCCCAGTCCTACTATTGCAGCTCCTGTTGCTAATATATTGGAGTTTCTAATGCGAAATAAAAACGCACTCCCCATATTTACATTTGTATATATTCCAATCATCTATCGCTCCCTTCTCTCTCGTGAATCCCCCGAACAATCAATCCCCTTAAAACTCGTTCAATATGCTCCAGTAACTCCTCATAACTTAAATGACGATAATCTGGATCTTTTTGTATCATCTTACGAACTATATCAATAAGATCGGTTGGAACATTTGGATTAAGCACCGAAATCTCTTCTGGGTGTACCTTTGGATCAGCATGCTTTAGTGCCAAATCAAAACTTCTCATCGGCTCAATCTTATTTTCATCCGCGCTATAAGGAGTCTGTCCTGTTAACAATTCATAAAGAACTGTTCCAAGAGAATAAATATCAATTCGATGATCTTTGACCTTATGGTCAGGAATCCCTCTTCTCAAAAGAGACATCTCTTTTAATCGGTAGGTTGCCTGCTCTGGAGCAATATATAACATAGTTCCTGCAATCATGCCGGCTTGGGTCATTGTTACATCACTCTGTCTCTGTACCCTACCAAAATCACCAAGTTTTATCTCACCCCTTACCCCTAAAAATATATTATGGGGTTTAATATCCCGATGTATTGTATGATGGGCAGCTTGCAGGGCTTCTGCAATTTTGTGAGCAATGGCAAGCACAACTTTTTGGTCGAGAAGTTTGCCCTCTGCTTTTAATGCCTTAAAGACAATGTTCAAATCAACCCCTTCCACATACTCCATAACAATTACACCATCATCTTTGTCCACAAAAAGATTATCAGACCAGTCAGAAACAAAAGAGTGGTCACACTTAATAATATTTGGGTGGTCAAAATCTCGCATTGTTTCCGTTTCACGTTGAAACCTGACCCCGCTATCTTCATTTCGCCCCACCCCTTTTACGATTTTTACTGCAACTAATTGATCATTTCTACTTTTATCTACACACAAATAAACCGCACCCGCTCCACCCTCTCCCAATTTCTTAACGATATGATATCTATTCAAAATATAATTATCCTGAGCAATTGTTGTCTTTCCATTTCCATGTGCTTCTTCACAATCCTTAACTAAACTGACTAGTTCAGTTTTAATAATATTATCCACCACTTCGCTTGCAGTCATACTATTAAGTTGTTTTTCCGTCTTGATTTCAGAAACAGAGGTCTCTCCCTCTTCCGGAAAGACAAAGTGCATGAATATAAATGCAAGTAAACCTAGAAATCCACCAAGCAAACCACCTCGTATAAGCCCACCAAATTCTTGAAATAAGCTATCCATCGCCGCTTCTTTAATCTGTGGAATGGTAGAGATTATTCGATCAATACCATGATCAAGCACAGCTAAGACCGAAGCTGGCCTAGCAAAATAACTAACTAAACTTCTTTCTGGCTTTGATTTTGGATCAGGCGCTCTGCCAATAAGAGCAATTATTGCCCCCACCGTTCCAATACCTCCACCAAGCACCGCTCCCCATAAGGTTGGTCCAAAATATGAAAGAAGTCCTTCTTGCCAAGCCTGCTGCAAACCGGTTGTAGAAGAAAGGACATTGTTAAGATGAGTAAAAGAAATAGAACCGGCTATTGCTCCAAATATCGGCAATCTATATTTAATACTATTATATGTATTTATATTCATTCCTTGGCTAGGCATAGCTCTCCATACATATACATCGTCAATTTATGGAAGAAATTTCAGGTAATTTCAAAAAAAGAGGAAAATTGAAACGGTAGAGGCAGAACACTGTCCTGCCTCTACATGATCTTATTTTAAACCTAATTCTAGATTATCAATATTAAAATTGATTGATCCAGATTCGGCCTTGGCAACACAAATTAATTGCATCTTTACCAATCCGCCTGATCCACCGGCTAAAGTCGGATCAAATTTGTAATTTCCACGTCCGTCATTTTTAAACTTAGTGAAAGGAATAGAAACATGTTTCCATCCAGTCCAGTTTATATCTATCTCTGCAGTCCACCTATCGTCATAAAGTGGCTTCCAATTTTTATCTACTTCGATATCAATATTATTGTTATCGTCATCGTAGAATTCAACTTTTAGACGGCCACTCTCTTCTCCGTTACCATAAATATCAATTTCAAAACTTGTATAAGGTGATGCATCAATACCTAGCATCAGACCCATCCCACCAACATACCAGCTAGTAGTTGATCCTTTTAAGTTAAGGGAATAAATTCCAAGACTTGGAATTACTTTAGGGTCGCCGCTTTGAAGCCTTGAATTCTTCGTAATGGTCGGAATCAAATTATCAAAAACAAACCATTCTGCATCCTTAGTATAAGTTCCATCTTCATAATTATCAACTAAGTATGGATAAGTAGCCTTAGCAGAAGTTGCTGGCTTCGCACCAAAACCACAAACAAACGGAACAATTAACAGAAGCATTAGAATTGCAAATTTTTTCATCTCACACCTCCTTTTTTTTAAATTCCAAATACCAAATCCTAAATCCCAAACAAATTATAATTTTAAATATTAAATAATTAAATATTAATTATTGTTTCGTATTTCGAACTTAGTGCTTCGGATTTTCTCCCCCACATATTCTTATCGAACCCCATTTAAATAAATTTCACCCATTTTAGCCTTTTACAGCTCCTGCAGTGAGTCCTTTAACTATATACTTCTGCAATAAGAAAAACAATACCATAACCGGAATCGTTGCAACTGTTGCTGCCGCCATCATAAGATCAAAACGGTTTTGGTAATTCCCTACAAAGTTTCTAATACCGACCGGGATAGTCATGGTACTAGCTGATGTTAGAACCCAGGCAAATATCAGCTCATCCCAAGTAGTTAAAAAGACCCAGATCCCGGTAGCAATAATGCCCGGAACAGCCAATGGCAATACAACATGCCAAAACACTTGTAGGGGTGAGCAGCCATCAATACGCGCTGCCTCCTCAAGCTCTCTTGGAATTGCAGCAAAGAAACCTCTTAGAATCCAGATTGAAAACGGAATAAAAAATGCAGAATAGACAAATATTATTCCATAATAAGTACCCTTAAAGGGTATTCCGGTTGACTCTGTAAACTTTACAAACATAGAATAAATTGGAATTAAAAACATAATGTGTGGAACCATCTGGGTTGCCAAAATTGATAAAGAGAACAATTTGCTTCCGGGAAATTCAAAACGTCCGATTGCGTACGCTGCTAAGGTAGCAAAGATCATTGCAAATACCATAGAAGCACCACAAATTAAAAATGAGTTTCTAATGTAGAGGCCAAAATCAATATTGCGCCACATATCAAAATAGTTAATAAAGGAGAGAACCAGATGTCCCTTTCCTGATTCCGAGGTGTTCTTAATCTCTCCATTTGTTAAATCAATCTCTGTTAGTCTTCCATAAGACGAACCAAGATAAGCAGTGTTTTGATCAGTTAAAACAGCCGAGACCTCGGCCGGAATAAAATCACCGTCGGGAATTACATCCTTGTGTGGAGAAATCGGACGAAAAAGTTCTTCATACTTAGTTCTCTTGCCGGAAAAACGATTTAAAACAGTAAAACCACGATTCATTCCTAAAACTATATTGTTTTTAGTAATACTAACGCTTTCAACCGGCTGGTCGGTAATTCGTCGCAAAACCCTATGTTGTCTTGTGGAAAAGAGATAGGCACCTTCATTTCCAGCAAGAATTAGATCTCCCTTGATTTTTTTAAGGGTTATAAGTCCAAGTGGTAAATAGTTTTCGGTAGAATAAGTGCGCTGAATTTTATTTTTTGTCAGATTGTATTTAACAAGAGTCTTATCTGTTCCAATCCACAAAATATCCCCATCATATAAGAGTGACTGTATCTGAAGTGGAGAATAAAGCTCTGAATAGAGATCAAATTCCCTATTTACCTTTTCTGTCTCTGTATTAAATTCGATAACCTTCTCAAATCCCTTATACTGCATGGTAAACCAAACAAATTGGTTATTACGAGTTAGGGCTGTCCGAACAACCTTGGCATGATCATAATCTCCTAAAGGTAATTTATAGTCCTTATGTTTTTTAATGTTTTTCTTTGGTATTCTACTAAGCCCTCGATTAGCTGACGAGATCCAAATATATTTTGGATCAGTTGCAAAAAAGGTCGATGAGGTCTGAATCGATTTATGTTTTTGTCTTTTAAGAGTCTTTACATCAAACTTATTTACTCCCCCATCTGCAGTCATAACCCATAGTGAATCTTGATCAAGGTCCATATGTTTTGAGTCATTATGAGCATGACTTAGAGGAATTTTACCAACCAAAATATCAGTGTTTTCTTTAATTGACGAATACATCATCCATGCAATTGGAAAAAGAGTAAAGGCTAGAATAACAAGCATAAGGACTGTGATAAGATTATTAATTATTTTTTTCTTTTTATAATATGATAGTTTCATTACATTCTCTGCTCTGCTCTTCTATAGAAGTAAAACCAAACATTGACCAATGCAATCATGCAGATCATAAGAACAACCGATGCAGCTGCACCAGTTCCAAAATTCCACTGCATAAATGAGTTTCTGAATATATTTGTCATGATAAGATCTCCCCACTCACCTGGGAAACCAGCTCCAAACCCAAACATCATGTATACAATGTTAAAACTGTAGGTGTTATAAATCATTCCAAATAAAATTAAGACCGCCCAAACAGGAGTCAACATTGGGAAGGTAATATTCCAAAACTTTCTCCAAGGAGAAGCACCATCAATATCTGCTGCCTCATAAAGCGCCTCTGGGATTGATTGCATTCCAGCTAATAGAAGAAGCATCGAGAATGGCCAAAAACGCCAGATAGTTGGAATAATAATTGCCCAAAGGGTGTTTGGCCCAATCAACCAAAAAGGTTTAGTTGGTAAGAGGTGTAGAATATCTACTAATATAATATTGATGATTCCAACTCCCCTCTGCCACATAAATCCCCATAAAATACCAGTAACGTAAGTTGGAACTACCCATGGAAAAAGAAAGAGGGTTCGAACAAGTCTCTTTCCCGCAAAGTTACGATTAACCATTAGGGCAACGATCATTCCCAGGGCTAGTGTTCCAAGTGTTACGATAACCGAGTATATAATAGTATTGCGAGTTGCTTCTAGAATTCCCAAACGGATTGGACTATTTAGATTAAATAAAACATTGTAAAAATTCTCAAAACCAATGAATGGAGCTGATAAATATTGGTTGATAGTGAACTGATTCAGCTTGAGGAACGACATCATGATGCCCTGTACAATCGGAGCAGCGTGCATGATCAACATGCCAATTACTGTGGGAAGTAAGAAAAGGTATGCTATTCTGTACTTTTTGAACTGTCGAATTAATTCCTTCATAGATATCGTACTAAAATAATACTATAAATAGCGGGAATTATCAATAAAGTTTGCTAGTCATTCTTTAAACCCTGATCCCGGATCTTATCTCTGATTTTGATTTTCCCAGGATTTCCCGGATCCGAGAGATCAGGGACAATCACTATCCTAAGATAGATTAGGGTTTGCGGGATTAAAGAATCAATACACTCTAAAATTACCCGAAGACATTAATAAACCCAAATTAAGCCAACAAATATCATAATAGCGATATTGCCCGGTCGGCCAAGTTAAATACATTAAATGATTAAAAAAAGCAACCTTATAGCTATTTGAAGAGCCCCCCATTGCCCCACCAGCAAAAGAAGAAAGCCAAGCAGTAGAACTACTGGTAGAAAGTTCTGTGCCATCCAATTTATATCTGTTTCCCAAGTTGTTGCGCTTGGGACCAAAAAATCCGATAACCTTATCAACATAAGTCTGTGCTTGTGGCTCGGCTTTAGGAAACCAAACTGCATCCATACCAATAAAAAATGGTACTCGCATCGCATCGTAATAAAAATCCTGGCCAGTACTCATTAGAGATCCATCTTTTAGACACCAATCAGGAACCAGACCGTTATTGCTATTTCCATATGAACTTCTAGTAACATTATTAATTAACTTATAAGAATTTGAAGCCACCGTGTTCCAGGTTGAATCCCCACTATAAGTAGCAAAAAGTCGATAGAAAGCCGGCATATAATAGGAAGGGTTAAATTTTGTTTTCTCGGTAACATTAAAGGTTAGATAATAATCTGAGGTCATTTCATATTTCAAAATATTAACTAAAATACTTTTTGCTTGAATTGAATAATTGTATGGAGCTGATCCATCTCCCCATCTTTTAGATGCAAAAAACAGGGCCATAGCAATCATCTCTTCTGCATCAGGAGCAGGTTCATGATCAATAACATAACCATTAGGATAGGCATGCCATGCGAACAGACCATATGGATTATTTGTTTGTAGGTGTGTTTTGGTCCAATACCAAATTTTATCAAAAGTAGTTTGGTCATTATTTTGCACCGCCAACATCATTCCGTAAGATTGCCCTTCAGATACCACCGTATTATCTTCTGTTCGCAGCACCGCTCCATCAGATTGAACTAATTCTTGTTTGAAATAGCTCCAGGCATCAGCACAACGTTGATCTGCCTCGGATTGTGTAAATGAAGAACCTTCGAGTGTAGCAGCGGATGGGTAAACTCTTGTCCCTACAACAACCTCTGGACTTCCACTACCCGGAGAAAAAGAAAATTGATCACTAGAAGAATTATTTCGATTATTAACAGAACATCCAGTTGTTAAAATCAATATTAGGGATGCAATTAATAATAAAACCCTCATGATATATTATCGCAGGGATTAGGGAAAAATTTCATGTTATTTGTCAAATATGTGTTATAATGTAAGCGACAATAGGAGGATACGAAGATGGTACCATTTATGTACGTCGGCAAACCTCAAAATAGTTCTCCAAAAAAGTCGCTTCGACTTGTTCCCCCTAATTCAAAATCAAAAAAACCTTCAAAAGGAAATAACGAAATTGCTCTAAACATGCTTGATGCACAAGGAAATTCAGTGAGAGTTTCTATGAAAATCACTCAACCGATCCAACGCGGCTTCGGATTCATCCCTACTAATATAGAAGAACATTTATAAATTAGGTGAAATTTTTGAGAAATGGTGTCGATATAAAGTTAGGTTCGAAATGATAAAATAGGAGGTATTTATATGGGATATGGAATAGAAGGACTCGGACAGCTGACTCCGTTGCAGGGTAAAGGAGCTTCGAAACTGGATTTGACTGATGAAGCAAGTATCGTTAAAGTTGCCAAAACTTCGGGTGGATACAAAAAAACCGAAAAAGCAGCGCAAGCAAAGGGAATAAATTTAACAGACCTTTCATCACAAAAATTTAATATGAAAGGCTGGCTAAAAAATGCCTATAGCGGCTATCCAACTTTACTAGCAAACATTGCTAGATTGCTTGGAGGAAAAAGAATAAAGGGAAAAAGACCTGCGTTGATAACCATCAACGGCACATTAACAAATAACGGTAAAAATCCTATTTCAAAAGGAGACAAAATAGATTCTACTAAATTAAAACATGCAATTATTGTTAGATGGGCTGAAAAAGGAAATACTGTTAAAGGATTAGACAAAATTAATTCTGTAAAAGATGTTGCAGCAATTAATGCAGTTTGGAAACAAATAATAAAATAACCTTTTTTGTTTACAACAAGAAATCCCCATAATTAATTATGGGGATTTTTCTTTTTTTTCAGCAGCCTTTCTTCTATCGTATAAGAAATATTGTGTAAAGCCTCTTTCCCTTACTTTCTTTGGTCAAGCAAAGAAAGTAACAAAGAAAGTCAAGTGTTTTCAAAAGCCCTCGCTGCTCCGCTTTCTTCGCTCTGCTCAGAATCGCTACGCAGCTCACCTCCCCACCCCGGAGACATGGTAACACCCCGTTGAAAACACCTACCACATTATATTATTAAGCCAAAAACATATAATGTATTGCGATTTCCACTGATTTTTTGCTACTCTTTCATCAAGGAAAAAGTAGAAGAAGAAGCTTTCTGGAAAATAAAAAAACTAAAGAACTATCTCGTAATAAAACGCCTGCTCACTTGATCTAATATCAAATGAATTACCAGACGTCGAAATCTGATATTTTCTCTTCCCATTTACATCTAGAGCATAGACAGCTTGAGGTTTTCTATTTAAAGTAATCCTCGAATCAACTCCCTCAACTAAAATCGGTTTCTCCCCTACTGCCTTAAGCTGAGTACGTGATTCAACAAACTTCTGCCCTTTATTCTCTATCCTGGCAGCCGCAGTTAAAAGTAAACGTTTTGACTGTCCAATTGATTTATTATCCAAACTATTTAGGGCAAGAGAAGCAAATCTGGTTCTGGATTTAAAAGTCACATTAGATAATTTAACTTCCTTGTCTTTTAGGAATCCGATCGCAATCTGCGATTTCTTTGTATTTACAACAAAGACCCCATCACCATAATTCCATTTTAATTCTTTGGTATCAGAATAAAGAACCTTGTTTTTTGTATCAACAAACTGATTAATAAAACCATCCGTTGCCGGAGTATTACCATTCCTTGCAAAATTAATCTCGGTCTTTGAAACTAATGGCAAAAACGGCTCATCTGCAATTGGATTATCCTCATAAATTGGTCCCAGAAGCTCATCTTGTCCAACAGTCTGTTTATAAGTATATTTTGCCGGTTTTACATCTCCACGATGGAAGAGTAAAGCCGCTGCCTGCCACTGACTCCAAACATTGGGCCACTGAGAAATATCAAAATTGTCTTTTATCGGAGCAGTCCACCCAGCATGATTAAAACTAAACTGTAAAACCCCATCCCAATCTTGTAAATTGGCGTACGCTGCCATCATAATTGGCCCTTCAACCCGATATTCATTTGGAAAACAACAATTCCATTCAGAGATTACAAAAGGTACTCCAGCAACCTTATAGTATGCGAAATTGTTTGGTAGAGAATCTTTGGGGCTTTTCACCATTGGCTGATTTTCAAAAACAACTTTGGTCCCGTAGCCAAATTGTGGATGATCCCAATAACGATGCCGATCAATATAATCTAGAGTTGCATTAGATTTAACATCTGCCCAAACATTGACCCAATGATTTGAACCAGAGATCGGAACACGACACCCTAAACCGATTAAATATCTCTCCATCTCTTTGAAATATTTAACTTGGTAATCATAGTAAAACTGCATGGTATCTTTTAAACGCTTTGGCTCTACCCGCTCACTGCCACTGCGTTGATACTTCAGAGGGGTGTCAGCGCGTGCTACATTGCCCTTCTTAGGATCTTCATTGGGACGAAGATCAACTCTTCCATATTTGTCGGTCCAGGCACGATCAAGAGCCGCTCTGCTTCCATATTTATTCACCAACCATTTGTTCCACAAAGAATCCAATTCTTTAACATAAACTTTTGATAAACCAAACTGCGTTCCAAGATAATAGAGCATCGCTTCATTGATTATTTTATAAGAGACAATTGCCGGGTCATCTACATAGCGCAATTTGGTATAAGGATTTTTGTGCTGTAATATCTGTTTTGCGTACTTTTTCTGAAGAGCGATCAGCCTTCTATTATAAAATCCAGAAATCTTAGCCCCTCGAGTAACATTCTTATAATCTTTGACCCCATCCCCAGTCTTAAACTTACGATCTACCAACAGATCCATAAAGACATAAATACCATTTTGCTTTAGTTGATATATGAGATAGTCAAGCTTATCAAGTGTTGCCATATTGATATGTTGAGTATCATTATACTTTGGGTCAAAGATATTTGGATTTGCCCAAAAAGCATCTAAGTGGTGAATACGAACCAAATTACAGCCAGACTTGGCTAAACGTTTTGCAATATACTTTGCATCTTTTTTTGACGGAAAGGTGGTTGGAGGATATAGATTGGTC
This sequence comes from uncultured bacterium, assembly GCA_964421245.1. Lineage (GTDB taxonomy): Bacteria > Margulisbacteria > WOR-1 > XYC2-FULL-46-14 > XYC2-FULL-46-14 > CAYQVW01. The sequence continues at coordinate 25,010 of CAYQVW010000011.1, read as the reverse complement.
CCCCAAAAACGAGCCCTAGTTCCGTTGGCAAAGTAAAAATGTCCATCTCGTGCAGTCATAAAACCATGTTTGCCCGCCGGAGCATCCAATAAATAACTTAGATCAACAGCAGTGTTTGCAAAGTCATCTTTAGGAGGTTTAAACTCATACCAACTCCCCTTTTCTGTAACAGAAATTCCACCACGCTCAACCCTTGCTCCTGATTTTGTATAGCCTTCTATTCTAATAGAATCAAACCAAGCCTCACCAGCACACTCAAGCAATCCAGCAAATAGATCTAGACGCTTTGTCCCTTCTGGAACAGCAAAGGTTGCAGAATATTTTTTCCATTTTGGAATTGTTCCTGTAAAGGCTCCGACAATCGGCCAGCCACCGATACGTTTTCCTTTTCCATCTTTAAATTCAATATTTACACGCGCTTTTTGCCACGATTTCTTCCCTTGAACAACATTCTTGGCTTTTACATAAGCTTCAAGATAAACCTTCTTAACTTTTTGACCATCAAGTGGGATCGATTGAGATGCAAAGGACCAAACAGGAACCTTATTATTTATATAAAGTGCACCAACACCCTTTTGTGCCGGATATGCAATTGCCCAATCCTCTGATCCGCCATAAGCCCATCCTTCCCAAATCTCAAAATCACCATTTTCAACTAAATTATATTTATCAGAAGAAGCAGGAACCGCTTCTAAAATTACGTCATCAAAATAAGCAACTCCAACTGCATCATAAAGACCAAAAACAATTTTGGCTTTTACCGATCCCTTTGGAACAAAAAATTGGCGGCCAACAAACTTCCAATCGAAACTATCTTTCCACGGACCAAGCTGCGGCCATCCGCCTAATTGCTTTTCATTTTTATCGAAGAAGAGAACTTGAATATTCATCTTGTTCCAAATCTCTTTGCCTGGGACAACATTTTCGGCCTTGATAAACGCTGTTAATTGAACTTTCTTGGTACCTGATGGAAGAGAGACTTTTTGAGCAGCAATCGACATTGCCGGTTTTTTGTTTTCTATCTTTATTGATTTACCTTTATAGCCAGCAATTATTTCATTGTTATAATATTCATCGCCCCAATAACGCGGAATCTTTTTTACCAGACCTTCTTCAAACCCACCGTTTCTTAGTAAGTTTGTACCAGCTTGGGCCGGTGGAATTGAAAATGCAAAAACAGAAGAGACCAAAAAGAAAAAAACAAAAAAGTTAGCCAAGAAATATTTCAATGGAATGCTCCTTCCTATCTTTTGAATACGGTATTAAATTACCTGTCATTTCTTCGCCATCAAATTTCAAAAATTTCACCCCTTTTTGGCGTTTGCTTGGGTTGTGAATTTTTATATTATAGATTATACCGCGAATCACTCTTTTTATCTTAATATGATTCCAACTTGATGGGATACACGGATCTATTCTAATCCCGTCATATTCTGGTCTGATTCCTAAAATATACTGAGAAGCGGCGTACAGATTCCAAGCAGCTGAGCCGGTTAACCAAGAATTTTTTCCCTCTCCAAAATCAGAATGGTCCGGTCCGGCAATCATCTGACAATAGACATACGGCTCAATTTTTCTGGTTTCAGAAATTTCATTTTGAGAAGCTGGAAGAATTGCTTTGTAATATTCAAATGCGCGATCTCCGCGACCAAGCATACACTCGGCTATCATTGCCCAAGGATTTGGATGGCAAAAGATTGAAGCATTCTCTTTCAACCCAGGTGGATATGTAGAAATCTCTCCATGCTCTGGATAATATTTTGTCAAAGCTGGTTGCTGTAATACTATTCCATATTTTGAGAAAAGTTTTTTATAAACTGAATCCATCGCCCTAGTTCCTAGTTTCTGATTACTAGTTCCCGACATCACCGCCCACGGCTGTGTCTCCAAATAAATTTTCCCCTCTTTACACTTTTTTGATCCAACCGGCTTCCCCGCATCATCATATGCACGTCTGTACCAATTCCCATCCCACCCATGTTTATTTAGAATTTCTTTCATCTTGTGCGCAATATTTTTTAATTTTGACTTTTTAATTTTTAATTTTTTATCGATTTCCATCATTAAATTGCACGAATTTACCAGCATTTGTCCAACCAAAACCGACTCGGCCTTCCCCTTTGGTCCGGTCATGTTAAGACAATCATTCCAATCAGAAAATTTCGATAACGGAAGCCCATGCGGTCCACGATTTTTCCACGAAAACTCTATTCCCCTCTTCAAATGTTCATACAAACTTGCTTTTTTGACCTTGACCCTTGCCCCTTGGCTCTTGGCACTCCACACCTTATCATGATGCCCCACCTGCGCCAGCACATATGGTTCATACGGTGCAAAAGGAACCTTTTCTTTTAATATAGAAAAGTCTCCTGTTTCTTTAATATAGTTCGCAACTGCAATTACTAACCAGTGAGGATCGTCTGAATAACCTAATAGTGCTCCTTTTTTAGTTAAAGGAGAATATTGGTGATAGGTCGATCCGTCTTCAAATTGAATCGCAGCCAGATCAATAATCCTTTGTCTAACTTTTTCTGGAATAATATGGCAGAAGCCAAGGGTATCTTGGCAAGAATCACGAAACCCCATCCCCCGCCCTATTCCTGCTTCATAATAAGAGGCATAACGCGACCAATTAAATGTTTGCAACGCCTGGTACTGATTCCAAATATTAAGCATTGTATTAGTATCTTTATCTGGTGTTTCAACCTGCAGTTTTGAAAGATTATTTTCCCAATATTTTTTTAGTTTATCTAATTCTTTGTCAACATTAGAAATATTGGTAAACTTTTTAATTTTTGATTTTGATATTTTAGTGTTCGGCGCAACTCCCAAGACAAAAATTAGCGTCTTTCTTTCGTTTGGTTTCAACTTCAATTTAATGCAATGACTTCCTACGGGAGACCATCCGATTGCCTCCGAGTTAGAACACTCGCCGCGAACAACTGCTTCTGGTTTCGATAAAGAATTATTCCCATTATTACCCAAGAAAGCTTTTCGCTGGCAATCATAAGAGTGAATCTTCTCTGAACATGAAAAATAGGCAAACTGATCTACCCAGCTTCCATATTGAGTATCGTGGATAATAGTATTTCCTTCGCAATGAGCCTTACCTATTGACCAGGTTCTCTGAAAATTAGTCGAATCCCCCACCGCATCCCACAAACAAAATTCTACAAAAGAGAAGATAGTTAAATCCTTACTTTCTGATTCCATATTTCTAATTTCTAGTTTCCAAACTTCTAAATTTTCTCCAAGCGGAACAAAATATGTGACAGAGGTTATAATTTTATTTTTTGTAGCTTGTATTTGACTATATCCTAGACCATGACGGCATTCATAGTTATCTAGTTCGGTCTGGCAAGGCTTCTGTGTCGGAGAAAAGAATTCCCCACTCTCATCATCTTTTATATAAATATAGCGTCCATTTGAATCAAAAGGGATATTGTCATAACGATAGCGGGTAATTCTTCTCTCCCGAGGATCTTTATAAAAACTATAGCCTCCAGCGGTGTTTGAAATCAGGGCACAATAATCCGACTCACCCAAATAATTTATCCACGGAAGCGGCGTATTTGGTGTTTCAACTACGTATTCTTTGTTGATATTGTCAAAATAGCCGTTACGCATATTTAACAAGTTTACTGGATGTAAAAAAGGAAGTCAATCGGAGGGCTCCGCCCACTTTTACTCACCCTGTCTTACTTATTCATTGCATCTTATCTTCTTATCCCTCTCTATCCTAGAGAGGGAAACCAGATTTATCAAAGAGTAAAAAATATCAATATAAGTAAACTGTGCCCTTCAAGGGGAGGATTTCAAATGGGGTGAGCTGCGTAGCGATTCCGAATAAAATGAGGAAAGCGGAGCAGCGAGGGCATTTGAAGGCACTTGACTTTCTTTGTTACTTTCTTTGGTCAAGCAAAGAAAGTAAAATAAAAACAGAAATCCCCTGCAATTTCGAGTCGTTTTTAACGATGTATGTATACATATATATATATGTGTATATATAGGAGGGACATTCCCGAAGAAGAGGAGGCTATAAAATGTCAATGCAAGTTAGAGGAACCAGCCCATTAAAACTATCATATCCCATGTCAGCCTCAGGACAGTTTAGTATACATTCAAAAACCAGAGGCAATCCTTTAATATTAGTAGCCGGTTGGTTAATAAAAACTTTTTTAGATCTTACAGTAGCAAAAGCAAATACACTTCAGCCTGTGGCTTATAACCCTACACTAAGTGATAATATGTGGCTAGGTGGAAATAGTACTTTATTGAGAGACTGGAAAGATCTCGTGGGAATGTATTTGTCTCCTCTTAGCCCACGATTTATTAAAAGTACAAATCCGCCTCGCATAGCACATATCTCTTATCGCGAACCCCGAGCGTTAGAAGAACAAAACCCAAATGATAGTTCAATAGAAAAATAGTGTGAAATTTTTTAAATTACTGTTCGAAATTTATACAGCCGAAATTAAAAAACGGAGGTACTTTATATGTCTGCACCACTTTCTAGTTCTCATTTTTCAGTCCAAAGAAATAATCAAAGAGGACTCCCACACCATTATGTTTTGAGCCCTTCGGTAGAATCAGGAGGACATCTTGTTAGTCCCGAATTAATAGGAGATTTAAGAGAGAACGTTGTTCCAGCATTTATGCTGCTAGCAGGCGTAACGGATCTAACCCAAACAGGTTTTCGTATGGTAGTTGATATTACCCCACCCGTTAAGCCAACAATTCATCTTGTAGCAGGGGTAGGAGTTCCAAATCTAAGCCCGCAAGATTGGCGGACTCCACAAACCACTTCATGGAATCCTCAGGATGAGGCACCCTTTTTTGATTCTTGTGCCGAGGCAGCTGGAGAAAGTTTAGAACAAATGAAATTTGGATTGGGGATGCTTTATGCCGGAGATGAAAGAGATGTATTTGGGGTTTATGACGGAGACCCAAAAGCCAAAACCCACTTTCTGATGCTGGCCGCCCAAAGATTTGGCACAATGGTAGATGAAGAGTTTACAGCCAAACACTGGGTCAAATTTTTCCAAAACACATATAAAATTCTTGAAAGTCTAGGACTGACAAATCAACCGACTCGTTACATTGTGAATTCTGGAGCAGGATATCAATTAGCTCCGCGCCTACACATGCATGTTCAAAATTCTAAAGGCTCCATGCCTCGAATCTTTCCTCATGATTATGATTTTGAAATCTTTCCTGACGGAACTATTCTTGCACCGGTTGGATCGAGCAAACATGCTGCAGTAATAGCACTAATAGATCAGCGACAAACCATAGAGGGCTTTAGTAATGAAGCAATAGCCCAAAGAAAAGAAATTGATCAAAAAATACTGGATGCTTTGAAATAGCAGTACTCACCCTGTCTTACTTATTCATTGTACCTTATCTTCCAATCCCTCTCTATCCTAGAGAGGGAAACAATGTAAGAAAAACCTCAAAAGTGTAAAAGTGTAAATCAGCTGAAATTTCTCATAAAAGCCTCAGATAAATACTCGGAGGTAATCAATTATGCGTATAAATCTTAGAACCGCTTTTACTTTAGCAACATTACTTTTACCTGGATGTGGAGGGATTCCAATCGCTGGAATGGCAAAGGTAAATCCTCAGTTCTGCCGAGCAGCAGATAGAGCTCCAAAAGGAACTATAGATGTTAAACTAGATCGTCAAAAGCTCATGTCTGCCAAAAGAATCGTATTTGCATTTGATATAACCTATAAAGCTGATACAAATATTACCGCATCTTCTTATACAATAAGTTTTCCTGGAATTGGTAAAACAATTTCTGGTAAAACAAGAGCAAACAGAAGAATAAAAATAGAACTTACTCCTGGAGAAATTTCTATGGCAAGAAGAGGAAATTTAATAACTGTTAGAGCAGAGATAGCCTATCCAGGAGACTGGTGTGCCGGAATAAGTCTCGCTGATGTAGAATACCGCTAGTTCCGTTCGTATAGATCATCTCACTGCAAATATAATGCATAAATGATATAATGGGAACATTATATATATGAGAGGGGTTAATTAATGTTAAAAAAAGTATTGTTCCTTGTTTTAATGATTGCAATCGCACTAACGTCTGTTTCATGTTCTAGTGGAGAAGAAGAAGGGGTCACAACCCTTAGAATGTGGGTAATGCCTAATTCTCTTGAACCACTAACCCATCTTGAGGATGTACTTGTTCCCTTTAAAAAGGCCAATCCAGATATAAAGGTAAAAATAACCGTTATCGATTGGGGTGCTGCCTGGACTAAGATCACAACCGCTGCAACCAGTCACGACGTTCCAGATATCGTACAACTTGGATCAACCTGGGTCGGAGCAATATCTGCAATGGAGGCCCTAGAAGATCTAAGTAGTAGAGTTCCTGAAATCGGTGGAGGAGCTGCATTTGTCCCTGCCGCATGGAAAACATCTGGGCTGGCTGGTTCTGGAAAAATAACTGCAATCCCATGGATAGTTGACTGCCGAGCACTTTATTATAGAACCGATGTGTTTAAGAAAGTCGGACTAACCAGAAGCAATCTTTCAACCTGGAATGGGTTTAAGAATTCTCTCGACAAAATAAAAAAGGCCAATCTAACTATTGAAGGATTAAAAATAGAAGCCTATGGAATGCCTGGAAAGAACGACTGGAACGTAGTTCATAACCTCTCTCCTTGGATTTGGGCCGCCGGCGGAGATTATCTGGCAAAAGACAACAAAACTTCTGTTATTAATAGTAAGGCTGCTTTAAAAGGAATCATGTTCTATCTTAATTTGGCCAAAGCCGGTTATGTACCAAAAGATTATTTAGAACTTAACACCGCACAAGTAAGTTCAAACTTTAACAACGGATCGGTCGGTGTATACTTTGACGGCCCATATGAAGTAAAGACCCTAACTACCCCTCCAGCTCAAGGTGGAGCATCAGACGGAGTAACAGCCCGTAACTTTGCTGTCTCTCCATATCCAAGAGGACCAAAGGGACGTTACACTTTTATTGGTGGATCAAACCTGGCCATCTTTAAATCTTCGAAAAAGAAAGAGGCTGCATGGAAACTGGTAAAATACTTAACTTCTAACAAAAAAGCTCAGCTTGAATATACAAAATACTGTGGATTTCTACCATCAAGAAGAGAAGTCTTCAAACATCCTTATTATTCAATTAATCCAGCTAGAAGAGTCTTAAAAGAAGCAATCAAATACGGAAAGACCTATCCCCCTATTGCGGGTTGGGGACTACTGGAGCCAATTCTAACCCGTCGCTTTGGAATCATGTGGGACTATGTTACCGGAACAGAAGGTCCGCTTAAAGAAGAAGAGATCAAAAGACAACTTGATATTGCCAAACAAGAAATCGAGGCTGTTCTTTCTCAAGGAAGATAATAAAACATGTGCGGGATATTTGGTTATATAGGAAAAAGAGAATCTTTGCCCTTTATAATTGAAGGGCTTAAAAAGCTTGAATACCGCGGTTATGACTCTGCCGGAGTTGCAACTATTGAGCATAAGAAAATATTTCTAAGTAAATGCCAAGGTAAAATCGCAGACTTAGAAAAAGAATTAACAGAGAGACCAATCAAGGGTGAAATTGGAATCGGGCATACTCGTTGGGCAACCCACGGCAGACCGTCTGATGAAAACTCCCATCCACATACAGACTGTAATGATCAAATAGTTGTGGTGCATAACGGAATTATTGAAAACTATCTTGATATACGACGAAAGCTTGCGGATGAGGGGCATAAATTCACATCCACAACCGATACTGAAGTGCTGGCACATCTAATTGAAAAATATTATGAGGAGACAAAGAATCTTGAGGTGGCAGTAAGGAAAACTCTAAGCGTCGTTGAAGGATCTTATGCCTTGGGAGTTATTTCAGAATACGAACCAGATAAGATAATTGCTGCACGCAAAGGAAGCCCCCTTATAATTGGGGTTGAAGAGGACGAAACTTTTATTGCCTCTGACATTGCAGCTATAATAAAATACACTTCTAAGGTGATTTATTTGCAAGATCAAGAGATGGCAATTATTACAGAAAACACAACAACCCTGAAAGATTTAAACGGAAAACTACTAAAGAAAAAGGTTTCGTTTATCTCTTGGGATCCAGAGTCTACTGAAAAAGGCGGATATACTCACTTTATGCTTAAAGAGATCCATGAACAGCCTAACGCGATCAGAAAGACCATTGCGGGTAGAATTAATGCAGAATCATCAAAAATTCATTTTGATGAATTAAACTTCACCAACAAAGAGGCAAGAGAAATAAAAAGAGTAGTTTTCACTGCTTGTGGAACTTCTTGGCACGCAGCACTAGTTGGAGAATATTTGATTGAACAGATGGTTAAGCTCCCATGCGAGGTAGAATACGCCGCTGAATTTCGTTACCGTGATCCGGTAATTGATGAAAACACTCTGGTAATTGCGATCAGTCAGTCTGGAGAGACAGCCGATACCTTGGCTGCGGTTTGGGAAGCAAAATCTCAGGGAGCTAAAGTAATCTCTATTTGCAATGTTGTCGGATCAACTCTAGCTCGCGATTCTCATGGTGTAATCTATACTCATGCAGGACCTGAAATTGGAGTTGCTTCTACCAAAGCTTTCACAACTCAGCTAACTATTATTTATCTTTTTACCCTCTTTCTAGCAAAAGCAAAGGGAACAAAAAATTACAGACAAATTAAAAGATATATTCATGAATTAATTGAAGTACCTGGAAAACTAGAACAAATCTTGGGTAAAGAAAAGTTAATTGCTAAGATTGCAAGAAAATATCACAAAAGCACCAATGCCCTCTTCCTCGGCCGAGGAAAAGGCTTCCCAGTTGCACTTGAAGGAGCTTTAAAACTTAAAGAAATCTCATATATTCATGCAGAAGGATATCCTGCTGCCGAGATGAAACATGGACCAATTGCGTTGATTGATCAAAACATGCCAGTAATTGTCTTAGCTCTTCAAGGAAGACGTTACGAAAAAATTCTTGGGAATATTGAAGAGGTTAAAGCTCGTGGTGGAAAGATAATTGCTGTTGCTAATGAAGGAGATAATTATTTATCTGAAAAAGCAGACGATATTATCCACATCCCAAAATCATCTCGCCAACTCTCAACTATATTAGCCTCTGTTCCATTACAACTCTTTGCCTATTATATTGCTCACAAACGCGGCTGCGAGATTGATCAACCGAGAAATTTAGCAAAGTCGGTTACAGTTGAATAACCATATGATGAAATTTGGTATAACCTTCTACCCAGATCAATGGCCAGAGAGCTATTGGAACGAGGTTCTTGAAATGTTCCACAAAATAAACTATAATGTTCCAATATAGGGAACATTTTGTTCCAAGATTATGAACAATATAATAAACCAACTTGATAAAAACAGCATTGCTCTAATACGCCTGCTATCAAAAGGGAAATACTATCTTCGAGAGATATCGGAAATTCTTAAAATCTCCCCTTCCGCTGCACATCGCGCAATAAAGCGTCTCTTAAAAATAAATTTTTTAATTGGCAATAAAGAAAAAAACAAAAAAAACTACTCCCTAAATATGAAAAATATGCTTCTTAAAGAAGTGAAGTCTACTATTAATTTGAACACATTACTGCATTCCGGGGGATACAAAGAGCTCTGTCAACTTGGAACCGTTGGAATATATGGAAGTTATGCCACAGGAAACAACGATGAACATAGCGACCTTGACCTATGGTTTTATAGTCAAAAAATCAATCCCGCCTTAGTCTATAAATTCAGCTCTCAACTAGAAAAAACATTCAAAACGGAAACCAATATCCTAATTTTAAACAAAAAAAAGCTAGAAAATATCAAAGATAAGGATCCAGAGTTTTATCAGCGCTTGAAACTTACGTCAAAATACGAAGGAGAAACAATCTTTGACTGAACTCGATAACTGTTTTAAAAGAAAATTGCTTATCAAAACAAAGCCTGATAAGGAGCTTGCTCGAAAAAGCATAAGACAAGCAAATCATTTTTTAAAAAAAGTCAACAAATATTTGAGTTTGGAAGATGCTGAAACAGTTTCAATTCACCTTTATTATGCATATTTTCATGCTGTCAGAGCCTTACTCTTCAAAGATGGGATTAAAGAAAGAAGCCATTATTGCACCCTTGTTTATCTTGAATATATTTATTCAAAAAACAAAAAAATATCTGAAGAAGAACTCAATATACTTAGGGCACTCAAAGAAAGCAGACAAGAAATTCAATATGGACTTGTTTTAGACAATACCCTTCCATTAGAATCTTTAAAGGAATATTCTCAAAAATGCAAAGATTTTATTCGTAAAATTGAGGACTTACTATCATGAAATTTGGTATAACCTTCTACCCGGATCAATGGCCTGAAGTCTACTGGAATGAAGCCTTTAAAAAAATTAAAGAGATCGGTTTTGAGCTAGTTCGGTTCAATGAGATGGGTTGGTCTCAAGTCGAGCCTGAACCTGGAAAATTCGATTTTTCCTCAATTGATAAAGCCTTAAATCTTTGTAAGAAACATGGCCTTAAGGTAGTTCTTGGTACTGGCGCTGCCCAAGCCCCACAATGGTTAATTAAAAAACATCCCGATATCTTACCAATTGCAAACGACGGACAGATTCATCCAGAATATGGCCCCCGCCCCAACTGCTGTAGAGACAATAAAAATTATCAAAAATATGCCTTAAGATTGACTGAAAAAATTGCCAAACGTTACGCTAAACATCCAGCATTAGAGATGTGGCAATTAGATAACGAACCAAACTATCCCCCACTCGATCTATCTGATAATAAAGACTGGTGCCATTGCAAGGCAACTGAAAAGGCATTTATTGCCTGGGCAAAGAAAAAATATAAAACCATTAAAAAGGTAAATGAGGTTTGGGGAACGGAGTTCTGGAGCGGAACATTTAATACCTTTAATCATATAGGAACTCCAAAGGTTGGCATGTGGAATGGCGGAAATCCTCATATTTATCTTGATTGGTACAGATTCAAATCAGAACAACTATCTAGTTGGATGAAAGTATTAAAGAAGGCTGTTCGTAAATATGACAAGAAACATAAAATAGGGACAAACAGCTTTACAAATATTCCAAATCGAATAGTTGACCACGAAGTTTTATCAGAAGAACTAGATTGGTTTGGTTGGGATATATACCCTACTGCAACACAAAATACTGATGAATCGCTAGCACAAATAGCAGATTACTGGAGATCGGTTTGCCAGAGAAACAATTCCGAATTTATAGTTGGAGAGCTTCAAGCCGGACCAACTGTCCGCTGGGGAGACCCAAAGCTGGTAAAAGGTGAAGATATTAAAAAATGGGTCAAGATTTTAGCAGAGCGAGGCGCAACCACTATTCTTTTTCATAATCTCCGTCCCCCACTCTACGGTTGCGAAACTGCTGGTTATGGATTGCTCGATAACGAGGGAAAAGAAACCGACAGATCTAAAGCGGTTCGGGAAATTATTTCGGAAATTGGGAAATTAGGAAATTCGGAAATTAATAATAATATCGCCATCTATTATTCCAAAGCCTCCGAAATCCAAACCTTCCAAGAAGAGGGCTGGCCAAGAGATTGCCCTCCGGGATGGTTTTCTGGAAGAGTCGAACTTGGACTGCTCTTTGGATTAAATTCTTTAGCTGGAGCCTACAAGCTAGTCTATCCAAACCAGGCTGATTTTGTATTTCAAAAAGAATTAGAAGAAAAAGTACCCAAACAAAAAGTATTGTTACTAACCAATCCATATCTTTTATCAGAAAAACAGTTTTCCAACCTCCAAAAATTTGTCAATCAGGGAGGAATTCTGGTTTCAGATTCACGTCTAGGATTAAAAAATGAAAATGCTCATTTATTGGTTAATCCGAGATTCAAAAATTGGCTGAAATCTTTATACATTGCGACCGAAATACTTGATAGTAAAATACCAATTGCAAAATTGAAAGCAAAGGTTGATGGGTTCCGCGATCTAGTTGACACAGACCAAGGAGTTTTGGCAAAATATAGTGATGGGTACCCAGCGCTAATCGAGAAGAATATCGGCAAGGGAAAAGTAATCTACGCTACCTTTAGCCTCTTTTCTAACTTACGCCACTGGGAAAATAAAAATTTATTAGAGTTCGTGAAAGGAAGAATAAAATGAAATATGGATACTTTGATAATAAGAATAAAGAGTACGTTGTAACCCGCCCCGACACCCCAACGCCTTGGACCAATTATATTGGTGGTGGAGAATATGGAGGAATTGTTTCAAACACTGGCGGAGGGTATAGTTTTGATACCGATCCAAAAAATAAAAGAATTTTGCGCTATCGCTATAATGCGATTCCGATGGATCAGCCAGGACGATACATTTATATTAGAGACGACAAGCTGAAAAAATATTGGTCCACTACCTGGCAACCAATGTGTGAAAATCTTGATTCATACGAATGTCGACACGGAATGGGCTATACAACTATCAAATCTTCAAAACATAAAATTCAAACTTCTATTACCTATTTTGTTCCAGCCAAAGAGCCGATGGAAATCTGGGTAGTAAAAGTAAAAAATACCGACAAAAAAGCAAGAACCGTAAAGGTATTTACATATGCTGAATTTTCTTTTTACGATGCCATGAAAGATCTGACTAATTTGGACTGGACCCAACAGATTCAACAAGGAACTTTTAAAAAGAACACAATCCTATGGACCTCTTTTATGAAAACTCAAGGTTATACTTTCTTCTCATCAACTGAGAAAATAGACAGTTTTGACACCAGTCGTGGAGCATTTATTGGAAGATATAAAAGCCTTGCTCATCCAAAGGCATTAGAAAATGGAAAATGTTCTAATTCAGAGGCCTTACGAGGAAATGGTTGTGCCGGCACTTGTAAAAGAATAACCTTAAAACCAGGTGAAGAGAAAACAATCGTCTATCTTCTTGGAACAGCAAAAGAACCAACTCTGGCCTGGCCACATATTAAAAAATATACTAATTTTAAAAACGTTGAGGCCGCATTTGCTAATCTAAAAAGTTACTGGAACAACTATATTGGCAATCTAAGCGTAAAAACTCCAGATCAAGAAATGGATTGTATGGTCAATCTTTGGAACCAGTATCAGTGCAAATGTACTTTTAACTGGTCTCGTTTTGTCTCTATGTATCAACTAGGCATGAATCGCGGCATGGGTTTTCGTGATTCGGCACAAGATACGTTAGGCGTTATGCATACAATTCCTGGTGAAGCAAAAGAGCTAATAAGAAAACTCTTAAAAATTCAATTTAAAGAAGGAATGGCTTTTCACCAATACTTTCCACTGACCGGGGAAGGAAGCTGCGGAGATGCAGATGAAGGTGGAAAGACCTGTGCCAAGTGGTATTCGGACGACCATCTCTGGGCAATTCTTGCAACTACTGCATTTATAAAAGAGACTGGTGAAACAATCTTCTTAAAGGAAGAAGTTCCATTTGTAGACAAAGAGAATGCAACCGTTTTTGATCACTTAAAGGCAGCGATTGAATTCTCGGTAAAAAAGACCGGAAAACATGGTCTCTGTTTGGCCGGTTGGGCAGACTGGAACGATACAATTAACCTTGATACTGGTAAAGGACAGGCCCAATCTATTTGGACAACTATGTTACTTGGAGTTGCCCTTCAAGACATGATCGATCTATGTTCTCACCTTGGAGAAAAAGGACTAGTAAACAAATACAAAAAGCATTTTAATCACTTTAAGAAAGTTATTAATGAGGCTGCCTGGGATGGTGGCTGGTATATTAGAGCCTATGATGATGAATTTGAAAAATTAGGATCAAAAGATTGCGAAAAGGGAAAGATCTTCCTAAATACTCAGAGCTGGGCAATTCTCTCTGGATTTGCGACTGACAAAAGATCGAAAAAAGCACTACAGAGTGCTCACAAGATGATGAACACTAAGTATGGACTAGTTTTAATGTACCCATCATACGATGGTTTTGACTGGAGAAAAGGCGGAGTAACCACCTATCCTCCAGGGGCAAAGGAGAATGGCGGAATATTTGTTCATGCTAATCCTTGGATGATGATTGCACAGGCTAAGATGAAAAATTCAAAATTGGCCTATCAATATTATAGACAGGTTTTACCATCAACCAGAAACAATATTGCTGATATTTATGAGGTTGAGCCATATGTATATTGTCAGAATATTTTAGGAAAAGAGCATCCACAATTTGGATTAGCTCGCAATTCTTGGTTGTCTGGATCGGCTGCCTGGAATTTTGTAGCAGCATCAAACTGGATCTTAGGAATCAGAGCAGATTACGCTGGATTAACAATTGATCCTTGTATTCCGAAAGATTGGAAAGGCTTTACTGCTCAAAGAATATTTAGGGGAGCAACCTATATCATTGATGTCAAAAATCCTAAGAAAAAATCACATGGTGTAAAATCAATTGTTGTTGATGGGGAAACGATCAAGGGCAATATAATTCCTGTCTTTGATGATAAGGGTGAGCATTTGGTAGAAGTTACTTTGGGATAGTCCTGGGGCGGCCTGCGGGAATTGAACCCACGATAACAGAATCACAATCTGTTGTGTTACCACTACACCAAGGCCGCCATGTTCTAATATAAGTTTACAATACAATGACACTTTCTGCAATTCAAGGTAAATGGTATAATAGTGTTGTGCGGGCGTAGTTCAGTTGGTAGAACGTCTCCTTGCCAAGGAGAAGGTCGTCGGTTCGAATCCGATCGCCCGCTCATGCGCCCCTAGCTCAATTGGCAGAGCAGGACACTCTTAATGTCAAGGTTATAGGTTCAACTCCTATGGGGCGCAATTTTTTTACTATGCCCAGGTGGCGGAACTGGCAGACGCACTAGACTTAGGATCTAGCGCCGCAAGGCGTGGAGGTTCAACTCCTCTCCTGGGCATTAACTTACGACCCACAACTAACTACACGGTCCGCCAAAGGCGGACCTACAACTTTCCCTAATGGGAGGAAATTACAAATGTCATTTCGGTTTTTGAATTTTCCTGTATATAAAGATATAAAAAAATATATTAAAGAAATATATTCAATAACTTCAACCTTCCCAAAGGATGAACGTTTTGGATTAATTGATCAAGTTAGAAGAGCTGCTGTTTCTATTGCTTTAAATTTAGCAGAAGGATCTGATCGAGGATCGGATCGTGAATTTGGACGATTCATAGGATTATCCCTGGGGTCATTAAACGAAACTGTTGCTGTTTTGGATATTTCCTTGGACAATGGCTTCATTAATAGAAAGAATTACGATATAATATTTACATCAGCGCAAAGTATCGCTAAACAACTTGCTGGTCTAAGAAAGTCTCTTAAATGAGAGTTGGTAGTTGTAAGTTGTAGCGACCCGCCAAAAGCGGGGAGCGTGTCGTTAGTTTACATGCGGGAGTAGCTCAGTTGGTAGAGCGCCACCCTTCCAAGGTGGATGTCGAGAGTTCGAATCTCTTCTCCCGCTTTTTTTATTGTAACTTCCCTTGCCACATCATTACTTTTGCAGAACTGTCTTTGTAGGTTATTGTAATCGAGGGTTTTTTCATTATCATGTCAATATGAGTCCTTGAATTGTTCTTTCCATTAACATGAGCATTATAGCCTGTTGCAATATGGACCGTACCAAATATTTTTTCATCACCTAACATTTCACCAACCATCGGATAGTCTGCAACCCCAAATCCTAGTTCTCCAATTACCGAGGCTTCTTGGTCTTTTGCAAGGGCTTTGTTAAGACCCTTCAAATATTGCAATTCTGTTGCGGTTGGGTTTTTATGCAAATATTTAACATCTATGACTTTCCCCTTTTTAAAGACCACTTTGATCGGTTTTGGAGGGATGCCAAGATCCCCAATAGTGCCGTCAACAATTGCAACTCCTTCAGTTAAATCTTCATGCGGGGATAAATAGATTTCTCCAACAGGAAAATTCTTAAAGATTCCCGGCTTTTCTATTGTTAATTCACCATGTGTGGGTCTATCGTGTACTTTTAAAGTTAATCTGGTTCCAGATGAAGTCTTAATTATTACTGAAGCAGCATTTTTAAGAGCTTTATCTATTTTAGCCACTCTTGCTGCCATTTGTTTGTAATCCGCTTTCCATAAAAGCATCTCAGCTGTTATTCCTGGTGAATGCATAACGCGGCATTTTTTTCCAATGTCAATAATATTTTTATCTATCTCAGGATAAAGCTTCTTCTTGCCCACTTGAGATCCAATTAATTTTATTCTAAACGGTGCTTCAGAGCCTCCACTTTTTGTCTTTTTACCTGCAAAGGTATTGATAAACACATGAGGACCATCTTTTTTAAGGCTTTCTGAGACCTTTTTAAGAAGTTTTTCAATACCTCCATTTTCAAAACGGTCTGGCCCTAATTTAAATGATTTAATACTTAAGCCAAGCAATTTTGCTGCTTTTATAAAAGACTCCGCAACAGTAGCTTTGTCATCATCATAAATAATAAAAATCTTTTCATTAGATTTTATTTTTAGAACACCGGTTAATATGTTTTTTGCAGGATAGACCAATAATATTTTTAAAATATCATTTGCATAATTTTTAACCCAATAATCGGAATCTTTAGAAGCAGCTTTAGCAGCTTTTAGCATGTTCTTTTTTGCAGCTAGAGAGAGTTTTGAATTACAGTTTACAGCAAGGGCTAATAATGCTTTGATTGTGCTCCTTCGAACCTTTATATTCTTATCTTTCGAGGCAATAACTAAGGAATCCACCATTTCTTCCTTAATTTCTGTTGAGTTTTTTGATCTAGCAATTTCGATGAAGGCAAAACATATTTTTTGTTTTACTTCTGGAGATTTATCCTTTTTAAGGTATTGGGAAAGAAGTCGAATGTATTTTAATTTTCTTTGTTTATGGATTTTAGGAAAATATGCAACATGATGTCCAATTTGAAAAGCTGAAATAGCTCTGTTTCTTGAAGATGTTTTTGTATTCTTAAAATAATTAACATAATTATCTAATATGTCTCCTTGGTTGTCGTGGGAGCATGCAATAGGAAGAAAAGATATCATAACGTTACCTCCACAGTGAACTTAAGCGCTTGCGCGCATAGTTCACTGTCCATTTTATTCTTACTTTTATTTCGTGTTAAAATATAGGAAATTTCATCCAATCTTGCCTGATCAACTGATATACTGATATACTGATATTCTGATACGCCCTCGTAGCTCAACTGGATAGAGCGGCTCCCTTCGAAGGAGAAGGTTGTGGGTTCAAGTCCTGCCGAGGGCGGGTAAATTTTGCTTGCGCAAAATCCCCTGAAATTTTTTATTTTTTAAACTGAAATAAAAACATGCGAATCGAGAATGGTGTAAAAGGTTTTTGGGGAGCAGTAAGAAATTTAGCCGCAAGAACAACTCCCGATGTCTCAAATCAAAGCATTTTGATAGATTCTGGCGATCCAGTCGGTCCACATAGAATGGTCTCTGAAACTCACTTTGCAGTTTCTGATATCGGATCAGAAGTATTAATAAGAAGAATATATTCACAAAAGAATCTAAACCCACAGCTAAAACCAATTGTTCTAGTTCATGGTGTAGCCTGTAACGGGAATATCTTTCGAATGCCAATTGATGGAAGAGGATCTCCTTATGCCCTCACAACAAACTCTATGGCAAATTACTTGGCAGAATATGGGTTTGATGTATATGTTGTCCACTTAAGTACATCAAAACGTGTTTTTAGAAGATTTTCAAGCAAGCACAAAGAAAGCCAACACTTTGGTAATGAAAATTATGATTTCCATCCTAGAATTGACTTTGACAAACTTGTTGCGGAAGAGTTCCCTACCCTCTTAGACAAAGTTTTAGAGATAAATGGCTGTCATGACGAACTTTTTTACCTTGCTCATAGCATGGGTGGAATGATGGCTTATGCTCATCTTGGAATCCACGATTGTAAAAAAATCAAAGCAGCGGTTACGTATGGAAGCTCGATTTATTACAATCAGATAAATATACAAGCGTTAGATGCAGCTGACAAACTAGCAAGATTAGTTGGAATGGGAGGAGAAAAAAATCCAGTTAGACAGGCTGCAGAAAATCTAGTTCCGCTTGGAGTGTTGCTCTCCCGTACCCATAAGGTCCCAGGAATTAGAAGAATTGCAAACACTGGCTACGCTGTCGACCAGGTAAAAGAAAGGACTGCTTCTTTGTATTTTAGAAAAGCGGCCGAATCTTTTTCCCCTCAACTGAGGAAACAATTCCTAAGATGGTCAAAAACTCAAAGCTTCACAAGTTATGATGGAAATACAGACTATGCCGATGCAATGAGGAGCATTCAAACCCCATTCTTATTATTTGGCGGAAGACAGGATCGCTTAGGAAAAAACGTGCATGAAGCAGCATCAAGACTTAGAAATTCAACCTATATTGAAATAGATGCTGGACATGGCGATTTAATCTTTGGAAAACATGCCATGACCCTAGTCTGGGGTCCTACCGTTGATTGGTTAATTCAACAAAACGATCTTTAGGCCTTTTTTCTCTTCTTTATAACCCACAAATTAAAATCCTTCTCAACTAAATAGATCGCTGGGATCAAGAAAAGGGTTATAAAGGTTGAAAAGACTAATCCCCAAGATAGTGCTAATAGTAATGGAAATAGGAAATCTAGTCGGCCACCAAAGAATCCATATAATGACGGCATTAATCCCAACACAGTTGTAACCGTAGTTAAGACGATCGGCCTAAACCTAGCCACTGCTGCATCAACCACTTTCTCAAGCGGAAGTAATTCTTTTTCTCCACATTCTTCTTTCTGCTTGTGGTTTAAGAAATTGATCATTACCAAAGAGTTGTTTACAACAACTCCAAGCAGACCAAGGATTCCGATCAACCCTAAGAAACTTAATGGCTGCAAATGAATTGCAAAAGCAAATACAACCCCAATTAAACCAAATGGAAAGGCCAACAAAACAACTACTGGCTGTGAAAACGAATCAAACAGAACTACCAAAATAATATATATAACTAAGATTGCAATAAAAAACGATCTAAAGAAATCATTCATCGATTCATCTGTACTTCGCTGTTCTCCCCCGATAACTGCTCTAAAACCAGGACGCTCTCGAAGCAGCTGATCAACCTTTTCTTTAAGCTTTGGGGCAAAGACACTTGGTTTTATCTTGTCACTGCGCATCTCCGCTAATACAGAAACAGAACGATCGGAATCCATACGAATTATTGTAATTGCAGAGCGTGATTCTTCAAATGATATAAGACTGCCAAGCTTTATTAACTGCCCCATCCTATTTGGAATAGTTAGGTTTTTAATATACTTTGGATCGGACTTATATTTATCAGCAACCTTTACTCGAAAATCAACCTCTTCTCCCTGATTTCGAATTGAGGTAACAACTGATCCATCAAAAGCAGCGCGGATGGTTGTCGCCACATCAGCTGCAGTTATCCCTAAATCAGCCATTAGGCCATAGTTAAGTTTAATATTTAATTCTTCCTTCCCTTTTTCATCGTCTCTCTCAATTGCATATATTCCCGGAGTATTTTCTAAAAATTTAA
This sequence comes from uncultured bacterium, assembly GCA_964421245.1. GTDB lineage: Bacteria > Margulisbacteria > WOR-1 > XYC2-FULL-46-14 > XYC2-FULL-46-14 > CAYQVW01. The sequence goes on along the minus strand of CAYQVW010000011.1, from coordinate 5,465 downwards.
CAAAATCAGCAGCAAGTTGATCGCGAATCTTGTCATCCTCACCAATAAAAGCAACATCAACCGGCTGACCAACCGGAGGACCACCCCTTTGAACCAGTGCCTCGATCTTAGTAAAGCCTTCATTGGTGATCAGATTAAGCTTTTTCTCTAATTTTTTAAGAATCTGATCAGCGGTTATCTTTCTCTCCGTGGTTGGGGTTAGATTTACTGTTACTCTTGCCAAATGGGTGTGGGTAACAGAAGACATCTCCTGCCACATATGGATCCCATTTTTACCGATCAAGGTTACATAGCTAGATAATACCTCTTTAGGTACGGTCTCTTTAACAATTTTTTCTATTTTCTCAACCTTTCTCGACGTCTCTTCAATTGGAATCCCCTCTTTCGTCTCAGCCAAAATAAATAAATAATCATTATCACTTGATGCAAAAAGCGTAAACCCTAGCATCGGAAGAATTACACCAACTGCAATTATAAAGATTAGAATAAATACTCCGATTACTCTATATTTTTTGTGCAATACTTTAAATAAGAATTTTTTGTACTTCTCTTCTAAGTAAAGGACCAGTTTGGGTTTTGACTTTGCGGAAATATTGGTATGAGCAATATGCGATGGCAAAATAAAGATCGATTCAAATAGTGATGCCAAAAGCACAATCGTAATTACTAGGGGAATATCTCTAATCCAAGCACCAAAGATCCCTCCCATAAGCATAATTGGAATAAAGGCTGCGATGGTGGTTGAAACAGTTGCCACAACCGGCCAGAAAACTTGAGATACACCCTTAATTGATGCTTCTGTACGAGACAACCCCTTCTCACGATATGAGAATATATTTTCTGCAACAACTATGGCATCATCTACCAGCATTCCCAAAACAATAATGATTGCCAGCATCGAAACAGTTGTTATTTCAATATCCATCCTCGGCATAAAGAAGAATCCGACCAAAAGAGAAAAAGGAATACCCATCGCAGTCCAAAAGGCAATCTTTTTGTCTAAAAAGAACATCAAACAAATCATTACCAAAACAAAACCGATCATAGAGTTAGCAACAACAGTTTTGAGCATAGAATTAACATAAATTGAGTAATCCTTAACAACCTGAGCTGATACCCCTTGAGGAAGTGTATCGTTCTGTTCTTTAAGCAGTTCTCGTACATTCTTTGCAGTTCGAACCGCATCTGCATTTTCTTTCTTGTTTACAACAATATTAATTCCCGGATCACCATTGGTCTTAACAATAATATTTTTATCCTCAAAACCATTTGTAACCGTTGCAACATCTGAAACAATTACCTTTCTACCAGAAAAAACCGAACGGATAATTGCTTCGGATACATCGGTTGGATTATCGAATTCAGACATTGTAATAATTTTCTTTTTTGCATCAACCGAGAGGATATCTCCGCCCGAAACGCGAATGTTGCGCGACCTAATCGCTCCCATTACTTCGGTCAAAGAGACATGTTTTTGAATTGCTTGATCCAAATCAACATTAACGTGGACCTCTCTCTTTCTATATGCAATTTTTGAAGTTGAAGCCACACCCTTTACACGCTGGATTTTCTTCTCAAGATTGCGGGCTAGGCGCCTAAGCTCAAGCTCTGAAACATTTCCACTTATTCCAACTTCAAATACTGGAAAGACATCGGTCTTTATCTCTGTTATAAGAGGCTTTTGTGTAACCTCTGGCGGCAACTGAGATACGCGACCAACCGCATCCTTGATATCATCTTTTACCTTTTGAACATCTTTGGCATAGGGATCAATTTCTATAAAAACCTGAGAAAAGTTTTCGGTAGAGTATGAGGTTAGCTCTTTTATTCCCGTAACATCCTGAATAGCTTCTTCAATCGGAATACTTACATTAATTTCAACATCTTTTGCAGCGGCACCAGGATATACCGTTGTCACAAACATCATCTTAAGATCAACTTGCGGAATACTGTCTCTCTTTAGACTAAAGAATGCAAGGGCACCAGCAATCATAATCAAGGCAAATACAAGATTAACTAATTTGGGATGTTCTACACAATATTTAAATATTTTATCCATGATTTCTCCTTCTTACAATTTTAGAATTGCTTGATATTGCGCTATGTGCCGATCTGTTAGAGAATTTATCTGATTTACAACCTTTTCACGAGCAACTAAACTATCATTTAGCTTATTCTCAGCATCTAAAAGCGCATTCTCTGCCTGCAGAACAAAGAATACAGATGTTCTGCCCTGACGTAATTTCTTCTTTTCAAGATTAAGGCGCCTTCGGGCCAAAGTCGCATTTTTACCGGAAAGCTTTATCATATTATCCATGTACACAATATTTGTGTAGAGAGATTGCAGAGCAATCTTAGAACCAAGTAGAATATTTTCTCTTTTCTTTACTGATTTTGCATATTCAGCTTCGGCGGATTTTGCATTAGATGAGGCCTTGTCATTTGCCAATCCTCTTTTTGCACTAACTGTTATAGTATAATCTTGATTCTCCCCCATCCTTGGAACACTATTAGAAAAATTGCTTTCGTATGCATTTGGGTTACCCTTTAAAACCAAATTCACATCGGGCAACTCTGCATTTTTTGCAACATCCATTGCATTTTTCTGGATGGCAACTAAAAGATTAGTGGTCTGTAATACATTTGACAGAGAAAAGAGATATTTTTGAGCTGGCTCCTCACCAAAAAGCTGTGGAGTCCTGGTTAATTCTTCTGGATCCGCTTTTAAATCGACAAAATTAGGATCCATTAATGATGCAATTTTTCTGGTCTGGTTTCGATAGGTCATCTCTGCCTGATTTTGTAATATTGTATAGGCTGCCTCCATCTGCTCGGTCTGTACCACGTCCAGCTCTTCTGACAGGCCATATCTCTTTTGTCTTCTAACCAAAGTTAATTGCTGTTTAACACTTTTTAATTGTTTTTTCTGGTTTCTTAAAGTTTGATAAGCCTTTTGCCAATCAAGATAATTATTGCGAAGTTCTACAATAAAATCTTCCCAATCCTCTTTTAATTTTATTTCGGCAAGCTTAAGGACAAAATCAGAGTTTTCTAATCCTTTTTTAGATGCTAAACCAAAAGCATTCTTTAAAAGCGGCTGAGAAATAGTTAAAGAAACATTAGATAGATAATACTCCTTTGATGTTTGGCCAAACGCAGCTGCGGCAGCAGAATAATCGGTTTTTATTTTAGAATTGGAATGTTCAAATTTAAACGCAGTCCCGGTTGGTGAAAAATATTTTTCAAGTCCCATTGAATAGCCATAAACCCTCTGATAAGTTGGGGAAAAGGAGGTGATCTGAACTGGATAATTTTCTTGATAAACACCAGAGGCAACCAGATTCCAATCTTCAAGCGAATGGGACGATTTATTTTCCTGCAGGGCCGCTAAGTAATCCTTTACAGATACTTGATACTGCGGATTATTTTTAATAGCTGATTTTAAAAACTCATCAAAGGTTAACATTTTTTGGGCGGATGATATTCCAGAAAATAGAACCAAAACAAGAAACAAAACAACTATTCTTTTAATCATATATTAATCCTTCCCTTTTGAAATTTTTTCCATAATCCTAAGTAGATCACTTTTTTCTGGATCTGTTAGTTTGGATAAAATCGTAGTAAGATTTTTGCGCTTTCTAGAAAGTATCTTTTTAACTACATTTTCTCCCTTGGTAGTTAATTTTATCCTATTAATTCTGCGATCATCTGGATCGGGCACTCGTTTGGCAAGATCTTCTTTCTCTAGGCGATCAAGCATTCCGGTCATATTGCTCAAGGTGACCCCCACCTCTTCGCTTAAGTCAGACATTTTGCAATTATTATTCTGGGATAGTATTTGGAGGACAACACACTGGCAGATTGTAACATCCATCACTTCTTCGAGCCATGATTCGTCGCTAGAGTGAAAAACTTTAATGAAATTCGGCATCAACTTCTCAAAACGCTCAACATAATTACTTATACCCATATTCCTTTATCTCCTAAATAGTTAGTAATATGAATAGCTTACTATGTTAAGTAATTTATGTCAATAAGTTATTTGCCTACATCTTTACCGAACGGCTGTTGCATCGCCCGAAGAAGTTTATATAGTCCCTCATCAGGAGACATGTGCCAATTTCTTACTAGTAGCGTCGCTGGATCTACTAAATCGGAAAAAGGAATAATATTTGAATCAAAAAATCCCTCTACGGTAACCATATTCCAAAAGTCTCCACTTAAAACAGCATCGGTTGCTGCAACCCCCAATTTCTGGCATAATAAAACATCATAAAGCGATGGGGTTACTTGACGACCTCCATAGCCCCCCTTTCGTGGCACAAGTTTAATTTTCCCTCCTTCTGTTCTCCGTGCATATTCTTCAGCAATTTTTCCTTCTACAATTGCACCTAAATCAATCTTTTCATAACGAACATTTCCCTGCCCATCCCTTTCCACAACTATATCTAGACCAAGTGTCTCTAGATCAATTTTCTTTAGAACTCCTTCGCAAAAAGCAATTAATCCGTGGTGCTTTTCTTCATTCCTTCTGGTCATAATTACATCAACACAATCATCCACCAATTCACCAAGAGGAATCTTATCTCTACCACTATAATCTTCTGGCACAAAAGTATATGCCGCCTGGCCAAAGATACTAGTCGCTGCCGTTAACCACCCAGCCTCTCTCCCCATAACCTGAACTAAAAAATATACAGGTAAAACTTTTTCCGCCGTCCCCTTAGCATCGTTGTACCGAGCTAAATTCACCCCACCAATTGTCTCCGCCGCAGACATAAACCCAAAAGTAACTAAAATACCAAAATAATCTTTATCTATGGTTTTAGGAACATGTACAAATCCCTTGAAGTTTTTAAACCTATCTGGGTTTTGCCTTATTAGTCTATTATAAACCAATTGAGTTCTGTATTCTGTCGACATTGTATTGTCTCCACCAACAACAATTACAGCACCTAGGCGAAGCGCCTCAAAAACATCCAATATTCTTTCCATTGGGGCAGTTTTTATTGAGTTGTCAATATCAGCCAGTACTTTTATTTTCTCTGCTGGGTCTGCACGAGAAGTACCAGGAACAAGCGCAGGTTGATGTCGCAAATAACGACGCACTTCTCTATCCATAGGCATAAGCCATTCTTTCCTAATCGTTTCTACAGATTCAGTCATTGGTCCTCTAAAGCCACTCCTGAAAGCAACCATAGGAACACCATGATTCTTAGCACGCAACGCTGCTGCTAATAAAACAAAATTCCCTCCAGAAGCTGGTCCCCCAGAATGAAGAATTCCAATTCCCAAATTATCTTGTCTAAAATGATCTAGTGTTCTTCCACTTACCAGCTTTGATGCTTGTAACATATCTACTTTTATTTCGGGAAGGATATTCAGAAATTTCAGGGGATTTTTGGAAAATTTAGGAAAGTACGGAGACATGGTGGACCCCCCGAGATTGTTCAAATCAGGTATAT